>DATIXG010000047.1:0-2906 GCA_035518815.1 Gemmatimonadales bacterium | reverse complement strand
CCGGTGACGTGATCGGGCCAGTTCGGGACGCTGTGCCAGGGCCGCTTCGGAGTGTTCGCATCGTAGGCGTGGACCTGAGAATCGATGATCGCCATCAGGGGAGCTCCTCCGTGCGCGGGTGTCTGGTCACGATCGCGGTGTGGGCACCACGCCGAGTTGCCTGAGCGCAGTGTAACTGTCGGGGATGCCGCGCTGCCGGCAGACTTTGCCGTCGCGAATCTGGAGAATCACGATCTCGTCGAACTGCACGCGCTTCCCGGTGGGTGGCAGGGGCCCCCCTGGCCCTTCTGCGTTCCCGGGATGGTCGCCCCGCGCCCTCAAGAGCGGACGTCTGGCACCGGTCACTCGATGCCGTGGTCCGCCCTCGCCCGGGCGGTCGTCGGGATCATGAGGCCGAAGGCCTTCGCCGTCCTGAGGTTGATGACGCGTTCGAACTTGGTGGGCTGTTCTTCAGGGAGATCTGCGGGCTTTGCACCCTTGAGGATCCGGTCGACGAAGCGCGCTGCCTGCCGGTAGGAGTCGAGATTGTTGACTCCGTATGACAAGAGGCCGCCCGCCCCGACGCTTTCCCGAAAGTCGAAGAACGTCGGCAGCCGGTGCCTGGTTGCCGTTTCCACGATTTGCCTCCGGTCCGCGGCCAGCACGGTGTCGGTCAGGACAAGAACTGCGCCGACGCGCTCCCTCGCCAGCTGGGCAAAGACCTCACCATAGTCGCCGGGACGGTCTATCCACACCACATGCATCGTCAGCCCGAGGCGCTCGGCGACGGTCCTGGTGGCCTTCAACTGCTCAGCGGTGCCGGGATTGGCCCTCGAACCCTGGCGGAACGACGCATGCCCCGTGTTGGCTGATGGCGAAGGCTGGAGCGAGCCAACGCGCCAGATCTTGCTGGCCTGCTGTGCGTCGGCGGCTAGGGGCACGGCCAGAAGAGCGATAGCCAGGACGCTCACGAAGCCGGCGATGGTCTGTCTGACCGTATGATTCATTAGAGTGTTGTGGCGGCGACTATAGCGTGGCGGAATGGTACCGGCAAGCGGACCCCGTGAACCCCAGCCGATCTGTCCCGCGCCTGGAGTATCATTGCCGCGGAGCCTGAGAGATTGAAGATCGCCACGCTCGAGACGTACATGCTGTCCGCCCCTCTCCCTCAGCCGGTCCGCACTTCCACCTCGACGATCAGCCGTGTCAGCGAGCTGATCGTGCGGCTCACGACCGACGCCGGGCTCGTGGGGATTGGCGAGGCGCACGGTCCGTTCCTGTCCCAGGCGGGTTCCGAGGGTATGCGCGCCGTCGGCCAGATCCTCGAGCGGGTCACGCCCCTCGTCGTCGGACAGGACCCGTTCGCGGTCGAGCGGATCTGGCAGGACCTCTTCGCGCTGACTTACACGAGCGTGCGAGGGATTCCGACGCTCGCTCAGCAGCGGCGGCAGCTCGTCACCGCCATGAGCGCCATCGATATTGCGCTCTGGGATCTCATGGGCAAGGCGACGGATCGTCCGGTGCACGCGCTGCTCGGCGGGGCTCTCCGCGACCGCGTCCCCGCCTACGTCACCGGCTTCTACTACCGCGACGGCGAGCGTCCCGACGACCTGCGCCGCGAAGCCGCACTCTACCTCGAGCACGGCTATCGCACCGTGAAGGTCAAGGTGGCGGGCCTGCCGCCGGAGGCCGATGCCGAGCGCGTGGCGGTGATCCGGAAGGCCGTCGGCGACGACGTGGCCATCATGCTCGACGCCAACCAGGGTTGGGACCTGCCGACGGCCATCCGCGCCACGCGGCTCTGCGAGCCCCACCGCATCTTCTGGCTCGAGGACCCGATGCCGTGGTACGACGAGCGCCACGCGCTGCGCCGCCTCAAGGCGGAGGTCGACGTGCCCATCGCGGCCGGCGAGACCGAGTACACGCCCTACGGCCTGCGCACGATGGTGGCCGAAGGGCTGGTCGACTACCTGATCATCGACTCGACGTGGGCCGGCGGCCTCACCACCTGGAAGAAGGCCGCGGTCATGACGGAGCTGTACCAGGTGCCGCTCGCCGCGCACCACGATCCCCAGATCCACGTCCACGCGGTGGCGGCCAGCCCGACCGGCTTCATCCTCGAATCGTTCGCCGATCCCACCCGCGATCCGCTCTGGTTCGAGCTGTTTCGCGAGCGCCCGAAGATCGTCGACGGGTTCATGGCGGTGCCCGACGCGCCGGGACTGGGGCTCGAGCTGCGCCCGGACACGCTCGAGAAATACGGCGTCAGGCTCGCCTGAGCGTGAATCGCTCCAGATAGCGGCCCGTCTGGTGTAGTGAGCAACGAGGCGATCGCGGGGCACGTATCCGTGGTAGTCGAAGGCCAGATCTCTGTTGGTCACGAACACGTGATTGCCCGTCAAGCCGGCCTGGGGGCGAATCCAGACGGCGACAAAGCCGGCAGCGGGGGACCGTTCAAGGAACGCGTGCGTGAGGATATGGCAGGCCCCAGATGCGAAGAACACGCGGTCCGGAAGGTTCCAGCGTCGTAAGGGATCTTCCTTGGTGCCTGGCTTCAACAGGTCCATGAGCGAGAGCGGCGTTGTTCAGGTCGACGGCGGCTCGACGATCTTCCAGTACGCGGCTGAACGTACCTGCTCTATCGAGGCAGGTTCTCCGGCCGCGGCAACCGCTTGCCGCGGCAACCGCTTGTTAGACGCCCATGTCCCTGCTCTCAGCGCTTGCCTCACATGGGATTCTCTCGGGCAGTCTGCTGCCGGAGCTGTTGGGCGAGCCCGATGAGAAGCCCTTCGGGGCCCCGGATGTAGCAGAGCCGATACATGTCTCCATACTGGACCACGTCGCCGACGAGCGTCCCGCCGCGTTCGCCGAGTCGGGCGAGCGTATCGTCGATATCCTCCACCGCGAACATGACGCGCAGGTAGCCG
>DATIXG010000046.1:0-9672 GCA_035518815.1 Gemmatimonadales bacterium | reverse complement strand
GCGGCTTTCTCGAGCACCCCGATGCTCAACTCGGTCCCGGCGCGTTTTGCCAGGCCCGCGAGCTCGATGGCGCACGCGAGACCGGCGGGCCCCGCGCCGACAATGAGGACATCGAGCTCCATCCGATCGCCCGCGCCGGGAGAGCCGGTGGGCAGGAGGAGCCGGTCCACGGGAAGTGGAGGTTGGTACATCGCCGGAGCGAACCACTTCCCACTCCCCACGCCGTTAGCCATCCAGCTTCTTGATCTCTTCCGTCAACTTCGGAACCACCTCGAACAGGTCTCCCACGATCCCGTAGTCCGCCACCTTGAAGATCGGGGCATCCTTGTCGCGGTTGATGGCGACGATCACCTTCGCCGTCCGCATGCCCGCCAGATGCTGGATCGCACCCGAGATCCCGACGGCGATGTAGAGCGTTGGGCTCACGGTCTTGCCCGTCTGGCCCACCTGGTCGGCGTGGGGCCGCCATCCCGCGTCCACTACGGCCCGTGACGCGCCCACGGCGGCCCGGCCGCCGAACGCCCGGGCCAGATCCTCCAGCACTTTGAAGTTGGCAGGCTCCTTCAGGCCACGGCCGCCCGAGACGACAATCGGCGCCTCGCCCACGTCCAGGCTCCCGGCCGGCGCGGCTTTCACCTCGCGGACGACCACTCGCCCCGAATCGCCGGACGCGAGGCTCGGAGTCTCGAGCGTGCCGGCCTTCGGCCGCTCGACTGGAGTGAAGACACTGGGACGCAGCGATACCACGGCCGGACGGGCGGTCATCTTGATCTTGAGCAGGGCCTTGCCGGCGTACACGGGCCGCGTCACGACGAGCGCGTCGCCGTCGGCCGAGAGGTCGATCGCGTCGCTTGCGAGCGGCACGCCCAGCTGCGCGGCGACCCGGGGCGCAAGATCGCGTCCGGTGGCGCTCGCGGCGAGCAGTACAGCCGCGTGCTTGCCGCCCGTGGCTCGCGTCGTGACGGCGCGCGCGCAAGCCTCGGGTGCGTAGCGCGCGAACACCGTGGCGTGGTGGAGCACCGTCACCTTGTCCGCACCAAAGCGGCCCAGCGCGTCGACTCCCTTGACGTCCGGCCGGGGAGCGAGCAGCAGCGCCTCAACGGTGCCCCCGAGGGCATCGGCCAGGCGCCGAGCGGCCGTGACCACCTCGTGGGAAACGCCCCGCAGCGCGCCGTCCCGCTGCTCGAGCACGGCGAGGACGGAGGTCACAGGACCTTCGCTTCCTCGCGCAGCAGGCGCACCAGCTCGGGCACGGCCGCCCCGCCTTCACCCACGATCTTTCCAGCCTTCCGATCCGGCGGGGGTAGCATGGCGAGTACCTCGATCGACCCGGCAGGCAGCGTGATCGGCTTCACGGCGAGCGGCTTCTTCTTCGCCGCCATGATCCCCTTGAGCGAGGGCAACCGCGGCTCGTTCAGCCCCTTGTCGGTCGTGAGCACCGCGGGGAACGGGAATTCCACGACCTCAATACCGCCTTCCACTTCCCGCTCTGCGGTGCCCTGCCCCGCGCCAAGCTCGAGATGTGTGATCGCGGTGACGCAGGGAAGGCCCAGCAGCTCCGCCACCATCGGGCCGACCTGATGGTTGGAGTCGTCGATCGCCACCTTGCCGAACAGGATCAGGTCGAATCCGCCGTCCTTGAGCTCGGCGGCGAGCGCTCTGGCGACCTCGAGTCCGTCCGCCGGCACGCGATCGGCCTGCAGCAGCACCCCTGAGTCCGCCCCTATCGCGAGGGCGGCGCGAATGGTCTCCTGCGCCGCCGCGGGACCGAGCGACACCACGACGACTTCGCCCGAGCCCGCCTGCTCCTTCCGCCGCAGGGCCTCTTCCAGCGCGAACTCATCGTACGGGTTGACGATGAACTTGACGCCTGCTTCATCGAGGGTCTTCCCGTCGGCGGCGATTTTGACGCGGGTTTCGGAATCCGGGACCCGCTTAATGCACACGGCGATCTTCATCAACGACTACGCAAACGCGTTGAGGCCCGTGATCTCCTGGCCCAGGATGAGCGTATGGACGTCGTGGGTGCCTTCGTAGGTGTACACGGACTCGAGGTTCGCGAGGTGCCGCATCGCCTGGTATTCGGCGAGAATCCCGTTTGCGCCGAGGAGCCGGCGCGCTTCCCGCGCGACGTCGGTCGCCATGCTCACGTTGTTCCGCTTGGCCAGTGACACCTGCTGCGGCGTGGCCTGCCCCTGATCCTTGAGCCGGCCGAGCTGGAGGCAGAGGAGCTGCGCCTTGGTGATTTCCGACAGCATCTCCACGAGGCGCGCCTGTTGCAGCTGGAATCCGGCGATCGGCTTGCCGAACATCACGCGCGCCTTGGCGTACTGGAGCGCCTCGTCGTAGCACGCCATGGCGGCGCCGACCGCGCCCCACGCGATGCCGTAGCGGGCGGCCGTGAGACACGAGAGCGGCGACTTGAGCCCCTCGGATTTCGGGAGCAGGGCGTCCTTCGAGACGCGCACGTCTTCGAGCACCAGCTCGCTCGTGTCGCTCGCGCGCAGGCTCAGTTTGCCGGTCTGGTCCTTGGCGGTGAATCCCTTCGCGTCGGTCGGCACGAGGAACCCGCGGATCGAGCCAGGATCGTCGAGCGCGCCCGTTTTGGCCCACACGATCGCGATCTGGGCCGTCGAGCCGTTCGTGATCCACATCTTGGTGCCGTTCAGGACCCAGCCTTCCCCACCCGGCGCCGGCTTTGCCGTCGTGATGAGGCCCGCGGGGTTCGAGCCGTAGTCCGGCTCGGTGAGCCCGAAGCAGCCGATCACCTGGCCGCTCGCCATCTGCGGCAGCCAGCGCCGCTTCTGGTCCTCGCTCCCGAATTCGTGGATGGGAAACATCACGAGAGCACCCTGCACCGACGCGAACGAGCGGACCCCGGAATCGCCGCGCTCGAGCTCCTGCATGATCAGCCCGTAAGCGACGTTGTTGAGCCCCGCGCACCCGTAGGTCTCCGGGAGGTTCGCGCCGAACAGGCCGAGCTCCGCCATGGCGGGGATCAGCTGCTTGGGAAAGCGGCCCGCGCTGTACTGCGTTCCGATGATGGGAATGAGATTGTCGTCCACCCAGGCACGCACCGTGTCTCGCACGGCGCGCTCGTCCTCGCTCAGCAGGCCGTCCACCTCATAGAAGTCCACGCCCTGAAACTTGGGTGCCATCAAACCCTCATGCGGCTGACCCCGGGGCGTCACCCCGGGGTTACGGGCTCGCGGTGACTGGACTGGCCGGGGTCGCCTCGCGCGCCGGCACGCGCGCGAACGCGAACGTATCGGACGCGCGGAAGCGCCCCCGATCTGCCTCCCACCGGAAGAACGTGACCTGAATCGCCTTCGGCTCGATGGTAATGAAGTTGAAGCTTCCGGGGCGCCCCGCCCTGGACCGCGTGCTCAGCGTGCCGGCGGTCGAGACGACCACCGACGATCCCGGGAGGACATCCACACCCTCCTGGTGGTCATGCCCGCACAGCACGAGATCCGCCCCCGACGCGACGATGCGCCGTTGTGCCTGTCGCGAGCGGACCAGCCCCATGCGATGCGACAGGTCGCCGCGCAGCACGTTGTGGTGCACCACCAGCACGCGCGCGTCCTCCGGGGCGGCCTCCTGAAACACCGCCGCCACGCGGCGAATCTCGCCCTTGGGCAGGTAGCCCATCACCGCGAGGTCCCGCACCCGCCAGGTGAGCGACAGGAAACCGACGCCGTGCGACGTGAGCGCCCCCGCGATGGTCGCGCCCGGAATCTTGAGCGTTGGCGCCAGATCGTCGCCGAAGTAGCGGCGGTACTTGCGATACAGCGCCTCCCGCCCGAACGGCAGCAGCGGCCGCCACCACCACGCCACGTCGTGGTTCCCCGGAATGACGTACACGGGCGCGGTCGCGGCCGCGAGGTTGGTGAAGGCGCGCGCGCGCTGCATCTCGCCGTGCCGGGCCCGCTGGCACAGGTCCCCGGCTACGACCACCGCGTCGGGACGCAAATCGGGGATGATGCGCTCGACCGCCTCCACCTGCCGCACGTCGGCGGCGCCGCCGAAATGCAGATCGGCGAGATGGAGGATGTGCAGCGTCACAGATCCACCTGCACGGTGTAGGTGAGCGTCGCTTCGCCCTCCGCGGGTACCGTCACGCGGAAGCGCATTTCGGTAGCCGAGATCTTCTCCGCCGGCACGCTGCTGGTCACGATCGACCAGACGCCGGCGCGGACCTCGCGCACACTCACCGCGACGGGAGTCGCCTTGGCATTGCTGATCGTCACCCGATACGACGCGGTCACGCGCTGGCGCGGGGCCAGCCCTTTCCGCGGGGGCGGGATCTGCTCCTGAGCGTAGTCCGTCTGGACTCGCTCGGCCGTGAGGTCGAATGCCGCGCCTGCCTGGACTCGGACATCGCGGCCCGGCGCCTGATGCGCGCTCGACGCTTCACCCAGGAGCTGCGCCCGCCCGGCCGAGTCGGCCTGGTACAGCTGGATCACGCCGCCGGGAAGCGGCCGGTCACCGAACGGGGTGCCCCGCGCCCGCTTGAGCGTGTACCAGACCTCGACCGGCACCCGGTTCGGCTCCGCCTGGCTGCCGGCGGCCCCGGTGGGGAGGTAGCCGCGAAACGGCAGCGCACCCGACACCACGTACTCCTGGGTCGCCGCCACCGACGTCCGGGGGAACAGCGCGATGGTGACCGACACCCCTGGGGCCAGGGACATCCGGCCGGGCAAGGCATACACATGCGTCTCGCCGACCGCTTCCTCCGCCGGCGCCGTCCCCTCGACCGCCACCATCTGTCGAGCCATTATCGGACTGGGACCGGGAGGGGCGGAGCGCGCGCGGTTGATCGTGCCCGCCACGAGCTGCACTGCCGCACTGTCCGCATCGAGTCCCTGCGACGCAACGGTCGCATTGCCCGACACCAGCGCCGTGCCCCCACCCCCCGCGAGCAGCACCTGGTACGTCGCGGACCACCGCGCGCCTTCTGCGAGGTAGGCGAGCTCGGCGGCAGGGCGCGCCTTGCTGGCCTCGAGCACCAGGCTCGCCTCCGAAGTGCTGCGCACCAGCTCGGCGGGAAAGAGCGGCTCTCCCGGCTCGACGAGGAGCATCCGCCCGTCCGGTAAGCGATACTGGGGCGGATTGCCGCGCACCACGGTCGCGCGGACGGTGTCTCCCTTGCCGCGCACGAACGAAAGCGTCTGGCCCTCCGCGCTCTCGAGCGCCGCGGCGCGGTCGCTCGCACGCCGCAAGGTCACCGAGACGACTGTCAGCGCGCTGTCGGGCGAGAAGACCGTCGCGGGGTCGACATTCTCGAGCGCGATGGTCACACGGTTGCTTCCCTTGGAGAGCGCCTGCGCGACGGTGCGACGCACCACCACGCGGCCGTCCGAGTAGATGGAGAGCGACGTCTGGGCGGATGCGCCGGCGGTCACGAGCGCGACGAGCGAGAGTGCGGTGGCGACGTGTTTCACGATCCGATACGTCAGATAATACCAGACGACGACCGCGATGGCAGCGACCAGACGTCCGGTCGAACGCCAGGCGGGCGGCAGGCCCCGCAGGCGCGCCGCCACGTACACCGCGAACAATAGCGTCGTGCCGAAGGCCGTCCAGCGCGCGATGCGCGTCGCACGTCCCGGGGGGCTCACGGCAGTCCCGGCGTGTAGCTCTTCACGGCGCGCGTCAGCGCGATCCATGGATCGTCTCCCGCCCCCTGCGCCACGGTCCGCCACATCACCTGCCCCGTGCGCACGTCCACGAGCGCCATGACCAGCTCCGCGTTCGCGAACACGGGCGGCGCGCCCGGGAGATTGTGCGCGCGCTTGTAGATCAGCGCCGCCGGAGCGAGCGCGAACCGCTCGCTGCCGCCGGTCGCGAGCGCGGCCAGCGTACGGAGCTGGCTGCGCAGCGGATCGGGCACCACCGTCAGCTTGTCCACCCGCAGCACCGCGGTCGCCATCTGATCCGGGTCCACCGCGATTCCCGGCGCGCGCCGCGCAGCGCGGCGCAGGGCATCGGGCAGGATCCACACGACTTCGGGGACCCGCATCTGGAGCAACGCACCCTGGATGCTGTCGGCGCGCGCCAGCGTTGCGTGGCGGTCGGTGAGCTCGCGCTCCCACCCGAGCGAATCTTCGGCCGCGACGAGGGTGAGAGGAAGCAGGATGACTTGCTGCCCGGCGAGCGCGCCGGTCGGGAGGGCCGCGACGGGACGCGGCTTCGGGGGTTCATCCGGCTTCTGCTTCGGACCCCCGCACGCGAGCGCCGCTACCGATACCGACAGCCCGGCGGCCCAGGCGCCGTGCCTTAAGTGTTTGAATTGGAAGGAATTAGTCACCAGGGCTCAATATCGCGCCCGGCCCCGGCTTTTTCAAGCGAGCGTCAACCCGCCGTCCACCACGATCACCTGTCCCGTGATGTGCCGGGCCGCCTCGCTGCACAGGAACACGATCACGCGGGCCACGTCTTCCGGCTCGGCCACCCGGCCCAGCACCGATTCATGCTCCGCCCGCTCCAGAATTTCTCGAGGCAGATTGGCGAGCAGCTCGGTCCGCACGAAACCCGGCGCGACGGCATTGACGTTGATGTTGGACGACCCGAGGTCGACCGCCGCGGACTTCGTGAGGCCGATGACCGCGGCCTTGCTCGCCGCGTAGTTCGCGATGCCGAAGCTCGGCCGGAATGCCTGGTGGCTCGCCACGTTCACGATCTTCCCGAACCGCTGGGCTCGCATGTGGCGCGCGACCGCCTGCAAGAAATTGAACGCGCCGGTCACGTTCGTGTCCAGCACCTCCTGCCATGCTTCCGCAGACAGGCGCCACAGCGCGCCGTCGTGCGTCACGCCCGCATTGTTGACCAGGTAATGAACGCCGCCGAGCCGGCTGTGCGCCTCGGTGACGAACCGCTCTACCTCGTCTTGTTTGCGGACGTCGCAGCGGGCGCACAACACGGGCACGCCGTGTGCGCGCAGGGCGGTCTCGGTGAGGACGGCTTGGGCCGCGACATCGCGGCCGGGGAGATCCACGTAGTTGAAGGCCACGGCGACGCCCTGCTGCGCGAACTCGAGCGCGGTCGCCCGCCCCAAGCCTGTCGCGCCCCCGGTGACGATCGCGACCCGACCCTTCACCGTCTCGGCGAGACGCTCTCGCCGGGGCTGCTCCTGCGCCACGGACGCGCCTTGCTCGCGTCCGGCCAGCGTCCACCCCATTCTTTCCAAGGGTTTCGAACCTATGTTCGAATTTGAACATCGGCAAGGCGCACCGTAACTTACGCCCCCATGACCCGCGCAGGTTCCGTGGTCGGATGGGGTGCCGTCGCCGCCCTGGGCGCGGCTGCGCTCGGTGTCCTGGCGCTCTCACGCGGCGAGCCGGTCAATGCTGCCTGGCTCCTCACCGCGGCGCTCTGCACCTACGCCATCGGCTACCGGTTCTACTCCCGGCTCCTGGCCCACCGCGTTTTTGCCCTCGACGACCGGCGCGCCACCCCCGCCGAGCGGTTCGACAACGGACGCGATTTCGTCCCGACCAACCGCTGGGTGTTGTACGGCCACCATTTCGCCGCGATCGCGGGCGCCGGACCCCTCGTCGGACCCGTGCTCGCCGCGCAATTCGGATTCCTCCCCGGCACCCTCTGGCTCCTGATCGGCGTGGTGCTCGGCGGCGCGGTGCAGGATTTCACGATCCTGTTCTGCTCGCTGCGCCGCGATGGGAAGTCGCTCGGCCAGATGGCCAAGGAGGAGATCAACGGGACCGCCGGCATGGTGGGCATGCTGGCCGTCCTGCTCATCATGATCATCCTGCTCGCCGTGCTCGCGCTGATCGTGGTGAACGCGCTGAAGGCGTCTCCCTGGGGACTCTTTACCATCGCGTGTACGATCCCGATCGCGCTGCTCATGGGATGGTGGATGAAGCAGTGGCGCCCCGGCCGTGTGGGCGAGGCGTCGGCCGTGGGAGCGGTGCTGCTGCTCGCGGCGCTCGTGGGCGGCGGATACGTGGCCGGCCACCCGGCGCTCGCCGCGGCGTTCACCCATTCGGGCACGTCGCTCACGTGGATGATGATCGGCTACGGATTCCTGGCCTCCGTGCTGCCGGTGTGGATGCTGCTCACGCCCCGCGATTACCTGTCCACGTTCCTCAAGATCGCCACGATCTTCGTGCTCGCGCTCGCGATCTTCATCGTCCTCCCGACCCTCAAGATGCCGGCGGTGAGCGTGTTCGCGCGCCTCGGCGAGGGACCGGTATTCGCCGGCAAGGTCTTTCCCTTCGCGTTCATCACGATCGCGTGCGGGGCGATTTCCGGATTCCATTCGCTCATCGCCTCGGGCACCACGCCCAAGATGATCGCGCGGGAAAGCGACGCGCGCTTCATCGGATATGGCGGCATGCTGATGGAGTCGTTCGTCGGCGTCATGGCGATGATCGCGGCGTGCATCCTCGATCCTGGCGTGTACTTCGCGATGAACACGACGCCCGCTGCGCTGGCGCAGGCGTCGCAGGCGCTGGCGCAGGCAGGATTCGTCGTCACCCCGGAGGCGATGCAGCAGCTCGCAACCCAAATGGGCGAGCAAACCCTCGTGGGGCGGGCCGGGGGCGCGCCGTCGCTCGCCGTGGGGATGGCGCAGATCTTCTCGCACATGACGCAGTCCCTCGGCGGTCCGGCGTTCGACGCGCTCTGGTATCACTTCGCCATCATGTTCGAGGCGCTGTTCATTCTCACGACCATCGATGCGGGGACCCGGGTAGGCCGGTTCATGCTCCAGGAGCTGGTCGGCCATGTGTGGCCCAGGTTCGGAAGAACGTCGTGGTATCCGAGCGTGCTCCTCGCGAGCGCCGGCATTGCGGCGGGGTGGGGCTACTTCCTGTATCAAGGCGTCATCGATCCCTACGGCGGCATCAACTCGCTCTGGCCGCTCTTCGGGATCGCGAACCAGCTGCTCGCGCTCGTCGCCCTCAGCGTAGGGACCACGATCCTCATCAAGATGGGACGGGCCCGCTACGCCTGGGTGACGCTCACCCCGCTGGTCTGGCTCGTGATCGTGACCATGACGGCCGGTTGGCAGAAGGTGTTCTCGTCCGACCCGCGGCTCGGGTTCCTGGCGCACGCGGCATCACTCGCGGGCTCGGGAAATCCCAACGCCGGCCGCCTCATGTTCAATGACCGTCTGGATGCGGGCATGGCGCTTGTGTTCATGAGCGTCGTGGCGGTGCTGCTCGTGGCATCGGTCGCGGAGTGGTGGCTCGTGTTGTCCAAGCGGAAAGCGGCGGTGCTGCACGAGGCGCCCTACGTGGAGAGTGCGTATGCGACCGGAGACTAACCCCGCCGCCCGTCCCTACCCCGCGGGCGGTCAGGGACGCAAGGGGTGGATTGGTGCGATAGCTCGGGTTTTAAGGCAGGTCATTGGTGCGCCGGACTATGGCACGTATGTCGAACATTGCCGGCGCGCGGGCCACGCTGCCCGGCTGAGCGAGCGAGAGTACGTGAGCGAATTCTTCGAGCGGAAGGGGAAGACGGCGCGCTGCTGTTAGCGCCGCCCCTCGTTCTGGTTCGGCACCGCAAGTTTTACGCACGTTTCGGCGACGAGCTCACGAATCAGCTCGTGGAGCGGTTCAAACAGGTGGACGCGACCTACAAGTCCGATCTTCGAGAGCTGAACGAGTTCAACGTCGCCCGGTTCGATGCCAAGCGTGGTCCACCTGATAG
>DATIXG010000045.1:0-2146 GCA_035518815.1 Gemmatimonadales bacterium | reverse complement strand
GGTTGACCACCGCGATTTCATCGCGCTACTGTTCCCGTAATGCAGACGGATGAACTCGGCAATCGTCGTAAGCGCCTCGCCCTCAAGGGCATGGGATTCATCGGCGCGCTGTTCTTTCTGGCCAAGGGGCTGATGTGGCTCCTGGTACCGGCGCTCTTCACCTGTTTCGGGACGCACTGATGGACACGATGGACGTCTCAGCCGACGTGGCGCCGCTGGCCTCCGCGTTGCTGCGCGAAGCCACAAGCGCGGACCACGAGAGCGCCGAGCGGTCGGCGTTCCAGCGCCAACTCGTTGGTGGCAACTTGCCGCGCGCACTGTACGGTCGATTCCTCGGCGAGATGCTGCACGTCTGGCGCGCGCTCGACGACGCGGTCGCTGGGCTCCGCGCCTTGGCGGGATTCGCGCCGCTCGTGGATCCGTCGCGACTCCGCGGGCCCGACCTCGAGCGCGACCTGGCGTGCCTCGGGATCGCCGCATCGGCGCGGACTACGGCCACGGCGGCCTTCTGCGACCAGCTGCGCGCGTGGGGCGCCGAGTCGCCGGTTTCGCTTGCCGGCGCGCTCTACGTGCTCGAGGGCAGTACGAACGGCGGGCGGTTCATCGCGCGGAGCGTGCGCCGCGCATACGCGCTCGACGGGCAGACGGGGACTGCGTTCCTCGATCCCTATGGCGAGGCGCAGCCGGTGCGGTGGGCCGAGTGGAAGGGCGCGCTCGACGCGGCCGTGCCGGGCTCCGTCGCCGCCTCGCTCGTGCCCGTGGCGCGCGAGACGTTCCGCGCGATCGAGGCCATCGGGGCCGCCCTCCTCGCCTCCGCCGCCGTCCCCTGATTGTCCGGCGGCCGCTCGCCTGCCGGCGACCGACCGCGCGCTTGCCGGGAGCCCGACCTCGGAGCACGCAGCCGCGCAGGATGATGCGCCCGGTCAGCCGGTTCCGCACCGGCGCGGCTCACCGCAGCTCGACCATCACCACCGACTTCGACGGCAGGTCCACCGTGAGGTTCCCGCCCGACAGCCTGGCCCCGGTGAAGTCCGCCGGCTGGACGGCGTTCGGCTGCTCGAACGTGTTGTCGGCGTTCATCGCCGCCGCCGTCAGCACCCGCCCGCTCACGCTCGAGACCCGCTGCCCGCGGACGTCCACCTGCACCGCGCGGCCACGGTTCGGGTCCAGGTTCACCAGCGTGATGTGGATCCGGCCGTCCTTGTCCTTCGACGCCGAGGCGCTGACGGCCGGCACGGACTGGCCGCCGTACGTGTAGGCATCCGACCTGACGTTGAGCGGCAGCAGCGTCGCGTCCTGGTGCACCTTGTACAGGTCGAACACCCAGTACGTGGGCGTGCGGACCATCGAGTCACCCTTGGTCAGGATCACCGACTGCAGCACGTTGACGGTCTGCGCGATGTTGGCCATGCGCACGCGGTCGGCGTGGCTGTTGAAGATGTTGAGGTGCAGCCCCGCGACCACCGCGTCGCGCAGCGTGTTCTGCTGGTACAGGAACCCCGGCGTGGAGCCCGGCTCCGGGTCGTGCCACATCCCCCATTCGCCGACGATGAGCCACACCCGCTTCCCGGGATCGTACTGGTCCATGATGGTGGAATGGCGCGCGATCAGCGTGTCCATGCGCAGCGCCTTCTGCATCGCCCCGAACCACTCGCCCTCGCCGAATTGCGTGGCCGAGCCCTTGTGCGCCCACGATCCCACGACCGTGTAGTAGTGGAAGTCGAGGCCGTCGATCCTGGAGCCGGCCTCGCGCATCATCGTCTCGGTCCAGGCGTAGTCGTCGGTGTTGGGGCCCGAGGCGATCCGGAACGGCTTGGCCCCGCGCAGGTACTCCGCATACCGCCTGTAGTTGTCCGCGTACGCCTGCGGCGTCATCGCGCCGCCGCAGCCCCAGCTCTCGTTGCCCACGCCCCAGAAGCGCACGTTGAACGGCTCGGGGTGGCCGTTCGCGGCGCGCTCGTCGCCGAGCGGGCTGCCGGTGGGCGCGTGCAGGTACTCCCACCACTTCGACATCTCCTCCACCGCGCCGCTGCCGACGTTGCCGACGATGAACGCGTCGGCCCCGAGCCGCTGGATCAGCTCCAGGTACTCGTGGGTGCCGAAGCTGTTGTCCTCGGTCACGCCGCCCCACACGGTGTTGACCATC
>DATIXG010000044.1:0-9184 GCA_035518815.1 Gemmatimonadales bacterium | reverse complement strand
CTGGCTGAACAGCTGGTGCTACTATCGCTCCAAGCCTGAGATCGTGGACGCGTATCGACGGGCGGGGTTCACCTTCGAGCCCTACGAGCTGGAGTGCGCGGTTCACCGCCTGCGCTACACCAACCGCGGATGGGCCGTGCCGGTGACACGATTACTGCCCGGGCTCACCCGGTGGGGGATCGAGAAGCTGGCGGGGCTCGTCGTGCTCTCCCGCCGCGCCCCTGCCGCGCCATAGCTCAACCAACCGCCTGCGATCCATTGGATCGAGGCCAACCCATACGGCGATCGCAAAGACCCCGACGGCGGCGGCCCCATAAGCGGGGACGAACCAGAGGTTGTCGGAGAGCACCTGAAGGGCGAACAGGGTCGCGACCAACAAGGCCGTAGGCACCAGCAGTTTCGCGACGCGCTGCCACGGGACTGCGGGCAGGACATGCTGCAGCAACCGGGCGCCGACGAGGGTTGCCACGACGATGGCCGTCACGCGACCCACCGCCACGGCCGTCAACCCGAGGCCCGCCGTGCCTGCGGTGAAGGCGAGGAGCAGTGACGCGAACGTGACCGTGACCTTCAGGCGGTCAGCCGGATGGCCGAGCGCGAGAGCGCTCTGCGAGACGAGCGTCATTGCTCCCTGAGCGATGAGGCCAAGGGACAGGATGGCCACCGCCGGTGTGACACCCCCATACGACTGGGCGCCGACGAGCCGGGTATATGCCGGCGCGAGGCAGGCCGTGAGTGCGGCGATCGGGACGACGAACGCGGCGACGGTGATCGCAAAACCCGCGAACATCTGGTTGCGATCAGCGGGCGCGCCGGCCTTGGTGCGTGCCAGCGTAGGCCCCATCACTTCCTCTACGGACAGGAGCATCAGGGCCATGGCGTCCGGAATACGGCGGGCGACGTAGTAGCTCGACAACGCGACCGGTGAGAGAAGCGCGCCCACGAGCGCCTGGTCCCCTTGCTGCGTGAGAAAAAACAACAGGCTTTCGACGTAGTAGGGTTTGGAGCGGCGGAGCAGGGGTGCGACGGGGGCGGCGGTGCAGCTTTGGAAGACGTAGTGACGGACGCAGTAGATGGCCCACACGAGCCCCGCGATCACGCCGAGCGTCACGCCCGCGATCAGGCCGCGCACCCCGAACGGAAAGATCAGTCCGATGGCGGCGATCGGGGTCGTGACCTCCGCCACGAGCTTCTTTTGTGCGAGGTGCCGGAATTCGCCGGTGGATCGGAGAATGAACGTGGTGATGTCGTCGAGTCCCCGTGCCACCGTTCCCGGGACCATCCACAAGATGAGCCACGTCCAGGCCGGCGTTCCGAAGAACAGTTGCGCGATCCCCGGCGCAAGCACCACGTAGCCCAACGCGATTGCCAGAATCCCGCCGCCGACGACCAGCACCACGGTGCGGATTTGTGCGAGCGCGGCCGGCCGATCGCTTTCCAGGAACAGCGGGACTTCGCGCATGAGCGTGGGGAAGAAGCCGAAGTTGCAGGGCACCGTGACGAACGAGCCGAGCAGGAAGAACACGGGCAACGCGGCGAGCTCGACGGGGGGCAGCAGGCGCGCGTACACGACGAGCGCCCCGATCCCGAGGGCGCGAGTCACCAGGTTCACCCCAAATAGGCGGGCGAGGTCGCGACCGACGTGTGCGAAGCGGACGGGCACCTAGCGAGTCTTGCGGGCGACCAGCAGCACGTTGCCGTAAAACGCGCCGGTGCGGTCGAGTTTGTCCAGCATGAAGCCGACCGCGTTCACCAGTCCGCACACGATCACCCACACAGGAAGCGTTACGGCCTTCGCGAACCGAGTCGCGGGCCAGCGATCCATGATCGTGTCCCACCAGTTGAGCGCCAAGACAGCGGTCGTGCTCGCGATGCCGCCCTGGCGGCTCGTCTCCAGGAGCTCGTAGTCGCTCTGAAACAGGAGGTGCAAACCGGAGGCCGAGAATCGCCGGTAGTCGTGTGGAGCGCCGTGCTCGTTGTACGCGAACGGCACGCTCACGACGAGCAGCGCGCCGGGCTTCGCCACCCGGCGGATCTCGTGCAGCACATGTTCGAAGTCGGCCACGTGCTCGAGGACCTGAGTGCAGAGGATGGCGTCGAACGACTCCGACGCGAGCGGCCACGCCTGATAGGGCGTAGTGACGACATCCACGTTGGGGCCGGAATACACATCGAGGCCCACGTGCTCGCGCGCCTGGGTCAACCAGCGGGCGTAGGGTTTCTCACCACATCCCACGTCCAGGAGCCGCCCGGTGAGGGTCGGCAGGATACGCCTGAGGTCGCGGCGGAGGTCGACGACGGCGAGCCACTGAAAGTGCCACGGATACGGAGTCTCTCCCCCGCACACCCACCTGAAGACCCGGTCGTAGAGCCTTCCGGCCGCGCTGCGTTCAGTCACCAGCGCCTCTACACACCCGTCACTTCGCCACGCTCGGCTCCCGCCGGAAGAGCTGGGTCACACGCCGGTGGAAGCGGAGGTACTCGGGATCGCCCGATGCCAGAAGATCATCCCGGTCCTGCAGCAGTATTGCGAGGACCGTGGCGAGCATGCCCACGACCAGCGTCACGAGAAGAACCGTCACCGTGCGCTGCGGACGCGCGCGCCTTCCCGGAACCGTCGGATGATCGATGATCGTCAGGACCGGTGTGTTGTTGACCTCCTCGATCCGGGCCGTCTCGTACTCCCGCCGCAGCGTGAGATACAGCTCCTGCTGAATGGTCACCTGGCGATTGAGCTCCTGCTCTTCGAGCCGCAGCTGCGGCGAGCTCTGCCACTGGCGGTTGCGTTCGTAGAAGGCCCGCAACGCCTGCTCGGCGCCGTGCAGGTCCTGTTCCGCGCTGGCGGTGCGCCCCTCGATGAACTTCCGCCGCTCGCCCGCCGTGCTCTGGCGGGTGTGCACGTTGAAATCGGCGAGGCGGTCGAGCAGGAGCTGCAGGACGTCGCGGGCGGCGACCGCCGACGGCGCCTCCACCGTCACCCGCACGACATTCGTTCGCTGGTCCACCCCGACGGTGATCCGGTTCCGCAGCGCTTTCACGCCGTCGTCGAGCCGCTGTTCGGGCGTGGCGCCTTTGACCCGATACAGCGTTGAGACGGTCATGCTGTCGCCGGCTCGCGGGTCCGACACGTTTGCCCCAAGCACTTCGGA
This sequence comes from Gemmatimonadales bacterium, assembly GCA_035518815.1. Classification (GTDB taxonomy): domain Bacteria; phylum Gemmatimonadota; class Gemmatimonadetes; order Gemmatimonadales; family GWC2-71-9; genus AG25. The sequence continues at coordinate 6,035 of DATIXG010000044.1, read as the reverse complement.
CAGGATCTGACGGCTTCTCAGCACGTCTGCGTAGAACGCCGGCGAACGGCTGCCTTCGGCGCCCAGGTTGACGCCGAATTGCGTGGCCAGCCCGGCGAGATTGCTCGGGAGACGCGGCTGCACGGGATTCTCCGGCACGAACGACGCCGTGGAGGCGTAGCTCGGCGGCATCACGAGCACCGCGATGGATGTGAGGATCGCGGCGACGAAAGGGACGCCCAGGACCAGTCGATAGCGGCGCGCCAGGGCTTCCAGCAACGGAAAGATCGTGCGTCGTTCAGCGGTCATGAAGGGTCTCGCTGGCGCAAAAGGTGCAGGGGCCCGCCAGCTGAGTCAACGTGGCACGTGCGGTGTGGCTCGAGCTGCTACGCAGGTCCGCCGGCGCGGTTCCGAAACGGCGTTGTGACCTCCACACCCAGCCGCAGCGGCCGCACCAGAGCATGGAGCCAGGAGAGAGCGACCGGCAGCGGGAGCAGGGCCCAATCGGCCGGGCCGGACGCGAACAGCAGCCTCGCGAGGTATCGCACCCGATCGCGCAGTCGCTCCTGTACCCGCAGATGGAACGTCTCCAGCGTCCATGACCCTGGTCTCAACGGCCGGCTGCCGCGCAGGCTCCTGCCTACATCGCGCGCGAGCGCGCTGACCCGCATGTCCTCTGCTACAGGCGCGGCGAAGTTTTCCGGTGGCGCTACGCCCGCGAGGTCGCGAGCCAACCGCAGCGCCAAGCGCAACGCCCGCTCGGCGCCACGGGCACGAGCCGCGTCCGCCATGCCGCGCCAGTCGAGATTCGGTGAGGTCCTGACCAACTCGCCGAAATCGAGGATCCACTCGAGGCGCTGCCACGCGTGCTTCGCCCCATGCGCGGCGAGGTAGAGCACGAGGTGCTCCCGCGAGAGTGTTCGCACGGTTCGACCGCCCAGGCGCACTGAGTCGAGCGCGGTCCGCGCCGTGTGCAGGTCTAGCGAGAACAACCCTCGTTGATCCAGTCCCCAGTGCAGCTCGACGATCGTCCCCTCGCGCGTGAGACGGCAGTGGTCAAGCCACCCCCGCCACCGCCGCAATTGGTGACGTCGGACCTCGGGCTCGGGTTCGTATCCATTTGCCACCAGGACGGAGAGTGCCCGATCCGCCTCCGTATCGCGGACGAGGAAATCGATGTCCTGGTAGCACCGCGCCGCGGGATCGCCATACAGCTGGACGGCGAGCACCGGGCCCTTGAACGGGATGGCCTGCACGCCGTGCCGGTCGAGCACGTCGAGAAGTCGTATGAGTTCTCTGGTGAGGCGCAAGCACCGGTGGGCATGCTGCTGTGTGAGGCGATCCAACTCATCGGGCGGGACCGAACGGAGCCAGTCGGGGTTGAGCCGACCCAACTGCGGGAGGAGACCATGCGCCTGGGCGACCTGGAGGAGACTCCGTGACTCCCCATTCGGCCCCGCCAACGCGCCCAGGAGCCCGGCAGCCGCTACCCCGGGCCCCGCGTGCACGCGATTACTCCGGGGAGGTCAGAGGCTCCCGACGAAGAGGACGTCAACCTGGGGGGACGGTACCCCGAGGGTGAGATCGCCGATCTTGCCTAGAGTCTTGAGGACGGGGGTCTCGTAGCTTGCCTTGGGCTTCACATCGTGAGGCTGCGCCTGTGCTTGCACGTCGCGCTCCGGGCTCATGGCCGACTCCTTTCGAGTACGACTCCGAATCCACGTCGAGGCGGGCGCAAGCCAAGGTAGGAAACGGCCTTCCTTACCGCAAGCGCGTCCGCCGCCGCGCGAGGAGCGAGGTGGCGAACCGAGCCATGACTGTGAGGCCGCACGCGGCGGAACTGTCCACCGGCGGGGGCATGGGATACCAATCGGGGCGCACCACCGCCTCGAGTCCTTCAGGAAGGGGACCGGGGATCTCGAACCGCGCTCCAACCAGATGATTGCCCCAGTGTCCCTTGTCGGGGCGAAACAGGTTCTCGTGCGGTACGTCGCGGGCGAGCGCCGCGCGGAGCAGCTTCTTGGTCCCCGGACCGACGAGCTCGCTCGGGTGGCATTCGAACGCCAGCTCGAGCACTTCGCGATTGAAGAATGGAAACGCGCGACGCACGCCGAGCGCGCTCCCCACCTCCCAGTTCATCGCAACGAAGCCGTCCATCTCGGCGCGTAACGCCATGTGCCGGTGGGGCTGGGGCTCGCGCCCGGCGGCATGGCGGCGAGCGGCCGCCCACGCCCGATATTCCCGTCGCACGTCGGGATGAACGAGGTCCGGCAAGTCGCGAGGGAAGGGGACGGTGGGGCGGCGCGCCGCGCTGAGCAGCCGGTGTTTCGCCCACCGCAGAATGTCGCGCCGGCCAGTAGGGAGTCGGTGGACGCCGGTGACGAGCTGCGCGAGCGTCGTGCTCTGCGCCCAATCAGGGATGGTAAACAACGAGCCGCACACCTCGTCCGCGAACTCACCGCCGAATAGCACGCGCACGTCCGCTTCCGCCAGCACTTGCGGGAGCGCACACAGCGCGGGGTGAGGAACATGAAATACGACCTGGGGCGCGGCCCGCAACAGGTCGAGCCGCGTGTCCCGCTCGAGTCGAACGATCCACGTTCGCGGGATCCCAAACCGGCGCACCAGCGGCTCGATGTACGCCATCTGTTGGCGGTACAACTCTTCCGGCCCGGGCAAGAGACTCCAGGTGGAGAAGCCCCGGTGCGCTGCGCCTGCCGCGAGGGCAGCGAGCGAGGACGAGTCCACCCCGCCACTGAGCGTCAGGAGGTTGCAACCCGCAGGATCGAGATCGCGCTCGAGCGCTGCGACGAGGAGGCTGCGGAGCCGCTCCGCGTGCTCATGCACCCGGGCGGGCGTGGGGCGCTCGAGCCGGGTGGGTCGGGGATCCCAGTAGCGACCGATGCGCATGCGGCCTCCGGAGCCCACGTCCGCGAACGTCCCTCGGGGGAGGGCGCTGACCTTGGCGAGAAAGGTCCGGTCTTCGGGAAACACGGGCCACCCGCTCGCCCAAATGGCGTTGGGCAGCGGATCGATGCGGGGCTCCTCTGGTGCATAGCGAACGATGTCACCGAGCCGGTTCGCCAGCGTGATTCGCTCGCGCGACCGCGTGAGGTAGATCGGCGCGAGCCCGCCGCAGGACCGGACGACGGTCGCGCCGCCATCAGACCGGAAGCGGAAGAAGGCGAAGTCACCAGGAAACCGCGCTAGCCGCTCCGGGGTCTGGTCGGCGAGGTCGCAAAGCTGGTGCAGCCGGTCACCCATCTGCTCCTGTCCCTCGACGAACTCGACGACGCCATCGGCGGGCGTGGTGGCGGTCGACGCGCCGCCGGGGAGTGGGCTCGTCGCCAGCACCCAGCCCGGGGCGGGCCGAGAGACGCGATGAAACTCCCCGCTCGCGCGCAGGTCCGTTTCGAGGGCCGCGAGTGCGTCGGGAGCTGGATCGTACGTCGCGAACAGGTTCGCGAGCGGCGGCAGGCTCACGTGAGCCCGATGCCTGACAGGAGCTCCGCGCCGAGCGACGGGTCGAATGGCGGGCCGTGCGGTATCTCGGCGCGGTAGACGGGGATGCCCTGCGCAAGCCGACGTGAGGTCTCAAACTGGCTCCGGAGCAGCTCCTGGTCGCGGATCCCCAACACACGCGGGGCTTCCATGAGTACCTGCCAGGCGGCGACCGGCCCGAGTCGCTCGATGCGCAGGCGAGGGGATCGCGTCCGCACGGGCGTTACCACGGCGGCGAGGCGCGTCCAGAAGGACGCGCGATTTCGGAGCCGCACGGCGAGTCGTCCGTCGACGGTGGCTTGCGACGGACGACCGGGAAAGAGGGCGGTGAGCGGGGACGCGGCCGGCCGGAGCCGCACGTCGCTCCCACCGCTCGCGCAACGGAAGCCGGACTCGTCGGCCCTGACGCGCAGCACGTCATCCGTCACCAGCTCGGCGCCCGCGGCGCAGCACAGCGTGACGAGCGTGGACTTGCCCGCTCCAGAGTGGCCCAGGAATGCCACGGCGTCGCCGCCGCATGCCGCGGCGCTCGCGTGCAACACACCCTCGCCGGCGAGGAGGAACAGCATGGCGAGGACGTTCCCCTTGAGAAGAATGGGAACCATGTCCGGGTCCGCGCCCCGGGCCAGGGCCACCGTCAGAGAGCCTCGATCGGCTGCTACGAAGATGTCGCACACACCGCGAAACTCGAGGCGGAATCCAGCGGAGGTCTCAACGTGCCGGTACCCGGTGCCTCCCGGCCACACCGCTTCAGCGAGGACGCGGCGCTCCGCGGTATCCGGCTCAACGCGGGTCCCGACCCAGCTCACCGCGAGGTCGTAGGCGCCCTCGAGGGTTGGCTCCCCGAGCGGGATGTCGGAGCGGATCCGTAATCCGTGGAGCTCGTAGATCAGCGAAGCCGGGGCACCGCTCACGAGCGCCCGGATTCGAGTGGTGGCAGCATGGTGTGCCGGTCTCGATCGGGTGCGCCGAACACCGGCCGGCCATGCTGCTCGAGCCAGGCGTGGGCTTCGATCCCTTCGCCCGCTCGCGCCACACCGATGCGGAGCTCCGTGACGTGCCCGTGGCGCGCCAGAAGCGCCTGGGCCGCGAGCGCTTGAACGAGGCACGTGTTCGGTCCTGGGACTCGGCGCGCAGCCGTTGCGACTGCCCACGCCACCCGATCGGCTGGCAGGGGATGCGCCGCGCGGCCGTGACTGAAGAAAGCGAGGAGGCGCCTGAAATTCCGGAACGGGAGCAACGGTAGCCCCATCCGCACTGCGCCGATCAGCACCGCCGCCCCGACGACGGCCCGCCGCTCAGCGGGGGGAAGCGCGAGGAACCTACGCAGCCGGCCCATCGCGCACGTCGATCAGCTTCTCGGACGACAGGCGGCGCAGCAGGTCGAGCAGCTCACGGTCGAGGCGGTCGCGTGGGACGTCGAACTCCGCGAATAGCGTATCGCGGAGCCGTTGGATGGGTATCGGCTCCTGCAACAGCGCCCACACGCGCGCTCCGACCCGGTTGAGTGTGTAGTACTGGCCCGACCCGACGTGCAGAATGGCCGCATCATCGCCCAGCTGGCAGGATACCTGGTCATTGCTCACGACCACGATCGCCTGGGGTGACCAGGAAACGTCAGTCATGGGTCGAATCTCGGCACGCCTGCGCTCATGTGCAATGAGCGGGAGCACTCACTTCTCGTTCATCGTAAGTTTGGCGTATGAGACGGGAGAGTAGGATACCATGCGTGTACTGGTAACCGGAGCAGCGGGGTTCATCGGGTCACACGTCGTCGAGCGTTTGCTCGGCCGCGGCGATGACGTGATCGGCCTCGACAACTTCGACCCGTTCTACTCCCCCGCCGAAAAGCGCGGCAACCTGAGCGGCGCGCTCGCCTCCCGAAACTTCCAGCTCGTCGAAGCCGATCTCGCGGAGGCTGCAAGCGTGAGCGCCGCCATGCGCGGTCGCTCAATCGACGCCATCATCCACCTCGCGGCCAAGGCGGGCGTGCGGCCTTCCATCGACGATCCCGTCGGCTACACGCGCGCCAACGTGCTCGGGACCCAGGTGCTGCTCGCTGAGGCGGCGCGATCCGGAATCCGCCGGTTTGTCTTCGCGTCGTCCTCGTCCGTGTACGGGGACTCCTCCGTTGCGCCGTTCAGCGAGACCGAGACCGCCGCCCAGCCCATCTCCCCCTACGCCGCCACGAAGCGCGCCGGCGAACTACTGTGCTACACGCATCAGCTGCTGCACGGCGGCAGCCTGCTGTGCCTGCGGTTCTTCACCGTCTACGGTCCCCGCCAGCGCCCCGACCTCGCCATGCGCAAGTTCGCCACGCTCATGACCGAGGGAAAGGCGATTCCCCTGTTCGGCGATGGCTCGACCGAGCGCGACTACACGTGGGTGGGCGACATCGTGGATGGAGTGGTCGCGGCCGTCGATCGCGGCGCGCGGGCGCCCGAAGAGTTCGAGATCATCAACCTGGGCGGCAGCGTCACGACGAGCCTCATCCGCCTGGTCGAGCTCCTGGGCCAGGCGCTGGACGTCACACCCAGGATCGAGTACGGCCCGCC
>DATIXG010000043.1:0-16844 GCA_035518815.1 Gemmatimonadales bacterium | reverse complement strand
GTCCAGGGCGTCGGCGCCGGCGTTCCCCGTCAGACTGTTGTTCGCCGAGTTGCCGGTGAGCGCGTTGTCCAGCGTGTTGCCGGTGGCGTTGAGGGCCGCGCTCCCGGTCAGGATCACGTTCTCGACGTTGTTGCCGAGCGTATAGGTGATGCTGGTGCGGACGGTGTCGGTGCCCTCGTTCGCGCTCTCGGTCACCACGTCGGTCGACTCGGCGACCACATACGTGTCGTTCCCGGTACCACCGACCATCGTGTCCGTGCCGGCGAGCCCCTCGAGCCAGTCGTCGCCGGCGCCTCCGGTCAGCGTGTTGTTGGCGCTGTTCCCGGTCAGCACGTTGGCAAGGGTGTTGCCGGTGCCGTTGATCACCCCGGTTCCGGTAAGCGTGAGGTTCTCCACGTTATTGCCCAGGGTGTAGGTGATGCTCGACTGAACCGTATCGGTGCCCTCGTTCGCGTTCTCGGTCACGACATCGCCGGTCTGGGCGACCACGTACGTGTCATTGCCGGCGCCACCCACCATCGTGTCCGAACCGCTCCCACCGTCCAGCACGTCGTCGCCGCCGCCTCCGGTGAGCGTGTTGTTCGCGCTGTTGCCCGTCAGGGTGTTATTCGAGCTGTTCCCGGTCGCATTGATGGCCGAGGTGCCCGTGAGCGTGAGGTTGTCGACGTTCGCCGCAAGCGTGTAGGTCACGCTGGACTGGACGAGGTCGGCCCCTTCACCCGCGTTCTCGGTGATGACGTCGCCGGTGTTGTCTACGACGTAAGTGTCATTGCCCGCGCCGCCCGCCATCGTGTCGGTGCCCGTCCCACCGTCCAACGTGTTGTTGCCGCTGTTACCCGTCAGCGCGTTGCTCAGTGTGTTGCCGGTTGCGTTGACGTTGGCGGTCCCGATCAGCGTCAGGTTCTCGAGGTTCGAGCCGAGCGTCCAGGTAATGTCGGAGAAGACCGTATCCGTGCCCTGCCCCGAGCTCTCGCTGACGGTGTCGCCGGTGCTCACGTAGTACGAATCGTTGCCCGCCCCGCCCGAGAGGGTGTTCGCGGCGCTATTGCCGCGGAGCACGTTGTTCAGGCTGTTGCCGGTGCCGTTGATCGCGGAGGTGCCGGTGAGGGTGAGGTTCTCGACGTTGTTCGGAAGCGTGCGAGTCAACGAACTGAGGATGGTGTCGGTCCCTTCGTTCGCGTTCTCTGTCACTACGTCGCTCGCGTTGTCGACGACGTAGGTGTCATCACCTGCGCCGCCGATCATCGTGTCGGCCCCTGCGCCGCCGTCGAGCGTGTTGGCGGCGCTGTTTCCGGTCAGTGTGTTGGCTGCGCTGTTGCCGGTACCGTTCACTGCATTCGTGCCCGTTAGCACCAGGTTCTCGACGTTTGCAGCGAGGGTCACCGTGAAGGCCGACTCGACGGTATCCGTCCCGGCGCTGGCGCCCTCGACTACGACGTCGCCGCCGTCCACAATGTAGGTGTCATTGCCGGTACCGCCCGTAAGCGCGTTGGCCGCGGTGTTCTGGCTCCCGTCGAGCGTATTGTCGAGGGCGTTGCCGGTTCCAGCGAGCGCCGTAGCCCCGATGAGGACGAGGTTCTCGAGGTAGTTGCCGACCGTGTACGAAACGGCGCTCCTCACGGTGTCGATCCCGCCGGAGTCCCAGCCGTAGGTCGGATCCGACTCGTCGACGATGTCACCCGCGTTGTCGACCACGTAGGTGTCATTGCCCGCAAGGCCGCGTAGGGTGTCCGCACCACCGGCGCCGTCCAGGACGTTGTCGAGCGCATTCCCGGTGATCACGTTCGCGCCTGCATTGCCGGTTCCGTTCGAGGCGCTTCCGGCGAGTGTCAGGTTTTCGAGGTTGGCGGCGAGCGTGTGGTTGAAGCTCGCCACGACCGTGTCGGTGCCCTCGCCGGGGTTCTCGACGATCAGGTCGCTCCCGTCAACGAGATAGGTGTCGTTTCCTAGCCCACCGGCTAAGGTGTTCGCCGCGCTGTTCTGGGATCCGTCGAGAACGTTGTCGGCGCCGTTTCCGGTGCCGCTTGCGGACGCGGAGCCGGTGAGGGTCAGGTTCTCGAGGTTCGCCCCGAGCGTGTAGCTCGCACCGGTGACGACGGTGTCGACGCCTTCGCCCGAGCTCTCGACCGCGCTGTCCCCGGCACCCAGCACATAGGTGTCGTCGCCCAGGCCACCGGTGAGCACGTTCGCAGCTGTGCTCTGTGTGCCGTCCAGGGTGTTGCCGAGCGCGTTGCCGGTACCGATGAGCGCGTTCGCGCCGACGAGCGTGAGGTTCTCGACCTCGGCACCCAGCGTGTAGCTCACCTGGCTGATCACCGTGTCCGCGATACCTTCCCCGGCGTACTCGGTGACGACGTCGCCCAAATCGTCGACGTAGTACGTATCGTTTCCCGCACGACCGATCATCACGTCGGCGCCCGCGCCGCCGTCGATGACGTTGCCGATGCTGTTTCCAGTGATCTGGTTGGCAAGCGCATTCCCGATCGCCTGCACCGGGTAGATTCCGTTGCTTGCGTACGCGAGTAGCTCCAGGTTCTCGAGGTTCGCGCCGAGCGTCGTGTCAAAGAGACTCTTGACGGTATCGGTGCCTTCCCCGGTGAGCTCGGTGATCGCGTCCTCGTTGAGGCTCGCCGGACTGTTGTTGCCGTAGACATAGACACCGCCTTGCAGGAAGCGGAAGTCCGCAAGCACGTAGGTGTCGTTGCCAGCGCCGCCGATCAGCGTGTCAGCGCCCGTACCGCCGAAGAGCGTGTCCGCGCCATCGAGGCCGCGCAGCGTGTTGGCGTTCTCGTTGCCCGCAAGGTTGTTACTGGCGGCGTTGCCGATGCCGCTGAGGGCGGCGCTGCCCGCCAGAAGCTCCAGCGACTTGTGATTGGCCGCGAGAGTCCAGTCGATCGTGCTCTTGACGAACACGTCGTCACCGGCGATACCGGTCGTAATGACGCTGTCCCCGGGATTATCGACGTAGAAGGTGCCGCCCGCCGCAATCATCGTGTCGGCGCCCGCGCCGCCGTCAAAAATGTCGGCCAGGAATCCGGACCGGCCGGTGAGAACGTTGTTGAGCGTGTTGCCCGTCAGCGTGAGCGCAAATACGTATCCGCTCTGGACGGTGAGGTTCTCGACGTTGGCAGGGAGCGTATAGCTGAAGTCGGCGATCACGGTATCGATGCCACCGCCCACCGCCTCGACGATCGTGTCGGTATCGCTCGCGGGCGTTATGACGTAGGTGTCGTCGCCTGCCCCGCCGCTCAACGTATCATTGCCGGCGCCACCGGTGAGTCGATTCTCCCCAGCGTTCCCGGTGAGAACGTTGTCGAGGCTGTTGCCGGTGGCGTCGACGTCCAGTGCGCCGGTCAGCGTGAGGTTCTCGACGTTGGCGGGCAACGTATAGGTGACCGAACTCTGGATCGTGTCGGTGCCCTGGCCGGCACCCTCGGTGACGGTGTCGAGCACGTGATCGACCACGAAGGTGTCGTTGCCGGCCGTCCCGCTCATCGCGTTCTGAGTGCCGGAGATCACGCGCGAAGCGATCGCGGCCGTGTCCCAGACCGTGCCGTTGTCGAACACGATCTGCTCGATCGGCTTGTTGGCGAGCGTGAAGTACTGCGACACCCAGGCTTGTGCCGGGTCGGCTGCAATCGTCGCAACGAGATCGTCGCCGTGGCGGTACAGCGCGACGTCGGCCGGCAGGACTCCGGCATTGAAGCGCAGCGTATCGACGCCGTCGGAGTTTGCGGTCTCGTCCACCACATCGTGGCCGTAGCCGCGCCCGAAGCGGTACGTGTCGTCGCCCCGACGCCCCGCCAGCGTATCCCGGCCGGCACCGCCGTCGAGAGTGTCCGCGCCGGCGGTTTCGTATGGGGAATCGAACTCCTCCCCGTAGAGGAAGTCGGCGCCTGCGCCCCCGGTCAGGAGGTCGGCGCCGTCGTTCCCGTAGATCGTGTCGTCGCCGACCCCGCCGTCGATCGTGTCGTCGCCGGTCTCACCGCGCAAATTGTCGTTGCCGGCACCGCCGAATAGCGTGTCGCCGCCGGCGAAGCCGTGAATCGTGTCGTCGCCGCCAAGACCGTCGATCGTGTCGGCGGTGTCGTATCCGTACAGCAGGTTCGCGTTGTCGTTCGCCGCGAGCAGCATCGCCTTGACGCCGGCGACCGTCCACACCGTCGCCGAATCCGCGGTGAAGCGAATCTCGTCGAGCGCGCCCGTGCTGCCGGTGGTGAAGTAGTCAGGGAGGGTGATGTCGCCACTCGCGCCGACGAATCGGATCCACAGGTCCTGGAAGTTAGTGTTGGTCCGGGTCAGGGTGACCCCTGCCGGCAGGATCCCCGCACCGAAGACGAGCTTGTCCGTAGTGAGGGTGGAGGCGTCGTTGTTGTAGATCGTGTCGGTGCCGTCGCCCAGATCGTAGAGGTAGGTGTCGTTGCCGGCATCGCCATACATCGTGTCGGTGCCGGTCCCGCCGCGCAGCGAGTCGTCACCCGCTCCGCCCTGGACCGAGTCGTTGTCGGCCCCAGCATCGATCGAGTCGTTCCCGTCCTGGCCCAGGATGGTGTCGTTGCCCGCGAGCGCGGTGAGTGTGTCGTCGCTCGCGTAGCCCACGAGGTAATCCGCGTTGGCGGTGCCTTCGAGGACTTTGGCGTTGATGACCGTCGCGTCCCACACGGTGCCGTTGTCGAACACGATCTGATCGATGGCGTAATTCGTGCTGGTGAAGTGCTGCAGGATCGTGACCTGGTCCGCAGTGCCGTTCACCTTGACGATGAGGTGAGAGTTGGCGTCGCGCCGGAGCAGGACGTCCCCTGGCAGGATGTCAGCGCCGAGTTTCAGCTTGTCGACCGCGCCGATGCCGGTGTCGAGGGCGCTGACGTTGTCCTGATCGCCGCCGCGCACGAACTCGAACGTGTCGTTGCCCGTGCTCCCGTCGAGGTAGTCGGTGCCGGCACCACCGTTCAAGACGTCGTCGCCCGCCTGGCCGTAGAGGTTGTCGCCGTCCGCGCCACCCACGATGACGTCATTGCCGAGACCCCCGTACAGATTGTCGAAGCCGGGTCCGCCGTCGATGTAGTCGTCGCCGCCGACGCCCTGCACCGTGTCATTGCCCGCCAGGGCCTGGATGTAATCGTTGCCGGAGGTGCCGGTGTAGTTGTCCGGGCCGGCGGTGAGGGCGCTCACGAGGTGCGCGGCGATCGCCGCCTGGTCCCAGGTGGTCGCGTCGTCGAAGACGATCCGGTCGATCGGCGCGGTGGTGAAGTGGTTGAGCACCGTCACTTGGTCGGAGCTGTTCCTCAGCTGGACGAGGAGGTTGTCCGCGTTGCGGGTAAGGACGACGTCGGTGGTCGCGACGCCCGCCGACAACCGCAGTGTGTCGATGGCGGTCGGTCCGGGATCGGTGTTGTCGATCGTGTCGGCGCCGTCGCCGTAGCCGAAGAGGTACGTGTCGTTGCCTTCGCCGCCGAGCAGCGTGTCGGCGCCCGCGCCTCCGTCCAGCACGTCATCGCCTTGCATGCCGTCGAGGGTATCGCCGAGGCTTGCGCCGTACATCGTGTCGGCCTGGGCGGTGCCGCTGATCGCGAACCCTTGGCTGACCTGCGCGGTGGCGAGCAGGGTGCGGAGGCTGGCTTGTGCTCCGCCGACAAACTCGAACGTACCGACCGCGCTGAGCAACCCTCCTTGGATCGCCACAGTTACGTTGGCCGTGTCGGTAAGCGTGAGGTACTGGATGCCGGGGCCGCCGGCGACGAGGTTCAACGAGAATGCGCTCGGGCCCGACGCCCCGCTGAAGACGATCTTGTTGTTCCCTTGCGTATCGACGATCGTGTCCGCCCCATCGACGACCAAGACGTCGTCGCCGGCACCGCCATCCATTGTGTCGGCACCTGGTCCACCAACGAGCGTGTCCTTGCCGGCCCCTCCTTGCAGAGAGTCATCGCCGATGCCACCGTCGAGATAATCGTCGCCGCCGTTGCCGTCGAGCGTGTCTGCGCCATCCTCACCGAAGAGCCAGTCTGCCCCTTCGTACTGCGCGAGGACGCCGGGCCCGTCCCCGACTATCGTGTCATTGCCCGCGCCGCCCCAAAGTTCGTCGGCCCCGCCTTGGCCGAGCAGTTCATCATCGCCGTCGCCACCTTCCAGCCGGTCGGCGCCGTGGTACTGGCCATCGAGGTTTGCGTAATCACCTTCCAAGTGATCATTGCCGGTACCGCCGATGAGGACATCGTCCTTGCCGCCTCCCCAGAGGTTGTCAGCGCCCGCTCCGCCGTCGAGGTAATCGGCGCCGTGATACTGGCCTGGGGTCTTGGCGTCGTCCCCGTGGAGGTCATCGTTGTCGTCCTCCCCGAAGAGCCAGTCGTCGCCGCCGTTTCCGAGCAGTCGGTCATTGCCGGCCCCGCCCGCGAGGTAATCCGCGCCGTGCAAGCTGCCCGCCAGATCATCGGGGTTGGCAGGGTCGTCCGCCGAATCACCGGAGAGCGCATCTGCGCCGCTCCCACCGACTACCGTGTCATTGCCCTGTTCGCCAAACGCCACATCGTCTTCGGCGCCGCCGTCGACGTAGTCATCCCCCTTGCCACCGAACAGCCAGTCGGCGCCGGCACCACCGTAGAGCGAGTCCGCTCCGCCTACCGGATCCTCGGCGGCAAAGACCTGCGAAGAGAACACCACTCGGTAGTAGGTGATGTCGGGTTGCTGGTCGACCACCCGCGTGATGGTCCAGTCGAGCGGTACGGCAGTCGGCACGAGATCACCGAAGATATTGTCGGCACCGCCGCCGCCAAACAGAACGTCGCCCCCCGCTGCACCGGTGAGCGCATCGTCACCTGCATCCCCGGCGACGATGTCGTCACCGGTCCCGCCGTCTGCCCAGTCACCCTTTTGACCGGACGCTGATTGCGTTTCACCGACCGAGTAAAGGTCGCCGAGAGCAATCTCACTCCCGCCATAGACGAAGTCGTCTCCGGCACTGCCGGTCAGGACATCCGGATCGGCTGCACCGATCACGACGTCGCGACCCGGGCCACCCCCGATATCGTCGCTGCCTGCCCCTCCGTCGAGGCGGTCGTCCCCTCCACGCCACGCGTCGATCCGATCATTGCCGCCTTTGGCCAGAATCAGGTCGGAGCCACCGCTGTCGAAGATGGTGTCGGCGCGGTTAGGTTCCGCGGCCCCTGCGAGCACGCGCACGTTCCCAAGAGGGTCATAGCCGATCTGAGTGCCTGGGGTGACAGGATCCACATCCTCGGGGGAGAGGTCGCCGTCGAGCGCGAGAGTTGTTTGCGGGACGAACGCTTGCGGAACTCCAGCGAGATTGATGCCGAGCTGACCGTTATTGAAATTCAGGACGTTGATCCGGATGCCGTTCGTCCCGGTGATGTAAAGCGTTCCCACTCCGTTGGTGTCAGGTAGGAAGTAGTAGCTATACCCTTGCGCGTCCTCCCAGAGGGCCGAGACGGTAGGTGTGCTGCTACCGGCAAGAATCTGTCCGTCAACGCTAATCTGACCATCGCCTCCTGAGTCGGAGATCGTGTCTACGCCGAGATCACCTTGGCTCGTATCGAACTTGTAGATATCGTTCCCTGCCTGCCCGAGCAAGTCGTCATTTCCCCTCCCTCCCTCGAGTCGGTTGCCCAGTTCGTTTCCAATCAGTGTATCCGCGTACGCAGTACCGGTTGCATCTTCAATTTCCGCGCCGTATGCAATGGATAGGTCGTTGGGGCTGAAGATGCTGCTGAACGCCGCCTGATTCAGATCGATCCGAACAGGGGAAGCCAGCGCCGAGGCGTCGATCCGGTCCCGAAGACCCGATGGATCCCAAATCGTGAACCTTACCGACGCGTCGCCTCGAAAGGTTTGACCGTTCGCATCGTACGTTACTGGGTTACCTGGGCCGCTCAAGAACCGGTATACGCTGTCATCGCCCGCACGAGTCGTCGTGTTCTTGCCATACATCGGAGCTTGGGTACCCTGCGCAGCATCTAACTGTGCAACACCTAGGTCATATAGCTGAGGCATGACAGGCCGGTATGGAAATGGCCCGGGAGAGTACGACATTACAGTGAACTGAAAGCTTTCTGTCTCAGTTGAGACCCCAGGTTTTGTACCCTCCGCAAAGGAGTGATTTAGGCCAAGCGCGTGCCCGATTTCGTGCAAGAGAAGCCAGAATCCTCCATTACCGGGATTGAAGTAGTCAGCACTCGTCGTATCGTTGACTGTCATCAGGACGAGGCGCCTGCCATCGTTTAACGAAACCATGACCCCGCCGAGCGGCGTGGGTACGCCGTTGACGATGCCAACGAGACTACTGACGGCCGCGAACAAGATGCCTGTATCCGGGTTCAACGTAACGTCTAGACTCGCGATATCGCCCAGGTTGACAGCGTCCTTCCATGCATCGAAGGCTTGGGCTGTATTGGCCTGATAAGCGAAAGTGCTTAGCGTTCCGACTGTTGGAAAGCTAGAAAGCTTCTGGTAGATCTGAGCCTCATAGTTGGATAGTTCTGCGCTACTCAAGAAGTGATATCCGCCACGGAGCTCGTTGAGAAGGGGTGTTCCACGCATTGCCGTGATCGCACTCTGTGGAATAGTCGCCACTGTGGCTGCTCCTTGAATTCAGTTTCGCGCGTATGAGGACAGAATGGGCTGCCTCAACTCCCAGCGAGTCATGGGCATGCGGCAGGACTGCCGCGGAGATACTGTTCAGCCTTCTCAGGATCACGCGCGACGCCGAGACCATCGCGGTACATCAACCCCAGTTGGTGACGGACGTGCCCGAAGCCGGTACAGCGCTCGGTTCGTTCCCAGGGAACGACGCTGTACCAGCGAAAGGCCTCGCGATAGTCCTGAGGGACGAGTTTTCCGCTGAAGTATGCTTCTCCTAGCTTACTCGCGGCCCAGTCCCGAGAGTCGGGGTTCTGCGACTGGCTCGCTGCGCGCTTGAGCAACTCGATGCCTTGTGGGACGTTCACGAACGCCGTTCCCCATTTTGTACCTCCCAGATACAAGGTGCCTAGTAGATACTGAGCTTGAGGGACCCCGTTTCGCGCCGCCGATCGGAGATAGGAGTGAAACAGCTGAATCCTATCGTGCTCTCCGACGGGGATAACCTCGCGGAGACGGTCGTTATGCGCCTGGTTGAGAATCCCTTCCGCCATCAAATATTGCGCCATCGGCTGCGAGCCATCCGCGGCTTTCCTGAGCCAGCTGAACGGGTTCGTCGGCGGCCGTTGACCCAAACTCTGAGCAATCAGATAGAGGTCGAACTGAGTCACAGGCGATGCTGTCTGGCCAGCATGTTCCAGGCACTGGAATGCTCTCGGCCGCGTTTCATTATTCGTGTATCGCTGCAGGGACTCCTTCATGGCTAGATCTCGTCCTTTGCTGTCACGTTCGACCCCTACCGTCTCCTCGCGCACGAGGCGCACGAACCGTTCGTAGTCTCGACCTTTGAGAGGTAAGACCGCAGCGCAAAATGAAGCGACCCATCGATCATGACTGTTGCCGACGGCCAGGAAGGTTCTCTCCAGCATGCCGGGCTCGACCCGCATCGGGATAATTCTCCCCTCCACCGCACCGCCTGGTGTCGCTTGGACCAGATCGACCCGCTGCAATGCCCGGTCGGCTGAAGCTCCACTGGGCGCCAAACTCAACACAAACCACACGATGCCCAGTTGCAGAGCCAGGAGGCGGCGGTCTTTCGTGGGTAATGACCGTCTGTGCGAGTCTTTGAGCTCAGTCATAGCGCGTTAGGATGGGTGTTCGACCCGGAAAACGAAACAGGAATTAGCATGAGTGCAACTTACAGCAGAGTGAGAACACGCGCCACAAGAGACGGCTCGTGCAGGGTCTTAAGAGAATACGTCGGCCGTAAGCGCTGGAGCGCAAGCGCCGGATCCCGCGGCTGCCGATGGATCTGGCACAGGCTCCCGACGAGCCAGATCAGTTCCTCGCGGCCGATCGGCGCGAACTGCACTCCCTCTCCCCTGGACCCCAATATGAAGCGCTGCGTCGCTGCCCCAAACTGAATCGACTGCTCAGCCAGGCGCGATGCCGTGGGCGGAGACTATTCAGGGGGGGGGGGCAATTTGTCAAGCGACCGAAGCGAGGCAATCTGCGAACGTCAGTTTGCGTCCCTGGACGTGGTGTACGAAGGATCGTCGGGATCGGCGCGTAGCGGAGCCGTAGGCGAAGCGAAGCGCTGATCCCGGCGGCGACCCCGAAGGGGGCCATCGTGTTCTCGATTAAGGTTGGGTTGCGACACCTTCAACCTTGAGGAGAAGCACGATGACCAAGCCAAGCATGGCACTGAGCGAGCTCGCTGAGAAGGGGGCCGACGCCGACCTGCTGCGCGAGATGATCCAGTACGTTGCCCAGCGCATGATGGAGATGGACGTCGAGGGGCGCTGCGGCGCCGCCTGCGGCGAGCGAAGCCCCGATCGAGCGAACAGCCGAAACGGCTACCGCGACCGCGCCTGGGACACCCGTGCCGGAAGCGTCGAGCTGAAGATCCCGAAGCTTCGTCAGAGGACCTACTTCCCCGGGTTCCTGGAGCCGCGCAGGACAGCGGAGAAGGCCCTCGCGGCGGTAATCCAGGAAGCCTACGTCCAGCGCGTGTCCACCCGCTCGGTCGACGAGCTGGTCAAGGCGATGGGCATGAGCGGGATCTCGAAGAGCCAGGTCTCGCGGCTGTGCGCCGAGATCGACGAGCGGGTCGGGGCCTTCTTGAACCGCCCGCTCGAAGGCGACTGGCCGTATCTGTGGATTGACGCGACCTACGTGAAGGTGCGCGAAGCCGGGAGGATCGTCTCGGTGGCCGTAATAATCGCCGTCGCGGTCAATACCGACGGGCAACGCGAAGTCCTTGGCATGAGCGTCGGCGCCTCGGAGGCCGAGCCCTTTTGGACGAACTTCTTGCGCTCGCTGACGCGTCGGGGCTTGCGCGGGGTGAAGCTCGTGATCGCCGATGCCCACGAGGGCCTGAAGGCCGCAGCAGCCAAGGTGCTGAAGGCGACCTCCCAGCGCTGCCGCGTGCACTTCATGCGAAACGCGCTCGCCCACGTGCCCAAGGGTCAGCGTCAGATGGTCGCCGCCCTCATCCGCACCGTCTTCGCCCAGGAGAGCGAGCCCGAGGCGCGTCGACAGTGGCGGGCGGTCGCCGATCAGCTCCGGGAGCGCTTCCCGAAGATCTGCGCGCTCATGGACAAATCCGAACCCGACGTCCTCGCGCATTTGAGCTTCCCCAAGGCGCACCGACTGCAGATTCACAGCACGAATCCGCTGGAACGTTTGAACGCCGAGGTCAAGCGACGCACCGACGTCGTGGGCATCTTCCCGAACGAGGCTGCGATCGTGCGTCTGGTCGGGGCGCTGCTGCTCGAGCAGAACGACGAATGGCAATTGCAGCGCCGGTACCTGCAGTTTGAAGGGTTGCAGGCACTGGGCGACAATCAACCTGCGAGGCTCTCCGCCGTGATGAGCTGAGCACAGTTCCCGACCTTACGAGAATCACGACTCGTACACCACGTCACGGGACACGACCGAACGTCATCGCGCCGACCCGCTTGGAGCCGAGTTCGATGCCCACGCGCGCCAGGGATTGTTCGCAGCCGCCATCTTCCTGCGGCGTGGCTGATCTGCACCGGTTCGCCCTGTCCGTCGAGCGGACAGACTCGTGGCAAGGGAAAGAGATCCTCGTCGTCGGTTGCTGCGTCGACGCAGCGTAGGCTTAGGCGGCTTAAGATTGGCTAAGCCGCGTCAACGGAGCGCCGGCGCATCTTCGGCTGCGACGACTTCGTGCCCCCGCCGCTGAGCGCCGCAACGTGTTCCGGGTGGCCTCATGGTTGGGATGGTGCCCCGCGTGCCTTCGCTGACGCTCAGCACCAGAAAGCCCCGTATTTACCCCCCTCTTTCCGGGTGTTTGTTCGGCTCGGAGCCGGGCTACACTTCACGCGTTTCCTGAGTGCACGGGATCAAGCCCACCAGGCGGTGATTCGTGCGAGGCCCTTCAGGGGTCCCTGGGTTGAGATACCCAGGCGCGGCGCCCGATACGCGCATTGGAGTGAACGCCCCGGCAAGTCCGGGCGCGACGAGAAGTAGGAGAAGCAGCACCCTGAGTCTGGCCGCGTTATCGCTCGACGATACGCGGGCCTGTCATCGGCGATCGGGAAGTCCCTGGAGGACCCCGATCACGCAGAAGTAGAGCGCGCCAAGCAGTTCCCACGGCGCCACTTGGGATGTCGGCTCGACCGGCATCCAGAGAGACGACTGGCAAGGCCTCGAGCTTCGCCACGGTCGTCGTCCCGATGTGTGCACCGCTCCGCGAGAGCCTGCGGCGACTGATGCCCGCGTGATCTGAGCCGAGCTTCACCGCTCGCCCGACCACGCCACCGCACCACCGCCGCCGGCGAGCGTCGTCACTGACCTGTCAGTGACGACGCGAGCAAGTCCCTGCGTTTGCAGGGATTCGCCGACGCGGTTCAGCGTGGGGAGTCAAGTGACGGGGCCTCGCGGCCCCATCACATCACCCAAGAGGGAGGCGCAAAGCCTCCACGTCGTCCACTTGGACGGCAATCGATCCGCGCCCTCACCGGCGCTCCTCGGCCCCTGGGTCAATGGGCCCCGATGCGGCAGCTCTCGTTCCTCGAGGCGCGCACCGGCAGCCAATGCCGACGTGCAGCGGCGGCAGCTCGAGCTCATCCGAGCACCTGCACTCTACGGGAGTGGTGTCCCGTGTCCCTCGAGGTTCTCGCCTGGCCACGGCCGGTGGGACGGACAGAAACACTTACCAGAGCGATTACACCGACGCAGCACGAGATGGAACGAGACACGAAGACCCGGACTGAAGTCAAGCAGGAGGGGTTATGCGCGATCTCAACTACCAGCTGAAGCAGCTCTGCCGTCGCAACCGCGACGGCAGCTACGCTACCCAGGCCGACCGGGAGCGGATGCTTTCCTTGTTCGCCAACCAGCTCCACGAGATGGGGTTCCGGCACATGCGGGCCGATAGCTTGAAGCCCAAGCACGTCGAGGCCCTGGTCGAGCGCTGGAAGGCAGAAGGCATCTCGACCGGCACGTTCAAGAACCGGCTCTCGGTCCTGCGCTGGTGGGCCGAGAAGATCGGGAAACCGAACGTGGTCGCCCGGGACAACGACGCCTACGGGATCGAGCGGCGCCAGTACGTCACCAACCGGGACAAGGGCAAGGACCTCGACCAGGGTCAGCTCGACCGGGTCCGCTCGCCGTACGTGGCGATGTCGCTGCGGCTGCAGGAGGCGTTCGGGCTGCGGCGGGAGGAGGCGATCAAGATCCGCCCGGCCTGGGCCGACGAGGGCAACGCCCTTCGGCTCAGGCAGTCCTGGACCAAGGGCGGGCGGGAGCGCGTCCTGCCGATCCGGACTGAGGAGCAACGCGCGGTCCTCAACGAGGCGAAGACGCTCGCCGCCGGGGCAAGCCTGATCCCCTCAGTCTCCAACTACAAGCAGCAGCTCAACGCCTACAAGGCGGAGTGCCAGCGCGCCGGGCTGAACGGGAATCACGGCCTGCGGCACCGCTACGCCCAGACGCGCTACTTCGAGAAGGCCGGCTGGCAGTGTCCGTCGCGGGGCGGTCCGACGAAAAAGCAGCTCACGCCCGAGCAGCGCTCGATCGACGAGCGGGTGCGGCTCGAGATCTCGCTCGAGCTCGGCCACGGCCGCGGTCAAGTTACCTCGAACTATTTAGGCCGATGAGGAGCCGCCATGAAAATCCTCCCCCGCTTCATCCGCTTTCGCGACGCGCCGACCTACCTCGGCATGGACCGCAACCGCTTCAACGCTGAGGTCCGACGCGATCTCGTCGAGATCCCGATCGGCACCCAGGGCGTGGCATTCGACCGACTTGAACTGGACGCGTGGGCAGAGCAACATAAGTCCCGCAACGGGCGTCCCGGTCGAGCGAAAGGAGCTTCGATATGGGACGCAAGAAAGCGCCAGGCCTCGTCAAACGCGGCGGCGTCTGGCACGTCGACAAACGCATCGAAGGACGGCGAGTTTGCGAGAGCGCTGGCACGGGTTGCCTCGAAGAAGCCGAGCGCTTCCTCGCCCGCCGCACGCAGGAGATCCGCAATGCCAGCATCTACGGAGTAAGGCCCGCCCGGACGTTCGAATCAGCGGCGGCGAAGTTCGTGCTCGAGAACCAGCACAAGCGAAGCCTCGATAGCGACATCCAGCGGCTCAAGATGCTCATGCCGTCGATCGGCCAGATCACACTCGACAAGCTTCACACCGGGACGCTGCAGCCGTGGATCGAGAAGCGGCGGCGGCAGGGCGTGACGGCCGGCACGATCAACCACGGGCTGAAGGTGGTGCGACGCATCCTGAACCTCGCCACCGCCGAGTGGATCGACGAGCACGGCCTGACCTGGCTCGACAGGGCGCCAAGGATTCGGATGCTGCCCGATGTAAACAAACGCCAGCCCTATCCGCTCAACTGGGACGAGCAAGCGCGGCTTTTCAAGGCTCTACCCGACCACCTCGCGGCCATGGCGCTCTTCGCGGTCAATACCGGCTGCCGCGATCGCGAGGTGTGCGGGCTGCGCTGGGAATGGGAAGTCAAGGTCCCCGAGCTCGGCACTTCCGTGTTCATCATTCCGGGTCAGCAGGTGAAGAACGGCGAAGACAGGCTGGTTGTGCTCAACAAGATCGCGGCGTCGGTGGTCGAGGCGCAACGCGGCAAGCATGCCGGCTACGTCTTTGCCTATCGGAAGAAGCCGATCGCGCGGATGTTGAGCACCGGCTGGCGGACCGCCCGGCTGGCTTCGGCACTGCCGCAGGCTCGCGTCCATGACCTGAAGCACACGTTCGGCCGTCGCTTGCGGGCAGCCGGTGTGAGCTTCGAGGATCGGCAGGATCTGCTCGGCCATCGCTCCGGCCGGATCACCACGCACTACTCCGCAGCAGAGCTCTCGAAGCTCATCGAAGCCGCGAACCGCGTGTGCGAATCCGACCGTCGGCAACCCGAGCTCGTCGTGCTGCGCCGGCTGTCGGTCGCGTAGCTCACGCAAAACTCACGCAAAGGTGAGCGATGTCCGAGCGACGCAGTTGCAAGTGCTTGAAAGAAGAGTGGGCCCGCCTGGATTCGAACCAGGGACCAAGGGATTATGAGTCCCCTGCTCTGACCGACTGAGCTACAGGCCCGTGTGAAGCGTCGATTCTACTGCCCGCGCGACGGTGGCTCCGCGGCCCGCCCGCCGGGTCAAGAAAATCCTTGACCGATCGGGCCCGGGACGGTATATAGCGCGCTGCAAGAACGCTCAAGTCCGAAAGCCGCTGGTCACGTCGATGCCGCAGTCCGCGGTACCCCAGGTCTAACGTCATTTCCCTTGAGTTCTCGCAAGTGGGCCGCAAGGCTCTCATTCAATCCATTCAGTCAATTCATTCAAGTCAAGGAAAGTTACGCAATGAGCACAGGTATCGTGAAATGGTTCAGCGAGGAAAAAGGTTACGGCTTCATCAAGCCCGATGACGGCAGCAAGGACGTCTTCGCCCACTTCTCGCAAATCCAGGGGGGTGGCTTCAAGACCCTCAAGGAGAACCAGCGCGTTTCGTTCGACATTACCGACGGCGCCAAAGGCAAGCAGGCATCGAATATCAAGCCGATCGCCTGAAGCGGGACTAGTTCCGCCTCCCTCGAAAGCCCGGGCGACCGGGCTTTTTCGTTTCCGGCCCACGCGATGCGCTATCCTCGTTCGCGCCAGGGAGGAAGAGACATGAAGAACGGACTCCGCCTCGCGCTCGCGCTCGCGGCGTCGGTTGCAGCCGCCGCCGCCCCGGCCCAGACGTGGCCGCAGAAACCGGTCCGGCTCGTCGTTTCCGCCGCTGCCGGCGGCTCGCTCGACATCCCGGCGCGCGCGGTCGCCGAGAAGCTGCGCGACCGGCTCGGCCAGCCGGTCATCGTCGAAAACCGGCCCGCGGCCGGCGGCACGGTCGCCGTCGGCGAGGTCGCGAGGGCCGCGCCCGACGGCTACACGCTGATCTACAGCTTCAACGGGCCGCTCGCGTACGCGCCGTTCCTCTACTCCAAGCTTTCCTACGACGTGCAGAAGGACCTGACGCCGGTGATCCTGATGGGCGGACAGCCGTTCGTGCTCGGCGTCAGCGCGGCGAGCGGGATCTCGAGCGTGAAGGAGCTCATCGAAGCGGCGCGCAAACAGCCGGGCAAGCTCAACTACTCCTCGCTCGGGAACGGCAGCGGCTCGCACCTCACGATGGAGCTGCTGAAGTCGGAAGCGAAGGTGTTCATGATCCACATCCCCTACAACGGCGCGGTGCCCGCGGCGACGGCGGTGGCGAGCGGCGACGTCCAGGCCGCGTTCCTGCCGCCGGCGGTGCTGCTGCCGCACGTCCAGAGCGGCCGGGTGAAGCTGATCGGAATCTCGAGCAGCAAGCGGTTTTCGCTGATGCCCGACGTGCCGGCGGTGGCCGAGTCGGGCCTCCCCGGCTTCGATTCCGACGGCTGGAACGGGATCCTTGCCCCGGCCGGCACACCGCGCGAAATCGTCCTGCAGCTCAACCGCGAGATCAACGACGCGCTCGCCGCGCCGGACGTCCGCGAGATCCTGGTCCGCAACCGGATCCAGGCGGGCGGCGGAACCCCGGAGGAGTTCGGTGCGCTGATCGCGCGCGAGTCGAAGAAGTGGGGGCCGGTGATCGCGTTCACCGGCGCGCGGCTGGACTAGCCGGCCGGACCTAGCGGGTTTTCTCCCGGAGCGTCACGAACTCCTCGGCCGCGGTCGGGTGGATGCCGATCGTCGCGTCGAACTGCGCCTTGGTGAGCCCCGCCTTCACCGCGATGCCGATGCCCTGGATGATCTCCGG
>DATIXG010000042.1:0-4578 GCA_035518815.1 Gemmatimonadales bacterium | reverse complement strand
TCGACAACGTGATCGATGTGACCATGGTGCGGCTGCGCCGCAAGATCGACGATCCGTTCGAGAAAAAGCTCCTGCACACGATCCGCGGCCTGGGGTTCGTCCTGGGCGAGAGACGGCCATGAGCAGACCCCGGCTGAGCGTCCGCGCCCGCCTCGCCCTGTGGCACGCGGGCGCGCTGACGCTCATCGTCTGCCTCTTCTCCGCCGGAATATTCGTATTCGTGAGGGGAAGCCTCTTCGCCGGAGTGGACCGCCAGCTGGCCCGAGCGCTGGAGACGATCGACTGGACCTATCACAACGAGCCGGAGGATATCCAGGAGCTGCCCACCGAATCGGGGATCGGGCTGTTTCGGGTGGTCGCGGGCGGAAAGGTCTTCCACGAGACCGAGGGCTGGGAGCGCGCGGAGCTCGCCCGCGCCCTCCCGGGCTCAACGGCACCCGAGTCCTGGAAGAGCCCGGACGGGCGCTGGTACCGGGTGCAGGTCGTCACCGCGCCAGGCTACACGATCGCCGCGGCGGTCGTGGAGGGCGCGCGGCGCGACGCGATATGGACCTTGGTGCTGATCCTCGCGGCGGGGATTCCCCTGGCCGCGGCGCTCGCGATCGCCGGAGGCTATTTCCTCGCCGGGCGCGCCCTCGCCCCCGTCGGCGCCATGGCCGACAAGGCGAGGGAGATCACCGCGGATCGCCTCGGCGAGCGGCTGCCCGTCGCCAATCCCCAGGACGAGTTCGGGCGCCTCGCGACGGTGTTCAACGACACGCTCTCGCGCCTGTGCGATTCCTTCGAGCGGCTGCGCCGGTTCACCGCGGACGCGTCGCACGAGCTGCGCACGCCGCTGACCGCGATATGCAGCGTGGGCGAGGTCGCGCTGCAGCGAGAGCTCGACGCGGGCGCCTACCGCGAGGTTATCGGCAGCATGCTCGAGGAGGTGCGCCGGCTCACGCACGTCGTGGACAGCCTTCTTGTGCTGACGCGCGCCGACTCCGGCGCGGCGCGGGCGGAGCGCGAGGTGGTGGAGCTTTCCTCGTTCGCGGGGAGCGTCGCCGACAATCTGCGCGTTCTCGCGGAAGAAAAGCGCCAGACGCTGGAGGTCGAGCCCGGCGCCCGGGTGGAGGCGGCGTGCGACCCGGCCATTCTCCGGCTCGGGCTCATGAACCTCCTCGACAACGCGATCAAGTTCACGCCTCCCGGGGGCGCGATCCTGGTGCGCGCGCGGGCGAACGGGTCCGGCGAGTCCCATATCGAAGTGCAGGATACGGGCCCCGGCATCGCGCCCGCGCATCGCGAGCGCGTCTTCGAGCGCTTCTACCGCGGAGACGCCGGCTGCAACGGGAACTCGCCGGGCGCGGGGCTGGGCCTCGCGATCGCGCGCTGGGCGGTCGCGGCGAACGGCGGCCGCATCGAGCTGGAGAGCGAGGAGTCCAGGGGCAGCCTGTTCCGGATCGTCCTGCCGGCGAGGTAGTCGATTGAGTGTTGGTCACCCCCGTACGTCGTCGCCGATCGCCGCTCTACAGCACGTCGTAGTCGCCCTACACGAACTGTCGGGTTTGCCCGATTCGATCGGCTCTCTAGGTGCGATAAGATTTCTTTACAAGTCGCACCTGGAGAAGGGGATGAATGGGAGCCGCGTGTGGAGCGTTGGCGCGTTCGGGGTGTTGGCGTGCGCGATGCTCGCCGACTGCGGTGGCGGAGGAGGCCCGAGTTCCAGCGTCGGAACCGGTGTAAGCGCCACCGTCCCGCCCGCTCCCACGGTGTTTCTCGCCGTGGGCGGAAATGTCTCGGGATTAAGCGGCACCGTCGTTCTGCAGAACAATGGCGCTGATTCGCTGACGATGAGCGCAGAGGGAAGATTCACGTTCCCGACCAAGATTCCGGCCAATGCGGGCTATTCTGTCACGGTCCTCGCCCAGCCGACCGGGCAGAACTGCACGGTCGGCAACGGATCCGGAAATCTGACGGGCGACTCATTTCTGGGGATACCGCCGAGTGACGTTACCAATGTAAAGATCGCTTGCGCGCCTTACAGCGCGACCACGCTCGCGCTTTTCGCCGGAAACATGGGGGGCCCGGGCACCGTGGACGGAAGCACCGCCGCGGCGCAATTCTTCATTCCGCAGGGTGTGCTCGCCGACAAAACTGGCAACGTCTACGTGGCCGACAGCGGAAATCGCACGATCCGCAAGATCGATCCCACGGGCATGGTGAGCACCCTCGCCGGGGTGCCGAAGTTGTACGGGACCGCCGACGGCCTCGGTGCCGCGGCGCGTTTCACCAACCCGGTGGGCATGGCGATCGATGCGGCGGGCAACTTGTATGTCGCCGACAGCAACCCTATCACCTTGTCTGTCGCCGGCAGCACCGTCAGCAACGGCAATATCCGCAAGGTCACGCCGGCGGGGCTCGTGACCACCTTGGCTGAGTTATCGGGAACCACCCCTGGGCCGCTCTTCGGTATCGCAGTCGACAGCAAGAGCAATGTCTACTTGGCCGATTCGGGAAACTGCGTGATCCGCGAGCTGACTGCCGCCGGACAGCTGCTCGTCTTTGCCGGGGCGATCGGATCCTGCGGCAGCGCGGACGGAGCGGGAGCGGCCGCACGCTTCGACTGGCCCTACGCCCTCGCCATCGACGGCATGGACAACGTATACGTGGCCGACGCGAACAACCGAACGATCCGCAAGATCACCCCGGCGGGCGTGGTGAGCACGCTCGCGGGGACTCCGGGGAACTTCGGCACCTTCGACGGGGTTGGTCCGCTGGCTCAATTTTTCAACCCGGTCGGTATCGGTGTCGACAGCCTGGGCAACGTGTATGTGACCGACTGGCAGGATTCCACGACGGGGTATGCGATCCGCAAGATCAGTCCTACGGGCTCAGTGAGAACGCTCGCGGTGGTGCCTCATGGGCTAATAACCGACCAATGGCCTATTCCCGCCATAGATTTTGTAATCGAATATCCGATGGGAGTGACCGTCGACGGCGCCGACAACGTCTACATCGCCGATCCGACCAACAGCGTGATCCGGAAGATCACCCCGCAAGGCGTAGTAGGTGTGTTCGCCGGCACGGAGTTTGTGCCGGGGAGCGCGGACGGTGCGGGATCCGTCGCCCAATTCCAAGGATTCCTCGTCGACAAGATCGCCGCCGACAGCCTGGGCAATCTGTATGTTGCGGACGGCGGGAACAACGCCATCCGCAAGATCACGCCGTCCGGCGTGGTGAGCACGTTCGCCGGCACGGCAGGGATCACCGGCAGCGCCGACGGGACCGGTGCTGCGGCTCAGTTCAGTTCCCCAAGCGCCGTAGCAACCGACACTGTGGGCAACCTGTACGTCGCCGACGCCGGGAACCACTCCATCCGCAAGATCACGCCAGCGGGCGTGGTGAGCACCCTTGCCGGGGGCACGTTCGGCAGCGCCGACGGGACCGGCGGCGCGGCGCAGTTCGGCTCTATAAGCGGGGTGGCGACCGACAGCACAGGCAACGTTTACGTGGCGGACGAATGGTTCTGCACGATCCGCAAGATCACGCCGGCGGGCGTCGTCAGCACTTTTGCCGGCACGGCGGGGAGTTTCGGCCACGCCGACGGGCTGGGGGCGGCTGCACAGTTCGAAAGCCCTTCTGACGTGGCCACCGACAGTTCCGGTAACGTCTACGTTGCCGACCAGTCGATCCGGGTGATAACGCCGGCGGGTGTAGTAAGCACGCTTGCCGGATCGAGGAACAGTCCGGGGACGAGTGTTGCAGACGGACCGTTGGGCACGGCGGTTTTTGGTTATACGGTGGCGCTCACCGTTGACAGCGCGGGGAATGTCTATCTGGCCGACTGGGGGAACAGTATTGTCCGCAAGATCTCCGCTGCGGGAGTTGTGAGCACAATCGCCGGGGTCCTCGGACAGACGGGCTTCCAGCCCGGCATCGCTCCCGGAGTGCTCGCCTTTCCCTCTGGCCTCGCGGTCAGCGATAATTCGCTCTATATCGCGACTTCAAACGGGGTTGCGGTCCTGCAGTAATCACAGCCGTTTCAACTTGTACAGCAGCTCCAGCGCCTCGCGCGGCGACAGCTCGTCCGGGGTGATCGCGTCGAGCGCCTCGCGCAACGCGTCGGGCTCCGGTAGCGTTTCCGCCTCGGCCTTCCCCGCGGCGAACAGATCGCTCTGGCTGCCGCGCGTCAGGCTCGCCTCTTCCAGCATCTGCAGGTAGCGGCGCGCGTTGCGCACGACGCTCTTCGGAACGCCGGCGAGCTGCGCGACCTGCAGGCCGTAGCTCTGCGACGCGGGGCCTTCCTCCACCGCATGCAGAAACACGATGGTGTCCTTGTGCTCCACGGCGTCGAGGTGGACGTTCGCGGCCTGCTTGTACTCGAGCGCGAGGCGCGTCAGCTCGAAGTAGTGCGTGGCGAAGAGCGTCAGCGCGCGGTTCTTCTCGAGCAGCTGGCGCGCGATCGCCCAGGCGAGCGCCAGCCCGTCGAAGGTCGAGGTGCCGCGGCCGACCTCGTCCATCAGAACGAGGCTCCGCTCGGTCGCGTTATGGAGGATGTTGGCGGACTCGGTCATCTCGACCATGAAGGTCGAGCGC
>DATIXG010000041.1:0-15340 GCA_035518815.1 Gemmatimonadales bacterium | reverse complement strand
TTCTTCATCGCGATCGACAAGGAGCTGCACGTGGACATCCCCGAGGTCGACTACTCGAAGGTCGCGACCTTGGATGGGTGTGTCGCCTACGTCAACGCACGGCTCGCCACTCGAGCCTAACGCTTACGTCGCAGCCTTCTTCGCCCGGGCGGCGCGCACGGCCAGGGCCGCAGCCACGACCGTTCCCGCGACCAGTGCGGCCTTCCCTGCTGCCTTGAACGCCGTCTTCGCCGCCCGCTGGCGCTGCCGCTGCCGCGCGGCCTTTCCCGCCTCGACGAGCGCTGCATCCGTCGCATCGACGACGCGCCGTGCGGCGAGCCTCCCGGCAATGCGCGCGCGTCCCATCGCGTCCTTTGCCGCGGCCTTGAACTCCGTCTTGGTCATCTTCATGGTCCGATTCCTCCATTGCGTGGACTAAGCCAGCCTACGACAACATGATCGCCCTGCCCTGCTGAAGCGGTCGTGAGATTCGGGCGAAGCCCTCCTCGCCTCCCCCACAAGAGAAGCTTGCAGCGCGCCTCAGACCAGCTTCACGTAGCTGCCGGCAAGTTACGTCTGTACACCAGGAGGAACTGACCATGCTACCCCTGCGTATCGCGGTTCGAAACACGGAGCTGTCCCCCGCGAGGGAGACCGACATCCGTCATCGCGTTGCCCTGCTGACCCGTCACTACGATCGGATCATGAACTGCGTCGTGACCGTCGAAGTGCCGCAGCGTCGCCGCCGGAGTGACGCAGCCCAGTATCGCGTCCGGCTGGACCTGACGCTCCCCCGGGGGGAGCTCGCCATCACCCACCAGCCGCGCGCCGACCTCCGCACTGCCGTACAGGACGTCTTCCGCACCGCCGAGCGCCGGCTCGAGGCCTACACTCGGCGCTTGAACGGCGCCGTGAAGCGCCACGAGCCGCCGCCTATCGGGCGGGTGAGCCAGTACTATCCGCTCGCCGGGTACGGATTCATCGAGGCGCCCGACGGGCACGAGTTGTACTTCGACAAGAACAGCGTGCTCGAGAACGCGTTCGATCGCCTGGACGTCGGCATGGAAGTCCGGTTCAACGAAGAGCCAGGTGAGAAGGGTCCACAAGCCACGAGCGTGGCCCTGGTCGCTCAGCATCACGTCGCAGCACAGGAGTGAGGCGCCATGCCACACAAGCAGCTCATCTTTCGGGCGGCCGCACGCGAGAAAGTGTTACGCGGCGCGACCGCGCTCGCCGATGCCGTGCGCGTGACGCTCGGCCCGAAATCCAAGTGCGTGCTGATCGAGAAGAAGTGGGGCCAGCCCCTCGTCTGCAACGACGGCGTCACGATCGCGAAGGAAGTTGATTTGAAGGATCCCGAGGAGAACCTCGGGGCCCAGGTGCTCCGCGAGGCCGCGGCACGCACCGGGGACGCCGTGGGAGACGGCACCACGACGGCGACCCTGTTGGCGCACGCCATTTTCGCCGACGGGCTGCGCAACGTGGCGGCCGGCGCGAGCGCCATCGACCTGAAGCGGGGTCTCGACCGGGGACTGGTGGTGGCCGTCGAGGCGATGCGCAAGCTGTCCCGCCCGGTCAAGAGCAAGCGCGAGAAGGCCCAGGTGGCCGCCATCTCCGCGCACAACGACGCAGCGATCGGAGACATGGTCGCCGACGCGGTGGAGAAGGTCGGCCCCGACGGCGCGATCACCGTGGAAGAGGCGAAGGGCACGGAGACGGCTCTCGAGGTCGTCGGAGGCATGCAGTTCGACCGTGGCTATCTGTCCCCGTACTTCATCACCGACGCGGCCAAGATGGAAGCGGTGCTCGAGCACCCCTTCATCCTCCTGCACGAAAAGCGGATCACCAACCTGAAGGACTTGCTGCCGCTGCTCGAGCAGGTCGCGAAACTGGGGCGGGCACTCCTCGTGGTGGCCGAGGATATCGAGGGTGAGGCGCTCGCCACGCTCGTGGTCAACAAGATCCGCGGCACGCTGGCCTGCCTGGGCGTCAAGGCGCCCGGGTTCGGCGACCGGCGGAAGGCCATGCTCGAGGACATGGCGATCCTCACGGGTGGACGGGTGATCGCCGAGGAAATCGGAGTGAAGCTGGAGCACGTCGGCGTGGACGACTTGGGACAGGCCGATCGGGTCGTGGCGGACCGCGAGGATACCACGATCATCGGCGGCGCGGGCGCGAAGGCGGCCATCGCGGGCCGCTGCGACGAGCTGCGCAAACAAATCAAGGACGCGACGTCGGACTACGACCGCGAGAAGCTCGAGGAGCGGCTCGCCAAACTGGCCGGCGGCGTCGCGGTAATCCGGGTTGGCGCGCCCTCAGAAACCGAGCTGAAGAGCCGCAAGGAAGCGTTCGACGACGCCATCAGTGCCACGAAGGCGGCGATCGCCGAGGGCATCGTCCCGGGCGGCGGGCTCGCCCTGCTCCGCTCGATCGAGCCGCTCGAGCGCGAGGCCGAGAAGGCGGGCGGTGATGAGCGGACCGGGATGTTGATCCTGCGGCGTGCGCTCGAAGCCCCGACCCGACAGATCGCCGAGAACTCGGCGGTGGACGGCGGAGTGGTGGTGGATCGTATGCGCGGGGGCACCGGCAACTTCGGATTCGACGCCGCCCGCGCCGAGTACGTAGATCTGGCGGAGGCGGGAATCATCGACCCCACCAAGGTGGTGCGCGTCGCGCTCGAGAACGCGGTATCCGTCGCCGGGGTCCTGCTGTTGACGGAGGCGACGCTCACCGAGTTGCCCGAGCCCAAGCCCGCCATGCCGCAACCGGGAGAGGAGATGTGATATGACGACCGTCAAACATGATATCGGACGGGTGCTCGTAGTGGTGATCGATCGCGAGCACGCGCGTTTCTTCGACGTCGAGGCGGGCGACGCCCCCGCAGTCGAGCTGCCGGGTCTGCATTCGCCCGCCATGCGGGGAGGGAAATTCCACAGCGACCGTCAGGGCGGGCCGGGGTGGGGCGAGCGCGAGTACCACGGGCGGATCCGCGAAGAAGAGCGCCGCCACGTCGCGGCCGTGGTGGACCGGCTGGTGCGACTGGACCAGGAGCGTGAGGCGGATGGATTCCTCGTCGCGGGCCCGGGGCCGAGCGCGTCGGCGCTGATGCATGCCTTGCCGCCGGCCATCGCAGAGCGGGTGATCGGCACGACGCATTTGAACCCCACCGAGCTGACGCCCGCGGTTGTGGCGCGCGCGGCGCGCACGGCTCGCGCCACTCACGAGCCGGTGGTCGAGCGCGAGATCCTGGCCGAGGTGCAGAAGGGCCTGGGCCGCGGGCGGGCCACGAACGGGGTTCATGAGACGTTACACGCGCTGGCCCAGGACCAGGTCGGCACCCTGCTCGTTCGGCCAGACGTCCGGGGCTCTGGATTCCGGTGCGCCATATCCGGAAGGCTGGTCCTCTCCGATGCGGAGTGCGTCGCCGAGGGGGAGGCGATGCCGGTGGCCGATCTCGTCGGAGCGGCAATGCAGGACGCACGCGAGCACGGGGCCGCCGTGATCGAAATCCACGACGCCGAGGTGGCGAAACAGATCGAGGGCCTCGCGGCCCTGCTGCGGTTTTCCCAAGGAGGCGGTACATGAAAGCGACTCACAGCTCTCACGCGGCGCCGGCAGCACGCCCGTCGCACCCGGAGCCTGGCCGGCTCACCGTCCGCGACATCATGACCACCGGGGTCCTCGTGCTCGACCCCGACGTCACGCTGCGGGATGCCGTGGAGCTCCTCTCCAATCGGCACATCACGGGCGCGCCGGTCGTGGCCACAGGCAAGTTGGTCGGCGTGATCTCCGCGAACGATATCCTGACGTTCGAGGCCGAAACGCCCGGCGTACCCACCGAGCAGCCCGAGCAGGCGGAGGAGGACGGGGTTGAGACTCCCGAGGAGGAGGAATGGGCTGAGGAGCTCGAGGCACCGGGTACCTACTTCAACGATGCATGGTCGGACGCCGGCGCCGACGTTGCCGAGCGCTTCCAGGAGCTGAAAGGCGCCGAGTGGGACATGCTGAACGAGCACACCGTCGAAGAGGCGATGAGCCGCGGCGTGCGCGCCGTCACGCCCGCCACGAGCGTGCCCCAGGCGGCCGCCTACATGCTCAAGGAGCGCGTGCACCGCGCGATGGTGCTCGACGACGGCGAGCTGGTGGGGATCGTCACGGCAACCGACATCATGCGGGCCGTCGCGGAAGGCCGGCTGTGAGGCTCAGTCGTGCACCAGCAGGTCGTTGAGCGAGCGATCGTGATGCAGACGTGAGAGCGCGTCGCCCAGCAATGGGGCGACGCTCGCCGTTTCCATCCCCGGCAATTGCACCTCGGGCAGGGTGACGCTGTCGCTCACGATGAGCCGGCGCAAGCGCAGCGCGCGCAGCCGCCCGACCGCGGGGCCGACCAGCAGCGCGTGACTCGCGACAACCGTCAGCGCGGGCTCACAGCCCGCGGCAATGAGAGCCGCTGCCGCCGCGGCGATCGTCCCACCCGTGCTGATCATGTCATCCACGATGATCGGCGAGCGATCGTGGACGTCCCCCGTGATGCCGCGGACCTCCACGTCCGTGCCGCTCTCGCGCACCTTGTGGACGATGGCGACCGGCAGCATCAGCGCCTTCGCGTAGCGCCCCGCGAGCTTCGTGGCGCCCAAGTCGGGCGCGACCACGACCCCGTTGCCCGGCCGCGACTTCCCCAGGGCCCCGACCAGCACCGGCACCGCGGTCAGGTGCTCGAGTGGCGTCGAGAAGAAGCCCTCAATGGCCGGCGCGTGCAGGTCGAGCGCCACGAGGCGGGCAAACCCGCGGGTTTCGATGAGATCGGCAACCACCCTGGCCCCAAGCGCTGCGCGCCCACTCGCCCTCCGGTCCTGGCGCGCGTAGCCGAAGTACGGCACGACCCCGGTGATCCGGGCCGCGCCGGCTCGCCGGCAAGCGTCGGCGAGGAGCAGCACCTCGAGCAGATGGCGCTCGACGGGAGGGGACGTCGGTTGGAGCACGTAGACGTCGTGCCCACGTACAGTCTCCTGCAACTCGACGTGGAGCTCGCCGTCGGGAAAACAGCTGACGTCCGCCCGCCCGAGCGGCACGCCAAGCGCGTCAGCCACCGCCTGGCCGAGCGCCGGGTTGGCCGTACCGGTGAAAAGGGTGAGGCTCATGGACGGTGCGCTGTCAGGCTGGCGTCGCCGTTGCCGAATCCCGCAACAGTCGCTGGACTTCCTCGTCCTCGGTCTGGCTGAAGTCCTCGTAGTAGGCGCCCACGGCGCCAAAGTCCTCGGGAGCATGCAGGCAAACGAGCTCGTCCGCTTCGGCACGCAGCGCGGCGCAGGCCTCCCGCGATCCCACGGGCACCGCCACCACCAGGCGTCCCACCCCGCTCTGCCGCAGCGAGCGCGCCGCCGCGCGCATCGTCGCCCCCGTCGCGAGACCATCGTCGACCAGAATTACCGTACGCCCGGCGACGACGGGCGCAGGCCGGGCGCCACGAAACAGCCCCTCGCGACGGCGAGCCTCCGCTCGCTCGCGTTTGGTCACCGCGTCGAGATAGGCCTCCGACACGTCCAAATGCTCGATGACGTCGGTGTTGAGAAATCGACCGCCGTTCGCCGTGACGGCGCCGATCGCAAGCTCCGCGGAAACCGGGGACCCAAGCTTTCGCGCCACGATCACGTCGAGCTCGGCGCCGAGCTGGCGCGCGAGCTCTGCCGCCACCACGACGCCACCGCGCGGGATCCCGAGGACGAGCGCATTAATCCCGCGATACGCCGTCAGCCGCTGGGCGAGCCGAGCGCCTGCATCCGCGCGATCCCGGAACAGCATCTCGCCGTCGAAGTTCATCGGGCCTCCGCGCCAACCGGCGCCTCGAGCCCCGCGGCCATCCGCTCGTTGGCGAGTGCAAACCGGAACCCGCGCAGCAGGTCTCCCTGGCTCACAATGCCCACGAGCACTCGACCCGCCCCGGGGGAGCGTTGCACCACCGGCAGGCTGCGCAACCGGGTCTCGACCATCAGGTCGGCCGCGACCGCTACCGGATCCTCCGGCTCGACCGTGACCACGCCGCGACGCATGATTCCTTCGACCGGAGCCCCGGCTATGGTCTGCACGCCGCGCAGGTCCAGGTCCGGCGCTGGGCGCAACGCCCGCAGCACGTCCAGCTTGGTGACGATCCCGACCAGGACATCCCCCGCGTCTACGACCGGAAGCGCATTGAAGTCGTGCCGGTCGAATTCACCCATCAACTCCCCTATCGTGGCCTGTCGCGTCACGGTAACCGGCCGCAGGGTCATGACTTCATGGACTGATAGCATTTGTCAGGCCTCCTGGAGCTCCTCGATCTCATGCTCCAAGTTGTGGGGCTCCTCTTCCCGTTGGGCCAATTCCTCGAGGGCCGCGATGGCATTCTCGACGGCACCCATCCGCGCCTCGATGTCTTGCAGGTGCAACTGCACGGGTCCTGGTCTCATGGCTCCTCCTGGTACGTGCTGAAGATTGCCTCTCGATGCTTGAGGGCAGGGTGAAGTCGCGGTGAAGGATTCATCGCTAGGTTTCCGCCGTGCCCAGTCACCACCATCGAGGGTCCCTGCGCAACGCTCTGAAGGTCGGCGCCATACTCCTGCTCAGCGTGCCGGGCCGCGCCGCCCCCCAGGCGGTGGGCGACGCCCTGCGAGCCCACCTGCAGGCGGAGCGCGTCCCGAACGCCCTCCTTGTGCGTGTCTACCAGCAGCGTGACTACCGGCCCGCCTGGTTGGGCGAGCAGGGCCCCTCTCCCCGCGCCTGGGAGCTGGCGCAGTGGATCGACGGAGTCCGGAGCGACGGGCTCGACCCGCAGGACTATCAGAGCGAATGGTTCGAGGGGTCCCTCGGCCCGTCCTTTCCGGCCGATAGCCTCGCCCAGCTCGAGCTGCGGCTCACGAGCGCGATGCTCGCCCTTGGCGAGGACCTGGCCCGTGGTCGGATCAACCCGGCCGCCGCGAACTCGCTGTGGACACGGGCCCCGACCACCTTCGACCTGGTCGCTGCCGCCGGCACCGTGATGGACGCAGCCCGTGTGCCGGAGGCGCTCGCCCAGCTCGCGCCGCCCGCACCGCAGTACGCGCTGCTGCGGAGTGCGTTGGCCCGCTACCGCGAGGTGGCCGCTCGCGGTGGCCGAAAAACGATCGCGCGCGGGGACGACCTCGTGCCCACCCTGCGCGCCCGGTTGGCCGAGGAAGGCGATCTGCCGCCCGGGGACTCGGCCCTCGAGGAGGGCGTGCGCCACTTCCAGGCGCGCCATGGCCTCGCGACGGACGGAGTCGTGGGTCCGGCCACCCTCGCCGCCTTGAACGTTCCGGCGGCCGAGCGCGTGCGCCAGATCGAGCTGAACCTCGAGCGGTGGCGCTGGCTGCCGAGGGAGCTGGGGGAGCGCTACGTGATGGTGAACAGCGCCGCGTTCACGCTCGAGGTCAGAGATCATGGTCGCCGGGTGATGGAGATGCCGGTGATCGTGGGTCGGCCCGACTGGCCCACACCGATCGCCAGTGGACGGATCACCGCCCTCGTGTTCAGCCCGGTGTGGGACATCCCTCCCGCGATCGCGTCTCAGGAGATCCTGCCGCTCATTCGGAAGGACTCGACCTACATCGCGCGGCACGGCATCAGCGTGTTCCGAGACTCGGGGAAGGCCCTGCTACCGGTTGATCCCGTCACCGTGGATTGGTCGGCCATGACCGAGAGCACGTTCACACTGCGATTGAAGCAGGCGCCCGGGTACGACAACCCCCTCGGCGCCGTGAAAACGATATTCGGGAGCCGCTTCAACGTCTGCATGCACGATACGCCAGTGCGCGCGTCCTTCCAGGAGCGCGTCCGCACATTCAGCCACGGCTGCGTCCGCGTCGCCCGTGCGGCCGAGCTGGCAACGTACCTGCTCGACGACTCCGTGCGCTGGACCAGCGACTCGGTACGGAAGAGGATGGCGGTGGTGAAGGAGGAGCCTGTGCCGCTCGTGAAATCCGTTCCGGGGTACCTCGCGTATTGGACGGCCTGGGTGGACGACGACGGCTCGGTCGAGTTCCGCGATGACGTGTACGGGTGGGACCGGCAGCTCGCAGCGGCCCTGGCGAGACGGCGACGACAGAGCGAACCGCCGTGATGGCCGCGTCATCCGTTCTTCACGACGCCCTTAGCCGCGTGGGGTGACTGTTCGGAGCACCCCAACCGAGGAGGACCGATGAAGGTCGCACGCGAGACCCCCACGGGGCTGGAGCAGCGGATCGCTGGCCTGGAGCGGCGCATCGAGGATCTCGCTCGCCAGGTGAAGGGGTTGGAGCGTCACACGGCCGAGCTCGACGACCTTCGCAAGGAGGTCGGGTTCCTGAAGATCGAGGTGGAGCAGATGCGGGAGGAGTGAGGCCGCGCCCATGCTCGGCGCACTGAGTGACGACG
Organism: Gemmatimonadales bacterium; assembly: GCA_035518815.1. Classification (GTDB taxonomy): domain Bacteria; phylum Gemmatimonadota; class Gemmatimonadetes; order Gemmatimonadales; family GWC2-71-9; genus AG25. Next base: position 6,955 of record DATIXG010000041.1, on the reverse strand, counting down.
CGATCGAACGCCTGCTGCGCTCGGAGGTCGTGGGGCGGATCGGGTGTTCCATCGACGGGCGCGCCTACGTCGTGCCGGTGACGTACGCGTACGACGGCCACGCGATCTACGGGCACTCGGGCGAGGGGATGAAGGTGCGCATGATGCGGCAGAATCCCGTGGTGTGTTTCGAAGTCGACCACATGGACGACATGGTGAACTGGCGAAGCGTGATCGTGTGGGGTCGCTTCGAGGAGCTGCGCGGCACAGCGGCGGCGCACGCGATGGGCGTGCTCATGGATCGACTCCTCCCCCTGACCCCGAGCGAAACAGCGGCGCTTCCGCACGACCTCCAGCCGTCAGAGGTGCACCGTGCCGACGTCGCGGGGCGGCCAGTGGTCGTGTACCGCATTGTCGTCGAAGAGAAAACCGGTCGGTTCGAAAAGCGTTGAGCACGCGCCCTACCGCCTCGGCGTTGCGACCCGCACGCCGTCCGTGATGCGATCGCTCGGATAGCGAATGATCATCGCGCCCTCGTCCAGCCCTCCCAGAATCTCCGCGTCGAAGGTATTGCGATGGCCCACCACCACGTCCCGACGCCGCGCCCGCGCCCCGTCCACGATGAAGACGCTCCACCCGTCCCCGTGCCGAAACAGGGCGCTCCCCGGGACCTTCAGCACGTTCCCGCTCTCCCACACGACGATTCGCACCTCGACGCGATAGCGGTCACCGAGAGGGATCAGGGAGTCGGTGAACTCGACGATCACGTTGACGCGTTGCTCCTCGACGCCGAGAGCCGAGATCTTGGTGAACCCGGAGGGCTCGACGACGCGCACGCGGGCCCGCAGCGTTCCCCCGCCCCAGCCCTCGACGAAGGCCACGTCACTCCCCTTCACCTGCACCGCGTCGCTGGACAGGAGATCGGTGACGATCTCGAGCCGCCGGGGATCGCCCAGCTCCATGAGGGGTGTCCCGGACGGGACGACCCGCTCGCTCTGCTCCAGCACACGGAGCACGGTTCCCGAAACCGGCGAATGGAGGGCGATGGGATGGCTCCCCGAGGAGAGCGCCGCGCGGGCCACCTCCACGTCGTGAGCCGCTGCTTGCGCCCGGAAGTCGGCTGACTCGAGCTCGCGGGCCCGCGTGATCTCGTCGAGCTCCGCGCGTTCCCGTTCCTCAACGGTGATCACGCGGCTCGTGGCGAGCTCTTCCGTGCGCTGCCGTGTGCGGCGCGACTGCTCGAGCGCGGCGCGTGCCTGCGGCACGGCTGCTGCAGCCGCCCGCTGGGCGTCCTCGGCGGCGTTCAGCCGCCCCCGCGCCTCCTCCAGCGCGCGGGGGTCGAGCGGCTCCGGAAACACTTGCGCCACGATGGCGCCCGGGACCACGGAGTCGCCTTCGCGCAGCGTGACCCGGGCGAGGCGCCCCGCGATCGGTGCCGCGACCACATAGCGGTCCCGTACCCGCGTCTGGCCCTCCCCATCCACGGTGACCTGGAGGGGACCACGAGCTGCGCGCGCCGTCTCGACCGAAATCGCGGAGGGTCGCAGCAACGCGATCGTGCCCGCGATGGCGAGCCCCGCCGCTGCTATCAGTCCAACGCGTTTCCAGGACCGCGCCATGCCCCTGTCACTCCCGCGTCTTGAGGACGGCCACGAGATCGAGCCGGTTGATCCGCCGTCGCACCAGGAGCGCGCTCCCCGCGGCCGCGCACGCGATGACCGCAATGCTGTAGGCGTATGTCCGGGCGCTCAGCACGAGCGGGATCCGGAACAGCTCCCACTGGTACAGGCCCGCGACGATGCGGCAAACTTCGTAGCCGAGGGCCAGCCCAGCCGTCACGCCCCCGATCGTGAGGGCCGCCTGCTCCCAGAGCAGCATGCCCGCCGTTTCGCCGCGGGTGAACCCGAGCACGCGGAGGCTCGCAAGCTCGCGCGCACGTTCGGACAGCGCAATCCGGGCGGCGTTGTACACCATCGCGACCGCGAGCGCGCCGGCAAAGCCGACCAGGATGACGGTCATGATGCCAATGCTCTCGGCGAGCGTCGCCTCGAAGCTCGCGAGCGCCGCGTCGCGGCTCGAGACGCCGGCGACCCCCGGCATGCGTTTCAGGCGCGCGTAGAGAGCGGGCGCCGCACGCGGGTCGACTCGCAGGAAGGCTCCCGATAGTGTGTTCCCCTCGGAGAGCAGCCCGTTCACGGCGTGCTGGTCCATGTAGGCCGACAACCCAAGCAGCTCATCCACGAACCCGGCAACGGGTACGCGCCGCACCTGCCTGGCTCCCTCGAGGATCTCGAGCGTCAGTGTGTCGCCGGCCGCTACATGGAGGATCTCACCCAGCTTGGCCGTTAGAACCACGCCCTCCTGCGGCACGGGCGAGATGGCCCGCCCACGGCCGACGAGCTGTCGCAGCTCGCCCCCGGGCTCGAGCCCGAGGAGCGCGGTCCGCCTGCTATAATGTCCGGCACGCCACCGCACTGAAACGGTGCGGAAGGGCTCGACGCGCTCGACGCCGGGGAGCCGGGTGAGCTCGTAGCGCACGGCGGCCGAGCGAGGGGCATTGAAAACGACCATGAGGTTCTCCCGCTGCACATGGCGGAACTGCACGTCCGCGATGTCGCTGATCGCATCCACGAAGAACCGGCCCACGAGAAGAACGGAAACCGCCAAGGCGATGCCGAGCGTCGAAAGCACGGCCTTCAAGGGTTGGCGCTCCAGGTTGCGAAGCGCGATTCGCCCCGGCAGCGGGAGCAACCGGTGCAGGCCGAGCCGCTCGAGCAGCCCCGCTTGGAACCGGGCCGGAGGCGCCGCCTGCATGGCCGCCGCAGGTGGCAGGGTCACGACTCGGCGCACGGCGCCGGCGGCGCCGACGACGGCGGCCGCGAGCGTGACGAGCAAGGCGATCACCAGCGCAGCCCAGTCGAGCCGGAAGACGAACGTCGGGAAACGATAGTAGTTCGCGTAGCGTGCGATGGTTTCGGCGGCGAACCAGAATCCCATTGCGAGGCCCGTGGCGGCGCCGATCGAGAGCGCGACCAACGCGAGCTTGAGATAGTGCCAGCCCACGGTCCAATCGCTATAGCCGAATGCCTTAAGCAGGCCGATCTGCTCTCGCTCCGTGCTGACCAGGCGCGCGAGCACGATGTTGAGCAGAAACGCCGCGACCCCGAGGAAGATCGCCGGAATCACGGTGCCCGAAACGCGATTCTGCGCGATCTCGTCCGACAGGAACCGCGCGGACACCTGATCGCCGCGACCGTAGGCTCCGAGCCCGCCGTAACGGTCGAGCAGCCGATCCACGGCTGCGACGACGTCCGCCTCGACCGCGCCCGGGCCGAGCTTCAGTGAGACGTCGTTGAACGCGCCCTCCATGTCGAACGCGGGGGCAAGCCCTTCGCGACTCATCCAGAGGACCCCGAAGCGCTTGTTGTCCGGAAGCAGGCCGCCCGGCGCGATCTCGTAGGCGTATTCCGGGGAGAGGCCCACGCCCACGATGCGCAATGGCTGCCATCGCCCGTTCAAGACGGCGCCGATGGTCTCGCCGAGCTCCAGTCCATTCGCCACAGCGAACGCTTCGCTGACGATCACTTCCTCCCTACGCCCCGGCTCCGGCCACCGGCCCCGCCGCAAGTGCACATCGTTGAGCAGTGGACGGCGCCCCTCGGGCAGCGACAGGACCTGCCCGGTCGCCGGCTCGGCCAGGCCGGGGACGTCGAGCGTCACCTCCATCACGATGCGAGTCTCCGCGACATCGACGCCCGGAATCGCCAGCAGGCGCGGGCGCAGCGTCTCGGGCGCCCGCTTGAGATGCGCGAACACGTCCGCGAACCGGTAGTCCGCGTAATAGGCGGCCCGCGAGGTGAGGAGCGACGTGTACGACGTGCGGGTGGTCACGACGGTCGCGACGCCGCAGGCGACCACCGCACCGATCGCGGCGACCTGGCCCCTCAGGTGCCACACGTCCCGCAACAGCTTGCGGTCGAGGGGGCGAAGGCGCGCTACCACGAGAGCTCGTCCGGCCGAGCGCGCCGCTCGTTGCGGCGGATCTCGGCGATCTGGCCGCTCCGCAGGCTGATCACACGGTCCGCCATTGCCGCGATGCTCGCGTTATGGGTGATCACCGCCGTCGTCGTCCCCATCTCGCGGTTCACCCGCTCGAGCACCTCGAGCACCACCTTCCCCGTTTCATAGTCCAGCGCGCCGGTCGGCTCGTCGCACAGCAGTGCATCGGGCTGCTTCGCCACCGCCCGCGCGATCGCCACGCGCTGCTGCTCGCCGCCCGAGAGCTGCGCCGGGAAGTGGTCCAGCCGGTCCCCCAGGCCCACGAGCCGAAGCGCCGCCGCCGGGTCCATCGGGCGGTCCGCGATCTCCGTCACGAGCGCCACGTTCTCACGCGCCGTCAGACTGGGAATGAGGTTGTAGAACTGAAACACGAACCCGACATGCTCGCGACGGAACCGCGTCAGATCGCGGTCGCGTGCCGCGGTGAGGTCGTGCTCGAAGAAGTGCACGCTCCCGCTCGTCGGCACGTCGAGTCCGCCGAGGATGTTGAGCAGGGTGGACTTGCCGCTGCCCGAGGGACCCAGGATCACGACGAACTCGCCGCGGTAGAGATCCAGGTCGACTGCGCGGAGGGCGTGCACCTCGACATCCCCCATGCGGTAGACCTTGGAGAGACCACGCGCGCGGAACACCGCGTCCGGCCCTGGGGACGCTCCGACCGACACCGGACGCAGGCTGGCAGCCATGGTCTCACGCTAGCCCGGCGGCGCAAGTGGCACTATGAAGCCCGCCTGAAGACAGCTTAAGGACCCCGCCACCTCACGCCCGCTTAACGACCACTTCACGACCCATGGGCTAAGCTGCCGTCGAGGAGATTCCTATGACCGCGACGAACAACGCGTTGTTCGAAATACCTGCGCTGATCCGGGCCGAGGGTGTGACGCTGCTGGGCTCGATCGCGTTTCCCCGCGACCCCGTCGGGGTGGTGCTTCTCGCCCATGCGACGAACGGCAACCGGTACAATCAGGTCGACAACTTCCTCGCGCGCAGGTTGCGAGATGCCGGTATCGCCACGATGCAGCTCGACCTTTTGAATCCAGCCGAGGCGGCCGATCCGAGCGCCTCGGAGGACGTTCACCTCCTCGCGCACCGGATCCTGTCCGCCACGGCCTGGCTCGAGCATTTACCGGAGTGCGCCTGGCTCCCCATCGCCTACCACGGGGCAACGATGGGCGCCGCCGCCGCGCTCATCGCCGCGGCAGACGCGGGCCGCCGGGTACGCGCCGTCGTGGTGCGGAACGGTCGAATCGACCTCGCCGAGGACGCACTCCCGCGCGTCAAAGCGCCGACCCTGTTCGTCGTGCGCAATGTGGTCGAGCGCCTGCTGGAGAAGACGTATGCGGCGCTCCCACGCCTCGGGGGCGACAAGGAACTGGCGATCATCGCCGGCGTCGCACCGCTGCTCGAAGAGCCCAAGGCGCTCGATCAGCTCGCCTGGCTCGTCACCGGCTGGTACAGCCGGTACTTCGCCCCAGCAACGAGTGCCGGAGTCGGTCGCTAAGCCCTCGGTTTTCCCTTCCGCCTTGCTTTCGATCTGGGGCGCCTCTGCACTGTGCCCGCCCGTCGCGCCGTCGCCCGCTTCGGGACCGCCCCTGCCGGGACCACGAGCACCGACGCCGGCAGGAAGGTGAGCAGCCGCTCCGTGGTGCTGCCCATCAACAGGCGGTCAATCCAGCCTTTCCCATGCGACCCGAGGACCAGGAGATCGGCGTGCCAGGCGATCGCTTCCTGCGCGATCGTCTCGGCGACCGGCCCGGTCCGCACCACCCGGTCTTCCCGGACCAGGGGAGCGAGTGGCGCGAGCAACCGCTCGAAGGCATCGCGCGCGCGCTGCTCGAACGCCTGTTGATCGAGCTCGGCCACCGGCAGGTACAGCAGGCGGAGCGGCTCGACCACGTGCAGGATGCGCACCTGCGCCCGGAGCAGCTGCGCCAAGCGCTCGGCGGCCTTGATCGCTGGGATCGACGCGCTCGAAACGTCCACGGCCACGAGCACGCGGTTCACGGCGCCTGTGCCGGGCCGCGCCACGAGCAGCGGCACGTCGAGGGTCCGCACCAGGTAGTGGGCCGTGCTCCGGCCCAGACCGCGTGCCAGAGCCCCGTGCTCACGGCCACCGATGACCACCAGCTCGGCTCGTCGCTGGCGCGCCACGTCGCCGAGCGCGAGCGCCGCCGGGCCCGTCCTGACATCGAGACGAGGCCGCGCGGAGCGCGGCAGGACATCCGCGAGCAGTCGCTCGATATGCGTGCGCGAGTCGCGCACCAGCACCTCGAGCACTTCGGGCGTCACGAGTGGCATCTCCTCGAGCCCGCTGGCGAGCCACAGGTCCGGCACGGCGTGAACGGCCACCACATCCGCCCCGGCGGGCTCGGCGATCTTCCAGGCAAGGGCGAGGGCAAGCCGGGCCTCGGGTGAATCGTCGACGCCCACGACAATCGGTTTCCATTTCATAATGGCCTCCGGGTAACCGCGCCTAGACGCGGCAGTCCTCTAGGAATGAACCCTGATCCAGTCGGATGAAGTGGTGCTGAAAGGCAACGGAAGGTCGATTCAGAGAAGACCCGCGCCAGCGCGCTCGGCACTCTGGCCGCAGATTACAGCCATGCCCGAGATCGCTCTCACCATCGAGCACCTCACGGTGCGCCTCGGAGGCACGGAGGTGATCCGGGACGTGTCGTTCTCCGTCCCCCGCGGGGCGTCGGTGGCCGTGATCGGTCCCAATGGTTCGGGGAAGACCGTGCTGTTTCGGGCGCTCGTCGGGGCGATTCCGCACCAAGGCACGGTTCGCTGGGCGCCCAACACGCGCATCGGTTATGTGCCGCAGAAGCTCGACCTCGAGCGCGACCTCCCGATCACCGGCGCCGATCTGTTGCTCGCGCGGGCGCGCCTCGTCGGCACGTCGCGCCAGGAGATCTCC
>DATIXG010000040.1:0-33553 GCA_035518815.1 Gemmatimonadales bacterium | reverse complement strand
CATTCGGCGTGAGCGGAGTGGTCGTGATCGCGGAATCGCACGTGGCCATTCACACGTGGCCGGAATACCGCTTCGCCGCCGTGGACATCTTCTCGTGCGGCGACGTCCTGCAGCCCCAGCTGGCGGCGGACTACCTGGCTCACTGCTTCAGCGCGGGCCGGACCTCCGTCGTCGAGCTCGATCGGGGGCTCGTCGACCGCGAGGCGAAGCAGGTCGTGGCCGTGTCGGGCGCCACACGGGAAGGCTCAGCCGCTCCATCGATGTAGCGCTGCCACCGGCAGCGCCAGCTCCCCCGAGCATCATCTCTTTCCCGCAGGCCGAGAATGAGTCGACACACAGCCGGAGGCCACCGGCGTCTCCCTGCTCCTCGAGCTCCCGAGGGTTTGAAGGCGTGAGTGTCACCGGACGTTAGCGTTCCGAGGCGAGATCCAGCCTCGGATGCCTGACCTTCTCGTCCCGTACGGACTGGCCGTCCTCTTCGCCTGAGCTTTTGCCGTGCAGGCCGGACTGCCGCTCCCCGCCGCCCCTGTTCTGCTCGAGCCGGCGCGCTGTCGGGGTCCGGTCGAATCAATCTTGCGCTCGCCGTGGCCGCCACGATCGTGACCACCCTCGGCGCGGACGTTCTCTGGAACCTGCTCGGACGTTCCCTGGGGGCTTCGAGTGCTCGGCACCCTGTGCCGGTTCTCGCTGGATCCGGATTCCCTCGTGCGGGACGCCAAGGAGCGGTTCCCGTCCCATCGCGGACGCCATCTGGTCCTGGCGAAGTTCCTGCCGGGCATGAACCCGCTCGCCGCCGGGCTCGCCGGGATAGCCTGGCTGCGACCCGACCATTTCCTCGGCTATGCCGGGGCGGGCGCCTTTCGACGTGCATCCCCTGAGCGGCGGGCTAGCGAAACTGTGTCTGGGATCTCCGCTTCACCACGCCAGCCGCTGGCCGGTCTCCGGGCTCGAGGGAATACCCGAAGCCGAGCCCGAGGACGAAGAGCACGAACGCGATCGCGCCGATCGCGAACAGCGTGTCTCCGGGCATCCGCAGCCAGCGCAGGGTCTGCATGAACCCCTGGCCGAGGAACTCGCTGCTCCGCGCGTACCAGTAGCCGTGCTTGACTGACGCCACGGTCTGGAGCAGACCGACCGGGAGCAGGCTCAGCACGATCATGGCCATCAGGCCGCCGTTCATCCCCCAGAAAGAAAACCGCAGCAAGCCCTCCTTCCATTCACGATCGGCCTGGAGGGCTCGCAGGCACATCAGGGTGAGACCCAGTCCAAGCATGCCGTATACGCCGAAGAGTGCGGCATGGGCGTGCACGGGCGTCGTGTTGAGGCCCTGCATGTAGAAGAGGGCGATCGGCGGGTTGATCATGAAGCCGAAGATGCCCGCGCCCACGAGGTTCCAGAAGCCGACTGCGATGAAGAAGTAGATCGGCCAGCGGTACTTGCGCGCCCACTCGGTTCGCCGGGAGATCCTCAGGTCCTTCATCGCCTGGTAGCCGATCAGGACGAGGGGCACGACCTCGAGGGCACTGAACGTGGCGCCCCACGCGATGGCCGCCGTGGGCGTGCCGGAGAAATACAGGTGGTGGTTGGTCCCGATGATGCCGCCCGCCAGGTAGAGGGTGGCCGCGAGCAGGGACGCCTGCGCGGCCAGCCCCGGCGACAGGAGGCCGAGCCGGGCGAAGAGGAAGGCGATCACCGTGGTCGCAAACACCTCGAAGAAGCCTTCCACCCAGAGATGGACGACCCACCACCGCCAGTACTCGACCATGCTGATGTGGGTATGGCGGCCGTACATGAGGCCGGCGCCGTAGAACAGCGCGATGGCGCCGGCCGACAGGGCGAACATGATGACGAGGTGACGCCGGTCTCCTCGCTCGGCCAGGGCGGGCCAGATGACCCGGAGCATGAGGACGAGCCAGATGAGGAGCCCGAGGAAGAGCGCTGCCTGCCAGACACGGCCCAGGTCGAGGTACTCCCAGCCCTGATGCCCCCAGTAGAATGCGGCGGCATCGGAGAGTCGGCCGTGGATGCTCAGGTACTGTCCGGCGAGCGAGCCCACGACCACCGCGACGAGGGCGACGAAGAGCGCGTCGACGCCCCACTTCTGCCCTTTCGGCTCGACACCGCTCACGAGCGGTCCGATGAAGAGCCCGGCCGCCAGCCACGACGTGGCGATCCAGAAGAGCCCGAGCTGCACGTGCCACGTGCGCGTCAGGCTGTACGGCAGCCAGCGCGACAGCGGAATGCCGTAGAAGCCGTCACCTTCCACGCCGTAGTGGGCGACGACGGCGCCGGCCACGATCTGCACGAGGAAGAGCGCAGCCACCACGACGAAGTATTTCATGGTGGCGCGCTGCGAGGGGGTCGCGCTCGCTCCGACGAGGGGATCACGGGCCGGAACGGCCTCGAGGGGTGAGGACGCAGGCATCGCGGCGTAGAGCCAGACGATGAACCCGATGCCTCCCAGGAGCAGGAGAATGCTCACTCCGGTCCACACGATGGCGTCCGGCGTGGGGAGGCTGCCGATGAGCGGCTCGTAGGGCCAGTTGCTCGTGTAGGAGATCGCGTCTCCGGGGCGAGTGGCGGCGGCGGCCCACGCGGTCCAGAAGAAGAACGTGGAGAGCTGCCGGAGCCGCTCCGGATCGCTGACCGTACCGCTGGGGATCGCGTATTCGGGCTTGCCCTGGCTGAAGACGGAGGCGAAATGCTGGTGGTTCGCTTCGAAAGCTCGCGCGCGGACGGGCTCGAGGGTCAGCGTTCCCGTGGCAGGGTCGTAGCGATTGCTCCGCAACGTCGAGCGGAGCCGCTCCCGCAGGGCGGCCTTGGGCTCCGCTCCCAGCTCCGAGTACGGCTTGCTGTGCTCGGCCCGCGCCCAGTCGTCGAGGATCAGCTCGCATTCCCGGTGGAGCCAGTCGGCCGTCCAATCGGGCGCCACGTAGCTGCCGTGGCCCCAGATCGAACCCACTTCCATCCCGCCCAGGGTCTGCCACACCGCCTGGCCTTTCTGGATGCTGCCCTCGGGAGCGACCACCTGGCCGTCGCTCGTGACGATTCGCTGCGGGATGGGGGGCATGTTCTGGTAGATGCGGCTGCCGATCCAGCCCAGGATGGTGAAGCCGAAGATCATGACGATCGCCAGAAGGATCCAGAGACGCTTCATGGTCGCCTCCTCCGTGTCACCAGGTCTGCGGGGCTTCCAGGATCCGGGAAGCGGCTACGTCACCGGAGCACCGTCACGCCGAGGGGCACCATACCGGAGCCGTTGCAGCAGGACAAGCGAGGCGGATCTCGTGCGTGTTACGTGGAAGCTACGGAGTCGGTAAGGTGGCGAGTGCGATCGCGATCTCGCGCAGGACAGCGGACCGTCGACTGGGGTATGGTGAGCCAGCCCGCGCGCCTACCCGAGACCAGCGACCGAGAGGAGTGCATGGCACTAGCACAGACGACCGACCTCGAACGCGTGATTCAAGCGCGCGACTTCGTCGCGCTCCACGAGATGCTCAAGCATTGGTCGCCGAGCACGGCCGCCAGCCTCATCGAGCCGTTGCCGGTGGAGCAACAGGTTGTGGCGTTCCGACTCCTGCCGCGCGAGCTCGCCGCCGAAGTCTTCGAGTACATCTCTCTCGAGGCCCAGCAGCAGCTCGTGAAGGCCATGGCCACCGAGGAAGTGGTCAAGATGTTGAACGACATGGCGCCGGACGACCGGACGGCGCTCCTCGACGAGCTGCCGGCCTCGGTGACGCAGCAGCTCCTGAATCTGCTGTCCCCGCACGAGCGGTCGATCGCGGTGTCGCTGCTCGGCTACCCCGAGGGCAGTGTCGGGCGGATCATGACGCCCGACTACGTTCGCGTCCGGCCCGACTGGACGATCGAGCATGCCCTCGACCACATCCGGCGCTACGGGCAGGACAGCGAGACGCTGTCCATCGTCTACGTGATCAGCGACGACGGCCATCTGATCGGCGAGGTGCCGATCCGAAAAATCCTCCTATCTTCCCTCTCGGGTCACCTGGCGGACCTCGTCCACGAGCGCGTCGTGGCCCTGAAGGCCACCGACCCTCAGGAGGCGGCGGTGCGGCTGTTTCAGACAGAGGGCCGAGCCGCCTTGCCGGTCACGGACTCCCAGGGCGTGCTGATCGGCATCGTGACCTTGGACGACGCCCTGAACCTGGCGGAGTCGCAGAACACCCGCACGCTTCAGCGGTTCGGTGGCGTTGAGGCCCTCGACGAGCCCTATCTGCAGACGCCCATCGTCTCGATGATCCGCCGCCGCGCCGGCTGGCTCGTCGTCCTGTTCCTCGGGGAGATGCTGACCGCCACCGCCATGGGCTTCTTCGAGAAACAGATCGAACGCGCGGTCGTTCTCGCCCTCTTCGTGCCGCTCATCATCTCGAGCGGCGGCAACTCGGGATCCCAAGCCGCCACGCTGGTCATCCGCGCTCTCGCCCTCGGCGAAGTCCGCCTTGCCCAGTGGTGGCGCGTGATGTCGAGGGAGATCGGCTCCGGGCTGGCGCTTGGCGTCATCCTCGGCTCCATCGGGTTCGGCCGCATCGCTGTCTGGTCCGCGTTCAGCAATATCTACGGGCCTCACTGGCCGCTCGTGGCGCTGACCGTCGCCCTCGCCCTCGTCGGTATCGTGCTCTGGGGAACGCTCGCCGGGTCGATGCTGCCGATGCTCTTGCGGCGCCTCGGCTTCGACCCGGCGACGTCGTCCGCGCCGTTCGTCGCCACCCTGGTCGACGTCACCGGGCTCATCATCTATTTCAGCGTGGCGATCCTGGTTCTCCGCGGCACGCTGCTCTGAGGCCGGGCTTGGCGAGGGAGAGGAGCGCCTCGGCCAGGAGGCGAGCGTCGAGGGTGCCCCTGCTCTCCGGAATTGCCAGGGGCACGTCGCTGACGTCCACGCCGAGCTTGCGATCGATAGCGGAAACGTAACATCTCCGATCCGGATCTTGTGTAGGATCTCCGCGTGAGCAGGGTTCCCGCGGGCGTTGGGCCGAAATATCCGCAAGTCGTCGTCCTGATGGGCGCCACCGGCGACCTGTCTCGACGGAAGCTCTTGCCGGGCCTCTTCCAGCTCTCGCGGTCCGGGTTCATTCCCGGGTGCCGGATCATCGGCGTGTCTCGCGATGACCTCGACCCCGATGGCTTTCGCACGATGGCGCGGGAGGCGCTCCATCAATTCAGCGCCCGCGGGATCGCTGAGACCGATTGGGTCGCCTTCGCGGAGATCCTCGACTACGTCCCGCTCGCGGCCGGCGCCCCCGCGCTCCTGAGGTCGGTGGAGAAGGCCGAGCAGGCCCTGGGTGGGGACAGCCGCCGCCTGCACTACCTGAGCGTGCCGCCCAACGCCGCCCTGTCGGCCGTCCGGCTGCTGCGGGAAGCCGAGCTCGTCGAGCGGTCCCGGATCGTCATGGAAAAGCCGTTCGGCACCGACCTCGCAAGCGCGGTCTCGCTGAACGCCGAGCTGCACGAGTTCTTCGCCGAGGACCAGATCTTCCGCATCGACCACTTTCTGGGGAAGGAGCCGGCGCAGAACATCCTGGCGTTTCGTTTCGGGAACGGATTGTTCGAGCCGATCTGGAACCGCAACTTCATCGACCACGTGCAGATCGACGTCCCGGAGACGCTCGGGCTCGACCGGCGCGCGGGCTTCTACGAGGGGACGGGGGCGTTCCGTGACATGGTGGTCACTCACTTGTTCCAGATCCTCGCCTTCATGGCGATGGAGCCCCCGACGTCGCTGGAGCCGGCGCCCATCAGCGAGGAGAAGAACAAGGTCTTCCGCAGCATGCTGCCGATCGAGCCGGCGAACGTCGTCCGCGGGCAGTACATCGGGTATCGGTCAGAAGAAGGCGTCGACCCCGAGTCCGACACGGAGACGTTCATCGCGCTGAAGTGCCTGATCGACAACTGGCGGTGGGCCGGCGTGCCCTTCTTCCTCCGGACGGGCAAGCGCCTCGCCGAGGGGCAGCGGATCATCTCGATCGCGTTCCGCGAGCCACCCAAGAGCATGTTTCCCGTGGGGTCGGGAGTCGGCGCGCAGGGGCCGGATCATCTGACCTTCGACCTGGCGGACTCCGCGAAGATGTCGCTGTCCTTCTACGGGAAGCGTCCAGGCCCCGGCATGCGGCTGGACAAGCTGAGCATGCAGTTCGCCATGCACGACACGGATATGGCCGGCGAGGTGCTCGAGGCCTACGAGCGCTTGATCCTCGACGTGATGCGCGACGACCGCACCTTGTTCACGACGGCCGAGGGCATCGAGCGCCTGTGGGAGGTGTCGACTCCCTTGCTCGAAGCGCCGTCTCCGATGCGCGTGTACCAACCAGGCTCCTGGGGCCCGAACGCGATCCACCAGCTCATCGCGCCGCACGCCTGGAGGCTCCCGTTCGACAGGGCATGGCGCGATCCCAACCGAACGGGCAGCTGATCCGGGTCGCTGCCGGTCCCGAACTTCACGAAACCCACTTTCTCCACGACCGTTCCTGACATTACCACCCGGCCGCCTCGGGTCGAGCCGGCGACCAGGCCTGTCGTCCACGTCATCTGATACGTTCTGTCGTCCTTGATCTGGCACGCGATGTCCCCGTGGATCCGTCCCGAGGCACCGATCTGGACCTGCTCGAAGACCCCGCGCACAGATTTCGTGGGCGCGCGCTTTTGACACCGTACACTCCTTCCTGCCGGCGTGGATGGCGAACCCGCACACGATGCACTGGCTTCTGCGGGTGGCATGCTGGCGGCTGTGCACGAGTGGACCCTCTGAACGCCCCGCACAGATTTATAGGACGCGACCTTGAAGCATCAACCGGCTCGCGTCCGGTGTGGCGTATCACGGCACGGTGAGGGGACCCGCGGATCGGGCGCCCGCCGCCGGAGGGTAGAAGAGTTGCCTACGCTTGAGGCCCCACAGCCCCTGGCGGCCGCCTCACCGAGCGTCGGAGTGAGTGACTCGCCGCCGACGCCACCTCTCGGCCATGACGGCGATCGGTAGGGCCAGGGATAGCAAGAGAAAGCTGCTTGGTTCGGGCGTTTCAAAGATGCGAATCCCGGTATCGAAGCCGAAGGTCGACCACGAGCTGGAGCTGGTGCCCGTGAAGTTGCTGAAGATATTCGGGGTGTCGATGGTCTTGTTGCCGTCGGCCAGCCCTGCCTCGCCCGCTGCGTCTGAGCCGAGCAGGCCGGCACTGCCGAAGATCGCGGCATAAGCACCGGGCGCGAGGAAAAGGTTTGTCGGTACCGTGAAGTCTCCGGCCACCGTCGGCGCTGCGAAGGCGAAGCTGGCCACGGCATGCGCCGCGATGTCGCCGGGTGCGAATGAAGGGAGCGCGTTGCCGCTGCTCAACGGCACGATGGCGGCGAAGATCTTCTGCACCCCCGAGCCGGGGAGAGAGTTGAAGTTGCCGTCGAAAGTGGCGCCTAGGCCTAGCATGTGGAAAGTACCGCCGGTCACCACGAACGCTGCGCCGATCATGTTACCGACGGGGTCTGTGCCGTCGGTGCCGATTCCAAAGCTGCCGGTACTGCCGCTCGCGAACGTTGCCGTCATGAAGTCGGCACGAGCTGGTGCCGCCACGCCCGCGAGAGCAACGAGGAACGCCATCATGGCAAGGGAGCGTCTCATTTGAGTCCTCCGTTCGTCGAGCTGAGGTCTGCTCCGCGACCCATCAGCGCGACGGGCTGGCGGGTCGGGGAAAAGCCATCGGTCAGGGTCATCAGGAACACCGTAATGTCGGTGATCTCCTGCTCGGTCAGCGCGGGCGCATCGCCAGGGCCGCGATTGAAGGGCGGCTCCTTGTTCACGTTCTTGTGATATTCCACGGGCAGATCGTCGAATTGCCGTACAGCTCCATCCTTGTCGATGGGATACCACCGGCGTGGATGCACGTCCCGATCCGCGTAGAAGGCGACAGCGTCGCGCAGGTTCGAGATGACGCCGTTGTGAAAGAACACCGGGCGTAGCGCCACGTTGCGCAGGCTCGGCGTCTTGAAGAAGCCGCAATACTCCTTGTGACCCGCCAGGTCCCGGCGTAGGGGGCCGCACAGTCCGAGGTCGAAATAGCCGGGATCTGCGTTGGCGGGAATGGCGTTGTTCCGGGGGAGACCGACGGCGGCAAAACCGAAATCGGTGAACAGCGGCAAGGTGCCTCGCGCGCTGAGGCGGCTTAGATGGCAATGGGCGCAATTACCCCTGTCGGGATCGTTGAACGCCGCGAGGCCACGCCGTTCCTGCTCCGAGAGCTGGGCAAGCCCACGCAGGAAGGCGTCGTACTTGCTCGTGAAGGCACCGAAGTCCTGCGGGTACTCCTGGTAGACCTCCAGAGCTTCGCAGAGGGCGGCGAAGGCGCGCGCCGGGTCGTTGAAGATCGTCTCGCCGTAGAGTGCCCGGAAGTCAGCCGCGTAGTCGGCAGCGGCGACTTTGGCGACGACGGCTTCGGGGTCCACGTTGCCCATTTCATGAGCCGCCAGCAATGGGATTTGCGCCTGGTCGCGGGCACGGTTCACCCGCCCGTCCCAGGTCCGCCCTCCGGTGGGACCCGCATCGAGCCCGCCGTCTCCGTCATCGTCTTCGTAGTGATGTTCGTCGAAGAACGGCGCGAACTGGATGTAGGTCAAACCAGGAACCGCGCGAGTTCCGGGTCGGTCGAGGTTCGGGCCGCCCATGCGCACCGGGGCGCCATTCGGCGGGCCGAAGCCGTGCGCGGGATCGTGGCAGCTCGCGCAGGACATCCGGCCGGAGGCTGATAGCGCCGGATCGTTGAACAGCTTCCGGCCCAACGCGGTCAGGGTCGCCACTCGCGCCAGCGCCGGGCCGATGGGTGGCGCGGGATCAAACGGCAAGGGCTCCTCGGCAGGCTCCGCTGTCGCGATCGAAGCCGCTCCGTCTCCCATCAACCGGTGCGAATCGGGAACGGCGGAATCACTGGGCCCGCTCAGGGCAGGCCCGGCAACCATGACGAGGGCCAAGGCACAGGGGAGCAGGGCCTCCGCGATGCTCCGGAGCATGGCGCTCCCCCGGTCAGGGCAGAACCAGCGCATTGGTCAGATCGCCCATTGCCGGGAAACCGTTGGCCCGCAACGCGTTGTCGCGAATGGTGATGCCAGGCAGGACCGGCAGGTTCCAGCGGCGCGTGATGAACCGCAAGATGGAGGTGGTGTCGTACTGCGTATGGTCGACGAAGCCCTTTTTCGCGTAGGGCGAGACGATGATCGCGGGGATGCGGGTGCCTGGACCGAAGAAATCGCCCTTTGGCGGAGCGACGTGGTCCCACTGACCCCCGAACTCGTCATAGGTCACGACGACCAGCATGCGTGACCACTGCGGGCTCATTTGCAAAGCGGCCAAGACCTGCGCGACGTGATTGTCGCCCGGGGACACGGGGGTATAACCCGGGTGCTCGTTCAGGTTGCCCTGCGGCTTGTAGAACGTCACCGGCGGCAGCGTCCCGGCGGCGACATCGGCCAGGAACTTACTGCCACCCAGGCCGCCGTCCTTCAGGTGCGCGGCGCGATAGGCTCCCGGTGCCACGGTGTTGTCGGGCAGGCCCGTGGCCGGGTTGTACTGGGCCGCCGGATCGAACTTGATGTAGTAGTTGAACGGATTGTGGTGGTACTGGTAGTGGGGAACGTTGGTGCCGGGCTGGTCGGTGAAGGGCGCCAGCGTCATTGCCGTGCCGGCCGTGTTCGCGTCTCCCATCCCGCCGCTGTACCAGGCGTAGTTGACGCCAGCCTGGTCGAGCAGATCGCCGATCGTGGTCAGCGTCTGGGGTGGCGTCGTCGACGCAGAAAGCTGATTGACGCTCGTCTGCACGCCGTTCACGAGCACGCCGTTGCCACTCGGCACGTAGGGCGGCTGCATCGTGTTGATGGTGTAGAACGGGGCGGTGGGGGTGACCGTGGTGCTGGCGACGAATTGAGGCGGCCCGTTGAGCGCCGAGGCCGGCGATGAGGCGGTGGTCTTGAGCGTGATGCCGTCCGCCTGCACCTGTGACGGTGCCGGCGCCGAGCCGCCGGTGTTCGGGTTGGTCGGCACGCCGGCCACGTTGGGGTAGACGGGTGCGCAGGAGCAGATCAGGAACTGGTGGTTCAGGTAGGAACCGCCGAATGCCGACTGGAAGAAATTGTCGGCGAGCGTGAACCGCTGGGCAATGTTCCACAGCGGCTGATCGGCGTTGGTGTGATCGTGGTAGGCCATGACCAGTCCGCCCGAGTCGGCCCACGCGGCAAACATGTCGTTCTTCCCGCCGTTTATCTGCATCTGGTTCTCGTAGAAGCGGTGGTACATGTCGCGGGTCGTGTATTGCAGCGGGGCGTTGTTGATCAAGAAGCCTGTCGACTGCCACAGCGCGCTGTAGGTGTAGGGGTGGTTGAAGGTGCCCAGGTACGCGGCAGTCTGCGCCTGCGTCAAGTTCACGGGAGCCTGTTGCGCGCCGGTGGCCACGCCCGAGTTCATCCCGCCGAAAACGGGTGGCAACCCGAACAGAACCGAACCATCCCGGTCGCGCTGGGTCCATTGGGCCGGGGTCGCTCGGGAAATACCGTTCGCTCCGGGAAATCGCGCGAACAAGCCGTCGAAGCTCCAGTTTTCGAGGTAAATGACGACGACGGTGTCGATATTCGCCAGGTTGGGGGCGGCGGCGGCCGGTTGCCAGCCAAGGAAGGCCGTCCCGATTGCCACGATGGCCGCTACCACGGAAAGTCTCCGCATGAGACCTTCAGTGCGCTTCGTGCCCGCGATTCTAGCCATGTTCCATCTCCTTTGGTGACAAGCCAGCGGTACCAGCCTGGCTGATTCGAACCCGCAAGCCTTCGACGTTCCAGAGGCATCAGCACTCTAGAGAGCTAACGCGACGACATCATGAAAACGCGGCGACATGATGATGTCTGCGGTCGGTAGGCGAGGCGATCAGCGGGAGCGCGCTCTCAGAGAACTTCTCTTATCTCGACGACTCTCGCACTACGATCGGTGCCAAGCCGCTCGACGCTCCCGTTCAAGAGGACGTGGCGCGATCCCATCCGAACGGGCAGCTGATCTCCTCAGGCCTTGATGTACCACGGAGTGTTGATGAGGATGATCCGCTCGCTGCCTCTCAGCAGGATGAACCACTTCAGGATCTCCGCTCGCTTGTTGTGCAGGGGATAGTGGTACCAGTGCCGTTCCACCAGCTCCGGCACGATCACGGCGATCTGGCGGCCGGGGTTGTCCGCGGCGACCTTCAGCACGTAGTCGCAAATGGGAAGGGCCACGAGGCGGTACGGTGAGGGCAGCACCGCCAGCTTCGGCGGCACGAGCCCGGCGCGGGTCACCGGCGCAGCCACGTTGAGGACCCACTCCTGCTGGAGCTGGTGGTCCTCCTCCTCCGTCGCCACGTGCACCGCGGTGATCTCGGTCGACAGCGTGAGCGCGAACTCGAGGGCATTCTGGGTGATGCGGTTCCAGCCCTGAATGGGGACGATCACCAGCGGAGCGTGGGCCGCGGCCAGCTCGAGGGGAGAGGAGCTTCGCGTTTCTTCAGCCACGTGCGCATAGTGGCGGCGCACCCGCAGCATGGTGGCGAGCATGGCCGCGACGAGCAGGCAGCTCACCCATGCCCCCTGCGTGAACTTGGCCACCAGCACGACGAGCAGCGTGGCGCCCGTGGCCACGGCCCCGAGGCCGTTGACGAGCATGCTGTGGGCAGCGCCGTCCCCGCCCACGCGCTTCCAGTGCGCCACCATGCCCGCCTGCGACAGCGTGAAGGCCAGGAAAGCCCCGACCGCGAAGAGCGGGATCAGGCGATCCGTGACGCCGCCGAACAGACAGAGGAGCACGGCGGTGAGGGCCGCGAGCACGAGGATACCCTCCGTGTACACCAGACGGCGGCCGCGAAAGCCGAACGCGTGCGGGAGATAGCTGTTCTGGGCCACGGCGCGGCACAGGCGGGGGAAGTCGGCGAAGGCCGTGTTGGCGGAGAGCGAGAGGATGACGATGACGGAGCCGATCGTCACGTAGTAGAACCATCCGCGCCCCGCCACGGCGGCGACGAGCATCGAGAGCAGGCTTTGATAGCCGGGCTGACCGGGATCCGTGGCGGCGATGCCGTAGGCGCGGACGAGATACGCGATGCCCGCGAGGAGAAGGGTCAGCAGCACGATGATGACCGTGAGGGCGCGCTGGGCCGTCTTCACCGTGGGCTCCCGGAAGGCCCGCACCCCGTTGCTGACGGCTTCGACCCCTGTCATGGCGGTGCAGCCATTCGAGAACACCTGCAGCAGCAGCCACAGGCTGGCCACACTGGCCGACGTCGGGAGCGGAGCCGGGGGAGGCACGAGCGGGACGGGATGTCCGCCGGCGAGAGCCGTCTTGGCCAGACCGACGCCGATGGTGAGCAGCAGCGTGCCGAGGAAGAGATAGGTGGGGATCATGAAGACGGTGCCGGCTTCGTGGGCCCCCCGCAGGTTCACCAGGGTGAGGAAGACGAGGACCCCGAGGCACAGGGCCAAGGTGTGCGGCTCGAGGCTCGGAACCGCAGAGACCAGCGCGCCGACTCCGGCGGAGATCCCGACCGCCGCGGTCAGAATGTAGTCGAGCATGAGCGCGGCGGCGGCCAGCAGGCCGGGAACGGCGCCCAGATTCTCCGAGGCGACCGTGTAGGATCCGCCCCCGCCGGGATAGGCCGCTACCGTTTGACGGTAGGAAAAATAGACGATGGCGAGAAGAGCGATGATGCTGCCGCTGATCGGCACGATGTAGGCGACGCCCAGCAGCCCCAGGGGGATCAGGAGCGTGAGCGCTGCCTCGGGGCCATAGGCGGCGGAGCTCAGGGCGTCGAGCCCGAAGATCGCGAGTCCGGCGGAGACTCCGACCTGCTCCCCGCGCTCGTCAGAGGTGGCGATGGGCTTGCCGAACAGGATGTCGAGAACGGACATCGCGTCACCTGCCTCGGGGATTCCGTCGTGAGTCAGGACCGCGCGAAGCTCCTCGCGCGGATAGGAAGGTACAACCGACCTCCCGGACTCACAATGGCCGGACGCCGCAGGGGCAAGACGTTACGGAAACGTTATGCTTTCGTAGCACGCCTTCGGGCGGGAAGGCGACTCCTTCAACGCGTCTGGTCCGGAGATGAGAATCACGGCGACGCGTTCGCGTCGGCGGGAAACTTGCCCTGGCGAACCGCCTTGAATCTCTGGCGGCTCTCGAACTGCTTCGGATGATACGCGCCGGGCGGCCAAGCTGCCGAAGTCGAGCGTATGCCGGTGGGGACGAGAACGAGGCGTCCCCGCCGGCGCAGCCCTCCTGGACGGCTATCTGTGCGGTGATCTGGCCCGAAGAGTTGGGTCGCGCTCGGTCATGTCGCCGGGCCGACGACGCGCACCGGTGTAATGCCCCAGATCTCGTCGGCATACTGGCGGACAGTGCGGTCGCTTGAGAAGTCACCCATCCGGGCTGTGTTCAGGATGGACTTCCTGGTCCAGCCCGACTGATCGCTGTAGGTGCGATCCACACGCTCCTGGCAGTCGACGTACGCCTGGTAGTCGGCCAGCACCAGATAGCGATCGCCCCCCTCGAGCAGCGACTGTGCGATGGGGGCGAAGAGCCCAGGCGCGTCCGGACTGAAGGCGCCCGTCCGGATCATGTCGAGGGCGCGGCGGAGGTCGGCATTCTGGTGATAGTGCGCCCAGGGATCGTGTTGGCCGGCGAGCGCCTCGGCCTCCTCGGCGTTCAGACCGAAGATGAAGATGTTGTCGTCGCCGACGGCGTCCCGGATCTCGATGTTGGCGCCGTCCAGGGTGCCGATGGTGAGCGCCCCGTTCAGGGCGAGCTTCATGTTGCCCGTGCCCGACGCCTCCGTCCCCGCGGTGGAGATCTGCTCCGATAGCTCGGCGGCCGGAATGATCTGCTCCGCCAGGGAGACCTTGTAGTCGGCGAGGAACACGACTTTCAGCAGGTCCCGTACGTCGGGGTCGCCGTTCACAAGGTCACCCACGGCGTTGATCAGGTGGATGATCAGCTTGGCCATGTGGTAGCCGGGCGCGGCCTTGCCCGCGAAGATGACCGTGCGCGCCACGGCCTCGGCGGCGCCGCCGTCCTTCAGGCGGTTGTAGAGAGTGATGGCGTGCAGTGCGTTCAGGAGTTGCCGCTTGTACTCGTGGATCCGCTTGACCTGCACGTCGAACAGCGAGTCGGGATCGATACGGAGGGGCTGGCCCCGTCGCTCGTATTGCCGCTCGATCTCGTGAGCCAGCTCGACCTTCCGGTGTCGCTTGGCCTCGCGCCAGCGCTCTCCGAAGGTGGCGTCTTCCGCGAGCGGCTCGAGGGCCTGCAGGCGGTGAAGATCCGTGATCCAGTCCGTCCCCACCGCGCTCGAGATCGCCGCGGAGAGCTCGGGGTTGCACTTGAGGAGCCACCGGCGCTGGGTGACGCCGTTGGTCTTGTTGCTGAACTTGCCCGGCCAGAGATCGTGGAACTCCGGAAAGACTCGGGTCTTGAGAATGTCCGTGTGCAGCTTCGCCACCCCGTTGACGGCATGGCAGCCTACGATCGCCAGGTGGGCCATCCGGACCCGGCGCTCGCCCTCCTCCTCGAAGATGGAGAGACGGCGCATCCGCGCGTCCTCGGGGCCGAGGCGGGCTCCGACGAGCGCGAGAAAGCGCGCGTTGATCTCGTAGAGGATCTCGAGGTGCCGCGGGAGCATCCTCTCCAGGAGCGAGACGGGCCAGCGCTCGAGCGCCTCGGGCATGACGGTGTGGTTAGTGTAGCCGAAGGTGCGGGTGGTGATGTCCCACGCCTCGTCCCAGGACAGCTCCTCGACGTCCACGAGCAGCCGCATGAGCTCGGGCAGTGCCAGGGCGGGGTGGGTGTCGTTGAGCTGGATGGCCACCTTATCCGCGAAGCGGTCGAAGGTGCGCAGCCCGAGCGGCCGGTCGTGCATCTCATAGCGCTTCTTGTACCGGCGGATGATGTCCTGGAGGGTGGCTGAGACGAAGAAGTACTCCTGGGCCAGCCGCAGCTCCCGCCCCACGAAGACGTTGTCGTTAGGGTAGAGCACGCGGCAGATGTTCTCGGAGCGGGCACGGGCCTCGATGGCGCCGACGTAATCGCCCTCGTTGAATTCCTCGAGGTTGAATTCCTGCACGGCACGGGCGCCCCACAGGCGCAGCGTGTTCACAGTGTGCATCCCATATCCGGGAATCGGCGTGTCGTACGGCGTGGCCAGCACGTCCCTCGTCTCGACCCACTCGTGGGTCAGGCGGCCGCGCTCGTTCGTGGAGCGATGCACGCGGCCGTAGAACTGCACACGGAAGCGATCGCCGGAGCGCGCGATTTCCCACGGATTGCCGTAGCGGAGCCAGCCGTCCGGCACCTCGACCTGCGCCCCGCCCACGATCCGCTGGTGAAAGATCCCGTAGTCGTAGCGGAGGCCGTAGCCGTAGCACGGGTACCCTAGGGTGGCGAGAGAGTCGACGAAGCAGGCGGCCAGTCGGCCGAGGCCGCCATTGCCCAGGCCCGCGTCCCATTCCGCGCTCCGAAGATCCTCGAGGCGGTACCCGAGCTCGGCCATGGCCTGCCCGCACGTGTCGTGCAGGCCCATGGCCACGAGGCTGTTCCCCAGAGTCCGCCCCATCAGGTACTCGAGCGAGAGGTAGTAGATGCGCTTGGGATCCTGCTCGTAGTACGCGTCCTGGGTCTGTATCCAGCGTTGGATCAGCCGATCGCGCACGGTCAGGGCCAGGGCCAGGTACGGCTCCCATTCGCTGTCCACGTGACGCGGCAGCTCGGCCAGCGTGTATTCGAGGTGACGGAGGAAGCCGAGGGTGAGAGCGGCGACGTCCATCCCTAGCTTGTCGCCCGTCAGATCCTGGCGCGGTGTCGCTGTCGCAGCCGCCACGGCCGGCATGATGGCGCTCATGAAATCCTCCCTGTGAGCGTGAGTGCGCGCCGAGCATAGCAGTGTTGTCGCGCTGGCGTTCGTGACAAGATGGTGACGCGAAACAGTGGCGGCCTCCTGCCGCGCGTTCCGTCGCTCTGCCCTCAGCGACTTCTTCGTTCCGACACTGCGTTGCCCTTCAAATGTCACCGTGCCGCCATCGCCCTGCAGCGCTTCAGGTCCACACTGAAGACCGAAGAAGTGACCGGAGGGCACCGGATACTGTGAGGCAGCGAGCGTGCATGGTTCGGGCCGTCTGGGCGGCGGTCGTGGCGCTCCTCTCGGGGTGCGCCGGGGTCGGTGCCGTGGATCCAGCACAGTCACAGCTCAGCGCTTCTGCCGGCGCGATCGAGCTACCGGGCGCATGGCGAGGCACTTTCTCGCAGACCGCGCACGTAGGCGACTCCGGCTACATTCACGGAAACATCGAGATCCAGATCGCCGCTGATGGGACGTACAAGGGGGTCTGGATCACCCTCCTGACCGCCGGATCTTCACGGGGAGGCCGGATGGAGTTGTCGGGAACGGTCGCCGCCAGTGCCACACGCGTCACCTTGTGGGACTCCGCCGGATTTCACACGACCCTCATGCGCCAGCGTGACACCCTTTACGGGGTGATGGTGGACCCGGCGGGCAAGCGTGTACACGTCGCGCTCGATCTGCAGAAGGTCCGCGAAAAGCTTGGTGAGCGTCTCGTGAGGTAGCGCCCGCGCGGTCGTTGCCTATGACCGGCTGTTCCGCCTCACCGTGGCAAGGCGCCGGAAGCGAACCAGTCCGATCACGACGGTCACGATGACAGCAGTCGACAGCCGAATGCGGAATGAGCTTCGACTACCGAGCGCTGGCCGATGCTTCGCGCCAGATCGCCGCACAGATTGCATGGGCGCGCGCGCCTGAAATCGTACACTCCCTGCGGCCGGCTCCGATAGCGAAGCCACACACGATGCACTGGGTTCTGCCGGTAGAGACTGTGGCACCAGGAACTGGGGTGGTCATGGCGTGAAGGACGCCTTCACGTAGTCGCTCCCAAACCAGGCGCCGAATGTCCGCTTCGGGTAGCTCAGGTGCCATGAGACCCAGAGCGTACCATGCTCGTCAATCGGGGAGTGCCGTGAGCGAGGAAATTCCACTGCGAGGCCGGGCTCGGCCCACCTCTGGGTGACCAGGTCAGCGCTCCGGTGAACCGGACGCACCCGTTGTCGCGACGTCTGAGAGACCAACCGTTCGCCCCGGGAACCCCGCGGCATCGAAATAGCGCGTCGTCCCGACCGCTTGATACTGTACGACAGTCCGCAAACCGTTCTCGGACTCGGCGGAGCGCAGGACCCGTGTCGCGTACCGCGGCACGGAGCCTCCCGGCATGGCCTCCCCGAGGACCCGGCCGACCAGCTGGCCCTTGGCCGGAAGCTGCAGGCCCAGGATCCGGGCCATCGTCGTGCCAACGTCGGCATTGCTCACCGGGACCTCGTCGACGAAGCCTGTCTTGAAGTCGGGCCCGATCGCCGCCATGAAATTCATGGTGTCCGCGCGGCTGAAGCTGCCGTGCATGCCCTGGCCCTGCTGCAGGATGGTGTCCGCGATCTCCACCGTGCAGAGCAGCGGGCGGCCGCAGCCCGTGGTGAACGTCTTGAAGTTGACGGCGATGGCCGGGACGGGGGTCAGCGCTGAGCCCTTCAGGTTGATCGCGCTCAACGGCAGCGTGCCGGCGAAACGCCCCAGCGAGTCGTCGACGAAGAGACCACTGACGTAGTCGTGCTTGAGCAGCGCCGCCACGACCCGCGCCGCCACGGCTCGATCACGCTTGGGGAGGTAAACGAGGTCGGAGCCACCGTTGGCGGCCACCACCACATCGGGATTGCTCGGGTCCACTCCGATCAGTCCGTTGGCGCGGCTCGGATGGCTTCCCGCCTCGATCGGAGCGTTCTTCGCGTCCGGATCGAACAGCGGAAGACCGAGCTCTCTCGCGAGGTCGAGGGCGACGAACCCCGGGGGCAGCAGGCCTCGAGGGACGTCGGCATAGCTTCCCTGGCCCGCGGCGCTCGTGGCGCTTTCCTTCGCGATGGTGGCGAAGCCGTGGTCGGCGGCGATGATGATATTCGTCGTGTCGGCGAGACCGAGGGTGTCCAGCGCGGCTCGCAGCCTGGCGAGGTTGTCGTCTGCATTCTTGATGGCGGCGAGCGACGTCGGCCCGTTGATACCGGGCACGAGGCGGTTGAGGCTGTCGCCCTGGTTGTGCTGGCTGCCGTCTGGATCGCGAGACCAGAAAACCAGCACGAAAGGCTTGCCGCGCTCCTTGAAGATCGGCAGCAGCACTTTAGTGGCCACGTCGACGAAATAGCCCTGCTGCGTCACGTTCGCCACGGTCGCGCCCGGCGTAGTGGCGTTGCCCGCGGCGCCGTTGTCGCCGCGTGGAGGCGTCCTGGCCGGCAGCCCGAGAGCGGCGAGCCGCTGCGCGATCTCGAGCGAGAGCGGAATGCCGTTGGCGCTCCCGGTGGAGTCGTCGACGACGATGGTGGGCGCCCCGCTGCGATTCGTGTGGTCGAAGACCAAAGCTGGTCCGAGCTTGCCTACGATGGCCGTGCTGAAGCCCTGCTCGCGTGCGGCTCTGAGCACGGTCAGCTCGTTGAGGTAGTCGCCCGCAAAATGCTCGTCAACATCTCCGAGCACGGGGTCGCTTTCGAGGAACGGCGTCAGGCTCCCCCCGGCCACGCCCACCGGGTACCCCGTGTAGATCGTGTTGCTGAACGTGCCCGTGTCGCCGAGGTGGTGGCCGGTGGCCATGGCGGAGGCGTTGGGCATCGTGAAGGTGGGAAAGAGCGAGTGGCTGTTGCGAAAGGCCACGCCCCGATCCCGGATGGCGGCCATGGTCGGCGCCGTCCGCGAATCAACAATCTCTGCCCTGAGGCCGTCGGGGATGAACAACACGATGCTGTGCGGGGCAGGGGTCACCCGGGCACCGGCCGCGCCAACGCACGTGACGGCGAGCGTGACGGCCGCGAGTACGGTGAGTCGCTTCATCGCTCGACCCTCCCGAGAGATCGGATACATGTAGCCGCCCCTTTCTCTACCTGGCCGCGGTTTCATAAGCGTGACGCGGGGGTCAAGAAACTGATACGCCGCGGCGTCTTGACGGAGGCGAGCAGGTCGGATACAGTCACGGTCTGTTCCGCGCCACATCCACGCGGCAGGAGGGCGCTCATGGCAAAGACTCCGCGAATGGCGAGATCGACAAGGCCCAAGAGATCCGGAGCTCCACCGCGACAGACGACGCGGAGAGGTGAGGCTCCCGGCAGCGTCGTCGGTCTACTGACGAAGACTGCCGCCGCGGCCGTCTCCGGGGCTCGGGACGTTGGCACCGAAGTCGGCTCGGTCGCTGTGACCGCAGTCCGCGGGTCTGTCCGAGCTGCCGGCGAGATCGGGGGCGACGTGGGTCGGATCGCTTCCGGCGCAGTAGAGGGCGTGATCGATGCTGCAGACCGGATTGCCGTTGCCGCCGGGAGGGCCATCGGAAACCTGGTCAGGGGCACTGTGGAGGGGGTCCGGGAGATCATGCAGGGCTCCTCCCCCCCTCGCCCCGTCGCCCTCAAGTCACGTCGGCAATCCCGGCCTGGCGCGGCCAGCGGCAGTGGTCGCAAGGCGGCCCTGCGGAAGCCGCTTGCGCGGCGCCCGTCGCGGACGATGGAGAGGGCCAAGCGCGGCAGTAGAAACACGGCTGATACCGCCTGAAGAGCGCCAAGGCTTCACCCCATCCCGTCGTAGCATGAACGTAACAGTATTCTAGTCCCCTCTGACGCTACCATTGCCCGCAGCATCCTCGAGTTCTCCGGAGGACACGCATGCGCTTTTCTCCGATTTCGTTTCTGCTAGGGCTTGGTGCCGCCACTGTGCTGCCAATCTTCTCGCGGGCGTTTCGGCCTTTCGCGGTCGAGGCAACCGCGCTCGGCATGACGGTGGTCGAGGAGGTCCGACGCATCGCTGCTGAGCAGATGGAGAATCTTGAGGATATCGTCGCGGAAGCGCGAGTGCGGCAGGAGGAGCTGGCCGCGAGCGCGATCGCCGCCGAGGATCACGAGGCGGAGCTGAACGAGTCAGGAGCCGAGGCGGTGTCCGAAGAGCCACCGGTCGCGCGGCCCCGGCGGCGTGCCGGTGGCCGCGTTCGCGCGCACGCGCCGTGATGGACCGCAGAGATGGATTCTCGCCACGAGCCGTTTGACGAGCGTTCCCTGCGGGTCGTTCACGCGGTTGCCGGCCGCCTGCGCTTCCGCGGGCCCGCCGGCGTCGTCAGCGAGGACCTGGCTCAGGCGATCCGCGACCTAGGAGGCGTTCGAAGCTGCAACTGGTCGGCGCGGACGGGAAGCATGCTTGTCACGTTCGAGCCGGAAAAGATCACCGCCGGCGCCATCGCCGAGGCGGTCGCCCGACATGCGGACCTCGATGATAGCCTGCTAGCTGGGCCGGTCCCCGAGCTCCAGCCTCGGGGGCCGGCAGGTGGAGCGTCCTTCGCCGCCGGGATCGCCGACACGTTCGCCGAGGTGGATCGGCGAGTCCACAGCGCGACACGAGGACTGTTCCGGCTCGGCACGCTGGTGCCACTCGGGCTGGCGGTATGGGCGAGCCGGGAGATCATGCTCGGACGTGCGGCACCTCTCGCTTGGTCGACGGCGCTCTGGTACGCGCATGGTCTCTTCCGCGACTACAATAGCCCGTCCGCGAGCTGAATCCCTGCGGTACCGGGTCGCTCACTCCGTCCGGGGCAGGCTCCGGGTTCGATATCCCGTCCACTGGTTCAAGGATTCCCGCGACGCCCTCGAGTCCCGCCTCCGCGCCATTCCCGGCGTGCGGACCGTCACCGGGAGCACGCTGACAGGCAGTGTCCGGATCGAGTACGACCCGTTCACGGTCGCGGAGCAAGCGCTGATCGACGAGCTCCATGCGATGACGGCGGGATTGGCTCATGGCCCGGTGAACCGCGCGGACCCCGTGGCGTCCGCCCCGCGGCTCGACGTTCGGCGAGCACCTCTCTTGACTCTCATCGGCTCCAGCGCGGTGCTGGTCGCGGCGTGTTTTCCCGTGTCCGAACCGGTACTCGCCGCCTTGATACTCGCCTCGGACATCCAGGGGCTGTCTCGGGCCGCTTCCGCCCTCCGGCGGCGGCAACTCGACGGGGACGTCCTGGGAGCCTCGACGCTCGCCGTGCTCGTGGCAAACGGCAACTATGTGGCCTCGGCGCTGCTCACTTGGCTCCGGTCTGTCGGCGAGTACATCGTGGCGAAATCCGTGGTTACCACGCGCACGTCGCTGTACGAACTCGTCGCCGACCCGGATCAAAGGGTGCTACGGTTCCGCGGCGAACGCCGCCAGGAGGTGCGGGTGGCGGCGCTTCAAATCGGGGACGTGATCCTCCTCGAATCCGGGGACCAGGTGCCGGCCGACGGCACGGTGGTGGCTGGAGAAGCTCTCGTCAACCAGCAGACGGTGACGGGCGAGGCACTGCCGGTCGAACGCCGGTCAGGCGACCCGGTGTATGCCGCCACGGGCATCGAGCATGGACATCTCCAGGTTCGTGTCGACCGGGTAGGTGGCGACACCGTGGTGGGGCGGATCGTCCGGGCCATCGAGTTGGCGGCGGAAGAGAAATCCGAAATTCAGCTGTTCGCCGAACGGCTCGCTGATCGCGAGGTGGGAAGGACTCTGGTCCTTGCCGCGCTGGGGGCCGGGCTTTCCCGCAGTCTCGAGGCCGGCACCGCGATCCTCGTGGCCGACTCCGGCCTGGCCGCACGGGTTGGCATCCCCACCGCCATCATGACCTCCATCCAGCGTGCCTCCGGGGCCGGAATCCTGGTCAAAGGGCCGCGGGCGCTCGAGAACCTCGCACGGGTGAACACCGTCGTCTTCGACAAGACCGGTACCCTGACGTCGGGCACGCCGCAGGTCACGCGGGTCGTGTCCTACCGTCGCAGTCTGGAGGAGCATGAACTCGTTCGTCTGGCGGCCGCGGCCGAGTCGGGATTTCGGCACCCAGTCGCACGGGCGGTTCTGCGCCTCGCGGCAGAGCAGCGGATCCGGGTGCCCACATCCTCGGGCACCACGGAGAGCATCGGGCTCGGCGTGGCGGTCGAGGTCGAGGGCAAGCGGTTGCTCGTCGGCAGCCACCGCTTCATGGACTCCCGGGACATCGACCTCGAGGCAGCCACGGCCGACGAGGCGGCGGCGCATGCGGTCGGCGCGTCACCCACGTTTCTCGCCGTAGACGGCCGGCTAGCCGGGATGTTCGTTCTTGAGGACGAGCTGCGCGCGGAGGCGCGATCGGCGGTGCTCGCTCTGCGGGAGCGGCGCATGCGCAACGTGATCATGCTTTCCGGTGACCACGTCGAGCCGAGCCGGGTCATCGCCGAATCCCTCGGCCTGCGGCACTACCACGCCGACCTCCTGCCCGGGGAGAAGGCCCGCCTCATCGGCGAGCTGAAGGGGGAGGGGAGAGTGGTGGCGATGGTCGGCGATGGCGTGAACGACGCGCTGGCACTCGAGGCCGCAGATGTGGGCATCGCGGTGCCCGGCGGGGCCCCCGTCGCGACCGAGGTCGCCGACGTCGTGCTCCTGCAGGGTGGTCTCGACCGCGTGGTGCGCGCGCTCGACCTGGCGCGGGAGGGGATCGATGGGGTCCAGCGTACACTCGATATCGCCTCAAGGGCGAACCTGGCGGTGGTCGTCCTCGCCTCATTCGGCCTGGTGAATCCCGTGACGAGCATCTTGCTGAGTCACGGGACGATGGTGGGCGCCGCGATTGCCATGGCAGGCTATCCAGGCTGGCAGCCCGCGAAAGCCGGGCCAGGACGTAACAAAAATGTTCGTTGAGCGTCGTCCTGCTGTCACATTGTCTCGGTACGCTCTTGGCAAGGTATGGGGTCGTTTCCCAGGAAAGGAGCGGGATACCGGTGATCGCGCGACTGTTGCTCAGCCTCCTGGCAGACGTGGTGTTCGAATCGGTCCTCTCCAAACGGCGCTCATTTTCGTCGGATATGAATCGGTACCTGCGGAAGCGCGGCCTGGCGCAGGACCGCGTGGCGCACCGAGCGCCCGCCCGCTAGTCTCGCTCCTCGGCCGGTGCCCGCGGGCTGGGGACCCGTCCTGATGTCCCCGGCAGCTGGACGCGCTGGACGTCCCCGGGGGGGCTCTCCCCGCCCCGTGGTTCCATTGTCTGTCGCCGTACCCGGGCGCGCCCGGCTGCGCGTCGAGGGGCTGCGTGGTCGCGCCGACCTCAAGTTCCACCTCGAGGAGCGCCTTGCCGGCCACCCTGGCGTGCGTCGCGTGACGGCCAGCCCCATCACCGGCAACCTGCTGGTCCTGTTCGACGTCCGGAGCGTCACCGTTCGGGAGCTCATGACCACGATCACGCAGCACCGCAACGGGGCACCGCGAGGCGGGAACGGAGCCCGCATCGAGCTGGCGCCGTCACCGGACCATCCCACCTGGCACACCTTGACGATCGACAGCACGGCCACCCAGCTCGAAACCTCTCCCCAGACCGGCCTGTCTGGGGAGGAAGCCGCCGCGCGACTGGCCGCGAGCGGGCCAAACCGCCTCCCTGTTCCCGAACCGAAGAGCGCACTCGCCATACTCCTCGACCAGGTCGCCACCCTGCCCGTGGCACTCCTGGGGGCGGCCGCCGTTGTGTCGTTAGCGAGCGGCGGGCTGCTGGACGCCGCGGTCATCCTGGGGGTCGTTGCCATCAATGCAGCGGTCGGCTATTTCACCGAGAGCAGGGTGGAACGCATCCTCAGCGCGCTCCACGACTCGACCATCCCCATGGCCTTCGTCCGCCGCGACGGCAAGGACACCATCGTCCCGAGTGCGAGCCTCGTCCCGGGCGACCTCGTTGTCCTCAAGCCCGGTTACGACGTCCCCGCCGATGGGCGGGTCGTTGCGGCGAAGGGGTTGTCGGTCAACGAGGCGGCCCTGACGGGTGAGAGCGTCCCCGTATCCAAGCGAGCGGACGCCGTCCACGGCGGTGACAGTCTCATCGCCGATCGAACCAACATGGTCTATGCGGGGACGGTCGTCAGCGAAGGCTCCGCTCTCGTCATCATCACGGAGACGGGTCGGCACACCGAGCTCGGCCGGCTGCGAGCCCTCGTCGCGGAAGTCGCTGCGCCGCGCACACCACTCGAGCGGCAGCTTGACACGCTGGGCGCCCGGCTGGTCACCGTCTCGCTGGCACTCTGTGGGGTGGCGTTCGGGCTCGGGCTGCTGCGGGGAGTGCCGTTGCTCGAGATGTTCCGGGCTGCCATCTCGCTCGCCGTCGCCGCCGTCCCGGAGGGCCTCCCCGCCGTGGCGACCACGACCCTTGCGCTCGGCATGCGGCGGATGTTCGAGCGCCAGATGATCGTCCGCAGGCTCGCCGCCGTGGAGAGTCTCGGCGCCATCACCGTCATCTCTGTCGACAAGACGGGGACGATCACGGAGAACCGAATGACCGTCGGGGTCTGGCATGTGGGCGGGCAGGACTGGCTATTGCCCGCGGCGACCCCCAACGCTGGGAATGCGGGGATGATCTCTCCCGGGGCCGGGCTCGATCCTGCGCTCGAGCGCGCCCTGGCCGTGGCCATCCTGTGCAACGAGGCCGAGCTCGAGTGGCATGAGGACCGGGTAACAGGCTTCACCGGCAGCCCCACGGAGAGCGCGCTCCTGGTGGCCGCCCTCGAGGCCGGGCTGGACTACCGGGTGCTCCGGCGTCAGTTGCCACGGATCGGGCTCCGCCCGCGCGATGACGCCGACAACTGGATGGCGACCCTTCACGAGACCCCCGGGGGGCAACGCATCGTGATGGTCAAGGGGGCGCCGGAGGAAGTCCTCCGTCGCTCCACGCGGTGGCTGGACGGCTTCAGCATCGAGCCCCTGACCGCCGACAGCATCCGCGAGGTTCTGAGCGCGAACGCGCGGATGGCCGATCGCGGCATGCGGGTGCTTGGACTAGCGTTCGGCGAGCTCGACGCGGGCGCGGAGGCCGACTACGAGGATCTGGTCTGGGTCGGTCTCGTGGCGCTGATCGATCCGATCCGGGAGGGCGTTCACGACGCGATCGCGGCGTGCCGGCGCGCGGGCATCCGCGTCGTGATCATCACGGGAGACCAGAGCCGCACCGCCGTGGCCGTAGGTCGTGAGCTCGACCTCGTGCGCGACGGCCAGGTCCGTGTGCTCGAGGCTACCAGCCTGGTCGGAATCAGCCCTGACGTGCTCAGGGGCCTCGCCCGTGAGGTGGACGTCTTCGCCCGGGTGTCCCCGACGCACAAGTACCAGATCGTCCAGGCGCTGCAGGCGGGGGGCGAGGTGGTGGCCATGACCGGGGACGGCGTCAACGATGCCCCCGCCCTCAAGGGAGCCGACATCGGGGTGGCCATGGGTGCACGGGGCACCGAGCTGGCGCGCGACCTGGCTGATGTGGTGCTCCTCGATGACAACTTCAGCTCCATCGTCGGTGCCATAGAGCAGGGCCGCACGATCTACGCGAACATCCGAAAGGCGCTCAGGTTCCTCCTTGCGACGAACTTCAGCGAGATCATCGTCACCGTCGCCGCCATGGCGCTCGGCGTGGCCCGCCCGATGACCGCGCTGCAGTTCCTCTGGATCAACCTCCTGACCGATGTGTTTCCCGCGCTGGCCCTGTCCTTCGAGCCGGCGGAGTCGCAGGTGATGGAGGAACCGCCCCGGAACCCGGCGGATCCGCTTCTCTCGAAGCAGACCCTCACGGGAATGGCCGCGGATGCGGGCCTGATCTCCGCGGTCACACTCGGTGCTTACGGCCTTGGGGTGTCCCGCTATGGGGTGGGCGCGACGGCGTCCACCGTGGCCTTTTCCACCTTGACCTCGGCACAGCTCTGTTATGCGCTCACGTGCCGCTCCGAGCACCGTTTTGGATTCTCGGGGCTCGAGCGGAACCCCCTGCTCATCGCAGCGCTGGGGGGCACGCTCGCCCTTCAGGTGGCGGCGGTCGCCGCGCCACCCCTGCGGCGACTCCTCGGCACAACGCCGCTCGGGGCCGCCGACTGGGCCACGGTGGCCGCCGGGGCCGCGGTGCCACTCGTCATCAAGGAAGCTTCGAAGGCCATCGCCATGCCGGCGCCCCGGCAGGGGGCCAGCCACCGTGGCTAGGCGGACCGTCTTCACGTCCGAGTCGGTCACGCGGGGCCACCCCGACAAGATCTGTGACCAGATCTCGGACGGGCTCGTGGACGCCTTTCTCTACGTGGACCAGCACGCCGAAATCTCGGCCGAATGCGCGGTGGCGACGGGGCTGGTCTTCCTGGCCGTCAACTCTGTCTCGGCGGTGAGCGTCGATGTCACCGGAGTGGCCCGGCAGGTCATCTCGGATATCGGCTATTCGAGGGCGCACGGATTCGATCCTGACACCTGCAGCGTGATCACGAGCGTCTCCCACAGGGCACCCGTGGAGCGCCGGGATCTTCCCGAGGGCCTTGCGCGGAGCTCCCTGCCCGCGTCGCACCAGGCTTCCGTCTTCGGTTTCGCCTGCGTCGACACCTCGGAGCGCCTGCCCCTGCCCATCGTGCTGGCCCATCGTATCGCCGCGCGGCTCGATGAGGTTCGCCAGGACAAGTCGCTGCCGTACCTCGGTCCGGACGGCAAGACGCTGGTGGCGGTGGAACTCGAGGATGGGCAGCCCATCCGCATCCACACGATCATCGTCAGCGTGCAGCACGAGCCTCACCTCGGGCGGGGGCCCCGCCGACCGGCTCCCACTAACCGGCTGGAAAGTGACATACGGGATGCCGTCCTGACGCCGGTGTTCGCGGATTCGCCTCTCGCACCTGATGTGCGTACGAGGATCGTGATCAACCCCGGGGGGGAGTTCGTGGTGGGCGGGCCGCAGCGCGATGCGGGGCTCACCGGCCGGAAGAACATGGTCGACACGTACGGCGGTTACGCCCGCCACGGCGGAGGAGCGCTCTCGGGCAAAGACCCGGCACACGTAGACCGGCTCGGCTCCTACGTCGCCCGCTATCTGGCCCGGAATCTGATCGCGGCGAAGCTTGCGCGGCGGTGCGAGGTCCATCTCAGCTATGCGTTGGGCGAGGCGCAACCGCTGGCGATATCCGTGGAGACGTTCGGCACCGGGGCCGTGCCCGACGAGAAGCTGGAGCGCGTGTTGACCAACGCCGTCGACCTGCAGCCATCGGCCGTGCTGGACCGATTCGAGCTACGAAGGCTGCCCGAGCGCCATGGTGGAATCTTCTATCGCCGGCTCGCGGCATATGGGCACTTCGGGCGGCGGGATCTCGACCTTCCGTGGGAGCGAGAAGACCTGGCGACGGCAATCGCGGCGGCAGCCGGATCTTCCGACTGATCTGACAAACCAAACCACTAGCGAGGGAGAATGTCGATGGCACGCAGAGCGAGGGCGAGGAGGGAGCCGGCGCGGGCCATGTCGCCGGCCCGGGCGGACGGGACGATCAGCCGGGCGATCACCAGCGCGGCGATCATCACAACGGGCGTCGTGAATCTCGTGAAGACCACGCTGGTGACTGCCCTGTCCGGCGTGCGGGATGTGGGAGGGGAGGCCAGCAATGTTGCCGTGGCTGCAGTCCGGGGCGCCATCAAGGCCGTCGGGGAAATCGGTGGAGACCTTGGGAACGTCGCCAAGCAGGCCATCAAGGGCACGGTCCAAGCGGTGGAAGAGATCGGCGGAGATATCGGCGACGTCGTACGCGCCGCCTCGAAAGGAGCGGTGAAGGCCGCCAACGACGTGGGGGGAGACGTCGCCGTGGTGGCGCGGAAGGCGGTGGAGGGCACGATCGAGGCCGCCAAGGAAATCGGGGCCGATGCGGGAGCCCTCGCTACAGATGCAGCCGAAGGAGCCATCGAAGCGGCCGACAGGATCGGCTCCGCCGCTGGCCGTGCCGTGCGCGAGACGCTGTCAGGGACGATCGCGGGAACACGTGTGATCGTCCAGGAAGCCCTTCAACGACCGCGTCCAGCACCCGCCCGCGTCACGCGACAGCCTGCTCGTCGTGGTGGCCCACCACGACCAGCCCGAGAGCGGAAGGGAAGGAAGGCGGCCCCGGCCGCGCGTTGACCGGCCCGCCGGCTACTCGATGAGCTTGCCGCCCTCGTAGAAGGCATAGGGACCGGGAAACTCCCCGATGTAGCTCATGTGGGTCAGCAGGCCCGTCGCCTCGCTCCACACGTGGAGGAGGAAGGCCGGCGGCTCCATGGCAAACGTGCCGGCGGCGTTCTCGCGGAGATCGAGTACCACCTGGTGCGCAGTGCTCGGGGACGTCATCACGACGGTGCCATGCCAGCGCATCGTGATGGGCCGGTGCAGATGCCCGCACACCACCCGCTCCACCTGGCGATGCCGCTCGATGATCGCGCCCATCGCCTCGGCGCCTTCCAGTCCCAGGCGGTCCATGTGCTCGATGCCGGTGTGGAACGGCGCGTGGTGCATGAAGACCATGGTGGGGCGTGTGGCTGCTTCCGCGAGCTGCGCGGCCAGCCAGGCGAGGCGCTCCTCGCACATGCGCCCGCCGCCTTGACCGACCACGAGCGTGTCGAGGCCGATCAGCCGGACGGGGTGATCCTCGATCACGTAGTGGAGGAAGCTCCCCTGACGCGGAAGGTACGCGTGATGGGCGAACTCCGTCAGCATTGGCTCGCGGCGGTCGTGGTTGCCCGGGATCAGATACACGGGCATGGAGAGCGGCGCCAGCAGGCGCCGAAGGTGGCGATACTCCTCCGGCGCCCCCGTATCGACGAGATCACCGGTGGCCAGGACGAGGTCCGGCCGGGGCGTCATGCGGGCGAGCTGTTCCACGCAACGCTCGAGATACGGCGCGGTGTCGACCCGCCGGTAGGCGAGCTGACCGGGAGCGCGGATATGAAGGTCCGAGATCTGCGCAACGAGCATGCTGTTCACCTCGCGGCTGCTAGCGATCCAGAACCAGGAGCGCCTCGGGATCGACGCTCAGATGCACGTTGTCGCCGGGCTGGAATTCGCGCGCGGCCCCCGTTTCGACGATGAGCGGGGTGGAGCCGATCCCTTCCACCGCCACACGCGTCCGGTCCCCGAGGAAGAACGAGGAGAGCACCCGACCGGTGAGCGGCCCGTTGCCCGGTTCCACGAGAGTGACGCTCTCCGGCCGGAACAGGACCTCGATCTCGCCGCTGCCTCCTCGGCGCCACGGGATGCGGCCCCCCTTGACCTCGATCGTTCCGTCGCGGATCACGCCTCGCAGGCTGTTCATCGTGCCCACGAAGTCCGCGACGAAGCGATTGGCCGGCGCAAAGTAGATGTCGCGGGGACGGCCGATCTGCGCGACTCGGCCGTGGCTCATGACCACGATGCGATCGCCGAGGGCCATGGCTTCCGCCTGGTCGTGCGTGACATACACGGTCGTCATGCCGAGGCGACGCAGCAGCGCGTCGATCTCCACACGGAGCCCCTCGCGAAGCTTGGCATCGAGCGCGGTCAGCGGCTCGTCGAGCAGCAATGCGCGCGGCCGGATGGCCAGCGCCCGGGCGAGAGCCACCCGCTGCTTCTGGCCGCCGGAGAGCTGATCGATGCGCCGGTGCCGGAGCTCGCCGATCTGCATCATGGCGAGCATCTCCTCCACCCGCTCGCGCAGCGAGGCGGAATCGAGCCGCCGCACCGTGAGCCCGTAGGCGACGTTCTCCGCCACCGTCATGTTGGGAAAGAGCGCGTAGGTCTGAAACACCATGCCGACGTTCCGGCGCTCGATGGGAATCCCCGTGACGTCGGCGCCGCCGAAGAGCACCCGGCCGCCCGCGTCCGGCGATTCCAGCCCGGCGATGAGCCGAAGGGTGGTCGTCTTGCCGCACCCCGAGGGACCGAGCACCGCCACCGTCTCCCCGGCGTGGATTTCCAGGTCGATCGGCTCCACCGCGCGCGTTCCATCGGCGAAGGTCTTGGCACAGGCCACGAGCCGGATGGCCACGCCCCGGTCCGTCATGGCGCGGACTCGACGGTCCGGCGCGCCCCCGCCTGGCGACGGGGACGCGCCAGAAGTTGCATGGCCACCAGCAGGGGAATGATCATGAAGAAGAACACGATGGTGTACGCGCTGCCGATCTCGAGCCGCATGGAGGCATAGCTGTCGGCCAGACCCACGGGCAGCGTACGCGTCAGCGGCGTGTGGAGCATCCACGTCATGTTGAACTCGCCGATGGAGAGCGTGACCACCATGAGGGAGCCGGCCAGGACACCGCCGCGGCAGTTGGGCAGGACGACGCCCGCAAAGCGCTGCGCGAAGCTCGCCCCCAGACTCCGTGCGCTCTCTTCGAGGGTACGCAGGTCGATGGACGTGAGCACGGCCACGACCGAGCGGACCATGAAAGGCAGCGTGAAGAGCACGTGGCCGGCGAGAATGAAGGTCCAGCTCGTGCGGAACGGGCGGTACACGCCATAGGTGAGGATGAGGGCGAGAGCGGTGGCCAGCCCGGGAATGGCCACCGGGAGCACCAGAGCTTCCTCGATCAGCCTGGTCAGGCGTCCCGGCCGCCGAGCGAGGGCATAGGCGGCAGGGACACCCAAGATCAGGTTGGCAGCCAGGCAGGATCCTGCGATGGCAAGGGAAAGGAAGATCGTCTCGCGGTAGAGCCGCCACACTTCTTCGACCCAGCGGAGAGTGAGGCCGCTCTTCACACCCTGCATGTAGTTGGCGGTCAACCCGGCCGTGATCGACATGCAGACAGGGACCACGAGGAAGGCGGAGACGAGCAGCGTGAATCCGAGCTGGAGGCGGAAGGCGAGCGAGCGTCTGGGCATTCGTCAGGCGGCCGCGGCCACGGTCGAGCCGGCCGCCGTCCTGGCCACGGCCAGCCCGGCCCAGGTGATCACGCCCAGGATGATGCTGAGCGCCGCCGCGACCGCGATGTTCGCCCGGAGCGTGAACTCGGTGTAGATCGTCATGGGTAGTACCTCGATCTCGGTCGCCAGCGTGAAGGCTGTCCCGAAAGCGCCCATGGAGGTGGCGAAGCAGATCGCGCCCGCCGAGACGAGGGCGGGCCGCAGGCCCGGAATGAGCACGTCCCGCAGCACCGCCCAGGGGCCTGCCCCCAGCGAGCGTGCGGCTTCCTCGAGGCTCCCGTCAAGCTTCTCGGCGGAGGCCATGATGGTGAGGATCACCCGCGGGATCGAGAAGTACAGGTAGCCCGTGAAGAGCCCGGCCATCGAGTAGGCGAACACCAGCCTGTTCCCGGTGGCGCGAGCCCAGACTTCCCCGATCAGGCCCTGGCGACCGGCGAGCATGATCACCATGAAGCCAACCACCACGCCCGGGAAGGCGAGCGGAAAGGTGAGCATGGCGACCAGCACGCTACGGCCCGGAAAGCCATGGCGCTGGAGGAAGACGCCCGCCACGCCGGCGCCCACCAGGGTGACGATGGTCACGACCACGGACAGGACGAGACTCGAGCCGAGGGCCCGGAGGTGCCGAGGCGCCGTGAGGCTCGCCACATAGGTGGCGGCGCCGCCGGGGCCGCTCGCCCCGATGGCCACCAGACGTGCCATGGGCAGGAGGAAGAAGGCCGCGAAGAACACGAGGATCGGGACGACGAACAGGATCAGGTACAGCCGGTCCTGTTCCTTCACGGTGCGCTCCGGCCAGCCCCGCCCTCAGCGCACCTCGTCCTGATAGCGCTTGGTGAAGCCGGCCTGCGCGGCGGCCATCTTCTCGTAGTCGATGGCCTTGGCGCGGGCATACTCGCTGGCGGGGAGGAACTTCGACTCCGCCTCCTTCGAGATGGCGGATGGCCGCACCGGCCGAAGGAACGCGTTGGCCCAGACGGCCTGGCCGTGGTCTGACATGAGGTAGTCGAGAACCTTGCGGGCGCCCGCGGGATTGGGGCCGTTCTTCACCTGGCTGACCACGTAGGGCACGATGACCGTGCCCTCGCTGGGGATCACGAAGATGGCGTTGGCCTTGTCCTTGTACCTGGCCCGGTAGGCGTTGAAGTCGTAGTCGAAGAGAATCGGGATCTCTCCCGACAGCACGCGCGCGTAGGACGTCTGCTTGGGGACGATGGGACTGTTCTTCTGGAGCTCCTTGAAGTACGTGATGGCCGGCGTGAAGTTGTCGAGCGAACCGCCGAGCCCGCCGTTGACCGCCACGGCTCCCACGTAGCCGACGAAGGCGCTCGTCGGATCGAGGAAGCCGACCATGCCCTTGTATTCGGGCTTGAGGAGGTCCTTCCAGCTCTTGGGCACGGGCTTGCCACCGAGGGCATCGGCGTTGATGAAGAGTCCGAGCGTGCCCGAGTGGATGGTGAACCATGCGCCGTCGGGATCCTTGAGACCGGCGGGGATCTCGTTCCAGTGCTCGGGCTTGTACGGGGCGACCACGTCCTCCTTCTTCGCCTGGATGCCGAAGGTGACTCCGTAGTAGGCGATGTCGGCCACGGGGCGCGCCTTTTCGGCCATGAGCTGGGAGAGCGTCTGCCCCGAGTTCTTGTTGTCATGAGGGACGGTAATGCCCAGCTGGTCCTTGATGGCCTTGAGCTGGCTCGCCCAGTCCGCCCACTCCGGCGGACAGTTGTAACAGATGACCGTCTGCCCCTGGCCCTGCGTGATTGCGGCGATGGCGAGCAGGGCGAGCGCGGGAACGGTGATCAAGATCAGGCGTCTCATCGGACACCTCCTAGACTCGAGACGGCTCGACGCGGTACGTGGAGATGATGACGAAGATGTTGCGGCCGCACGATTGCAGGCCGCGCGGGATTATAGCCGTGGGTTGCTGCGAAGCGGCTTCGTCGTCACCGCCTGCGGCAGACCACCATGAGCCCGAGGACACCCACACCCAGCAGGAACTGGTAGATGAACTGCTTCGGCTGCGCGTTCGGATTGGTGAGGTCGTACACGAAGATTCGCGTGTACAGGGCACCCGTGCCGCCATCCTGGATCAGTGGCGATTGCAGGCCTGCGACTCCTGTATAGGCGATGCCGGATCCAAAACCGTTGAGGGCATTCTGCCGCGAGACACCATCCTCGAGGATCGTCGGCGTGCCGGCATTCTGGGCGTCGAGGAGCGCTTTTTCGGCCCAGGCCAACTGCGTCGTCCCCAGCATGGCGCGATTGGGATTGACACGCCGGTTGGAACTCACGTCGTCGGCCCCGCCGGTGGTTCCGAGGCGCGCATCGCGATAGGTCCGGTCGTCGAGCTGAATGTAGATCGCGTTCTTCCCCTCTTGCTGGGCGAAATACTGGAGCGGCGTGCCATGGCTGCGCGAGTCACCCGGTGCCACGACCACTGGGCCAGTGGAGTTCAGGCTGGCGTCGAGACCCGCGCGGGTCGGGTGAGCGTGCGCTGGTAAGCGGACTTCTGCATGGGCATGGACTCCCTCAGGTCGTAGGTCCCGACGCCTCGGGGTGAAAGATCATCCGATGGCAAGCTACCCGGTAGGAGTTTGAAGGAGTGTGAAGAAGACGTAACGGTTTCACAACGTCCGATCTGTTTCTCGGTGAGCAGGGCAAACCAGCGTTGGCCGGAATACCGCTTCGCGGCCGTGGACATCTTCTCCTGCGGGGACGTGCTGCAGCCTCGGCTGGCGGCGGACTATCTCGCTCAGCGCTTTGGCGCGGGCCGGACATCCGTCGTCGAGCTCGATCGGGGTCGCGT
>DATIXG010000039.1:0-62253 GCA_035518815.1 Gemmatimonadales bacterium | reverse complement strand
CTACACCCACGGCCAGCCCAGAAAACGAGACGGCCGGCATCCAGGCGGATGCCGGCCGTCGCGCTCGAGACGAAACTAGAGCGATCTCAAGAACGCGAGCAGGCCCTGCTGTTGCGAGCCGCGGAGCCTCAGGAAGTTCTGACGAGCCTGGGCGCCCTGGCCGTCGTGAAACAGGATGGCGGCGGTGGGCGTCTTGGCCCGGCCATCGTGGAGGAACACGGGACGCGACGTCAGACCCCACAGGGGGGCTGTCCGCATCTCGCGGCCCGTGGCGTTCCCTTGAACGATGCCGTCGCCCAGCCTGCCCATGTTGTGCAGCAGGAAATCGGAGAACGGCTGGAAGGTCTTGTTGGACAGCGCAGAGATCGGGCTGGGCCCCGTTGTGAGCGAGGGGGTATGGCAGTCGGCGCATCCGATCGCCATAAACACCCTCGCCCCCTGCTGAACGTCCTGCGTGTTGCGACCGCGGGGCGGCGGCGCGAGCATCGCCATGAAATCCGCAAACTCCGTGACGCCCTCGCCATCATCGTTCAACGTCGGGAGCGGATTGAACTTGAGAATATCGCAATTGCCCTGTGGACAGTTCTCGTCCGGGAAATCAGGGCTCGTGATCCCCATCTCGTTCAGATAGGCGTCACCCGCGAACGTGTGCAACGTCGCCTGTTGCGCCTTCCACCCAAACCGACCTACCCGAGTCGCCCCCGTGCCGACATCGACGACCATGTGCGGCGTCCCCTTGGTGCGGGGGGAGTTCTGCGCCTCGGCGTTCGCCAGGTCGAGGAGCGTCTGGTCGGGCACGGCATCGACCAGGCCGAGCCCAAAGAGCGGGGTCGTCAGCCGCTGCGTCGTGACGTTGGCAATCCGCGGGACGACCTCGGCGACGAACTTGAAGAAGCCGTTGCCCGCGGGAACGCGGCCGATGGCGTGGTCCTGGATGAGCGATCCGCCGAGATTGGCGAGCGGATCGAACACGCCATTCCGCCGCTTGCCGAAACGGGTCTCGAGACGCCCCGTGGTGCCACCGACTGGCGCGTTGTGGCACACGTTGCAGGCATTTTCGTTGAAGACGGGACCCAGGCCCTCGTCGACCTCCTCGGCCGTGGTGAACTCCTGCAAGCCCGCCTCGAAGCGCGCTTGCTCCGCCCCATTCAGGCCGGCCAGCGGACTGCCGAGGGAGGTTCCGACCACCACGACGGCGGATGGACTGAGTGCGGAGATGTCTCCCGCGGTTTCCTCTGTGGGAGCGGTGGTGACGTCATTGTTGCGAGTTTCGCAAGCGGTGAGGAACAGACAGGCGATCAAGGCGGGCGCGAAAGGCGCAACCCGATGAAGAAACGTCTTACTCATGGCCGTTCTCCTTTTATTCGCGTGTTGTTTCGCGCTTGCGAACGTACAATACGAGTTCCACGTCAACTATTGGGGGAAACTCTGAGGCACTAGGGAATTCCCCCGGCCGCCAAGGGGAATTGCCACGACATGGCAGGGGTTCTCCCCAGGTATGCGATCAGGGAAAACCCGAGCGCGCCACGGAGGAGCGACGTCGGGGGCAGGAACTCAGGAACCAAACGGCGGCCGGCATCCGCGAGGACACCGGCCGCCTCGAACCCCGTGATGAACCGCTATGGCCGCTTGTAGCGCCAGGACACGATTCCCGCTCCCGTTGCCTTCACCTCGAAGGGCTGATTGCCGTTGGGGGCGATCGGGCCGACGGTCTGTGGTACCGTCGCCGCCACCTCGCCCTTGGCCCGCAGGAACTCAAACACGAGCGAGACCGACTGGCTCTGCTTGGAATGGAAGTTCGAGAACACGCCGCGCAGCGCGGCGCCCAGAGTGTCGGTCGTGAGGCCGGTGACGCTTACGTCGACCGGGATGGAGTCCGCCATCTTGAGGTAGCGCAGCGTGGAGTCGGGTTTGCCCTTGAGCTGCCACGCCTGTGCCACCATCCGCACGGTGGCGCGGTTCAAGGGATCCACGGCGTACAGGCGCTGTGCCGCGCTGAGGGTTCGCGCTGTGTCGCCCGCCAGCGCCGATGCCGCCGCCAACCGGTACAAGGCTTCGCGGTGATACGGCTGCTTGGCAAGACCGGCCTCGTACGCCTGGATGGCGAGCGGGTAGTCGCCCCGGCTC
Organism: Gemmatimonadales bacterium; assembly: GCA_035518815.1. Lineage (GTDB taxonomy): Bacteria > Gemmatimonadota > Gemmatimonadetes > Gemmatimonadales > GWC2-71-9 > AG25. The sequence continues at coordinate 60,126 of DATIXG010000039.1, read as the reverse complement.
GCGGCGGCGAAATCCGACACCGCCTTGCGAGTGACGGAGTCACACTTGGCGGCGATCTGCCGCGCAGTGAGGGCGTGGCCCGTACGTGCCGCCCCCGCGCTCGACCGGCAGCCGCTCCCCAGCGCCGCCGTGTCCGGCGAGCTGGCGACGACGTTCAGGATCTCCTGCCCCGCGAGGAAGAGGTCCTCGGCGTTGGCCGAGTCGGCGTGCTGGAAGAGCTGCGTGTACTGCGCTTTGGCGTCGTCCCATTTGCCCTGCGCGGTATAGACGGACGCGAGTCCGGCGATGGCCTGCACGTCGCCGGGATACGCCGCCAGATAGGCCTTGTAGGCCTGGCTCGCGTCGTCCCAGCGATTCGCCGCGTGGTACACCCGCGCCAGGTTGAACATCGCCGATTTCTTGTCCTTGGCGTACTTCGGGTCCTGGGCGGCCTGAATCGCGAGCTTGAAATACAGGGCGGCGGAGTCGGGCTGGCCAGCGTTGGAATGAAGGGTCGCGAGATAGGCGAATCCCTGCGGCTCGGCCTTGTAGATCTGATTCGCCCGCCGGAACGACGCGATGGCAGAATCGGTGTTCCCGCTCTGCCAGGCCGTAATGCCGGCATTCAGGACCGGAACCCACAGCGTCCGGCGCCAGTCGTTGACATCCTTCTCGCACGTGGGAGCGAGGGTAACCGCCTTCGTGAACGCCGAGTCCGCGCCCCCCGCATCCTGCATTTCGACATAGTAGCGCCCCAGGTAGTACCACGCGGCCGGGTTCTTCTGCTGGCCGCTCCGCAGCGCCTGGTCGAGCACCTTGAAGGCATCGCGGAGGTCTTTTTCCCGCTTGTCCGCGAATTGTGTCGTCGCCGCATCCTGCAGGTACAGCACGCCACTGTTGACGAGGTAGTGCCCCGGCTTGAGGTCGCATTTGATGGGGATCCAGTCGTGCTTCTGTGCGACGCCGGACGACGCTGCGGTAGCGATCAGCACCGCCAACACCACGGCGGGCCGTTGCCAGGCTTGGCTCACGCTGTCTCCTTCGGTTTGGCCACGAGGGCTTCGGCGGCGCGTTGCGCCGCGCGGGCCACCTCGATCGGCGGCTGACCCAGCGTGCCCGCTGCCGCGAGCACGTCTTCGTACTCCGGTTTCAAACGCACCCCGCCCTCCCCCGGCTGCTCGAGCACCTTCACGCGCACTGCGACCTGCGGGGTGAGCTGCACCGTCACGTGACGGCGGGAGAGGGTCGCCCGCTCGGCCACCCAGTGTCGCACACCCGCGGTGGTCGTATGCCGAAACAGGGCCGTGGCGACCTGGTCGGCCAGCGCCTCGGGCGCAATGACCTCGATTCGAAAGCCGGGCCGGCCCTTTTTCATTTGCACCGGCCACATCTCGACGTCGAGCGCCCCCGCCGTCGCGAGCGCCTGGCGCATCGGTTCCACGTACTCGGGGCTCATGTCGTCTACGTCGGTGGCGAGGATCGCCACCCTCGCGACCTCCCCAGCCTGCTCCCCAAGCAAGACCCGCAGTGCGTTGGGATAGTGCTTCGGATCACGCTGCCCCGCGCCCCAGCCACTCCGCAGCAGGCGCCACTGCGCCGGGGGCGGGCCATTGGAGAGCACCCGCAGCAGCGTGGCCCCCGTCGGCGTGGTGGCCTCCCCTTCCACCGGCCCACCGCTCGCCACCTCGAGCCCTTCGAGCAGCAGCGCCGTGGCGGGCGCCGGCACGGGAAGGCGCCCGTGGTCTGTGTCCGCCCAGCCGTTCCCCACCGCGACCGGCCAATTGTACACCGCGTCGACGCCGAGCTGCTCGAAGCCCTCGATGGCGCCCGCGATGTCGAGCACCGCGTCGACCGCGCCAACCTCGTGTAGATGAACCTTCTCCGGCACGACGCCGTGCACCCGCCCTTCGGCCTCGCCCACGAGCCGGAACGCGCGCACGGCCCGCTCCTTGACCCAGTCTGACAACGTCGAGCGCTCGATGAGCCGAACCAGCTCACCGACATGACGCCCGTGTGGTTGGGAGGGGATGGAGAACGCGACCTGCGTACACTGCACGCTGGAGCGGCGCACGTCCCGCACGGACACGCCCACGCCGGATAATCCCAGCCGCGCAGGGAGGCCCTCGAGCCACGACACCGGAATGCCCAGCGATATGAGGGCCCCGAGGGTCATGTCGCCGCTGACACCGGCGGCTGGGTCGAAGATAGCGATACGGTGCGACACAACTGCCCTAATAATATGGGGTTAGGCACTCATCCGCGAGCGCGCAACCGATCGAGCACGCGGTCGGCCAGCCGCGCAGAGAAGCCCGGCAGCGCCGCAATCTCGCTCGCCGTCGCGGTCTTCACCCCGGCGAGCGATCCAAAGCGCTCGAGCAAGGCGCGCCGCCGCGCGGGACCGATCCCCGGGATCGCCAGCAGTTCCGAGGTGATCGTGCGCTGAGCGCGACGCTTGCGGCTGAAGGTCACGGCGAAGCGATGTGCCTCGTCGCGGGCCCGCTGCAGCAGTTTGAGTGACGGGCTGCGGCGCGAGAGCTTGAGGCCATCCGCTTCCCCTGGCAGAAAGACTTCCTCTTCCCGCTTGGCCAGACTCGCGAGAGGGAGGTCAGTGAACCCCAACGCCCGCGCCGCGTCCACCGCCGCGCCCAACTGCCCCTTCCCGCCGTCGACCACGATGAGATCGGGGATCTGCTTCTGCTCGTCCCGCCGGCGGGTGAGATAGCGGGTGAGCACTTCGTGGATCGCGGCGAAGTCGTCCTGCCGGGCCGCGGGGCCGATTTTGAACCGCCGGTATTCCGATTTCTTGGGGCGGCCTGCCTCGAACCAGACGAGCGATCCGACGGTATCGCGCCCCTGGTTCGTGGAGATGTCGATGCAGACGAAGGACCGCGGTACGGCCGCGAGGCCCAGATCGCGCCCCAGCGCGAACACGGGATCGGCTGACCGCTCGTCGATGTCAAAGCTCTCGATCTTCAACCCATCCAGCAGGTAGCGCGCGTTCTGATCGGCCAGCTCCGCGAGCTTGGCATTGGTCCCGCGACGCGGCACATGCCATTCGACGTCGGAGGCGAGCTGCTGCAGGGCCTCGAGGTCCTCCGGAGCGAACGGCAGCAGCACCGTCCTGGCCCGGACCTCGAGCGGCAGGTAACACCGCACCAGGAATGCCGCGAGGACCGCCCCCTCCGCCTCATGCTCGGCATTCTCGAAGAACCAATGGTCGCGCGCGATCAACTTACCGTCACGCACCCGCAGGACCACTCCACAGGCGTCGTCCCCATCGCGCGCGAACCCGACCGCATCGGCATCGCCGCCGCCCACCAACTCCACCGCCTGCGGCTGCTCGACCTGGTCCAGCCACTGCAACGCGTCGCGCAGCTGCGCCGCGCGCTCGTAATCCAGGACGCGGCTGGCCTCGAGCATCCGCTCGCGCAGGCGCTGGCGGACGTCGAGCGTCCGCCCCTCGAGGAACACGAGCACGTCGTCGATCATCCGCCGGTACTCCGCCTGGCCCTGGTAGCCCACGCAGGGGGCGCGGCAGCGTTCGATGTGGTAGTCGAGGCACGGCCGGTCCGGCGCCTCGCGCGGCAGGTCCCAATGGCAGGAACGAACCGTGAACAACCGCCGGATGATGCGGAGCGTCTGGCGCAGCGTGGCAACGTCCGTGTAGGGCCCGAAGTAGCGCGCCTCCGGAATCGTCACGCGGCGGACCACGAGCACCCGCGGGAATGGCTCGCCCAGGGTGACGGCGATCCGTGGGTAGCTCTTATCGTCGGTGAGCCGGATGTTGAAGCGAGGCTTGTGCTCCTTGATCAGGTTGTTCTCGAGGAGCAGCGCCTGCGCTTCGCTCGGGACGACGATGGTATCGAAGTCCGCGATCTGCCGCACCAGGGCGGCCTGCTCCGGCGTGGCACCGGCTTCGGGGCCGAGGTAGCTCGGCACGCGCGAGCGCAGGCTCTTTGCCTTGCCGACGTACAGGATCTCGCCCGCCGCATTCTTCCACAGATACACGCCAGGCTTGTCGGGAAGCGCTTCCAGCTTGCGGGCGATCAGCGACCCAGTTTCCACAGCCGGAGGGCGTCGGGATGGCGCAGCGCCAGCGTGATGGCGAGGTACATCACGCCAAAGGTAGCAAGCGCGATCAAGGCCGCGGGCACCGCCCCTGCCCCATGCCCCGCCGCGCCACGGGCCGCGACGACCCCGCCCCCCGCGGCCGCCGCCGCGGCCGCTGCGCTCGCGAGCGCCGCCCGCCAGTCCGGCAACCGCAGCACGGCGCCGATGCGCCGATCGAGGTCGCGCAGATGGAGCACGACATTGAATGTGGATCCCACGGACGACCCCAGCGCGATCCCCGCGGGTCCGTACCATTGCATGAACATCACCGACAGGCCCGTAGAAATGACCAGGGACGTCGTCGCGATCATCACCGGCGTTCGCGTATCACGGAGGGCGTAGAACCCCGATGCGAATAACTTGACGCACGCTTGTCCCACGAGGCCCACGCCGTAGGCCGCGAGCACCCCGCCGACGAGCGCTGTGTCGTCCGCCGTGAACCGGCCCGTCTGGAATAGCGCCCCGATGATCACCGGCCCGAGCGCCGCGAACGCGAACGCCGAGGGGAGCACGAAGAACACGATGCGGCGAAACGCGACGGCCAGGCGGCCGCGAAGCTGCTCGTTCGGAGTCGCCGTCAGGGCGTCGCGCGCCAGATCGGGCAGCGCCACGGCCGCTACCGAGACGCCGAACAAGCTGATCGGCAGGACCTGAACCAGCTGGGCGTAACCCAGCGCCGAGACCCCCCCGGGGCCCGCGAACGATCCGAGCACCGTATCGACGAACCCGGACAGCTGGGCGACCCCGGCGCCGATGACCAGTGGGCCCCAGGCCACGATCACGTCCCGCACACCGTCGACCGCCATGCTCAGGTGGAGATCAATCCCCTGCAGCAGGCGCCAGCAGGCCGGGAGCTGGATAGCGACCTGGAGCACGGCGCCCGCGACGGTGCCCCAGGCCAGCGCGAGCGCCAGCCGGTGCAGCTGCTCGGCCAGCGGCAGCCCGGGCGCGGCGAACCACGTGCCGGCCGCCACCATGGCCACGATCCCCGCCACGTTCCACAGGGCCGGGGCCGCGTATGGAAGGAAGAAGCGGCGGTGCGTGTTGAGAATCCCGAGGCACCACGCGGAGACCACCATCAGGCCCGTCATGGGAAACAGGAGGCGCACGAGCGTGATGGTCAGGTCGCGCCGCGCCGGGTCGAACCCCTTCGCAATGAGCGTCGTGATGGCGGGCGCAAACGCGATACCCAGGAGCGACAGGATTCCGGTGGCGAGGAGCAGCAGGCCGAGCACGGCCCCGGCCACGGCCCGCGCGGCCTTCCCCCCGTCCGGCCGCTGCCGCATGGCTGCATAGACCGGGATGAACGACGCGGAGAGCGTGCCTTCACCCAGCAGGTTGCGGATCGCGTTGGGGATGCGCAGGGCGGCGCGGAAGGCATCCGCGGCGACGCTGGTGTTACCGAAATAGAAGGCGAACACGCGCTCCCGTACGTAGCCGAGCACGCGTGTGACCAGGATGCCGGCGGCGACCTGCGCCACATGGCGCCCGCCGCCGCTGTTTGTCAGGATCGCTTCCTGTTGGGGTCTTCCAGCAGGCGCTGCATGAACTGCAGCTCGTCCCGCATGCCACCGACCGAGCGAGTGAGGTCTTCCACCTCGCTCTCGAGGACCGCCATCCGGCGCTCGAGGGCCTGGACGTCGCCATCATTGCCGCTGCGGCGACCCTCCAGTCGCCCCGCGATGGAGCGGCCCAGCGGCGAATCCACCAGGATGGCCACGATGGGAATCATGAGAGCCACGAGCAGGATTATCGCGAAGAGCCACATGCGACGGATTCTACGAGGGGTCCGCCCACCGCGCCACCTCCAGCTCCAATTCGGCCACGAGCGTCGGGCCGTACCGAATCGCGAAGGACGCGAGGGTGAGCACACGTTCCTGCGGTTCGCCGTGTGGGAACACGGCGGCGCGGGCGCGGGACACCTTCCGCACGAGCGTCTCGTTCTCCCGTTTGAGCGTCGCCAGCAGCTTCTTCTCGATCTCCTGAGTGCCGGCGAGGGCGTTGTTTTTCGACGACTGGATCGGTCGCGCGAGCGTGGGATCGACCTTTGCCACGGCTTCCCCCAGGCGCTCGAATTGCTCCTCGAGCACGCGCCGCAGCTCTGCGAACCGAGCCTCGGCTTCTGGGGGCAGGGCCTCGCGCACGAGCCGCGCCTCGAGCGCCCCCTCCTGGCCATCCAGATCGGCGAGCGTCAGCCCGTGTTTCGCGATCAGCTTGTCTACCTTCGCGTCGATCAAGACGCCGGACCAGCGCGGCACGGCCGCCTGCCGCGCCACACCGAGGGCCTCGTAGAGGGGCGCGGCTTGCGGAAGATATCCGAGCTCCGCCGGCCCCCCCACGTAGGCGACTGTGGGGAATAGCGCCGCTTCGACGACCGGACGCAGCAGCACGTTGGGCGACAGGCGCTCGGGGTGGTCCCGCGCCATTCCCTCAAGCATCGACCGCGTGAAGCGCTCGCCGCTGCGGCGCGTGACAAACGCGTCCCCCTTCCCATCAGGACGGAGCCGGTCCCGCCCGAGGCCCGCGTCCACCATGACCGGCGTGTGGCCGTCGGGCAACGTGATGGACAACCCGCGCAACACCCACGGTGCGGCGACCCGCTTGAGCGCCGGATCGTGAGCGCGCAGCACCACCAGCCCGGTCGCGCCAAGGAGGGCCTGCAGCGCCTCCGCGCACGCGTCCGCCAGCGTCGCGTCGGCGCGGTACGCAGCCTCGAGCCATGCGAGGACCGAGGCCTTGAACTCCGTGTCGGGAGTCGCGGACCGTAGCCGCTCGAGCGCCGCGCCGACCTCCGGCCCGGAGGGCTCGCGGGCCAGGGGCACGAGGGGGGCGTCCGCCGCCCGCTCCCGCAGCCGGATCTCCACCGGCTCGCCTTCGGTATCGAGCACCCAGGCATGATTTGCTTCGGCGAAGTCGTGGTCGTCCCCCGCAACCCAGAACACGGGTACGACCGGAGTATTCCACGCCCGCTCGAGCCGGCGCGCGAGCGCGACGGCCGAGAGCGCTTTGTAGATCGTGTAGAGAGGGCCGGTGAACAGGCCCGGCTGCTGACCGGTCGTGACGACCAGGACGGGTCCCTTGGCCAGACGCTCCCGCCCCGGCCCCGGAAGCGCCGCAGCCACGACCTCCGGTGCCACGACCCGGGGAGCCAGGCCGCGCTCCGGCAGCACCAGGGGCGCGATGGGGGTGCTCACGATCCTCGGCATCACGCTTCCCCGAATATCTCCGCCTGAAACGCGAACACCTCCGTGGCCGGATCCCGCCACGCATCGGGCGCGAGCCCCGCTTTGCAGCAGGTCGCGGCCAGGAACACCTCCGCGCGCCAGCCGTGCTCCGGCGCGACCTGCGGCAGCAGGAGACCGGACGCCGGCCCGCGACGCACCATGAGGCCGTCCCGCCCGATCGCGATCCGCTCCAGAGCCACCGGACGGAGCAGCGCGGGCTTCGTAAGAACCGATATCTCGATGCGGACCGTAATCAGCTCCTCCCGAGTGATGGGCGCGAACCGCTCGTCGTCCCGTGCGGCGGCCACTGCGAGCTCGCACACCAGCTCGGCCAGCGGTCGATTCGCGCGCACCTGGCCCACGCAGCCCCGCAGATCGCCCCCGGCCATCAGGGTCACGAATGCCCCGCGGGCGACGCCCGCAGCGGGCGCCGGCGCGCCGGAGCCCGCCGTCGCGCGGCCTTCGCCCAACAGGTGCGCCGCAAGCGCGCCGCGCGCCAGCGCCAGCAGCCCGGCGCGGTCGCGGGGTGCAAGCTCAGGGCCCGCGATGGTACGGCTCTCCCCGCCGGATGGTATGGGCGCGGTACAGCTGCTCGCACACCAGCACGCGCGCCACCTCGTGAGGAAACGTCATGCGCGACAGGCTCCAGATCCGCTCCGCCTTGCCGAGGACCGCGTCGGGCAACGTGTTCGCCCCTCCGATCGCGAACGTGACATCGCGGGCGTCTCGTTCCCAGCGCGCCGTCCACTCCGCCAGCTCCGCGGAGGTCCACGGCTCGCCTCCGCGCGACAACGCCACGAGGCGCGAATCCTCCGCCACCGCATCGAGGATCCGCGCCTCGTCCTTCACTTCCCGCTCCTCAACCCGCGCGTAGTGCTGCAGGCGGTCGAGGTACCCGTCGCATGCCGCGCGGAGCGCGGCGTCCTTCATCCGCCCCACGGCCACCAAGCGGTAGCGCATCACGCATAGATGCCGCGCAGCCGATGCATGGCGGCCACGCGGTCCACCGCGAGCATGTAGCACGCGATCCGCGGGCTCACCTTGTAGCGGTCGGCCATCGCCATCACCTCGGCGAACGATCGCGTCATGATGCTCTCGAGGCGCTGGTTCACCGTGGCCTCGTCCCAGAAGTAGCCGCCGCGGTCCTGTACCCACTCGAAGTAGCTCACCGTCACGCCACCCGCGTTCGCGAGGATGTCGGGCACCACGAACACGCCCTGCCGCTCGAGGATGTCGTCCGCGGCGGCCGTCGTGGGACCATTCGCCCCTTCGCAGACCACCTTGGCCTTGATGAGAGGCGCGTTCTTGCTCGTGATCACATTCTCCGTGGCCGCCGGCACGAGCACGTCGCAGTCGAGGGTGAGCAACTCCTCGTTGCCGATGGGCTCGCCGCGCGGATAGCCGGCGATCTGGCGGTGCTGGCCCACCCAGGCCACCAGGTCAGCAATGTCGAGCCCCTTCGCGTCGTGCACGCCTGCGGTCTTGTCCGACACGCCGATGATCGACGCGCCGGCCTTGGCCAGGAGGTCCGCGGCGACCGACCCGACGTTGCCGAACCCCTGGACCACGACCCGCGCGCCCGCCAACGAGCGGCCGAGCCGCGCCAGCGCCGCGCGCGTCGCGATCATGCACCCACGCCCCGTCGCTTCGCGCCGACCCAGCGAGCCGCCCATCGCCACGGGCTTCCCCGTCACCACGGCTGTCACGGTGTGCCGGTGGTGCATCGAGTACGTGTCCATGATCCAGGCCATCACGCGCTCGTTGGTGTTGACATCGGGAGCCGGCACGTCGGAATCGGGACCGAGCAGCTCGATGATGCTCGCGGTGTAGCGCCGGGTCAGCCGCTCCAGCTCCCCCATCGACATCGAGGCCGGATCGCACACCACCCCGCCCTTGGATCCCCCAAAGGGGATGTTCACCACCGCACACTTCCAGGTCATCCACGCAGCGAGGGCCGTTACCTCTTCGAGCGTCACGTTCAGGTCAAAGCGGATGCCGCCCTTGGCCGGCCCGCGCGACGTGTTGTAGAGGACCCGATATCCCTTGTAGACCTCGAGCTCCCCGTTGTCGCGCACCACCGGTACAGAAACGATCACCTGCTTCTCGGGATTGCGAAGGACCTTGTAGAGACCAGCATCGAGCGCGAGCAGCTTGGCGGCGTGATCGAACCGCTCCATCATCGATTCGAAGGGATTCTGCTCGGCGAGAAACGTGTCCTTGTCCGGGCGAATCAGGGCGTGGTGCGGATCCGACTTGATCGCTGGGTCGCTCATTCTGATGATCGGGGCAGCGGTTCGCGCGCGCCCGCGGCGTCGAGCGCCCGCTCCAGGAGGGCCCCGTTGCGCTCCCAGGACACGTGCAGTTGGGCGACGAGAGGCTCGGGCGTGTCGCGGGGCCAGAGGTGGCGCAGTTTGACCGCGTCCTTTTCGGTGACTACAACATAATCGGCGCTTGCCCCCGCCCGCACGAGCGCGCCGACGTCCGCTGCCGTGTAGGCGTGATGGTCCTGGTACGCCATGAGTTGCACGCTCGCGCCCTGCGCGGCCAACTGGGCCGCAAAGCTGGCCGGGTCGGCAATGCCGGCCGCCGCCAGCACGCGCCCCCCGGCGATGACACCGAGCGGATGCGCCTCGCCCGTTTGCATGCCCTCGAAGCCCGCCAGGGCCAGGTGAGCGACGGAGAGCGGCAACTCTCGTCGGCCCGCGCTGAGGCGTTCGACCAACGCGGCCGCCGCATCGGGCGACGACCGTTTCCGCGTCACGACCAGCCAGTCCGCCCGGCCCAGCGCATGCCGGCTCTCGCGCCACGGACCCGCAGGGAGGGTCCACGGCGCCGCCTCAGCGCTCTCGGCGCTCACCACGGCGATGTTCAGATCCCGCGTCACGCGCAGGTGCTGAAATGCGTCGTCCAGCACCAGCACGCCGGCGCCGGCGGCGCGCGCGCGGGCCGCGCCCGCCATCCGGTCCGGGTCCGTCACCACGACGGCGCCCGGAACGAGGCGGGCCAGCACCAACGGCTCATCGGCGCCATACCCGCGGAGCAGGATCCCCGGCTTGATGCCCCGGTCGGCGAAGCGTGCAGCGATCCAGGCCGCGAGGGGCGTCTTCCCCGCTCCGCCGACCGACAGATTGCCCACCGCCACGCTGGGCAGAGGCAAGCGCGCCGTCGCGAGCCACCCGTGCCGGTACGCGGAGGCCCGCACCCGCATCGTGCCGCCGTACACGAACGCGAGCGGAATGAGCGGCAGGCGCGCCAGCCTGGCGCCCGACGTGCCGCCCCACAGCCACTGGACGACGCTCGCGCCGTTCACCCGTCCCCCGTCCCTCGACCTCCGTCCTCACCGTAGGTGACCTCATGCAGCGCGCGCTCGGTGTCGGCGATAGCACGGCGCAGCCCCTCCTTGCCCTCCGCCACCGCGATCGGCGCGCTGTAGTGGATCTCGATCGTGGCGAACGGCCGCGGGATGCAGAACCGGTCCCAGGTGTGCACCCACCACCACGCGGAGGAGGGGCGAGCGCCCATGGCCACCACGAGCGCATTGGCGTGTTGCGCCGCCACCAGGATGCCGGGTTTCACTTTCTCACGCGGCCCCCGCGGCCCGTCGGGGGTCGTCCCGACCTCGTTACCCTGCTGGAGAAAGCGGATGAGGCCCAGCAGCCCCACTGCCCCTCCCCGCTTGCTCGAGCCGCGCACTACCTGATAGCCCCACCCCTCGCACAGGTCCGTCAAATACGATCCGTCGCGGTGGCGACTGATCAGGATAGCCCTGCCCTCGCCTCTGCGACTGTGGATGAGCGGCAGCAGACGGCTGTGCCACAGTGCGTAGACGATCGGCCTCCCCGTGGCGCGCGCCGCTTCGACGTTGGCCCATCCCGTCACCTCGTACCGCCAGGTCGAAGCGAGCAAGCGCACGAGGGGCAACGCCAGGGGGTTCACGAGCGGCTGAGCCCAAGTGAATCTCACCCCACCAACTCCGCCGCAATCGCGGCTACCCGATCGGCCGCCCCCGGCGGGCCCAGGCGCTCGCGCACCACGGCCAGCCCAGCGCGCTGCTGGCGGGCCGCGACGCTGTCGCGATCGAGCAGCGGGAGCACGGCCTCGGCGAGCACCGCGGGCGTCGCGGCGCCCTGCAGGAATTCGGGCGCGACCCGGTCGCCGGCAATCAGGCTCACGAGGCCGACGTGCGGCACGTGCAAGAGGCGGCTCGCGATGGCGAACGAGACGGGGTGCAGGCTGTACGCGATGACCATGGGGACATCGGCGATCGCCGCCTCGAGCGTCGTGGTGCCGGCTTTGCACAGCGCGGCGTCGGCGGCGGCGAAGGCCGCTACGGAGTCGCTCATCCGCGCCGCGTCGAGGTCCGGGTACTGTCCTTGCGGCGTTCCGGCAACCACGATCTGAACGTCGCTGCGGCGGGCAAGCACGAGCCGGGCGGCCTCGCGAAACGGAGGCCAGAGGCGTCGCACCTCCTGCGCGCGACTTCCCGGGAATACCGCGAGCACCGGCCGGTCGGCGTCGAGGCCGAGCTGGCGGCGCGCTTCGTCTCGCGTCAGCGGCGCCGGCCGGTCCCGCAGCGGATGCCCGACGAACGTGGCCGGCACGCCGCGCTCGCGAAAGAACGCTTCTTCGAACGGAAGGATCACGGCGAGCCGCCGGACGGACGCGAGGCGGCGCACGCGCCCCGAGCCCCATGCCCACATCTGCGGCGCGACATAGTACAGAACCGGGACGCCGGCAGCGGCGGCGGCCTCGGCGGCGCGCAGGTGATAGCCCGGGTAGTCCACGAGCACGGCGAGGTCGTAGCGGCCGGCGCGGAAGGCCTCGCGCACCCGCCCGAGGAGCCGGAAATGGGACGGAAGCTTCTGCAGGGCTTCCACGAAGCCCATGACCGAGTACTGCTCCATCCGGTCGAGCACCCTGGCTCCGGCCGCCTCGAGCGCCGGGCCCCCGAACGCGTCCACGTCTACGTCCAGCCGCCGCCGCAGCGCCGTGACCACGGCCGCCGCATGCGCGTCGCCGGAGGGTTCGCCGGCCGAGACGTAGATGCGTGGGCGCTGCGTCACGGCCGCGCCGCGCTCAGCGGCGAGGCCTGCACCGCGTCGGCAACGCGGAAGGCGAGGGCGAGCGCCTGCACCCCGGCGGCCCCGGTCACCACCACCTCCCCCTCGCCGCGCACCGCCTGCAGGAAGCTCTCGAGCTCGAGCTGCAGCGGTTCGGCCTGCGGGGCATCGAGCTGCACGTGCTCCACGATCGCTTCGAGGTTCGTGGCTCCGAGCGCCTGCCAGCCCGGCTTGAGCCGGTAGAAATCCCCCGTCCCCTGCGCGAGATCGAGCGAGAAGTAGCCGGTCTGCTGGAAGACGCGCAGTTTGCGCGTCCGGTCCCGGGATACCCGGCTCGCCGTGATGTTCGCCACCGCACCGCTCGCGAACTCCACCCGCGCATTCGCGATGTCGACGTGTGGCGTCAGCACCGGCACGCCGGTGGCGCGCACGTCCGTGACCTCGGACCGTACGAGCTCGAGGACCAGGTCGAGATCGTGGATCATGAGGTCGAGGATGACGGCGACGTCGGTGCCGCGCGACTGGAACGGCGCGAGACGCTCCGTCTGCAGGAACCGCGGCTCCTCGAGGTAGCGCGCCGCGGCGCGCACCGCCCGATTGAACCGCTCCACGTGCCCCACCTGCAGAATCACCTTCCGCTCCGCCGCGCGCCGCACCAGGGCCTCCGCGCCCGCCACGGAGTCGGCGAGCGGCTTCTCCATGAGCAGCCCGCGGCCCTGTTCGAGCACCGCGAGCCCCACGGCGACGTGCGCAGGCGTCGGCACCGCTACTGTCACGGCTTCCGCGCGCTCGAGCAGCGCGTCGAGCGACGGGTGGGCGATAGTGTCCAGCTCGCGGGCCACCTGAGCGGCCCGGGCGGGGTTGATGTCGTGGATGCCCACCAGCTCGGCGCCCGGCTGGCGGCGGAGCAACCGCGCGTGATGATAGCCGAGAGCGCCGGTGCCGACCACGCCTACCCGCACCGGCCTCACGGTCACACGAGCACCCCGCGCTGCGACGCCTCGATGAACCGGAGGAAGTGCTCGATCTCGGGAACCGCCGGCAGCTCCGCCCGCGCGCGGGTGATGCCCTGCGTCACCGTGAGATCGGAGTTGAACAACAGGCGATAGGCACGTTTCAGCGCGAGCTTCACGTCCGGCGCGAACCCGGCGCGTGCCAGGCCGACGGAGTTGAGGCCATAGAGGTGCACCGGATTGCCCACGGCTTTCGTGTACGGTGGGACGTCCTGGTTCACCCGCGAGCCCCCGCCGACAAAGGCAAAGGTGCCGATGCGCACGAACTGGTGAATCGGGACAAGTCCGCTGATCACCGCCCGTTCCTCGATCGTCACGTGTCCGGCCATCTGCACGGCGTTCGCCACGATCACATCGTCGCCCAGCACACAGTCATGCGCGACGTGCACGTAGGACATGAGAAAGCAGCGCTGGCCGATGGTGGTCTTGCCCGTGGCGGCCGTCCCGCGGTTGATGGTGCAGTACTCGCGCACCACGGTGGCGTCCCCGATCTCCACCCAGGTGTCTTCGCCCTGATACTTGAGATCCTGCGGATCGTTGCCGATGACGGTGCCGTAGCCGATCTTCGCGCCGGCGCCGATCTTCACGTTGCGCTCGAGCACCGCATGCGCGGCGAGCGTCGTACCATCGCCGACGGTGACCCTCGGCCCGATGATCGCGAACGGACCGACCGACACGCCATCCCCGAGATGCGCCGTCGGGTCGATCAGGGCGGTGCGATGAATCACCTGTCCGTGACCATCGCCATCATCTCCGCTTCGGCCACCACCTGGCCATCCACGTACCCGACGCCCTTCATCCGGCACGTCTTGCCGCGAAACTGCAGCATTTCGAGCTCGAACCGCAGCTGATCCCCGGGCACCACCGGCCGCCGAAACTTCACGTTGTCGAGCGACATGAAGTACACGACCTTGTCCTCGACGTTCTGGCCCTCGAAATGGCTCATGAGCAGCATGCCGCCGACCTGCGCCATGGCCTCGATGATGAGGACGCCCGGCATGATCGGGTGGCCGGGGAAGTGGCCCTGGAAGAACTGCTCGTTGATCGTCACGTTCTTGATGCCGACGATGCGCTGCCGCCCTTCGACCTCGATGATCCGGTCCACGAGGAGGAACGGGTACCGGTGCGGCAGCACGTCCATGATCCGCCCGATGTCCATCTTGGGCGGTCCCGACTGCTTGGCCGCGCGCGCGAGGGCGTGGGCCAGCGCGATGTTGCCGCTGTGGCTGGGCCGGGTCGCGATGATGTGCGCGCGGATGCGCGCGCCGGTCAGAGCCAGATCGCCCACCACGTCCGCGGCCTTGTGGCGCACGAACTCATCGGGCCAGCGCAGGCGCCCGCCGTTCGCGATCCCGTGGTCGTCGAGGACGATCGCGCTGGCTTCCGACGCGCCCTTGATGAGCCCCCGCGCGGTCAGGTCGGCCACCTCGCTCGTGAACCCAAAGGTGCGCGCGGCCGCGAGCTCCCGTTCGAACGATTGCGCCGTCACGACGTAGCTGCCCGACTGGCAGCCGATCAACGGGTGGGGCCACTCGATCGTGACCGTGACCCGGAAGTCCTTCGAGGGAGCCACGACGTAGGAGGAGTCGCCCTCGGTCACGGTGAAGGGCGCCTGCACCGTGAGCACCCGAGGCTCACCGCCCACCTCGACCGGATGCGCCTGCGTGATCGCCTCGAAGTACGGCTGCACGCTCCCGTCCAAGATCGGCACCTCGGGACCGGTGACTTCGACCGTGACGTCATCGATCTCGTGGGCCGCCACCGCCGCCAGGAGGTGCTCGACCGTCTGGACCGTCCGGACGCCATGGCCGATCGCCGTTCGCCGCTCCACGGCGTCCACTTCCGTAAGGCGGGCGGGAATCTCGGGCTTGCCCTCGAGGTCAATCCGTCGGAAGACGACGCCCTGCCCCGCTGCGGCGGGCAAGAATGTCGCTTCGGTAGCGGCTCCGGTGTGCAACCCGGTGCCCCGAACGGCGGCGCGCCGCTCGACCGAACGCCTAGTGGCCATGGTCATCGGGCTCGTGCACCAGCGCCTCCAGTTCGGCGGCAATCCGTGACAGTCGGCTCAAGACCCCCTGGGCGCGCAGCACGTCGCGGTGGCTGCGCGCGGGATACCCCGACACGGTGGCGCCGGCGTCGATATCGCCGATCACGCCCCCTTGCACCAGCACGCGGGCGCCGCGTCCGATGTGCACGTGGTCCGACACGCCGGCCTGCCCTCCGAGGAACACGTCGTCACCGAGGTGCGTGCTTCCCGCGATCCCCGCCTGGCCGGCGATGAGGCAGCGCGCACCGATGTGCACGTTGTGGCCCACCTGGACGAGGTTGTCGACCTTGGTGCCCGCCCCGATGACCGTGTCGTCCACGCTCCCCCGATCGATCGTGGTGTTCGCGCCGATCTCCACGTCGTCGCCGACGATGCAGCGTCCGATCTGCGGAATCTTGCGCGGCGGCTCCCCGGCCCGGCTGGGCACGTACCCGAACCCGTCGCTCCCCAGCCGCACGCCCGCATGGAGGGTAACGCGGTTGCCGACCACCGTTCCACTGTAGCATACGACGTGGGGATGCAGCAGCACATCGTCCCCAAGCACTACGCCGTCGCCCAGCACGCAACTGGCCCCGACCCGGACGTTGCGGCCCAGGCGGACCTGCGCGCCGAGCACAACATAGGGCCCGATCGCCACGGGATCGTCCCAGCGCGCGCCAGGCCCGATGACCGCGGTCGCATGGATCCCGGACGTCCAGACCGGCTCAGGATACAGCAGGGGAATGATGGCGAGGAGGGCAACGTGCGGCTCGGGGACCACGACCCGGCAGGCCGGCCCGCCGGGCTCCGCCGCGAACTCCGGAGCGCAGAGCACCACGCCGGCCGCGGACCGCCGAAAGGCCGCGAGGTAGCGGCGGTGAACGAGGAATGACAGCTCATGGGCTCCCGCCCGGTCGAGAGGCGCGACGCCGGCCACGCTCACCTCCGGAGACCCGACGAGCGACCCGCCCGTAAGCGCGGCCAGCTCCCCTGCCGTGATTCGCCGCCCGCCAACCCCTGCCCCGCCGGCGCTCACGGGGCGGCCCCTATTGGCTCTGCCGCAACCGCTGCAGCACTTTGCTCGTCAAATCGAGCCCCGGGTCCGCCGCAACGATGTTCCCCCCCGGCGAGTCCGCGTCGAAGATCATGGAATAGTTGCCCTCGGCCCGCAGTCCTTGAATGACCGCGTTGATCCGCGCCTGGATGGGCTGGAGCAGCTCCTGCTCGCGCTGCTGGGCGCGCTGCTGGAGCTCCTGCGACCGCTGCTGCAGACGCTGTTGCTGCCCCTGCAGGTCCTTCTGCTTCGCCTGCTTGGCGGCGGGTGAGAGCGCGATCGACTGCTGGTCAAAGGCCCGAATCGCCGAATCCAGCTGCTGCTGGAGGCGTGTGACCTCGTCGCGGTACCCCTTGACCTCCTTGTCGAACGTCGATTCGGCCGCGGCATAGCCCGGCGTCTGCGACAAGATCTGCCGGGAGTTGATGAACCCGATCTTGAGACCGGGGCCTTGTGCCGCCGCCGGCACCGCGCCAGTGAGCCCGAGCAACACGCACACACGGACGACACGTGTCATAGCCATTCTCCAAAGTGAGTACCGCGGTTTCGAGACTTGTACGGCCGCTACTGCGCAATGCCAGGGGCACCGCCGGTGAACGGGTTACCCAGCCTGAAGTGCACCTTCCAGCCGGGAGCCGGCTGGCCCAGAATGTTCCGACGATCGAATCCGTAGGCGAGGTCGATCCCCATCGGCCCGACCGGCGAGACCAGGCTCAGGCCGATGCCCGCGCCTCGCATCAGCCGCGTCGGGTTGAAGTCGCCCGCCGTCCCATACACGTTGCCGGCGTCGTAGAAGGCGGACGCGTACAGCGCCTGGGACACGCGCGCGCCGAGCTCCGCCGTCATCGCGAGAAACGCCTTGCCAAAGGCGGCGGGGTTCGCCACGCCCCGCTGGGCGAGGGGATCGTAGCCCCGCGGGGTGATGGAGAACTCGTCGTAGCCGCGGAGCGGGATGCCGAACTGGGTGCCGCCCATGGTGAACAACTGGTTGAAGTATGGCGCGTACCCGAACACGAACCCCGAGCGGGCCGTCAGGCCCAGGACGAACTTCAGGGGCTGATGGCCCTCGCCAATCTGGCTCAGGGTCGCGTACCACCGCCCTTCCGCGTCGACGCGCTGGTAGTCACCCGTGCCGCCCAGCGGTCCGCCGCTCTGCGACAACGAAACCGAGTGCAATGTGCCGGCGCTCGGGAACGGCAGGTCGATTCGTGTATCGCGGGTCAGCGTGGCGGTCAGGGTCGAGCGCACGCACTCGTTGCAGCCGTACACGAACGAGAAGGCCGTGTCGGAGCTCGTCCCCGTGAACGTCTGGGTCTCGAGCGCGTAAGTCAGGTAGAGCCGCGTGTAGCGGTCGCGGGGCGTGGGAAACCCGATCTGGAGGTTGCCGCCCTGGCTCTTCAGGGTCCCGAGGTTCGCGATCGTGTACACGACGCGGGTCTTGTGGACGCCGAGCGTCCCGGAGATGCGCGACTGCCGGATCGCAGGGTCGGTATAGGACACGCTGAACTGATCGAGGTTTTGCCCGACCGTCCACTGGAACGATCCGCGCTTCCCCTGGCCGAAGATGTTCGGCTCCTCGAGCCCGATGAACCCGCCGATGCCCGTGCCCTGCCCGAGCGACGCCCCGAAGTTGATCTGGCCGGTATGCTTTTCGGTGACGTGGAAGATGATGTCCACGTCGCCCTGGTCGTTTGCCGCCCGCGTATCCGGGGGCGGCAGCGGCTCGAAGAAACCGAGATTCGAGATGTTCTGGTAGGAGTGCACGAGTGCATCCTGCCGGAACACGTCCCCCGGCAGCAGCACGATGGCGTTCCGGATGACGTGGTCCCGTGTCAGCGTATTGCCGACGATCTCAATCTTGTTCACGATGGCCGGCTGTCCCTCATTCACCACCCACCGCAGGTCGACCAACGGCTTGCCGTCCGGTCCATCGCGGCGAATGACGTCCGGCCGCAGGTTCACGTAGATGTAGCCGTTGTTGTAGTACAGGGTCTGGACAGCCCGGGTGGCCGCATCCCATTTGACCTGGTCGAAGTACAGTGTGCCAGTGGGACTCGTGGAGGTCAGGATCCCGCCCTTGGTCTGACGGGCGAAGGGGAAGTAGCGCTCCAGCTCGTCGGTCGAGAACCGGCGGTTCCCGACGATCTCGAACGTCCCCACCTTGCGCCGCTCCCCTTCGTGCACGCGGATGACGAGCGTGGCTTTCCCGGACTTGTTGTTCACCAGCAGGGTGTCGCCGAGGACCTGGAAGTCGACGTAGCCGTTGGAGCCGTAGAACTGCGGCAGGTGGGAGAGCAGGTCGTCGCGCACCTTCTCATCGTCGTAGTCGCCCGGGCGGAACCACCAGAACCCCTCCGGCCGGGTGCTCATTCTCTTGACGATCTCTTCGTCGCTGAAGTGGCTGTTGCCCTCGATCTCGACCCGGGAGACGGCCACGCGGCGGCCCTCCTGGATGTCGAACGTCAGGCGCACCTGCGTCGAGTCGGCGTAGTACTCGCGCCGGGCGCGCACGCGCACGAGGTAGAACCCGTCCTTGCGGTACAGCGAGTCGATGTGCGCCGCGGTGCGTGCGACGGCGGCGGGATCCATGGCCAACCCTTCACTGAGGGTCGATTTCTCGCGGAGCTTGCCCTCGGGTATGTGGGCGGCGCCCTCCACCGACCACCGCGTGAGGAGCGGCCGCTCGCGCACGCGGATGAGGAGGACGCGCCGCCCCTCGACCTGCTGCTCGAGGATCTGCACGTCGTCGTACTGTCCCGTGGCGTAGAGCGTGCGAATCGCCACCTGGAGGTCGCGGAAGTCCAGCGAGTGGTCGGTGGTGAGGCCGCTCGCCTGAATGACCTGGCTGCTGGTGTTGCGCCGCGCGCCGGTGACGGCGATCGAGTCGACGGTGCGCCGCGAGCCCTCGTCCTGCGCCCACGAGGGGCGCGGGGAGAGGACCACGGCACCAGCGAGGATCGCGAGGGAGAGCTGGCGGATCACGCCTTCGAGCCGGAGAGCGCGCGAAACGCGAGTCGCGCCTTGTCCGGGGCGACATCGACCTCGATCTCGTCGCCCCGCGCGAACTCGCCGACGAGGATCTTCTCCGACAGCGGATCCTCGACGTACTTCTGAATGGCCCGCTTCAGCGGCCGCGCGCCGTAGTGCTCGTCGTAGCCCCGCTCCACGAGGAAATCCGTGGCTGCCGGGGTGAGGCGGAGCGTGAGCTCCTCCTCGCCCAGGCGTTTCTGCACGTCCTTGAGCAGGATCGCCACGATCAGCGCGATGTGCTCGCGGGTGAGGGGATGGAACACGATCACGTCATCGAGCCGGTTCAGGAACTCGGGATTGAAGGTCTTGTTGATTTCTTCCTTGACCTTTTCCGCCATTTTCTCGAACGTGGCGCGGCTGTCGGGCTGGGAGAACCCCAGCGCCTTGTTCTTGATCATGTCCCGCGCGCCCACGTTGGATGTCATGATCACGACCGTGTTCTTGAAGTCGATCACCCGGCCGTAGTTGTCGGTCAGGTGCCCCTCGTCGAGCACCTGGAGCAGGATGTTGAACACGTCCGGGTGCGCCTTCTCGATCTCGTCCAGGAGGACCACGGAGTACGGTTTCCGCCGCACCGCCTTCGTCAGCGTGCCCGAATCTTCGTATCCCACGTACCCCGGAGGCGCGCCGATGAGCCGGCTGACGGAGAACTTCTCCATGTACTCCGACATGTCGACACGGATGAGCGCGTTCTGATCGGCAAAGAGGAACCGCGCCAGGGCGCGGGCCAGCTCCGTCTTCCCCACGCCCGTGGGCCCGGAAAAGATGAACGAGCCGATCGGGCGCTTGGGATCCTTGAGCCCTGCCCGGCTGCGGCGGATGGCGCGCGAGATCACCGTGATCGCCTCGTCCTGGCCCACCACGGTTTCGTGCAGCTCCTCCTCCATCCGGAGCAGTCGCGCGGTTTCCGCTTCCTGCAGGCGGGTGACGGGAATTCCGGTCCAGCGCGATACGATGAAGGCCACGCCTTCCTCGTTGATGATCGGCCGGTGGGTCTGGCGCTCCTTTTCCCACTGCTCCTGCTTGCGCCGGATCTCGGCCTGCTGCTCGCGTTCCTGGTCGCGCAGCGCGGCGGCACGCTCGAAGTTCTGGTCGCGGACGGCGGCTTCCTTGTCCCCGTTGATCTGCTCCAGCCGCTCCTTGAGGGCGGCCACTTCAGGGGGCGGCACCTGCGTGGCGAGGCGCGCCCGCGCCCCCGCCTCGTCGATCACATCGATCGCCTTGTCGGGCAGGAACCGGTCGGTGATGTAGCGCTCGGAGAGCTTGGCGGCGCATTCGAGCGCTTCATCGGGAATCACGACCCGATGATGCTCCTCGTAGCGCTTCCGCAGGCCCTTGAGAATCTCGATCGTCTCCTCGACGGTCGGCGGATCGACGATCACGGTCTGGAAGCGGCGCTCGAGCGCGCCATCCTTCTCGATGTACTTGCGATATTCGTTCAGCGTCGACGCGCCGACGCACTGCAGCTCCCCGCGCGCAAGCGCGGGCTTCAGCATGTTGGAGGCGTCGACCGCGCCCTCGGCGGCGCCGGCGCCCACCAACGTGTGCAGCTCGTCGATGAACAGAATGATGCTGCGGTTCTGGGCGATCTCGTTGATGATCGCCTTCAGCCGCTCCTCGAACTGCCCCCGGTACTTCGTGCCGGCGATCACCGCCGCCATGTCGAGGGACAGCACGCGGTGATCCTTCAGGGCATCCGGGCACTGCCCGCTCGCGATGAGCTGGGCCAGGCCTTCGACGATGGCGGTCTTCCCCACGCCCGGCTCGCCGATGAGCACCGGGTTGTTCTTTTTGCGGCGCGACAGGATCTCCATCACCCGCTCGATTTCCTTCTCGCGGCCGATGGTCGGGTCCAGCTGGCCTTCCGCCGCGAGCTGGGTGAGGTCGCGGCAGAAGTGATCGAGCGCCGGCGTCTTGGATTTCTTCTCGCTCTTGGGTGCGGCGGGCTGCGTACCCGTGCCAGGCTGGGCCGGACCCGCGGGCATCTCGCTGCCCAGGAGGCGCAGGGTCTCGGCGCGCGCCTGCTCCAGGTTGACGCCAGCGTCGGTGAGGACCTGCGCCGCGATGCCTTTCTCCTCACGCAGCAGACCGAGCAACAGGTGCTCGGTCCCGACGTAGGAGTGGTTCAGCTCGCGCGCTTCGCTCATCGCGAGCTCGAGAACTTTCTTGGCGCGGGACGTGTACGGGAGATCGGGCCCCGCCGCGGCCGCGGCTTTGCCCTTCTTCACCGTCTCTTCGATCTTCTGCTGGATCTCTTCGAGGTCGACGTTGAGGTTGGTCAGTACCGCCGCCGCCACCCCTTCGCCCTCACGTATCAGGCCCAGGAGAATGTGCTCGGTACCCACGTACTCGTGATGCAGCCGCGCGGCTTCTTCCCGCGCCATCTGCAAGACCTTCCGCACCCGGTCCGTGAAATTGTATCCGTTCATTGCTCCCGCCTACCCCGCTTCGGCGTCCAAAACCCGCCGCACATACGTCGCGCGCACCGTGGGCAACTCAGGATCGCCCGTCGAGCGATTCTCGAGCGCTGCCAGGTGCGCGGGCTGGGTGAAAATCAGCAGCTTGTTCAACGTATATACACTCAGCTGCGGAATCAGATTCAATCCGACACCCAATCGCACCCCGCTCAACAGGTTCATCGCCTCTTCGAACGACAGCCGGCGCGCGTGCCGCAGTAACCCGTAGGCCCGCCAGGTCTTATCCGCGACCTCGCTGGGCGCCTTTTGCAGCAACATGCTCCGCGCCTGCTCTTCGTACTCGATCACCTGCCGTACGATCTTGCCGAGGTGATCGAGCAGCTCTTCCTCCGACTTCCCGAGGGTGGTCTGGTTCGAGAGCTGAAAGAAATTCCCGACCACCTCGCTCCCCTCGCCGTACAGCCCCCGGAACGTCAGGCCCACCTGCGAGAGTCCCTGCAAGACCTTCCCGATCTCCTTCGTCAAAACGAGGCCCGGCAAGTGGATAAGCACACTCGCCCGCAACCCCGTTCCGGCATTGGTCGGGCAGGAAGTAAGATAGCCAAACTCGGGGTGAAACGCGAAGGGCAGCAGGCGCCCTAACTCCGCATCCGCAACCTCCAGTTGCGCATAGGCCTCTTCCAGGGCGAACCCCGAACGCATGCCGTGGAGACGGAGGTGGTCTTCTTCATTAACCATCACCCCCACCCCACCCTGCACCAGGAGGGCGGCGGCGGGTCGGGGTCGCCCGTCGGGGTCGAGGCCGGCCAGCTCCTTGGAAACGAGGTGGCGCTCGTGGAGGAGCTGGCGGTCCACCCGCTCCATCTGATCGAGGCGGAACGTCACGCCGCCCGACAGGCGTTCGCTCGCCGCCGCCGCCTCCTCCAGGCGGATGAGAATCGCCGCCCGATCGGCATCCCGGGCGCGCTGGCCAAACGCGTATCCCTGGAGATTGCGCGCGAGCCGGATGCGAGTCGAGAGCACGATGCTCCCCTTGGGCCCTGACGCATCGAGCCAGCTCATCCCGCCATCGGGCAGGAGCGACAGGTCGATCACTCGAGCACCCGGATGCGGTCGCGCAGCTCGGCTGCCAGCTCGAAGTTCTCGTTATCGACCGCGCGGCGAAGCTGCTCCTTGAGGTCGAGCAACTGGCGGCGCGGGTCGGCACTGGAGTCGCCCGGCGCCACGTAGCGTTCGCCGACGTGCTGGCTCGAGCCGTGGAGGCGGCGCAGCAGGTCGCGCAGGTGGCCATCGAACGCGTCGTAGCACTGCGCGCACCCGAGGCGCCCGGACTCCCGGAAGTCCTTGAGCGTCGCGCCGCACGAGGAGCAGCGCAGGCCATCGGCCGCAGTCGGGAGCACGTTGGCCGCGCCCTTGCCCATCGCGGTGATGAAGCCGCCCAAGGGCGACTTCAGGACCGCCACCCCCGTCTCGACTCCCTTGTCCTGCGCGCACTGCTCGCACAGGTGGAGCGTGACTTTCGAGTCGTGCTCCACCTGCGTCAGGTTGATGACGGCCTGCCGCTCCTTACAGCTGTCGCACAGCATCAGGGTATCGCGTCCACGGAATCCACCACCGTCAGGCGCCCATCCTCGAGCCAGAGAATGCGATCCGCCCGCGCGGCCAGCTGGCGATTGTGAGTCGCCACGGCAACCGCCGTTTCGAACTCGCGCGCCAGACGGAAGAACACGTCATGCAACCGCTCGCTGTTGGCATGGTCCAAGTTACCCGATGGCTCGTCGGCGAGCACCAGGCTTGGGTCATGGACCAGCGCGCGCGCCACCGCGCACCGTTGCTGCTCTCCTCCCGACAATTCGCTCGGCCGGTGGGACATTCGCCCCGCCAACCCGACCTGCGCCAGCAGCTCCTCGGCCCGCGCGCGGGCCTCGCGCCGTGACTGGCCGCCGATCAAGAGCGGCATCATCACGTTCTCCAACGCGGAGAATTCCCGCAAGAGATGGTGAAACTGAAAGACAAATCCCACCTTGCGGTTGCGGATCGTCGCCAGCGCGCCCGCGTCCAGGTCGGCAAAGCGGGAGCCGTCGAGCCAGACGTCGCCGGCGGTCGGTCGGTCCAGGGCTCCAAGGAGGTGCAGCAGCGTGCTCTTCCCCGCCCCCGACGCGCCGACGATCGCCACCACCTCGCCGTGGCGCAGCTCCACGTCGATACCACGCAGCACCTCGAGCGGCTGGCCGTCGCCGCTCGCGAAGATTTTGCGCAGGCCGCGCGCTTCGAGCAGAACGCTCATTCGTAGCGGATCGCCGTGACGGGATCGAGCCGCGCGGCCTGGATCGCGGGATAGAGGGGCGCGAGCGTCGCGATGAACAGACTCGCCGCGATGACGAGCAGCGCGTCCATCGGTTGGGTGTGCACGGGGAGATGATCAATGAAGTAGACCGAGGGATCGATGTGGATCCACTCGCCCTTGTTCACCATCGCCCCCAGCACGAACCCCAGGGTCGCCCCGAGCGACGTACCGATGAAACCGATCAGGATCCCCTGCACGATGAAGATGCGCCGGATCGACCCGCGCCCGAGGCCCATCGCGAGCAGAATCCCGATCTCCCGGGTCTTGTCGCGGACGATCATCGTGAGCGTCCCGACCACGTTGAACGCGGCCACCACGCAGATGAGGAACACGACCAGCGCCATGGCGAGCTTCTCGAGCTTCAAGGCCGAGAAGAGCGAGGCGTTCTGCGACTGCCAGTCCAGCACGCGGTGGGGATAGCCGAGCCGCACCTCGAGCTGTTGCCCGAGCAGGGCGGCGTGCCACGGGTCGGCGAGGCGGACCTCGACGCCCGTCATTGCCGTATCGAGACCCGCGAACCGTTGCGCCAGGTTGCGTCGCAAGGCGACGTAGCTGTTGTCGTACTCGTACATCCCCGTGTCGAACAGCCCCGTGACCTCGTAGCGGTGGAACTGCGGCACGAAGGCGCCCACGCTGGGATTGAAGCGGGCGCCGGCGGGCGACACGAGCGTCACCACGTCGCCGGGGAACGCCGACAACTTGCTCGCGAGCCGGGATCCGAGGGCGATGCCGCCCTCGATGTCCTTGCGCGTCGTGCGGAAACGCAGGTCTCCTTTCACGAAATGGCGCGCGAAGCTCGTGACGGACCGGGAACCGGTGTCCGGGTCGACGCCCAGCACCACCACCCCTTCCGCGTAGTCGTGGCCCGCCGAAATGAGTCCCTGGGTCATGACGAACGGCGCAGCCGCGGTGACGCCCGGGTACTTGCGCACCTCCGCCAGCACGCGCTGCCAGTCATCGAGGCGCAGGCCTTCCCCATAGGTGAGGATCCGCAGATGCGGATTGCCCACGAGGATCTTGTCGCGCAGGTCTGTTTGGAGACCGTTCATCACGCCCAGCACGACCACGAGCGCCATGACGCCGACCGTGACGCCGCCGACCGCGATGAGCGTGATCAGCGAGACCAGGCGCGACGAGCGATGGCTCCGCATGTACCGGACCGCGATCTGCCGCTCGAGGCGCGACGGCCAGATCATTCGGGTCTGAGCATGGGAAACAGGATCACATCGCGGATGTTCGGCTGGTCCGCGAGAATCATCATCACGCGATCCACGCCCAGGCCCACGCCCCCGGTGGGGGGCATGCCGTATTCGAGCGCGCGCAGAAAGTCCTCGTCGAGCTGCTGGGCTTCGAGGTCGCCGGCCGCCCGCAGGCGCGCCTGCTGCTCGAAGCGGCGGCGCTGCTCTTCCGGATCGTTGAGCTCGCTGAAGGCGTTGGCGACCTCGCGCCCGTGGATGAACAGCTCCCACCGCTCCACCTTGCGTGGATCCCCGCGCTTGAGCTTGGCGAGCGGGGACAGCGCCACGGGATAGTCGAGGACGAAGGTTGGCTGGATCAACGTGGGCTCGACGTAGGTCTTGAACACCTCGTCCACCAGCTTCGCGCCGCCCAGCGCGTCGGCATCGGCCACCCCCCGCCGCCGCAGCGCCCCGCGCAGCTCGTCGTCTCCCGCCTGCGCGAGATCGACGCCGGCCATCTCGCGGATCACCCCGTAATAGTCCCGCCGCGCGAAGGGGCGCCCGAATGACAGCGTCGCGCCATGACGCTCGAGCGTCGTCGTCCCGAACAGGTCCCTCACGAGTGACCCGAGCAGGTCCTCGGTGAGCGCGAGCATCCCTTCGTAGTCGGCGTACGCCTCGTACCACTCGGCCATCGTGAACTCGGGATTGTGAAACCGGGACAGGCCTTCATTCCGGAAGTCGTGCCCGATCTCGTAGACCCGCTCGAGCCCGCCCACGATGCAGCGTTTCAGGTAGAGCTCGTCGGCGATGCGGAGGTACACCGTGGTATCCAGAGCCTCGTAGTGGGTCGTGAAGGGACGCGCCGCCGCGCCGCCGTAGATCGGCTGGAGGATCGGCGTTTCCACTTCGAGATACCCGCGACTGTCGAGAAAGGCGCGAATTCGGCTCACGACCCGGGCCCGCAGCGCGAACAGGGCCCGCGCCTCCGGGTGCACCGCCAGATCGGCGTACCGCTGCCGGGCGCGCTGCTCGGCGTCGCTCAGCGCGCCGTGGGTGACCCCGCTTTCGTCTTCCTTGCCGAGCGGCAGGGGGCGGAGGGACTTGGCCAGCAACGTGAAGGCGGTCACCCGCAGCGTGACCTCGCCCGTGCGGGTCGTGAAGAGCGGCCCTTCGACCCCGATGAAATCCCCCAGATCGAGGAGCCCGATGAGCTCGTATGGCGCGTCGCCGAGCTCGTCCCGCTTGAAGTAGAGCTGGATCTTTCCCGACTGATCGCTCAGGTGGGCAAACGTGGTCTTGCCGTGCGGCCGCAGCGCGACCAGGCGGCCGGCGAGACGGTGCGAGGTGGCGCTCTCGCCGTCCTTCGGGCCATGCGCCGCGAACGCCTCGAGCGCCGACTGCGCGGTGTGCGTGCGTTTGTAGGAGTAGGCAAACGGTGCGACGCCCCGTCGCGCGAGCTCCTGCAGCTTTTCCCGCCGCGCGACCTCGACGAGACCGCTCACGCCGCCTTGCTCCCGAAGCGCTTCAGGAACGCTTCAATGAACGGATCCAGATCGCCGTCCATCACCCGCTGGACATCGGTCACCTTCAGATCGGTGCGATGGTCGTTGACCATGGTATAGGGCTGGAACACGTAGGACCGGATCTGGTTGCCCCACGCGATGTCGGTCTTCTGCTTGTCGACCTCGGCCTTCTTCGCGTCTCGCTCCGCCACAGCCCGCTCGTAGAGGCGTGCCTTGAGCATTTTCATCGCGGTCGCCTTGTTCTTGAACTGGCTGCGCTCCTGCTGGCACGACACCACGATCCCCGACGGCATGTGCGTGATCCGCACCGCCGACGAGGTCTTATTCACGTGCTGGCCGCCCTTTCCGGACGCGCGGAACGTGTCGATGCGGAGATCGTCATCGCGGACCTCGATCTCGATGTCCTCGTCCACGACCGGGTAGACGAAGACGGAGGCGAACGAGGTGTGACGCCGCGACTGGGAGTCGAACGGGGAGATCCGCACCAGCCGGTGCACGCCCTTCTCCGCCTTGAGCAGCCCGTAGGCGTACCGGCCGGTGATCTGCAACTCGGCGGACTTGACGCCGGCTTCTTCCCCCTCGAGGAGGTCGAGCATCTCGACCTTGAACCCGTGGCGCTCGGCCCAGCGGACGTACATGCGCATCAGCATCTCCGCCCAGTCCTGTGACTCGGTACCGCCGGCGCCCGGGTGGATGGTCAGCAACGCATCGCGCGCGTCGTCACGTCCCCGCAGCATGTTCTGGAGCTCGAGCGCTTCGAGCTGCGCGTCGATCTGCTCGGCCTCGGCCTCGAGCTCGCCGACCAGGCCCTGATCGCCCTCCGCCTCGGCCATCTCGCTCAGCGCCTGCGCGTCGTCCAGGCGTTTGCGGAGCCCCTGGTAGGGCTCGAGCCAGCGCTTGATCTCCTTGACCTGGCCTACGACCTGGCGAGCCTTCTCCTGATCCGTCCACATGCTCCCCTCCGCCATCGCATGCTCGAGCTCGCCCAGGCGTTTCGCCTGTCCCGGCACGTCAAAGGAAGTCCCGGAGCTCGCTCAGGCGGCGGTCGAAATCCCGGAATCGATCAGAGATGGCCACGGTGCGCTCGCTTTGCTGGGCTGGGTACGATACGAGCCGCCCGCCGGCTGTTCCGGGGACGGCTCTCACAGCAAACAAAAGTAATCAGAAGGCCTTGGCGCCGCCCGCGAGGATCTCGTTCAAGGCCTCGGTCCAGAAGGTGGTGGTTTTCGCCAAGTCGGCCCCCACCTGCTCGACATACTCCTGCCAGCTCTTTTCAATCTCCTCCTTGAAGAGGAGTGGCAGGGTGCCGTCGCGCATCCCCTGCTGGCGCTTCTCGGGGTGGTACACGACGAGATCCGAGATCAGGGCCCGCGCCAACCGACGCGCTTTCTGCTTGGGGTCCTGAACCATGAACGGGTTCACGGGACGGAGGGGACCGGTGGCCCGCTGGCCGGGCGGGGCCGCGGGGACCGATGGGGCCGGCGGAGCTGGCGGCGCGGACACAGATGGCGAGGGGGCCGGCGCGACGGACGGTCGCGGCATCGCGGCCGCAGGAGCGGGAGCGGGAGCCGCAGCGGGCACCGCCGGTGGCGGGACGACCGGCCTGGCTGGAGGCGCGGGCGGCGGCGCCGCAGGAGCAGCAGCCGGCGCGGCGGGAGGCGCCACGGGCGGCCGAGCCGGCGGCCCGGCGGGAGGCGCCACGGACGGCCGAGCCGGCGGCGCGGCGAGGGGCGGCGCAGCGATCGGCCCCGACGGGCGCCCCAGCGGCGGGCGGGGCGCGCTCGGCATCGGCGGCGCGCCGGGCGCATTGCCGAATGCGAACGGGGGCGGCGGTGCCGCCGCGGGAGCGGGCGCGGCCGGCCGGGGAGGCACCGGCGCCATCGGAGGCGGGGGCTGCGGGCGCGGCACCGCGGCGGCCGGTGCGGGGGCCGGGGCCGGGGCCGGGGTGAACACGGGCGCGGCAGCGGGCGGGGCGGCTGAGAAGCCCCCGGCACTGACCGGGAACACGTTGCCGCACACCGAGCAGCGGGCCCGCACCCCTCCGGCCGGCACCTTGGCCGGATCGATGCGATAGACCGTCGCGCACGACCCGCACGTCACGTTCATGTGGCGCCCCGCCGGTCGTCGATCTCGTCGGGGTCGTGGTCGCGCCGCCGGTCGACGACGAACACCGACCCCACCTGCGTCTTGGCGTAGCTCTTCATCTCCGTGGCCAGCTCGCTCACCTGGGCCGGATGCGTGAAGCGCCGATGCTGGTTCGTGACGATACCGATCGAGAGCGTCATCAGAGGCACGCGATGCAGCTGGCCGCGGCGATCCTTGCCGAAGTAGTAGCCCGCCCGGCGATCCTGCTCGTTGTACTGGTACGGGATAAGCGTGTCGAACACGTCGAGGATCTCGGCGCAGACGGCCTGGATGGCGCCAAAGGGGATAATGACGATGAAGTCGTCGCCGCCGATGTGGCCCACGAAGCCATCGCCGCTCACCATGCCTTTGACCACGTCGTGCAGGATGCGCGACAGGATGTAGATGACCCGATCGCCGTCGTGGTAGCTGTACCGATCATTGAATTCCTTGAAGTGGTCCAGATCCGCATAGCAGACGGCGAACAGCTCCCCGCGGTCCATGCGCCGGCGAATCTCGCGATCGATCTCCGTCGTCCCGGGCAGCCGGGTCGAGGGGTTGACCGCGACATCGCGCGCGGTCCGACTCATCATCACTTCCAGCCGGCTGGCCTGCTCCGCCGGCTCGAACAGCGGCGTGATCACCTCGTCCGCCCCGGCGGCGAACCAGCCCTTCACCGCGTCGGTCGTGTGACGGCTGGCGACGGCCGCGAGGGGGATAATGGCGGAATACGAGTCGCCCTTGAGACGCGCGCAGAGCTCGAGGCCCGCAGGCCCCGAGCCGTCCGCGTCGATTACGACGAGCGCCGGAAGCGAGCGGAGCACCAGCTGTTCGATCAGCGCCGCATCCTTGACCTGAACGACGGAGAAACCCTTGCCGTCCATCCAGCGCTTCAGGAAGTCAGGCACCGAACAACCAGCCGGTGAGAAGAACAGAATCGTCTGGCGAGTCCGCACCTGGCCTCTCGCGTAAAGGTCGAGCCCGCCTAAAGTTGCGACCCCTGGCCCCCTGTGTCAAACAAAGCCGCTCGCGCGGCCCTCAGAACCCCACCGACAGGCTCACACCTCTGACGCCCGGGGCAAGGGTGGTGTGCCACGTCATGGGCCGGTGTGCCGCACGCTCGAGCCGGCTCGAGATGAACGCGTCCACGGCGCTCACCAGATGATTGGCGAGGAGCAGGCCGAGCTGATCCTGAGCCTCGCGGGCCGCGTTGTCGCTCTCGCGGATGGTCTCGCGGAACACGCCGAGCTGCTCCTCAGAGCCGGTCCACGACCACAGGTAGCCAGTTCCCACCGCGTGCATCTCGTAGAAGGTCAGCGCGCGCGCGTACTCGGGCGAACCCGGCGGCGGCGGCCGGTTGGGGTCCACCCAGTACGTTCGCCGGGCCAGGAGCCACATCGATCCGTTGAACGTCGTGGTGTCCACTTCCGGCTGGAAGGTGGTCCCCGGGTCGCGATCGAATTGACCGCTCTGGCGAAACCGCTGCATGGTCTCAAAGTACTCGAACGTCGTGTCGCGCTGGCTGGGTTGAAACGCCGCGCGCGCCACCTGGAACGCGAGGTCGCGAAATTGATCCGCCTCGCGATGAGAGACGACCGTCAGCTGGACGAAACGGGTGAGCGCGTACAGCTCGACGGCAAAGTAGAGAGCGGCGCGGCTCTGGTGGGCCATGAGCTGCCCCGTCCCGGGCACGATTGCGGACGCCAGCGGTCGCACCCAGAACTGCCGGCGCGCTTCCGCCGTGTCCACCCCCTGCGCGGCGGCGCGCGGTCCGGCAGCCAGCACCGCCGCGCCCAACAGGAGTTGCCTCGCGTCCACGCCTAGAAGGTTACGTGGAACGAGAAGAAAGTGGGATTCTCGCTCACGAAATCCGAGCCGGTGAGGAAGCTCCGCGCGAAGTCCACCCCGATCGTCCCGCTCGACACGCCCATGCCCACGCTCGGCCCGCTCAGTCCGTCCCGGACAAACGCGTACCCGCCCCGCAGGCGCACCAGCCGCTGGTAGCCCACATCCACGCCGATGCGCATCTCGGAGTCGCCGTAGCTGCCCCACGGACTCTGCACGTCCGCGGCGACCTTCACGTCGAGCCGGTCGACCACGTTGCTCCCCTCGCCGTCCCCGCCCGCTACCTCCTGTCCCGACGAACCGGGGAGCGGGATCCGGTACTGTGCGCCGAGCACGACCTGCGCGGGCAGCTCGTCGGCCTGGTCCCGATTGTTCACCTGAAGCTTGAAGCCGATGTTCCGGATCGCGAACCCGACGCGCAGCGCCCCGTCCGCACCGCCCACCGTCACCTGCCCACCGATGTCCAGGCCGTGCGTCACCCCGTCGCCGTTCGGAAATTGCCGGCAGTCGCCGCTGCAGTCCACCCGGAATTCGATCAGCTTGTAGTTGATGCCGAGGGATACGGCGCCGCCCAGTTGCGCCGCGTAGGAGGCGAGAAATTCGTAGTTGCGCGGCGAGATGCGGGCGATCGTGCTGCTCGTGGAGTCGGTCCGGTCCAGGTCGCCATAGTTGAGCATGTAGAGCGCCCCGCCTATCACCCCGATCCCATGCGCATGGAAGTACGCGGTGAGGGCGTACGTGGGCCCGGCAGCCGGCGTGCCGGTTTCGAGCGCGAACTCGCTCTCCGCCATGGTCGCGAGACCGGCGGGGTTCCAGAAGGCCGCTTCACCACGCCCCTGCAAGGTCACCGCCGTCTGCCCCATCCCGATCGCCTCGGCCCCTACCGGGAGCGTGAGGAACAGCGCGCCCGAGTTGTTCGGAAGCGTTTGGGCGGGTAGTCGGGTCGATGGGCAGACGGTGAGCAGGAGCATGACGATGCACGCCGCTCCACCTCGCCGTCTGACCGCCTGACCGCTCCTAGAAATGTCTCGCCTCATCGATCAGCATGATGGGAATATCATCCTCGACGCCGTAGATGAGCCGGCACGCGTGGCACACCAGCTCCTCGCGGGGAGCCGGGGGTGCGGCCCGGTGCTCGAGGGGCCCCTTGCACTTCGGGCACACGAGGAGATCGAGCAGGTCTGGCGCGAGACTCATTGGACGTACCCCAGACGCTTGAGGGAAGGCGAGTGACGCCGCCACTTGGGCAGCACCTTGACGTGCAGGTCGAGGTAGATGCTCTCCCCCACGAGGGGCTCGATCTTGCGACGGGCGGCCTGACCGAGGGCCTTGATGGTCCGCCCGCCTTCGCCGATCAGAATCCCCTTCTGGCTGTCGCGCTCGACATACACGACCGCCCGAATATATACCGGCGCCGAACCCTCCCGGAACTCATCGATTTCGACGGCGACGCTGTAGGGCAACTCTTCGTGCAGCGCTTCGAAGGCGGCTTCGCGGATGAATTCGGCGGCGAAGAACCGCAGCGGCTGCGTAGCCATCTCGTCGGGATCGTAGTGAAACGGACCTTCAGGGACCCGTTCGCGCAGCGTGTCGAGGAGAAGGTCGAGGCCGGCGCGCGTGAGGGCGGAGACGATGACGGTCGAGGGCGGTCGAGGACGGTCAAGGAGGGTCGAGGACGGAACGAGGTCCGCTTTCGTGTACACAGTGACCACCGGGGCACGCGGCGGGCGGTCCAAGCGAGCAACCTCCTCGAGAGGCGGCGCGGGATACTCGGACAGTGGATGCAGGTAGGCAATCACTTCGGCGTCCGCGATCGCGCGGAGGGCGGCCGCCCGCATCGCTTCGTGGAGCTGATACTCGGGCTCGAGCAGACCCGGCGAGTCGGTGAAGATGAACTGCGTATCGCCCCGCGTGACGAGGCCTACGACCGGCAAACGGGTCGACTGGGGCTTGGGGGAGACGATCGCCAGGTGCTCGCCCACGAGGGCGTTCAGGAGGGTGGATTTGCCGACATTGGGGCGGCCGGCCAGGACAACGGTCCCACAGCGGGGCATGGGACCGAAGCTACACGGAGGGTGGGCGAGGGGAAGCCGGGCGCCCAAATGTGACTCCCATCACCCGTTAGGCCGTCGTCCGGACCCTATGTTCAGTCTGTCTCACATAGTAAGGAATAGGCGTGCCGGACGCTCCACGGTGGGCACAGATACGTGGCGACGTCAACTACAGCGTGCGTCGCGGTGCATGGTATTCGGTGCTGCGGATCACGCCGGATGCTGCCGTCCTCGAGGTTGGCCAGCGATCGGTCAGCGTACCGCGCGCCGTTGTCGAAGTGACGTTCGTCCGGCCCCGGGAGTTCTCGGTCGTGCCCCGCCCCTACGATGCCGTCGACCTGCCGATCAGCTGGGGTGCACGCTACGCGGTATGCCCCTCCTGCAAGGAGCGCCTGCAGCTGCGGCGTGAGCAGAACACGATGCAGTGCACGCGCTGTGGTGAATCCGCCGGGGTGAACTGGAGTACCTGGAGTACGTCCTTCTAGATCTCACCCCGGCAAGGTTTGCTTCAAGTGGACCGGCGTGGCCGCGCGCCTCTTGGCCGCGCGCAGGTTCAGGAACTCGACCAACACCGAAAATCCCATCGCGAAGTAGATGTAGCCTCGCGGGACGTGCTGGCCCAGCCCGTCGGCGAGCAACGTCACGCCGATGAGCAGCAGGAACGCGAGCGCGAGCATTTTGATGGTCGGGTGCCGGTCGACGTAGTCGCTGATCCCCTTCGCGGCGAAGAGCATCACGCCGATCGCCGCCACGATGGCGGCAATCATCACGCCCACATGCCGTGCCATCCCGACGGCGGTGATGACCGAATCGAGCGAGAACACGATGTCGAGCACGGCAATCTGGACGATCACGTCGGCGAACGTGATGTCGGCCCGCACCCGGCGCCCGTCCTCGTCACCCTCGAGCTTGTCGTGGATCTCGCGCGTGCTCTTCCACAGCAGGAACAACCCGCCGGCGATGAGAATGACGTCGCGCCCCGAGAAGGAGTGCCCGAACACCGCGAACAGGGGACGGGTCAGACGCATGACCCAGGTGATCGACAGCAAGAGCACGATCCGCGAGACCATCGCCACCGCGAGACCAAGCGTGCGGGCACGCCCCTGCACTGCGGCGGGCAGTTTGCCGGCGAGGATCGAGATGAAGATGATGTTGTCGAGCCCCAGCACGATCTCGAGGATCGTGAGGGTCAGGAAAGCGAGCCACGCTTCGGGGGAGGTCAGCCAGGCCAAGATCTACTTCTTGGGCGGGAGCGCCATCGCGTCGGTCTGTGGGTCCCACCCGCCGCCCAGCGCGACGTAGAGCTGCACGACGGCCACGCGCTGCTGGCGCTGGAGGCTCGAGGCACCGAGCTCGGCGTCGGCGAGCACGCGTTGCGCGTCGAGCAGCGTGGTGTAGCTGTCCACCCCGCCATGATAGCGGTCCGCCGCGAGCGATACCGCACGCCGGGCGGCTGCCACCTGGCGGACGGCCGCGTCCACCTGAATCTGGAGTTCCTGCACGGCGGCCAGACCGTTTTCGACTTCGCGGAACGCATTCAGTACGGTCTGATCGTAGTTCGCGACCGCTGCCTGGGTGCGGGCGCGCTCCACCGCGACCTGCTTCCCGCTGCGGCCGCTGTTGATGATCGGCAGCAGGAGATTGCTGGCCAGATGCCAGAAGCCCGTGCCCATCTGGAACAGATGATCAACCTCATCGCTGCGCGTGCCCCCGGCGCCGGTGAGGGAAATGGTCGGAAACCGCGCGGCGATCGCCGCGCCGATACGGGCGTTGGCCGAGCGCAGCTGCTCCTCGGACTGCTGAATGTCGGGCCGGCGCTGGAGCAGCGTCGACGGGAGGCCTGCCGGGACGCGCGTCGGGAACTGTTGTTTGATGAGCGAGGCGCCACGCGGCACGGTCCCCGGCATGCGCCCGAGCAGCACGTTGAGCTCTTGTTCTTTCTGGTTCGCCTGGAGGCGGATGTTCGACACGCTTCCCTCGGCTCTCGCCAACTCCGCTTCGCCCTGCCGCACGTCGAGCTCGGACGTGAGCCCGCCCTCGAAGCGCGAGCGGGCGAGCTCGAGCGACGCCCGACGCGTCTCGACGGTCGACAACGCGATCACGGTCTGCTGATCCAGGTCGCGCAACTCGAGATACGCGCGCGCCACGCCGCCCACCACGCTGACGATCACGCCACGGCGGCCGTACTCCGTGGCCAGGAGGCTCGCCTTGGCGGACTCG
Organism: Gemmatimonadales bacterium; assembly: GCA_035518815.1. GTDB lineage: Bacteria > Gemmatimonadota > Gemmatimonadetes > Gemmatimonadales > GWC2-71-9 > AG25. The sequence goes on along the minus strand of DATIXG010000039.1, from coordinate 24,922 downwards.
TTGAGCCGGCGCAGCCGACCCCACAGATCGATCTCCCAGCTGACGGCGGCCCCGAGCGACCAGAACCCGTAGGTGCCCTGGCGGAGGCCCAACAGGCTGTCCTGGACCGAGACCTTACCGCCCGTGCCGCTCACATCGATCTGCGGCAGGAACTCGAGCTGCTGGATGCCGAGCTGGGCGCGGGCTTCATTCACCCGTGCCAGCGCGACGCGCAGGTCGCGGTTCTCCCGCAGCGCCACCTTCACGAGTTCCTGGAGGGTCGAGTCACCCAGGACCTGCCACCACAAGAGGTTGGCGTAGGATGAGTCCTGGGTCGAGATAGTCGAGTCGCGCCAATGCTCGGGGACGGCGGTCGGCGGCGTCTTGAAGTTGGGACCCATCGGGCAGGCCGCGACGACCGACGCGAGCACGACCAGCCCAACCCAGCGTCCGATGGTCATCAGTGGCCCGTCGATGCCTTCGCGGCGACGGCGGGTGCGGGTACAGCCGCGGACGCCTTCGTTTTCTCGGGCGCCTTCTTCTTGCCGAAGCTCCAGCGCTCGGTCCAGGCGTAGAGGCCGGGGACGAGGAAGATGCCGACCACGGTCGCGATCAACATCCCGAACACGACCGCCGTGCCCATCACGTTCTGGGACGCGGCTCCCGATCCGCTCGCCCGCATGAGGGGCACGCACCCCAGGATGAACGCGAAGGCGGTCATGAGGATCGGGCGGAATCGGACCTTGGCGGACTCGAGAGCGGCGTCTTCGACGCTCGAGCCTTCCTCGTGTTTCGCTTTGGCGAACTCCACGATGAGGATCGCGTTCTTCGCCGCGAGGCCGATCAGCATGATGAGCCCGACCTGCACATAGACGTTGTTGTCGAAGTGCATGACCCAGGCGCCGAGGAACGCGCCGAGCGCCACGAGGGGCGTCTCGAGCAGCACCGCCCAGGGCAGCCGCCAGCTCTCGTACTGGGCCGCGAGCAACAGGAACACGAACACGATGGCGAGGACGAAGGTGGGCGCGGCCGGCGGCGCCACCTTTTCCTGGTACGACATCCCGGAGTACGCAAAGCCCATTTCCGGGGGCAGGACCGCGTGCGCGACGGCTTCGAGCGCCGACATCGCCTGCTGCGAGCTGTACCCCGGCGCGGGTACGCCGCTGATCTCGACCGAGCGGAACAGGTTGAACCGCGTCGTGATCTCGGTCCCCGAGGACTGTGTGACCGAGATGAGCGTGGACAGCGGGATCATGTCATTCGTGCTCTTGCTCCGGACATACAGCTGTCCGATGTTCTCGGGCCGAGCCCGGAATTGGGAATCCGCCTGGACGTAGACGCGGTACAGGCGGCCGAAGCGGTTGAAATCGTTGACGTAGGTCCCGCCCATGAAGGCCGACAGACCCTGGAATACATCGTTGATCGGCACGCCAAGCTCGCGCGCCTTCTCCCGATCGAGGCGCACGGAAACCTGCGGCGTCGTGGGGTTGAACGACGTGAACAGGTTGGCCAGCTCGGGCCGCTGGCGCGCTTCGGTCAGGAACGCCTGCGTCTGCCGGCCCAGATCCTCGACGGTCAGGGTCCCGCTGCGATCCTGGAGCAGGAAGTTGAACCCGCCGGCGGCGCCAAACCCCGAGATGGTCGGTGGCATGAAGGGGAAGGCAACGGCCCCGGGGAGCTGCGCGAGCTCGGCGCCCACCGTCTGCTGAATCCCCGAGACGTGGAGCGCCTTGCCCTTCCGTTCGTCCCACGGCTTCAGCCGGCAGAAGAATGAGCCGAACTCGGGGCTGAAGCTGTTGGTCAACATGCCCAGCCCCCCGATGGCGTTGCAGGCGTCCACGCCGTCGGTCTTCGCGAGGATCTCTTCGATCTGCCGCAGGACGCGGTCGGTGCGCTGTAGCGAAGAGCCAAGCGGCAGCTGGACGTTGATCATGAAGATCCCCTGATCTTCGTCCGGCACGAAGCCGCCGGGGAGCACCTTCGCCAGCACGCCGGTGGCGACGGTGGCCACCGCGATCACGGCCAGCGCGAGGATCGCCTTGCGTACGAAGAGACGCGACCAGTTGACGTACCCGCCCGTGGTCTTCTCGAACAGATTGTTGAACCACTTGAAGAACGCGCCGAGCGGGCCCTTCGGCGGTCCGTGGCCCGGCTTCAGGATCATGGCGGAGAGCGCCGGGGAGAGCGACAGCGCGCTGAACGCCGACAGCAGCACCGAGATCGCGATGGTGAGCGCAAACTGCTGGTAGAGGCGTCCGGTGAGCCCGCCCAGCAGCGCGACCGGGATGAACACGGCCGACAGAATGAGGGCGATGGCAACGACGGGCCCGGACACTTCTTTCATTGCCTGGACGGTCGCGTCGTGCGGGGTCTTGCCATGCTCGATGTGATGGATGACCGCTTCGACGACGACGATCGCGTCGTCCACCACGATGCCGATGGCCAGCACCAAACCGAACATCGTGAGGGTGTTGATCGAGAAGCCGAGGAGCGGGAAGAAGATGAACGTCCCGATCAGCGACACCGGCACTGTCAGAAGCGGGATGAAGGTGGCGCGTACGCTCTGGAGGAAAATGAACACCACCAGGGTGACGAGGATGAACGCTTCGAGCAGCGTGTGGAGAATGGACTCGATCGAGGCCTCGACGGCGGGGGTCGTGTCGTAGGTGATCTTGTAGTCCATGTCCGCCGGGAAGAACGCCTTCAATTCGTCGAGCGTGTGGTAGATGCCCTCCGCCGACTTGAGCTGATTCGCCCCGGGGAGCAGGTACACGGCCAGCACCCCCGCGGGCCTTCCGTCCAGCCTCCCGAAGGAGCGGTAGTTTTCGCTGCCGAGCTGGGTGCGGCCGACATCGCGGACCCGCACGATCCCCCCGCCCGGCGTCTGGCGCACGATGATGTTGTCGAACTCCTGCGCCGTCACTAACCGGCCGGGCGCCCGCACCGTGTAGGTGAACTCCTGTCCGGGCGGGGCGGGCTCGTCGCCCACCTTCCCCGAGGGCGCCTGGAGGTTCTGCTCCTTGATCGCGTTGATGACGTCCGTTGCCGTGATACCGAGCGTCGCCAGACGGTCGGGCCGGAGCCACACGCGCATGCCGTATTCCGCGCCGCCGTAGAGATCGACCTGGGCCACACCCGGGACGCGCAGGATCGCGTCCCGCACGTTGATCATGGCGTAGTTGTTCAGGAACTGGGCGTCGTAGGTGCCGTTGGGCGAATAGAGCGAGATGACGTTCAGGATGCTGGGGTTGATCTTCTTGACCGTCACGCCCTGCTGCGTCACCTCCTGCGGCAACCGCGACTGGGCCTGCGAGACCCGGTTCTGGGTCAAGACGTTCGCCATGTCGCGGTCCATCCCGACCTCGAACGACACGTCGAGCAGCATGCGGCCGTCGCTCGTGTTGAGCGACTTCATGTAGATCATGTTGTCGACGCCGTTCACCTGCTGCTCGATCGGCGTCGCCACCGACTGCTCGACGACCTCGGCCGAAGCGCCGGGGTAGGTCGTCTCCACGCGGATGGTCGGGGGCGCGAGGGTCGGGTACTGCTCGATGGGCAGCTTCTGCAGCGTAGCCAGGCCGAGGAGGACCATCACGATCGCGATGACGATGGCGACCGTCGGCCGGCGGATGAAAAAGTCAGCCACGGATCAGCGCGGCTTCGCGGTATCGGACGCCGCGGCCGGCACGGAGCGAACCTTGACGCCGGGCCGCACCTTCTGCATCCCCTCGACCACGATCACATCGCCCGCCACGAGCCCCGAGTCCACCACCCAGTCGCTCCCCACCCGGGCACCGGCCTTGACCGGGCGGACCTCGACCGTGCTGTCGGGCTTGAGCACGCCGACGCTGAAGGTCCCCTGCATCTCGCGTATGGCCCGCTGGGGCACCACCGTCGCGTTCATGCGCGTCGTGACCGGGGCCCGCACGCGGCCGAACTGACCGGGCCGCAACAACGCCGTGGGATTGGGAAACAGGGCCTCGATGCCGAGCGTCCCGGTCGTGGGGTCGACGTTCCGGTCCACGGTGACCACGCGGCCCTTGCTGGTATGGACGGATCCGTCGGCCAACACCAACTCGAGCCGGGGCTCGCCGTGGGGCGTCGCGCGACCCGAGTCGCCGAGGGCCCGCGCGAGCGTGAGATACTCCTGCTCCGAGATGCGGAACTTGACCTTGATCGTATCCACCTGGGAGACGACGGTCAACAGGGTCGGCTCGGGGCTGCCGACGAGGGCTCCGACTTGCGCCTGGGCCACACCGGCCAGGCCGGCGATCGGGCTCGTGATGCGCGTATAGCCGAGGTTGAGCTCGGCTGTGCGGAGGGCGGCGCGCGCGGCGTTCACCTGTCCCTCCGCGGACTGTTGGGCCGCGACGGCGTGATCGTAGTCCTGGCGGCTGACGGCGTTGCGCTCCACGAGCGGCCCGAGGCGACCGACGTCGGCGTTCGCCTTGGCGAGCCCGGCGTCCGCTTGTGCAACGGTCGCGCGCGCCTGGGCCACGGCAGCCTGGTACTCCTGCGGATCGATCTGAAACAGCAGGGCGCCGCGCGGCACCATCGTGCCTTCCTGATACGCGCGCTGCGTGAGGAACCCGCGCACCCGGGCGCGGATCTCGACATCCGTGGCGCCGAAGGTCTGGGCCGCCCACTCCTGGACGATCGGCACATCCCGCACCTGCACGGGGGCGACGACGACGTCCACCACCTTGGGCGCGGGCTTGCCTTTGTCGCCGCACGCCGCGGTGACAAGTGACGCGGCGCAGACAGCCGTGAGAACCGGGCGCATCACAAACATGGCAAACAGCTCCGTGTTCGGGACGGAGTGGGGTCGCGACAGCAAATGTGCCCCGAGAAACAAGCAGATGGAATAGAACCAAGGTCCAATATCTGGCAACCCACCCCGGACGGCAGGTTTCTGACCGAGTGGCGCCTTCAGGCCCCCTCTCGGCCACCACTATTCAAGGACGGTGCCCGTATGGCGTTCCGTAGCGCGTTGGCCGCCCTCGCTCTCCTCCTCACGGTCGCGGGACAGGCGCGGGCTCAGCAGACACAGGCGAAGGAAGAGCGACCCACCGGCCTGCCCAAGAAGGTCGAGTGGACGTTCAATTTTGACGCGGGTCTCGGGATGTTCGGATTCGCCCACTCTCTGTACCAGAACCGGCCGGATCGTCCCACCGACAGCTTGAGCGACAACTGGCTGGAGAGCTCCGCGAAGCCCGCCCTCTCCGGCATCTGGCATCTCGGGGGCAAGCACGGTGAGCTGTTCGGCAAGTTCAGCGCCGTGGGCGAACGGACCTTCGCCGCGCCACCCCCGCTCGTCGGTGCGGAGGCCTCGTCATTCAAAGTCGAGGACATGTATATCGGCTGGCGCTGCCCGAAGGACTGTCCGCGCAACCCCGTCGAGTTCATCGTCGGGCGGGCGCCCTACAGGATCGGCCACGGCATGCTGGTGTGGGACGGCGCATCGGAAGGCGGGAGCCGCGGCGCCTTCTGGAGCAACGCGCGCAAGGCGTGGGCCTTTGCCGCCATCGGCCGGTTCACCCCGAAGCACCACACGCTCGAGGGTTTCTACCTCGACCGCGATGAGCTTCCGGAAAGCCAGACCGGCACCCGGCTGTTCGGCGTGAACTACGAGTACGCCCTGGGCAGCGCGAGCACCTTCGGGGCGACCTTCATGCGCGCCATAGCCGACTCGCTCGTCGCACGCGACGGCATGAACGTCTACAACCTGCGGGCCTACACCGCTCCGCTCCGCAAGCTTCCAGCTCTGTCCTTCGAGCTCGAGTACGCACTCGAGAAAAACGGCGACCTGCTGAGCTCTTATGCCTGGAACGCCAAGGTCGCCTACGAGCTGTCGAAGCTGAAGTGGAAACCGACCCTGTCGTACCGCTACGCCATCTTCGAAGGTGACGACCCGAGCACGCCACAGAGCGAGGCGTTCGATCCCCTCATCACCGGCTTCTATGACTGGGGCACGTGGTGGCAGGGTGAGATCGGCGGGGAGTACTTCCTGTCCAACTCGAATCTGATCTCGCATCAAATCCGCGTCCACGTGACGCCCAGCGACAATATCAGCGGCGGTGTGTTCGGTTACCTCTTCAGCCTCCAGCGGGCCCCCGCCGCCATCACCTCGAAGGATCTCCTCACGGAGCTCGATGGCTATTGCGATTGGAAGGCCAATTCGAACTTCACCATCAGCTTCATCGCGGCGCTCGCCACGCCGAAGGACGCCGTCAAGCAGGTGTTCAATCGCACGGACAGCTTCGTCTACGGGATGATCTATGTGGCGTATTCGTACTAGGCGGACCGCGGGAGACCGGCAGTGATCGTCGGCGCGGCGCGCCCACAGACCCGGCGGGTCCTGATCGTCGACGACGAGCTGGCGGTGGCCACCACCGCCGGCGGCCGGGCCGTACGAACGCTCGCCGCCGAGCTGCGTGGGCGCGGGATCGAGGTGATCGAGGCGCTGTCGCTCGAGGACGGCCATGCGAACGTCGTCTCCGATGCAGGGCTGCATTCTGTCTTCGTCAACTGGACCCTCGGCAAGAACGACAAGCAGACCCACGCCGCGGCGACGGACCTGCTCCGCACGCTGCGCGCCCGGAACGCGACCATCCCGATCTTCCTGATGGCGGATAGGAGTGTGGCGGGCACAGTCACCGTCGAGGTCGCCACGCTCGCGGATGAATTCATCTGGATTCTCGAGGACACCGCCGCCTTCATCGGCGGCCGCGCCGCGGCGGCGATCGAGCGCTACATCCAGGGCCTGTTGCCGCCCTTCGCGGCCGCGCTCGCCCGCTACGACCGCGACCGGGAGTACTCCTGGGCAGCGCCCGGCCACCAGGGCGGCGTCGCGTTCCTCAAGTCGCCCGTCGGGCGCGTGTTCTTCGATTACTACGGGGAGAACCTGTTCCGGTCCGATATGGGCATCGAGCGCGGGGCGCTCGGCTCCCTGCTCGGCCACACCGGGCCCGTGGGCGAGAGCGAGCGGTACGCGGCCCGGGTCTTCGGGGCGCATCGCTCGTACTCGGTCCTCAACGGCACGTCGGGCTCGAACCGCGCCATCATGATGGCGTGCGTGGGCGATGCCGAGATCGCGTTGTGCGATCGCAACTGCCACAAGTCCATCGAGCAGGGGCTGGCGATCACCGGGGGCATCCCCGTGTTCCTCCGGCCCACCCGCAACCGCTACGGCATCATCGGGCCGATCCCGCCGGAACGGCTCGAGCCGAAGGCCATCGCCGAGAGCATCGCGCAGAATCCGCTCACCAAGAGCGCCACGGCGCAACGTCCCGTCTACGCGGTGATCACGAATTGCACCTACGACGGGATGTGCTATCACTCGCGCGACGTGGAGGACCGCCTCGCCAAGAGCGTGGATCGCGTTCATCTCGACGAAGCGTGGTACGGGTACGCGCGGTTTAACCCGATGTACCGCGACCGCTACGCGATGCGTGGCAATCCCGGCGAACACCCCAAGGACGGGCCTACGGTCTTCGCCACGCACTCGACGCACAAGCTGCTCGCCGCCCTCTCGCAGACCTCCTACATCCACATCCGGGACGGCCGCGGGGCGATCGATCACGGCCGCTTCAACGAGGCCTACTGCGCCCAGGCGAGCACGTCGCCATTGTACGCGTTGATTGCGTCGAACGACGTGGCTGCGGCCATGATGGACGGTCCGGGCGGGCTGACGCTCACCCAGGACGTGATCGACGAGGCGGTGGCGTGCCGCCTGGCGGTGGCCCGCGTGCATCAGGAGTTCAAGGGCAAGCGGGACTGGTTCTTCGCGCCGTGGAACGCCGAGGAGGTCAAGGACCCGAAGACCGGCAAGCGCATGCCATTCCACGAAGCGCCCGCCGAGCTGCTGGCGCACGAGCCCTCGTGCTGGGTGCTGCACCCGGGCGAGACGTGGCATGGGTTCGACGGGATCCGGGACAACTGGTGCATGCTCGACCCCATCAAGTTCGGGATCGTGTGCCCGGGCATGAAGGCGAACGGCGAGTTCGATACGCGCGGCATCCCGGCCGACATCGTGACGGCCTATCTCGGCCGCCATGGGATCGTGCCGTCGCGCACCACCGACCACATGGTGCTGTTCCTCTTTTCCGTGGGCATCACCAAGGGAAAGTGGGGGACGCTCCTGAACACCCTGCTCGATTTCAAGACCGACTACGACCGCAACGCGCCGCTCGCCGAGGTCTTGCCGGGTATCGCGGCCGCCGCGGCGCAGCGCTACGCGGGGATGGGCCTCAAAGACCTGGGCGACGAGATGTGGTCCTATATGAAGGAAGGCAAGCAGGGACAGTGGCAGGCCCAGGCGTACGCCACGCTCCCCAAGCCGGACATGACGCCGCGCCGCGCCTTCCAGCAGCTCATGGCGGGGCACGCCGAGAAGGTCCCGCTCGACAAGATGGCCAACCGCACGGTGGGGGTCGGCGTGATCCCCTACCCTCCGGGCATTCCGATCGTGATGCCAGGCGAGAACGTGGGCCCCGCCGACGGCCCGTGGCTCACCTATCTGCGCGCGGTCCAGGACTGGGGTGAGAAGTTTCCGGGATTCGCGAAGGAAGTCGAAGGGACAGAGGAGCGCGACGGGCACTACCACATCTACTGTCTGAAGCGGTAAACCGCAGGGGGGAGATCGTGGCAGACACCAAGAAGAAAATGAATCTGATCCAGCTCACGTTCATCGTAGCGGTGAACATGATGGGCTCCGGGATCATCATGTTACCGACGAACATGGCCCAGGTGGGCGCCATCTCGCTCCTCTCCTGGGGCGTGACCGCCGTGGGCTCGATGGCCATCGCGTACGGGTTCGCGCAGGCCGGCATCTTCAATCAGCGCCCGGGCGGCATGGCGGCGTACGCCGAGGACGCGTACGGGAAGGGCGGCTACTTCCTCACCTTCCTGCTCTACTTCTTCTCGCTCGCCATCGGCAACGTGGCGATCGCGATCTCCGCGGTCGGCTACCTCGCCGGCTTCTTCCCCGGCATGTCGGCGACGCCGATCGCGACCTGCATCAGCGTGATCGCGCTCATCTGGCTCACCACCGCCGCCAATTTCGGCGGCCCGTCGATCACCGGCAAGATCGGGCAGGTCACCGTCTGGGGCGTGATCATCCCGGTGGCGGGCCTCTCGGTGATCGGCTGGTTCTGGTTCAAGGGCGACGTCTTCATGCAGGCCTGGAACCCGAAAGGGATGAAGCTGCTCGAGGGCATGGGCTCCTCCATCGCGCTCACGCTGTGGGCCTTCCTCGGCATGGAGTCGGCGGCGCAGAACTCCGACGCGGTCGAGAACCCGAAGCGCGACGTGCCGCTCGCGTGCCTCTTCGGCACGCTCGGCGCGGCGGTGGTCTACATCCTCTCCACCACCGTGATCCAGGGCATCGTGCCGAACGCCGAGCTCGCCAAGTCGACCGGGCCGTTCGCGCTCGCCTACGCCAAGATGTTCAACCCGACCATCGGCTCGATCATCATGGGCCTCGCGGTGCTCGCCTGCCTCGGCTCGCTGCTCGGCTGGCAGTTCACCATCGGGCGCACCGCCAAGACGGCGGCCGACGATCGCCTGTTCCCGTCGATCTTCTCGCGCGAGAACGCCATGGGCGCGCCGGTGGCCGGCATGGTCGTGATGGGAATCGTGCAGACCGTGATGGCGCTCTCCACCATCTCGCCGTCGCTCTCCGAGCAGTTCAGCGCGCTCGTCAACCTCGCGGTGGTGACCAACGTGATTCCCTACATCATTTCCCTCTCCGCGCTTGCCGTGATGATGAAAGGCGCCGGCGTCGCCGACGGCGTCTTCAAGCGCAACATGTTCATCGCCACGGTGGCGACCGTGTACTCGACGTACGCGATCTACGCCTCGGGCAAGGACGCGGTGCTCGGCGGCACGATCGTGCTTGCGCTCACCTACATCCTGTACGGCTTCCTCGCGCCGCGCTTCACGGCGTCCGCCGAAGCGACGCTGCGCCCCTCGAGCGGGCGCGGGGCCGCGGTGGCCGCCGCGGTCGCGCTCGCGGCGGCGTTCGCGCTCGCCTCGCTCTTCCCGGGCGGCGCGCACGCGGCGCCGAAGAAGGCGTCCAAGCCGGCGGCGGCGAAGCCGGCCGCGACCAAGGCGGCGAAGCTCGTGCTCGGCTACTACGCGAACGGGCGGCCGTTCTCCTATGACGACGGCGGGAAGCCCGCGGGCTACGCGGTCGAGCTGTGCGAGAGCATCGCCGAGCAGATGAAGGCGCGGCAGGCCGGGCTCGAGGTGAGCTGGGTCCAGGTGACGCCGCAGAACCGCGCCGCGATGCTGCGCGAGGGCAAGGTGAACGTGGTCTGCGGCGAGCCCGACCGGCTCTCCGCGCGCGCCGAGATGGCGTTCTCGATCCCGATCTTCCAGAGCGGCGTCGGCGCGCTGCTGCGCAGCGACGCGCCGCTCGCGCTCGCCAAGGCGCTCTCCGAGCGGCCGGGGCCCTCGGGCCCGCTGTGGCGCGGCACGCCGACCGAGCAGCTGCTGCAGTCGCAGACGCTGGCGGTGATCTCGGGCTCGGCCGCCGAGACGGCGCTCGCCGAAGGCCTGGCGAAGCGGCAGCTCACGGCGAAGGTGGTGCCGGTGAAGGACTTCAGCGAAGGCGTGCAGGCGGTGCTCGAGCGCAAGGCGAACGTGTTCTTCACCGACCGCTCGATGCTGCTCGACGCGCAGAAGCGCGACGCGCGCGGCGGCGAGCTCGTGGTCATGCCGAGGCGCTTCACGATTGCGCCGATCGCGCTCGCCGTGAAGCGCGGCGACGAGGAGGCCCGCCTCGCGCTCGACCGCGCGCTCAGCCGGATCTACGCCGCGCCGGAATTCCGCGCGACGTATGCGAAGTGGTTCGGCGCGCCCGACGCGGAGGCGCTCGCGTTCTTCCGCGCGGTGGCTCTGCCGGAGTAGCAAGCGGAAAGAGAAAGCCCGCCGACCATTCCTGGACGGCGGGCTGGTGGAGATGCCGGGCAGGCGTCTTTAGACTGCCAGCCGGTCTGAGCGTCGTCTCGCATCCGGCGCGGCGCTCCTTTCCGGAGCCCGTGCTCTTGCCCGCTGGTGGCGGGCCGCTCATCTCTTGCGCCGCTTTGGCTTCCCGGGGAAGAAAGCAGCACGATCGAAGACTAGCGCACCGGGCAACCGGCCGCTTGACGAGGATCAATCCGGGTGCGTCAGCCGCCGAGCGCCATCAGCGCGCCGACGAGCACCGCGCCGACCGCGGCCATGCCGGTGCCGGCGAGCCAGCGGTTGCCGCCGGCGTAGCTCGCGAGCAGCCAGCCGCCGAGGAACAGCGTCGCCAGCGCGACCAGGCGCGAGCCGAGCAAAGCGCGCTCGAGGTCGTGGAAGACGAGGAACGGCACCACCAGCGGGAAGGTGGAGAGCGTGACGAGGAGCAGCACGCCGAGCGCGCCGCGCAGGTCGTCGAGGTGGACGCGCGGCGTGTCCCGCGGCGCCTCGCCGAGCATGCGGGCGCGCGAGCGCTCGGTCAGCGCCGCGACCACGTACATGATGCCGTCGGTCAGTCCCCACGCGACGTTGCAGCCGAGCGCCGCGATCAGCACCTTGCGCATCTCGCCATGGCCCGCCTCGGCCACGTTGACGGCGCCGATGAAGGTCATCGCCATCAGCACGCCGAAGACGACCTCCGAGACGCGGTCGATCGGGTCGAGGACGGCCTTCATGCCGGGATGAAGTAGAACATCAGGGCGATGATGAGGTACATGGCGACGAGCTGCACGCCCTTGTACCAGTTCGAGCGGCCGTCGCCCGCGACGATGGCGCCGATCAGCGCGCCCATGAAGAGCGCGCCGACCTCGGCGCGCGTGAACGAGAGCTCGAGCGGGTGCGGCGCGGCGAAGCTGCTCGCCAGCACCAGCACCGGCGCGACGAAGAGCGCGATCTGGATCGCGCCGCCGAGCGCGATGCCGACCGCGAGGTCCATCTTGTCGCGCATCGCCATCACCACCGCCGCGGGCGGCCCGGCCGCGCCGCCGACCAGGGCGAGGAAGACGACGCCGAGGAACACCTCCGACATGCCGAGCGCCTCGCCCGTGCCCTGCGCCGCGTCGACCAGGATCTCGCTCACCCAGGCCGCGACCACCGACGCGACGAGCAGGCTGCCGATCGCGCGCGGCAGGCTCCAGCGCGCCTCGCCCGGCTCTTCCGCGTGCTCGGTCGCCCCGCCGGCCTGGCCGGCGAATTCCTCCGGGTGGGTCTTCAGCTGGAACAGCAGGTAGAGGGCGTAGGCGATGAGCAGCACCACGGCGAGGCCGACGTTGAGCAGCGTCTCCGAGTGCAGCGTCTCCTCGGGGGCGAGGAAGCGGCTGAAGGTGCTCGGCACCGTCAGGCTGAGCGCCGCGAGCAGCATCATCGAGCCGTAGAGGCGCGCCGCCGCCGCGTTGTAGGTCTGCGTGTGGTGGCGCAGCCCGCCGGCGAGGAAGGCGATGCCGAGCGCGAGGAGCAGGTTGACGAGGATGCTGCCGGCGATCGCCGCGCGCACCATGTCGTTCAACCCGGCGCGCAGCGCGACGAAGGCGATGATCAGCTCGGGCGCGTTGCCGAAGCTCGCGTTGAGCAGCCCGCCGATCGTCTCGCCGGTGTAGGTGGCGACCTGCTCGGTCGAGCGCACGATCAGGCCGGCGATCGGCACGAGCGCGAGCGCGGCGGCGAAGAAGATCCAGGGGTCGGCCGCGCGCGCGTACTCGAGGCCGAGCGCGACCGGGATGAAGAGGAGCAGCCAGTTCATCGCTCGAGGTAGAGAGTGATCCGTCCGTTGACGACGTACTTGTACTGCGGATCGTCCTTCTCGACGCCCCAGGCGCCGCCGAAGGCGAGTTCCAGCTGCTTGCTCAGCCGCTTGATGAAGAGCACGTCGAGCGGCACGAACCACTTCCGCGTCACCTGGTTGTAGTCGATCGGGTTCTCGTTCCAGAGCGAGATCGACCAGCCCTCGCCGAAGCCCTGCGTGAGCGTCGGGTAGAGGTCGAGGCGCCGCACCTGGCCCGCCTTGTCTTCGTTCGCGTGATAGCTCATGAAGTAGCGCGCGAGCGGGTTGAAGGTGAGCCGCCGCGCGGGCATGACGTACAGGGCGCCGAGCGACGGCGCCCACTGGTACTGCTGCGAGCCGAACGGGCTCGAGCCGCCGGTCGGAAAGACGAAGCGCACGCTCGTCGACCACTTCAGGTTGGCCGCCACCTCGGGCGAGAGGTAGCTCTCCTCGACGAACCAGTCGCCGATGCCGCCTTCCCACTCGCCGTTCGGGTTGTCGGTGCCTTTCTTGTTGAGGTAGTAGACGGGCAGGTCGAGGCGCTGCGTGAAAGTGCCGCCGTTCGCGAGGGCGAACGGAATGTAGAAGCGCGGCCGGTACTGCCAGCGCTCGCTGTCGTCCGTGTTGCGCTGGAAGTAAATCCAGGTGTCGAAGCGCAGCGGGGGCTTGTCCTGCGCGAACCCCAAAAAGGAAATGAAAAAGAGAATGGTCGAGAGAGCCGCGCGGGTCACGGCTTCACCTCGAAACTGCCGCCGAGGGCGAGGTGCAGGTTCACGCGCTGCACCAGGCGCTCGGCCTGCACGCGCAAGAGCGCCGTGCGCGCCGCGCCGAGCGCGAGCGCCTGCTGCTGCACCGCGCGCAGGTCGCCGACGCCGACGCGGTAGCGCACGTTGGCGAATTCCAGCGCGCGCGCGTTCAGGTCGACCGCCTCCTTGAGGATCGCCTCGCGGTCCTCGAGCGCGATCGCGGCGGAGAGCGCGCTCTCCACCTCGCCGAAGGCGCGCGCGCCGATGCGGCCGTAGTCGGCCACCGCTTCTTTCTGCTCGGCGGTGCGGATCTCGACCTGCGCCTGCAGCTGGCCGCCGAGGAAGATCGGCGCGGTGAGCGAGGCGCCGGCGCTCCACACCGGGTTGTCGCGGTCCTTGAGGACGAAGAGCTCGCTCGAGATCGAGTTCACCGAGGCGGTGAGCGAGATGCGCGGCAGGCGCGCCGCCTTCGCCTCCTCCTGCCGGTAGAACGCCGCCGCGACGCGCCGCTCGGCGGCGACGACGTCGGGCCGGCGCTCGAGCAGCTCGGCGGGCAGGCCGACCGGGATCGGGCCCGGCATCGACGGCAGCTGCGCCGGGACCTCGAGCGCGCCCGCGGGATAGCGGCCGAGCAGGGTCTCGAGCGCGCGCAGCGCCTGGCGGTAGGCGAACTCGAGGCTCCTCACGCTGTCGCGGTACATCGCGACGCTGGCGCGCGCGAGCGTCACGTCGCTTTCGTCGCCGCGGCCGACGCGCAGGCGGTCCTGCGCGAGGGTGAGGCTGCGGCCGCCGATCGCCACCATGTCCTCGGCGATCGCCTTCTGCTGCAGCGCCTCGGTGGCGAGGATGCGGCTCTTCGCCACCAGCGCGGCCATCGACTGGCGCGCGTACTCGGCGTCGAGCGCGGCGGAGTCGTATTGCGTGCTGGCGGAGGCGCGCCCGGCGCGCACGCGGCCCCACAGGTCGAGCTCCCAGTTGGCGAAGAGGCCCGCGCCCTGCAGCCCGCTCGAGTCGCCCGAGAGCGGGCCGCCGCCGCGCGCGAGGAGGCTCACCTGCGGATAGAGCGTCGCGCCGGAGGACTTGACGAAGCCGGCCGCCTGCTCGACGCGCGCCGCGGCGACGCGCAGGTCGGGATTGTTCGCGAGCGCCTCGCGCACCAGCGTCTCGAGCTGCGCGTCGTGGAAGGTGCCGAGCCAGCCGTCGACGACCGGCTGCGCGAGGCCCGCCTGCGTGGTCCACGCCGGCGGCGGCTTGAGATTCGGCAGCGCCTGCGCCCGCGTGTCCTCGCTCTTCGGCGGAGACTGCAGCGCGCAGCCGGGCAGGCCGAGCGCGAGCGCGACTGCAAGCGGCGCGATCGCGAGGGCGACCGCGCGCATCAGTGCAGCTTGAGGATCAGGTAGTTGAGGTACGAGCCGACCCGCAGGATCACCTTGCGCAGGATGTGCACCGCCTCGAGGTGCTCGGTGTAGATCGCGGCGTGCCCGGCGGCGCCGGCGGCGAGGAACAGCTTGCGGTCGCGCTCCTCGATGTTGAACTTGACCGCGTAGCGGCCGGGCGGCTGCGCGACGAAGCCCGACATCGGGATGGTGCCGGAGGCCTGCAGCTGCCCCTGGCCCTGCGCCCAGACGATCGAGTCGACCTTGGCCTTGATGATGCGCCCGGGCATGGTCTCGAGCGCGAACTCGGCCTCGTTGCCCGGCGCCACCTGGTGCAGCTCGTTCTGGTGGAAGAACGCCACCACCTGGCCGTCGGCCTCGACCAGCGTCATCACCGGGTTGATCGGGAAGCCGGCGACGAAGCCGCCGGGACGCAGCTGCAGGTTGATCACGTAGCACTCGCAGGGCGAGCGGGTGGTCGTCTGGTCGAGGTTCCACTTCGCGACCTCGAGCTGGGCGCGCACCTGCGCCACCTGCGAGAACTCGCCCTTCACCGTCGCGCCGAGCTTCTGCCGGATCTGGCCGAGGCTCGCGCGCGCCTGCGCCTCGGCGTTGCGCGCGGCGTCGAGCTGCTGCTGCTGCTCGAGCGCGTCGGTCTCGGCGCGCTCGAGGTCGAAGCGGCTGCCCGCGCCGCTGCCCGCGAGCTCGCGGTACTGCTCGACGCGCTTCTTCGTCAGCGCGAGGCGCGCCGCGGCCTCCTTCGCGCGGTTCTGCGACTCCTCGATCTTCGCCTGCGCGCCCTTCGCCTGCTCCTCGAGCTCGCCCTTCGAGCCCTGCATGCCGACGAGCTGCGCCTCGAGCGTGTTCACCTCGAGCTGGTAGGGCGTGGGATCGATGCGGAACAGGACGTCGCCCTTGTGCACCAGGCGGTTGCCTTCCTCCACCGGCACCTCGATCACGCGGCCGCGCACCTGCGACACGATCGGCACGGTGTACTTGTAGACGCGCACGTCGGCGGAGGAGGGCGCGAAGACGTTGAGCAGCAGGATCAGCGCGGTGAGGCCGACCACCGGGATGATCGCCACCGTCACCTGCGTGCCGATGTTCCACGGCAGCCACTTCAGCTTGATGAAGACGAGCCAGACGAAGAAGGCGTAGACGCCGAGGAGCAGGACTTCCATCTAGGCGGCCTTCTCCGGCTTCGGCTGCAGCTCGTCCTTCAGCGCGCGCAGCTTCGGCGGCAGCGCGCCGCGCGCGTCCATCGCCTCGAGCTCCTCGCGCAGGTGCAGCGCTTCCTCGCGCGACAGCGTTCCCTGGCGGCTCTTCTCCGCCATCTCGTCGAAGTACTCCTCGCCCTTGTCGGTCCCGTAGGCGGCGCGGTAGGCGACGGGCTTGGTGAAGGCCCACAGCCAGGCGAGCGGCCAGAGCAGGCCGCCGAAGACGAGCGACAGCAGGCAGAGCGTGGTGATGCCCGCGACCTGCGGGTGGTGGCGCTTCTCGGCGAACTTCTCGGGCAGGACGTGCACCATCCAGAACACGACGACGCCGACGACCGGCACGAGGAACAGAATGAAGATCGCCAGCCAGTCGGCGAGCGTGTCGATGGCCTCGCCGGAGAGGAACGAAGCGCGCGCCGGCCCGGCGGCGAAGAGGGCAACGGCGAGCAGGAAAGCGCGCATGCCTTATCCTAGCTCCCATGGGGAATTCCGCCTGTAGGACCTTGGTCCAATTCCCCCGGGGGAAGGGGGCTGCTGCAATGCATTTGCCATGAGAAGCGTCTGGCTTGCTCTAGCCGTGGTCGCGCTCGCCGCCTGCGGGAAAAGCGAGGCGCCGGTGGCGCAGAAGCCCGCGCCGCAGGTCAGCGTGGTCAGCGTCCAGCCGCAGACCATCCCCTACGTGATGACCTTCGTCGCGCAGACCGAGAGCTCGCGCCAGGTCGACATCGTGGCGCGGGTCTCGGGCTACCTCGACAGGATCGCCTACCGCGAAGGCGAGCTGGTGAAGGAGGGGCAGCTCCTCTTCGAGCTCGATCCGAAGCCCTTCCGCGCGCAGCTCGACGCGGCGAAGGGCGAGCTGCAGGCGCAGCGGGCCCGTCTTTCGACCGCGAAAGCGCACCTCGAGCGCATCCGGCCGCTGGTGCAGATGGACGCGGTGTCGCGCGCCGACCTCGACAAGGCGCAGGGCGATTTCGACGCGGCGACCGCGGCGGTGTTCGCCGCGCGGGCGAAGGTGAAGGAGCAGGAGCTCAACCTCGGCTACACCACCATCGAGTCGCCGGTGACCGGGCTCGCCAGCCGCTCCTCGCAGCGCCAGGGCGCCTACATCAACGCGCAGTCGGACAGCGCGCGGCTCACCTACGTCGCGGCGCTCGACCCGATCTGGGTCAACTTCAGCGTGTCGCAGAACCAGACCGCCAAGCTGCGCGAGATGATCGAGAAGAAGCAGGTGATCGCGCCGCCGAACCTCGACTTCGAGGTCGAGATCACTTTCTCCGACGGCACCGTCTATCCGCACAAGGGCCGCATCAGCTTCGCCGACCCGTCGTTCAGCCAGGAGACGGGCTCCTTCCTCGTGCGCGCCGTGCTGCCCAACCCGGACAAGCTGCTGCGGCCGGGCATGTTCGTCACGGCGCGCCTCTACGGCGCGACGCGGCCCAACGCGATCGTGGTGCCGCAGCTCGCCGTGCAGCAGGGCTCGAACGGCCACCTCGTCTACGTGGTGAAGCCCGACGGCGTCGCCGAGGTGCGCCCGGTGGTGGTCGGCGACTACCAGGGGGAGAAAGACATCGTCATCCTCACCGGCCTGCAGGGTGGTGAGAGAGTGGTCGTGGACGGCGCGCTGCGCGTCGTGCCGGGGCAGCCGGTGAAGATCGTCGAACCCAAGAAATAGCCTCCCGTGTTCACGCATTTCTTCATCGACCGGCCCATCCTGTCGTCGGTCATCTCGATCCTGATCGTCCTCGCCGGCGCGGTGGCGATGAGCGTCTCGCCGATCGAGCAATACCCGGAGATGGCGCCGCCGCAGGTGACGGTGACGGCGCGCTACCCGGGCGCCACCGCCGAGGTGATCGCGAACACCGTCGCCGCGCCGCTCGAGGCGCAGATCAACGGCGTCGACAACCTGCTCTACTTCTCCTCGACCAGCTCCTCGACCGGCAACCTGACGATCAGCGTCGTGTTCCGCCCGGGCAGCAACCCGGACATCAACCAGGTGAACGTGCAGAACCGCGTCAGCCAGGCGCTGCCGCAGGTGCCGCAGGTCGTGGCGCAGCAGGGCGTCACGGTGGAGAAGCAGTCCTCCAGCCTGATGATGGTGCTGTCGGTGTATTCGCCCGACGAGCGCTACCCCTCGGCCTACATCAACAACTACGCCAACCTGTACGTGCTCGAGGAGCTGAAGCGCGTGCGCGGCGCGAACCGCTCGGTGGTGCTCGGCCTGCCCGATATCGCGATGCGCGTCTGGCTGCAGCCCGACCGCATGGCGCAGCTCGGCATCTCGGTGCAGGAGGTGGCGAACGCGATCCAGAGCCAGAACCAGACCTTCGGCGTCGGCCAGATCGGCGCGCAGCCGGCGGCCCCCGGCATCGAGCAGCAGTTCGTCGTCACCGCGCAGGGCCTGCTGACGCGGCCGGAGGAGTTCGAGAACATCATCGTGCGCGCGGCGAAGGAGGGCGTGGCGATGGTGCGCGTGAAGGACATCGGCCGCGTCGAGATGGACAAGCGCGACTACTCGATCGCGAGCCGCATGAACGGCAAGCTCGCCACCACCATCGCCGTCTACCAGCAGCCCGGCGCCAACGCGGTGGAGACGGCGGGTGCGGTGCGCGCCCGCATGGAGGAGCTGAAGGCGCGCTTCCCCACCGGCCTCGACTACAAGATCGTGCTCGACACGAGCCTGTTCACCCTCTACTCGATGGACAAGGTGGTGCACACCTTCTTCGAGGCGGTGGTGCTGGTGGTGCTGGTGGTGTTCGTCTTCCTGCAGAGCCTGCGTGCGACGGTGATCCCGATCCTCGCCGTGCCGGTGTCGATCGTCGGCACCTTCACCGGCATGCACCTGCTCGGCTTCTCGATCAACATGCTGACGATGTTCGGCATGATCCTCGCCATCGGCCTGGTGGTCGACGACGCGATCGTGGTGGTGGAGACGGTCGAGGCGAACATCACCACGCACAAGCTCGCGCCGCTCGAAGCGGCGAAGCGCGCGATGACCGAGATCGCCGGCGCGCTGATCTCGATCGTGCTGGTGCTGCTGGCGGTGTTCCTGCCGGTCGCCTTCCTCGGCGGCGTGACCGGCACGCTCTACAAGCAGTTCGCCATCACCATCGCCATCTCGATGGTCATCTCGGGCGTGATGGCGCTCACGCTCTCGCCCGCGCTCGCGGCGATCATCATCAAGGCGCACCACGGGCCCAAGAACGTCTTCTGGCGCCAGTTCGAGGCGGGCTTCGACAAGCTGCGCCGGGGCTTCCTCGGCGGCGTCGGCGCGGTGATCCGCGCCTGGCCGGTCGGCCTCGCCGTCTTCGCGGCGGTGATCGCCGGCATCCTCGTCCTCTTCAGGATCGTGCCGGCGAGCTTCGTGCCGGAGGAGGACCAGGGCTACTTCTACGTCATCGTGCGCGCGCCCGATTCGGCCAGCCTGACGGTGGTCGAGCGGCTGACGCGCCAGGCGGAGAAGATCGTGCTCGCCGATCCGGCGGTGCAGGACGCGGCGGTGGTCGACGGCTACGACCTGATCGACGACCAGTTCTCGAACAACGGCGCGGTGATGTTCGTCTCGCTCAAATCCTTCGAAGCGCGCAAGGACCGCTCGCTGCTCTCCTTCGAGACGCTGAAGCGGCTCAACGCCCGCTTCGCCGCCATCAAGGAAGGCTCCCTCTTCGCGGTCAACCCGCCGTCGATCCCCGGCATGGGGACGACCGGCGGCTTCGAGTTCTACGCGCAGAACCGCGGCACCGGCGACCCGCAGGGCACCGGCGAAGCCGTCAACGCGCTGCTCGCGAAGGCGCGCCAGAACCCGGCGCTCGCCGGCGTGTCGACCACCTTCCGCGCTTCCAGCCAGCAGCTGTTCGTCGACCTCGACCGCAACAAGGCGGAGGTGCTCGGCGTGCCGGTGTCGGACGTGTTCGAGACCCTCGGCGCGTTCTTCGGCTCGCAGATCGTCGGCCAGTTCTCGCAGTTCAGCCGCGTCTGGTGGGTGATCGTGCAGGCGGATGCGCCCTACCGCGGCAAGCCCGAGGACTTCGACAAGATCTATCTTCGCTCGAAGAGCGGCGCGAACGTGCCGCTCTCGGCGCTCATCACCGTGCGCTACGTCGCGAGCCCGAAGATCGTGACGCGCTTCAACGGCTTCCCGGCGGCGAAGATCACCGGCGCGCAGGCCGCGGGCTACAGCTCGGGCCAGGCGCTCGCCGCGATGGAAGCGGCGGCGCGCGAGGCGCTGCCGTCGAACTTCTCCTACGCCTGGGCAGGCCAGGCGCTGCAGGAGCGCCAGTCGGGCAGCACCTCCTCGGCCGCGTTCGTGTTCGGCCTGATCATCGTCTTCCTGCTGCTCGCCGCGCAGTTCGAGAAGTGGACGTTGCCCGTCGGCGTCGTGCTCTCGGTGCCCTTCGCCATCCTCGGCGCGGCTGCGCTCACCTGGGCGCTCGGCCTCGAGAACGACGTCTACTTCCAGGTCGGCCTCGTCACGCTGATCGGGCTGTCGGCGAAGAACGCGATCCTCATCTCGGAGTTCGCCATCGAGCGGGTGCGCAAGGGCATGGCGGTCAGAGAGGCCGCGATCGAGGCGGCCGGGCTGCGCCTGCGCGCCATCCTGATGACCTCGTTCGCGTTCGTGCTGGGCTGCGTGCCGCTCGCCATCGCGACAGGTCCTGGCGCCAACAGCCTGCGCGCGATAGGCACCGGCGTGATCGGCGGCATGCTCGCCTCGACGCTCATCGCCATCTTCTTCGTGCCGCTCTTCTTCTGGATCCTCGAATCGATGAGCGAGAAGTTCGCCGGGAAGAAGTCGTGAGGAAACTCGTCCTCTGCTCGGCGGCGATCCTCGCCGGCTGCACGGTCGGCCCGGACTGGCAGCAGCCGAAGATCGACGCGCCGCCGGCGTGGCGCATCGAGTACGCCGAGGCGGTGCAGGTCGCGAACACGAAGTGGTGGGAGGGCTTCGGCGACCCGGTCCTCGATCGGCTGGTGGAGGATGCGCTGCGCGACAACCGCGATCTCTTGCAGGCGGCGGCGCGCGTCGACCAGTTCCTCGGCGCGCTGCGCAGCACGCGCTCGGCGTTCTATCCGCAAATCGGCGCGAGCGCGGACGGGAGCCGCAACTACCTCAGCCTGAACGGCGCGACGCCGCTGCCGCAGGGCACCGACCGCAGCTACAGCCTGTACGAGGCCGCGCTCGGCGCCTCGTGGCAGATCGATCTCTTCGGCCGCGTGCGGCGCCAGGCCGAGGCCGCGCAGGCGCAGGTCTATGCGAGCGAGCAGGGGCGGCGCGGCGTCGTGCTCTCGGTCGTCTCGGCGGTGACCACCGGCTACATCGCGCTGCGCGCGCTCGACCGCCAGCTCGAGATCGCGCGCGCCACCGAGAAGAACTACGCCGGCACGCTGCAGCTCTTCGAGGCGCGGCACAAGAGCGGCACCATCTCCGAAGTCGAGCGCGCGCAGGCCGAGTCGCAGTGGCGCCTCGCGCAGGCGACGGTGCCGAACTTCGAGCGCCAGGTGGCGCAGCAGGAGAACCTGCTTTCCGTGCTGCTCGGCCGGGCGCCCTCCGACATCCCGCGCGGCAAGCCGGTGGACGAGCTCCTCGACCCGCCGGTGCCGACGGGCCTGCCCTCGACGCTGCTCGAGCGGCGCCCGGACATCCTGCAGGCCGAGCAGAACCTGCGCGCGGCGAACGCCGAGATCGGCGTCGCCAAGTCGCTCTACTACCCGACGCTCTCGCTCACCGGCTCGCTCGGCGTCGCCAGCACTTCGCTCAGCGATTTCGCGAAGAGCGCCTCCGGCACCGGCTTCATCGCGCTCGGCCTCTCCGGGCCGCTGTTCACCTTCGGCGGCATCGAAGGCCAGGTGAACGCCGCCGAGGCGGGCCAGCGCGGCGCGCTCGCCTTCTACCAGCAGACGGTGCTGAACGCCTTCCGCGAGACGAACGACGCGCTCGCCGGCGTGCAGAAGCGGCGCATGGAATACGAGGCGCTCGCGAAGCGCACCGCGGCGCTGCGCACCTACGCGCGGCTTTCGCGCGCGCGCTACGAAGGCGGCGCGGCGAGCTATCTCGAGGTGCTGTACGCCGAGAACGAGCTCTTCGCCGCCGAGCTGAACGCGGTGTCGACGCTCGCCGAACGCCACGCCGAGCTGATCAACCTCTACAAGGCGCTCGGCGGCGGCTGGCTCGACGCCGCCGACCCGCTCGCGCCGCAGCCGTTGGACCAAAGCCGCGGCCTCAAGTAGGCTTTCCCGATCGAAACCAGAGCCGACCTGGCGCGCGTCGTCCTCGCGGTCCTCTTCATCGGGGGGCTCATGGCCGCCTGCCTGTGGGTGCTGCGGCCGTTCCTCGGCGCGCTCATCTGGGCGATCATGATCGTCGTCTCGACCTGGGGCGTGATGCGCTCGGTGCAGCGCTTCCTCGGCGGGCGGCGCTGGGCGGCGGTGACGGTGATGTCGGCGCTGCTGCTCCTCATCCTCGTCGTGCCCCTCACCGCGGCGATCATCACCGTGGTCGGGCACGTCGACGTGATCGCGGGCTGGGCGAAGGAGCTCGGCGACTTCAAGGTGCCGCCGCCGCCGTCGTGGCTCGCCGGCTTGCCTTTCGTCGGCGATCAGGTCGTCTCGGCCTGGCAGCAGGTGGCGGCCGAGGGCGTCGAGTCGATCGGCGCGAAGCTCGCGCCCTACGCCACCGCGCTCGTGCGCTGGTTCGTCGGCCAGATCGGCAACTTCGGCGTGCTGTTCCTGCAGTTCCTGCTGACGGTGGTGGCCGCGACGATCCTGTACTCGCACGGCGAGCGCGCGGCCGATTTCGCGCTGCGCTTCGGCCGGCGGCTCGCCGGCGAGCAGGGCGAGAACGTGATCCGCCTCTCGGGCCAGGCGATCCGCGGCGTCGCGCTCGGCGTCGTCGTCACGGCGTTCGTGCAGGCGATGATCGGCGGCATCGGCCTCGCCATCGCCGGCGTCCCCTTCGCCACCGTGCTGACGGCGCTGATGTTCCTCCTCGCGGTGGCGCAGATCGGCGCGGTGCCGGTGCTCGTCGTGCCGATCATCTGGCTCTACTGGACCGGCTCGGTCGGCCTGGGCACGTTTCTCCTCGTCGTCGCGATCGTCGCGGGCACGCTCGACAACGTGCTGCGCCCCTTCCTCATCAGGAAGGGCGCCGACCTGCCGCTGCTGCTGATCCTCGTCGGGGTGATCGGCGGGCTGGTGTCGTTCGGCCTGATCGGCATCTTCGTCGGGCCGGTGGTGCTCGCCGTGACCTACACGCTGCTGAACGCGTGGGTCGCGGGCGGCGGCCAGCGGCCGCCGCCCTAGACTGCGGAAGAGCCGCTAGCTCTTCTTCGCGCTCTTCTTCTTCGCCGCGGGCTTGGGCTGCGGCACCATCTCGAGCGCGAGCGCCTGCGTGTAGTTGACCGCGATGCGATCGCCGACCGAAAGCGCCTGCAGGTCGACATCGTCGCCCACCTTGAGCGAGAGGGTCTGGTGCGGCCCGCGCAGCGCGACGTAGCGGTTCGCCATGTCGATCGACTCGATCACGCCGCTCACGGTGCGGCTGCGCACCGCGACGCCGGCGGGGTTGGCGCCCTTGGGCGCGCCCTTCACGTGGGTCTCGTCGCTCTTGTGCGGCGCGCCGCCCTTGGTGATCGCGACGGCGACCGCCTCGGCGTACTTCACCTTGAACACCGCGCCCTTCTTCACCTGGTCGAAGTTCTGCGCCTCCTTCGGCACGGCCATCTCGACCTCGTTGCCGCGCGGGCCGCGGAAGGTCACGGTGCGCTTCGCCTTGTCGACCGCCACCACGGTGACCAGCGCCTCGACCTCGGCGCCCGCGACCGCGGCCTTGGGTTGCGCCTGCGCGGCGCCCGCGACGACGATCGCGGCTGCGCCGGCGGCGATGAGAATCTTCTTCATGTCGGCTCCTGTTTCCTGGGGAAAAGACAGCCTGAATCTTCGCCAGCGCCGGGCCTGACGGGTATTGGACCAAGGTCCCATGGCCGCGCCGGTTTTATTCCATGGCGGGCGTAGGCCTAAGGTCCAATACCCGCGGCGCCGCCCCGTCCGCACACTTTCCCCTATGAAAAAGCTCATCGTTCTGGCGGCCTTCGGGGCGCTCGTCGTTTCGGGATGCGCGAGCGTCGACGCCTCGCGCCAGGACCGCTGCCAGCGCGCGGAGTGGGCCAAGGTCGGCGAGCGCGACGGGCTGCAGGGCAACCGCGGCATGGCCGAGCGCTACGCCAACATCTGCGGCGACATGTTCCAGCCCGACGCGTACCAGGAGGGCCTGAAGAAGGGCCTCGCGCGCCGGCCGACGCCGCCCGTCTAAGGAGCCCGCATGCGACCGCTTCTGCTTGCCGTACTTCCCCTCGCGCTTCTGACCGGCTGCGAGAGCATGAACCAGGCGATCCAGACCTCGCGCCAGGAGCGCTGCCAGCTCGCCGACTGGCCCAAGATCGGCGAGCGCGACGGCCTCGACGGCCAGCGCACGCTCGGCGACAAGTACGAGTACATCTGCGGCGACATGTTCCAGCGCGGACCCTACGAGGAAGGCCTGAAGAAAGGCCTCGCCCGCCGCCCGACGCCGCCCGCCTAGGATCTCGCTAGGACCAAAGTCCTAGTGCCTCTCCGCCGGTCCGGGGGCACTATTGCCGCTCGTCAATGAATCGGCGGGGACGCAGGCAGGCAAGGCTCGCTGCCGCGACCGCCGCCCCTCACGCCGAATCCCCTCTCGTCGTCGTGCAGGCGCGGTCGTGGCGCTGGCGCGCGGCTGTCTTCGTCGTCGGCGCACTTGGTCTGATCGCCGCAGCGACGCTCGCCCTGCGGCCGCAGCCCGCCGCCGGAACGAAGGCGGAGCCGCCG
>DATIXG010000038.1:0-2820 GCA_035518815.1 Gemmatimonadales bacterium | reverse complement strand
TCCTTCATGACCTCGTAGCCGTGACGCGGCTTGTCCTTAACTAGCTCGAGAATCACATACTTCATGTCCCCGGCGCCGAACCACTGGCGGCGCCGCCCGCCCGTTGCGAAACCGGCTAATCCCCCAGGCCATCCCCAGCCCCCGGGGCCGCCGCCGAACCCCCAACTGCGCCTCAGGTTGTCCTCCTAGATACGACGTGCCGATATTACGTCAATCATTCGGCACGATACATCGTCCGATGTATCGCGTCAAGGGCGGTCTTCGCGGTAGAACAGCTCGTGCTCGAGACGCGAGGATGCGTCGCCGGGTGAGTTCTCGCCGATAACGAAGTCGAGGACGCGACGCAGCACGTCTTCGTCGTGCGTGACGCCCCGATGCCCCAGGCCGTTGGTCGTCACGAAGCGCGCGCCGGGCCAGGCGGCGGCGATCGCCACACCGTCGTTCCAGGAGATGGTCTCGTCACCCCGGTCGTGCACGATCAGGAGCGGTGCGTGCGCGGGCAGGCGCCGAGCGATGTCGCAGACGTTCAGGTCGGCCCAGCGAAACCGGATGCGCCGTTCGCTGCGCGCGCGGAACCGCTCGATGATCTCGGGCCGAATGCCGAGGGCGCGGGCGAAGGGGTGCGCCCAAGTCGGAGGATCGGCTGGGGGCGCCAGGAAGGCGAGTCGCTCCACCTCGAGCCCCCACGACAAGGCGAGTGTCGTGGCGGCACACCCGAGGGAATGCGCGATTACCGCGTGCGGAGTGGCGTCCTCTCCCGCTCGCGCAACGACCGCCCGAAGCGTGCGGGCGAACTCCGGGATCGAGCTCATGCCCCGCCCGGAGTCTCCATGACCCGGGGCGTCGAAGGTGACCACGCCGTAGCCGGCCGCGAGCAAGGGCGCGGTGAAGCCGGCAAGGCGCGAGCCGCGACTCGCCCAGCCATGGACGAGGTAGACGACCGGCGCGTCCGGCTCGCCCCAGCGCCATCCGACCACCCGCCGCCCCTCCAGGGAGAGAGTGAAGCGTCGCGCACCGGCCAGGGCCACGCGCCCGCTTGTCGAGCGCCTGCTGCGGGGCGCCGTAAAGAACAGGCGCTCGGCGAGCCATGCCGCGCCCGCCGGCCACACCGGCTGGAGGATGTTGAACACAGCCCGAAAGAACTTCATGGTTTCGCTCCCTCGAGTAGTGCCTTGAACGCCCGGCGCGCCCGCGCTTCGGCACGGGGATCATTCAGCAGACGGGAATGGAAATGGAGAGACAGGAGGATGCCGACCATCTCCTGCGTGAACTGCTTGGGATCGGTATCGGCACGGAACGCTTCCGATTCGACACCTTTACGAACCGACGTGGCCATGACGTTGACCCAGGCTTGCTGGAGTACCACGAGCCGGTCGCGCACGGGACCCGGCCGATCGTCGAGCTCGGTGTTTGCCGCCACAAAGACGCAGCCGCCGGGCAGCGCTTCATCGCGCACCCAGGCGATCCAGCCGTCGAACAACGCTTGCATGCGCGGCGCGCCACGCGGTTTGGCCAGGGCAGGGCGGATGACAGTCTCGGTGAACCGCTGCGCGGCGTGGTTCAGGACCTCGATCTGCAGTGCTTCTTTCGAGTGGAAGTGCGCGAACAGCCCGCTTTTCGAGAGGTCCAGGGCATCGGCGAGAGCGCCGATGGTCAGACCGGTGAGGCCGACCTGGCTCGCGAGTCCGGTGGCGTGATCGAGGATCGCGGTGTGGGTGCGTTCGCCTTTACCCATGGCAGGTAGAATAGCACGAACGTTCGTGCTGTCAAGACAAGAGCGTACGCGGTGCGCGGTACGCGGTTACATCCGGTGTTGGATCAAACGACGGTAGCTTGAGCTAGCACCGCAAATAACCGCGCACTGCGCACCGCGCACGACCTTCACACGAGACGGTTCATGCTCATCGTCCATGTCCACATCACCGTAAAGTCCGATTGCATCGAGGCGTTCAAGGAAGCGACCATCGAGAACGCGCGGAACAGCCGCGAGGAGCCGGGCATCGCGCGCTTTGATGTGATTCAGCAGAACGATGATCCCACGCGGTTCGTGCTCGTCGAGGTTTATCGGAGCGTCGCAGCCACCGCGGCCCACAAGGAGACCGCGCATTACGCCGCGTGGCGTGAGCGCGCGGAACCGCTGATGGCCGCACCGCGGACGCGCGCGCACTACACGAACGTCTTTCCTGGCGAGGACGGCTGGTGAGTTTCGAATTCGCTACCGCGGCGCGAATCGTGTTCGGCGACGGCACGGTGCGGCAGGTGGCACCTGCGGCAGCGCAGTGGGGACGCCGAGTGCTGCTGGTCACGGGCCGCGCGCCGGAGCGAGGGGATAGGCTCAGGGCGGACCTCGAGGCCGCAGGCGCCCAGAGCGTCGCGTTCGCCGTCGCGGGCGAACCGAGCGTGGATCTCGTCGCGCAGGGGGTAGAGGTCGCTCGCCAGGCACGGTGCGACGTGGTCGTCGCGGTGGGAGGCGGCAGCGTCATCGACACGGGAAAAGCCATCGCGGGTCTCCTCACCAACTCGGGCGACATAACGGACTATCTGGAGGTGGTGGGGAAGGGGAAGCCCCTGCAACACCTGGCTGTGCCGTTCATCGCGGTTCCCACGACTGCGGGGACAGGAGCTGAGGTCACGCGCAACGCGGTATTGGGTGTACGCAGCGGCACGAAGGAAGTCAAAGTCAGCTTGCGCAGCCCGTTCCTCTTGCCGCGCCTCGCGGTGGTGGACCCGCAGCTGACGCTCGGCCTGCCTCAGGCGGTCACGGCGCGCACGGGGCTCGACGCGCTCACGCAGCTCGTCGAGGCCTATGTGTCGATCCGC
>DATIXG010000037.1:0-9096 GCA_035518815.1 Gemmatimonadales bacterium | reverse complement strand
TGGGCGGCGCTGCGCTTGCGGCACCGACTGGTCCGGAGCGAGCAGGCGCGGCGGCAAGGAGCCGATGAGCTGAATCGCCGGCTGTCCGAGGTGTTCTCCCTGCAGGAGCTTTCCTACGTACTCTCGGAGTCCCTCGAGCTCGAGCGAATCGCCACGCAGGTGGTGCGGTACGCCATGCGATTCCTCGACGCGCGCGGGGCGCTGGTCGCCCTGGCGAACGAGGCCCCGGACCAGACCCAGGCGCTGCGCGTGGTCGGCGCCGAAGGCACGCTGGCGGCGCTGCGCGGCGTCGAGGTCCCGCTCAGCGACCCCGGCCTGGTAGCGCGTTCCCTGGGACGCGAGCGTCTCGAGCTGGTCCGAAATCCCGGCAACGCCCCGACGCTCCTCGCCGGCGATGTGTCGGTGGATTCCGCCGCCGTGGTGCCGCTCCGCAGTCACAGTGTGGTGGTCGGCTCGCTCGTCGTGGTCGAACCCCGCTCCGGGGATTTCCCGGCGGACGACCTGCGCCTCCTTTCGACCGTGGCGACGCACGCCGCGATCGCGCTCGCCAACGCCCGGTTCTTCGACATCGTGCGGCGCGCCAAGGATCAGTGGGAGACGGCGTTCGACGCGCTGAGCGAGGGCATCGCGGTCGTGGACGGGTCGGGCCGCATCCGCCGCGCCAACCGAGCGCTCGCCACCCTGCTCGACACGTCCGTCGAGGCCGTCATTGACCGGGACCTGGGCGGCGCCCTGCTGGGCGAGGCCGGCGGACTGGACCGGTTGCTCGCGGCGGGAGGACGCGACGAACGGCCGCCCCCGCTCGTGACCCGGTCGGCCTCGTTGCGCCGGACGTTGCGCATCAACGTCGCCCGCATCCCGACCGCCACACCCGAGCAGAGCGTGGTCGTGCTGATCGAGGACGTGACTGACGAGCAAGCGATCGAAGCGCAGCTGATCCAGGGTGAGAAGCTCGCGGCCGTCGGCCAGCTCGTGTCGGGTGTGGCGCACGAGCTGAACAACCCGCTGACGTCGATCGCCGGGCTCACCGAGTTCCTGCTCGAGCAGAAGGAACTGGGCGCGAAGGACCGCAGCCACTTGCGGGTCATTCACGAGCAGGCCGAGCGCGCCGGCCGGATCGTGCGCAACCTCCTGACGTTCGCGCGCAAGGGCCCGGGCGAGCGTGCGCTCGTGGACTTGAACGACGTGATCCAGCGGACCCTGGTGTTGATGAGCTACGACCTCAAACTCAAGGCGATCGCCATTGAGAAGCAGCTCGCCGCCGAGCTTCCTCCCGTGCTGGGGGATCGGAACGCGCTGCAGCAGGTGATCCTGAACCTGCTGACGAATGCCGCTCAGGCGGTCTCGACGAATTCGCCCGACCGGCCCCGCACCATTCAGGTGACCAGCTGGTTCGATGAGGGCGTCCGGGTCCGGGTCGCGGACTCGGGGCCCGGGATTCCCGACGACGTGCTGCCCCACCTGTTCACCCCCTTCTTCACGACCAAGGAGCCGGGCGCCGGAACGGGGCTGGGTCTCTCGATCACGTACTCGATCATCGAGTCGCACAGCGGGCACATATCGGTCGAGCGGCCCCCCGAGGGCGGGGCGGCGTTCGTAGTGGAGCTGCCGCCGGCCACGGACACGCCGGCAAGCGACGCGGTGTCCGGAGAGTGGCGCGTGGCGCGCACCACTCCACCTGGCACTCCAGCCGTGAAGCGGTCGATTCTGCTCGTGGACGACGACCCCGCGGTCCGCCGGGTGGTGAAGGCGCTGTTCGGCCGCGAGGGGCACACCGTCGATGTGGCGCGCAATCCGGCGCAGGCGCTCGACATGGCGCGCGCGCGCGGTTACGACCTCATCCTCGCGGATGCCCAAGCCACCGCGCGGGGGCAACTGTTCGTGGAAGCGCTCATCGAGGCAAACCCGGGCCTCAAGGATCGGACGCTGGTGGCGACGGGGGACGTGCGGCCTGCAACGGAAGAAACGGTCGAACGACTGGGGCTCCGCTACCTCCGCAAGCCTTTCATCCTGCGCGATCTCTTGGAGGAAGCGGCGCGAGTGTGGGCCGCCACAACGCTGTCGTAGGCCTGGGACGGCCAGCCGTACAGGGAGAGGCTCACGGCGCCGCCCGGCGCGAACCGCACGCCTTCGCGCAGCAACAGCGCCCGCTGAACCACGGAGCCATGATCCCCTCGCGGCAAGGAAATGCGCCCGGACGCATTCATCACCCGCCACCAGGGCACATCGGACTCATCGTCGAGGGCCGAGAGCGCCCAGCCCACGGTGCGCGCGGCGCCCGGACGGCCCGCGAGGCGGGCTACCACGCCGTAGGTGGCGACACGCCCTTTCGGAATCCGTCGCACGATCCGGTAGATCCGGTGGTACCAGGGGTTCACGGGCGCACCGGGTAGCCCCGGCTCGCGAGATACGCGCGCGCCTCGGGCAGGGTCGTGCCGCGGTAGTGGAACAGGGACGCCACGAGCACGCCGTGCGCGCCCGCATCGAGCGCCTCGGCCAGGTGCTCCAGGGTGCCCGCGCCCCCCGACGCGATCACCGGAATGCGGACGGCTCCGGCGATGGCCCCGGTGAGAGCCAAGTCGTAGCCGTGCTGGGTACCGTCACGATCCATTGACGTCAGCAGGATTTCCCCCGCTCCGAGCTGCTCTATGCGCCGCGCCCACTCGACCGCATCCAGTCCCGTGGGCTCGCGCCCCCCGCGCACCATGACTTCCCACCCATCCGCCGTCTTCTTGGCGTCGATCGCCGCCACGATGCACTGGCGCCCGAATTCGTCTGCCAGTCGCTCGGTGAGCGACGGATCGCGCACCAGCGCGGTGTTCACGCCCACCTTGTCCGCCCCCGCGCGCAGCACCGCCCGCGCATCCTCCACGCTGCGAACGCCGCCACCCACGGTAAACGGAATGAACAAGCGGTCCGCCACACGGCTCACGACCTCGAGCAGCGTCCCGCGATCTTCGTGGCTCGCGCTGATGTCCAGGAACACGAGCTCATCGGCGCCCTCGGCATCGTAGCGCATGCCCTGCTCCGCGGGGTCACCGGCATCCCGCAGGTCCTGGAACTGAACGCCCTTCACCACCCGGCCACCGGCCACGTCCAGACACGGAATAAGCCGCCGGGCTAACATATCCGCAGAACGTCTTCTAGCGAGCCCCCGGCTCCCGCGGCTTCGCCGGCCTCCCCTTGCGCTCCGCCAAATAGCACTACCAGATCCGCGACCGTTCGCCGCTCTCGAGGCCACGAAAACCGCGCGGCCGCATCGGCGGGCGCGAGCCATTCGGCGCGATCGTGCTCGCGCGAGATGCGCGGCTCCTCACTCGCGACGACGAACGCCGCGAACACCGGAACGAGCGCGATCTCATCCGTGCGGTGTTGGTAGAACGTCTCGACGCGGCTCACGTTGTAGAGCCGCTGCGCGGCGAAGCCGGTCTCCTCGCGCAGCTCGCGCAACGACGCGTCCACGGGCGTCTCGCCCGCTTCGATGGTGCCGTGCACCGTCTCCCACGATCCGGGGCAACGCCCGCCGGCTGCGCGCCGCAGGGCCAGGATCTGGAGGCCTCTCAGCTGCCGCAGCACATAGGTATCGACGTACGCCACCCGCGAAGCGGTCATGGTGTCCAACGCGCGAACGCGCGCAACAGTGCCAGCCCCGCTTCCTGCGATTTCTCGGGGTGGAACTGAACGCCCAGCACGCTGTCGCAACCGAGCATCGTCGGGAATGCCTCGCCGTAGTCGGCCACGGCCAGGGCCACGTCGGGAGGAACGCCGTCGGGGTGGTAGCTGTGGACGTGATAGAAATAGGCCTCGGTGCCGTGGAAGGCGGCGGCCACCACCGGGTGACGGGCGCCCGCATCGGTCACCCGCACGCGGGCCCACCCGACGTGGGGCACGACGAGCGAGGTGCGAAACCGCACGACGTTGCCCCGGAGCAGGCCCAGGCCGGCGGTGCCGGGCGCCTCCTCGCTCGACTCGAGGAACAGCTGCACCCCGAGGCAGATCCCGAGGGTGGGCCGCCCGGTTCGCGCGGTTTCGCGCACGGCGTCGCCGAGACCGCTCTCGGTCAACGCGCGCATCGCGGGCGCGAAGTTTCCCACGCCGGGGACGACGATGCGGTCCGCGGCCCGCACGGCGGCGGGATCCGCCGTGAGCGCGGCGTCGGCGCCGACGGCCGCGAAGGCGCGGAGGACGCTCTTCACGTTCGACGCGCCGTAGTCCACGACGGCGATCACGCGAGCGTTCCCTTGGTCGACGGCACGCCCTGGACGCGCGGATCGATCCGCGTGGCTTCGCCGAGCGCCCGCGCCGTGGCCTTGAACACCGCTTCCACGACGTGGTGGGCGTTCTGTCCGCGCAGCAGATCCACGTGCAGCGTCAGCCCGCCGTGCGTGGCCAGCGCCCGGAAGAACTCGGGCGTGAGCGCGACATCGTAGTCGCCGAGCTTCTGCCACGTGGGAGGCTCGGCGTGGAACGCGAGGTAGGGACGGCCGCTCACGTCCACCACCACGCGCGCCAGCGCGTCGTCGAGCGGCACGCTTGCGTCCGCGTAGCGGCGGATGCCGCGCCGCTCCCCCAGGGCCTGGGACAGCGCCTGGCCGAGCACGATGCCCACGTCCTCGACCGTGTGGTGGGCGTCGATGTGCAGGTCACCCGTCGCCTGGACCTCGAGGTCGTAGGGGGCGTGGCGCGCGAGGGCTTCGAGCATGTGATCGAAGAACCCGATCCCCGTCTTGATCTGCGCCTGGCCCGTGCCGTCGAGGTCGATGCGGACCCGGACGTCGGTTTCCTTGGTCTGGCGGCGCGCCTCGGCGCTGCGGCTCACCGGCTGTCCTTTGCGAGAATCGCGCGGAGCCCGGCCAGCACCGCATCCACGTCGTCGGTCGTGCCGGCCGTGATGCGCAGGCACCCCTCGAGGCCCGCGCTTCCCGAAACGTCGCGCACCAGAATGCCGTGCTCATCGACCAGCCGCTGGAACACCTCCGCCGCGGGCCGGGCCTCGCAGCGAATCAGAACGAAGTTCGCGGCGGACGGAAAGGCGCGCAGGCCGGGCATCGCCGACAAGCCATTGAACAACCGATCGCGCGCTTCGCGAATCCGGCCCTGGTTTCGCTCGAAGACATCGGAAGCATCGAGCGCCGCCTCCGCGGCGGCGAGCGTCAGCCGGTTGACGTTGTACGGCAATTTGGCTTTCGCGATCTCCCGCGCCACCGCGGGGTGCGCGAGCGCGTAGCCAAAACGCAGCCCGGCGAACGACAGCGCCTTGCTGAATGTGCGCAGCACGACGAGCCGCGGGTGCTCGGCGAGCAGCGGCACGGCCGTAGGGCCGCCGAACGCCTGATAGGCCTCGTCCACCACAATGAGAGCGTCGGTTTCCGCGAGCAGCTGCTCGACGGCTCCGTCGGGAAGCGGAGTCCCGGTGGGGTTGTTCGGCGAGTTGACGACGACGACGCGCGCCGTGGACGCGTCCGCGGCCCGGACCAGGGCGTCGACGTCAAACTCGAAACTCGCGCCCAGCGGGACCGCGACGTAGCGGCCGCCGTAGACTTCAGTCAGCAAGCGGTACAGCGCGAACGTGGGAACCGGAGTGACGACGGCCGTGCCGTCGCCGACGGTCACCGCGAGGGTCGCCTGGATCACCTCGTTCGAGCCGTTGCCGACGAGGACGCCGTCGGGCGTCCAGCCGTGCAGCTCCGCGAGACGGGCCGTGAGCCCGGCGGGGGTGAACGCGGGATAGCGGTTCCACGGCGCCTCCCGCATGCGCGCGAGCACGGCGTCCTTCACCGCCGCGGGCACGTCGAACGGGCTCTCATTCTGATTCAGCTTGCGGCGCGCCTCTGGGGCCTGGAGCGAGTAGGCCAGCAGGCCCCGGACCTTGGGTTTGATGAGGGCGAGGGCGGCGTCGGCCGTGGGAAGAGCGGCGGGCAGCGGCGGCATGGCTGATCCGGGATGGAGGGTGTTAGCGGCGCCTGCCGAGCACGGCCTCGAGCCGGGCGGAGAGCGCCCGCGCGCGGAACGGCTTGGTCAGGAAATCGTCCGCACCCAGCTCGAACACGCGCACCTCGTTGTCCTCGTCCCCCTTGGCCGTCAGCACGATCACCGGGATGCTCGCCGTGGCCGGGCGGGAGCGCACGTGCGACAGCACGCCGTAGCCGTCGAAGCCCGGGAGGTTCAAGTCGAGCACGATAATGTCCGGTCCGACGCGATCGATCTGGTCGAGCGCCTGCACGCCGTCGCGCGCCTCGGACACCACGTATCCTTCGCGCTCGAGCAGCTCCTTCATCACCTTGCGCAGGCTGTCCTCGTCGTCCACGAGCAGGACCTTGCGCGGCGGCCGGCCGTGCGGGCCCGAGCGCCGGGGCACCGCAGGTTCCTCGAGCAATTCGAACGTCTCGGCAGACTCCGGGGTGGCGACGGCAACGCCGCCCGGGGGCGATACCCGGGCCGCGGCAGGCCCGCTCGTCCGCTGGCTGGCAGGCGCCTGTACAGGCTGCGACGGTCGCGCCGGCCCGGAAGGCGCGGCCTCCTGCGGTACGTCGACCACGCGCAGCAACTCATCGATCGTGGACTCGCCCTTCAGCACGTGGCCCAGACCGCTCTCCCACAGTCCCCGCAGGCCGCCGCGGCGCGCCGCCGTCGCGATCTTGTCAGCCGTTTCCCCGGTCGCGATCGCGTGCTCTACCTCGGGGGTGATGGTGAGGACCTCGAGGATCGAGAACCGGCCGCGATAGCCGGTCATGGCGCAGTCGGGACATCCTGCCGCCCGATAGAGCGGCGTGCCGGTGGGGAGCCAGCGCCGCAGGTTCTCGGGCGGCGCCTCCATCCACACTTCCTTGCAGGTGGGGCACAGCTTGCGCATGAGCCGCTGCGCGATGACCCCGCGCAGGGCGGCCGCGATCTTGTACGTCTCGACCCCGATGTCGACAAGCCGGGTCACGGCGTTGGCGGCGTCGTTGGTGTGCAGCGTGGACAGCACCAGGTGGCCGGTGAGGGAGGCCTGCACCGCGATCTGCGCGGTCTCCCGGTCGCGGATCTCACCGATGAGGACGACGTTCGGGTCCTGGCGCAGGATGGACCGCAGCGCGGCCGCGAACGTGAGGCCCGCCTTCTCCTGCACCTGGACCTGCACAATGCCGGCCATGCGGTACTCGACCGGGTCCTCGACGGTCACGATGTTCACGCCCTCGCTCTTGATCTGGTTGATACAGGAGTAAAGGGTCGTGGTCTTGCCCGAGCCCGTAGGCCCCGTGACGAGGATGATGCCCTCACGGAACTGAAGCAGCCGCTTGATCCCCTCGCACTCGTCGGGAGCGAGGCCGAGCGCGTCGAGGCTGCGCACGGTGGCCCGCGAGTCGAGCACGCGGATCACGACCTTCTCGCCGAGGGTGGCGGGAAGGGTCGAGACGCGGAGGTCAATCGGCTGGCCGTTGACCGCCACCCGCGCCCGGCCGTCCTGCGGGCGGAGCCGGTCGGCGATGTCGAGCGACGACATGATCTTGATGCGCGAGATCAGGGGAATGCCCGCGGCGCGCGGGATCTTCATGACCTGCCGGAGCACCCCGTCGATGCGGTAGCGTACCGCGACGCCACCCTCTTCGGGTTCGATGTGAATGTCGCTCGCGCGCGACAGGATGCCCTCCGACACGATGAGATCGACGAGCCGGACCACGGGCCGCTGGCTCGCCTGCTCCGCCGAGACGGAAATCTCCTCGGGGGGCTGATCGGCGAGCTGAATCACCTCGGAGCTCGAGTCCATCCCCTCGAGCAGCTTGTCGATGGTCTTGTCGGGCCGATACAGCTCGTCGATTTTCTCCAGGATCTTCGACGGATCGAGGAGGACGGGGCGGATCTCGCGGGCGGTCGCGAACGCCAGCGCCTTTTCGGCATCCAGGTCGAATGGATTGGCGGTGGCGAGCTCGAGGTAGGAGTCCGTGACGCGGAGGGGGAGCACGCGGTAGCGCCGCGCCAGTTGCTCCGGCACCTTTTCCTTCACGCTGGGGTCGAGACGCTGCACATCCGCGAGCTTCAGGCGAAAGCGGGTGGAGAGCGCGGCCAGGATCTGCTCGTTGGTCGCCACCTTCTCGGCGACGAGCGCCTCCCACAGCGTGCGCGACGTGCCCTTCGCCCGGAGCTCAGCGAGGCGCTCCGGCGTGAGCACTCCCTCGAGGGAGTGTACCAGCCATTCGTCGGAGAAAGCGGCTTCGGCCATCAGACCTGAAACCTAGCGGGGGCGCTGGCTCCGTCCAGTCCGGCGTTCTTCAGAGGATGTCCCAGAAATCGCGGACGAGATCGAACGCGAAGCGGACGCTCCGCTCCTCGGTATCCGCTCCCCATTCGATGCGCAGCACGCCCAGCAATTCCACCGCAACGCCCAGCGTGACGCGAGGGTTCGGAGTTGTGACCCACGGCACATGAAGTACGGCTTCGTCCGCCCACCCCGCTTGCACAAAGGGCGCGATGACGAACGACCGCGGCGTCCGGACGCCGGGCGCCACC
Organism: Gemmatimonadales bacterium; assembly: GCA_035518815.1. Classification (GTDB taxonomy): domain Bacteria; phylum Gemmatimonadota; class Gemmatimonadetes; order Gemmatimonadales; family GWC2-71-9; genus AG25. The sequence goes on along the minus strand of DATIXG010000037.1, from coordinate 606 downwards.
GCGAGCGACGGGAGCGGCGCGGGCAATCGCCACTCGGCACCCAACAGCGCCATGCTCCGGCCGCCCCAGCGCCGGAAGTCGTCCCCCAGCAACGTGCCGCGCCCTCCGAGGACGAACGAGCGATGCATCGGGAGGTTCGCAGTCCCATATCCGCCCTGCGCGCGAATGAGGACCCGGGTGGAGCCGACCGAAAACAGCACGTGGCCGAACGCGGCGGCGCGGCCATAGGTCCCGCCGCCGTCCAAAAGACCGCCCGCCAGGTCCACGGTCGCCGAGACATCGTGGGGCACCGCAAGCCCCTCGCCGCGACGCTGCAGCCGGACGTCCACGATGTTGTCGGTCACGCTCGCGAACGCGGGGTTCGGACGGTATTGGCCGCTCGCGGGCTCCGCGACCACCGACATCGAGTCGATCCACTCGCGCCCGATGCGCACCCGCCACGTCCCGCGCGCGCCGAAGTCGCGAGCGTAGCCGAGGCGGGCTCCCGTGGCCAGGTAGTAGTCGCCGTAGTCGTCCCCGAGCTCTTGAGAAGAGAGGGAGTTCAGAATCGGCGCGATGACGGGAACGTCGCCCACGTCGCGGACCACCCGGTACCCATCGGCCTGC
>DATIXG010000036.1:0-4178 GCA_035518815.1 Gemmatimonadales bacterium | reverse complement strand
CGGATAGAACGCGAGAATCACGGGCGCGCCGCGCAAGGACCGCAGCGCAATCCGGTCACCTGCCGACGTCTGCAGCTCGAAGTCGGGTGCCGGCTCGCCTTGATTGGCAGCTCGGGTCATGGGTGTCCTCCTTTGTAACGACTGTTGGTGCGTGCCATCTGGGAGTCTACTCCCTCGGTCATGCGCACGTCCATATAGCAGATGGCACGGCGGACACCCCACCGCAAGAATCTTCAAAAGGCCGTAGCCGTATCATCCAAGACGCTCGCGTTCGTTCCTTCGATCGTTCTTCCATGAAACTCTACGCCGTCGGGTGCCTCTTGGCACTGCTCGCTGCGTGCTCCGATTACACATCGCCCTACGCGCCCCCGCCCCCACCGCCGCCCGAAGTACAGACGGTCTCGGTGACCTTTTGCAACCTCTACGCGCCCCTTTGGCTGGGATATCAGGACGGCGACGGCGCCTGGACCCGCGTCACGCCTACGGTCGCGAACGGCAACAGCGTATTTCAGCTGTCGTTCACAGCGAACCGGGGAGCGGTGGCCACGGTGCTCTTGGGCTCGCCGGGGACCACGTCCCTTCAGGTCCTCTATGGGACGCCCGAGGAGCTCACCAGTATCGGGTTGAACACGCCGCGCATCTGCGGGCCGACGGCGGTCAGGACGGTGCTCGGAACGGTTGCGGGAGTCGACACCAATGAGCGCGCCATTGTCCGGGGAGGTTTCGGTTCAGTGACGGTGGCACACCACGGCGAGGACTTCGCGCTCGATCACGTGCCCGCCGGTCCGCGCGACATCGTCGCCGGGCGTGCGACGCTCGTCGCTGCCGGAGACGAGCTGCTCACAAGGTTGATTCTGCGGCGCGGCGTCGATCTTCCCGACAGCGCGAGCGTTGGGGTACTCGATTTCGACGCTCCGGGAGCATTTGCGCCAGTGGTGGCGAACGTGACGTTCACGGGAGCCGGTGTGGATGGGGCATTCATCTTCACCCAGCTGCACAGCGCCAATTCGGAGAATCAATTCTCGCTGCCCTTCCCCGGTGCCAGCGGGCTCAATCAATCGTACTACGCGCTTCCGGAGGCCCAGCTCGCGGCGGGGGACTTGCAGGAGCTCGTAGCTACCGCGCACGACGATACGCCCAGCGCCGGCCGCAGCGTGCTCTGGTATTTTCGCTCGCCCGTCGATCGCACGCTCGATTTCGGCCCGAACATCATCACGCCGACCTTCGCCACGGTCGCGACCACGCCCTCGCTGCGGATCCGCGCGCATTTCGAGCCGCAGGACGCGTACGACCGCGAAGCCGCGGTCGCCTACACGAGCGACGGGCCGAGCGGCGTGGCGGTATTGATGACCGCGGCGTACGCCGCCCTCCAGGGCGGATACGATCTGGTCACTCCGGAGTTGTCGGGGGTGGCGGGATTCAATCCAGCGTGGGAGCTTCACACCGACGCGTCGGTGCGCTGGTCCGCCAATCGCATGGGGGGAACCCTGGGGTTGGGGATCGATCCGGTGCCGACCGATGGAGCGATCCGGCGGGCGGCCTTCTCCACCGACGTCCTCACGCCCTAAGAGAGCGCTCGACGCACCAGCGCCCCGGGTGTGACCCCGAAGGCGCGCTTGAAGAGCCGCGTGAAGTGCGCCTGATCGGCGAAACCCGCGCGCTGCGCGATGTCCGAGAGGCTCGCTTTAGTCGTTTCGAGCAGCCGGCGCGCCCGCTCGAGCCGCAGGGCCAGCAAGTACTGATGCGGCGGCCGACCCAGCGATTCCCGGAACGCGCGCGCGAAATGTGCCGGCGACAGGCCGACCTCGCGGGCCAGCGTCTCGATCGTGAGCCGGGCATCGAGGGCCGCATCGATCAGCTCGAGTACGCGGCGTTTCGCCGCCGCGGACAACCCACCTCGGATGTACGCGGGACGACTCTGCTCGACCCCTGCATGGCGCACCAGCAGCTGGCCGACTGCGGCAGTGACTGCTTCCACCATCGCCAGGCCGCCCGGCGTGCGGCCATCCGCCTCAGCGCGCAGCGTTCGCATCAGGTACGCGAGCTGCGGCGACTCGATCGCGAAAGCACGGCGCAGCCGCACGGGGCGGACGTCGTCCAGGGACGGGCTCATGAGTCGCGCGATGTGCAGTGGATCGATGGACACGCGCAAATAGGTATTCGCGTGGTGCGCGCGCAGGGTAACGGGATCCGCGCTCGGGTTCACCCAGACGCTGTGGGGAGGGAGGGTGTACCGCCGGAACCCGTGCGCTTCCTTCACTTCGATCTGCACGGGCCGGATATCCTCGTTGAGCGACACGTAGTGCTGGGCTGCCACTACATCGTCCACCGCGGTGACATCGTTGCGGCCGGCTTCGAGGCGGACACCTGGCCAATCGAGAGCCTGGCTCCGCACGACGGGCGCGGACCTGGCCCGGTGCGTAAGACGACCGGCGGAGACGATTGTATCGAGCAGTGACGGCGCGGCCACGGTACCTCTCGGCAGGGTACTCTAAGGGAACGCCGGCAGGTTCCCGGGGGTGGGGTGGGGTGAGGCGGCGGTCAGGTGGGGCGGCGGTCGGCATCCCGCCGCCGCATTATCCTTCCGCTATGACCGAGAAGATCGTCTTTAACGGGCAAGAGTTCGACAGCGCCGACGCAATGCCGGCCGACGTGCGGAAGCAATATGAAGACGTGATGCGCCTCCTCGCCGACTCGGGGCAGGCCCCGCCGCACGGCTTGGACGCGATCCGCAAGATCCTGAGCGTGAAGACGAACGTCAGTACCCGAATCGTCGTGAATGGGAAGGAATACCACAGCTCGGGCGAGCTGCCACCGGAGATCCGGACGGCCCTGGACAGAGGGCTCCGCCTCAAGGTCGCCCTACCCGTACGACAACTCCTGCTCTTCCTGGGCGCCGCTCTCTTTTTCGGGTGGTGGTTCATGCACCGGCGCTAGAGAGCCGCCGTTTCAAGCAGTATTGAGGAGGAGGCACATCGCGATGGGAACGTCATACTGGCCGAGGCCACACCTGGTGGGCTTGCTGCTGGCCCTCGGTCCCGCTATCGGTGTCGCGCAGGAACTCCAACCGCTCCAGCTCCCAAAGCCCGATACCAATGCTGGCCGGCCGCTGATGCAGGTACTCCAGGATCGGCGCTCGACCCGGGCCTTCAGCGCCCAAATGCTGCCGGTCCAGGTGCTCTCGAATCTCTTGTGGGCGGCTTTTGGGGTGAATCGTCCCGAGTCGGGCCACCGGACGGCACCCTCCGCGATGAACTGGCAGGAGACCGACATCTACGTCGCGACCGCGGCAGGGCTCTACGTCTACGACGCCAAGGCACTTCTACTCAAGCCCGTTCTCCGCGGCGATGTGCGGGCGGCAACGGGCACGCAGTCGTTCGTGAAAGATGCTCCGGTGGATCTCGTCTACGTTGCCGATCTCGCCAAGACTCGAGGCAACTCCCCCGAACGAGATGTCTTCGTGGCCGCGGATGTGGGCTTCATCGCCGAGAACGTCTACCTGTTCTGCGCTTCCGAAGGTTTGGCGACGGTCGTTCGCGGCAGCATCGACCGCTCGGCGTTGGCAAGCGCCATGCGGTTGCGCCCCGACCAGAGAATCGTCCTCGCGCAGACGGTGGGGTACCCCGGGAAGTGACGTACCCCTTCCGGTAGGACGCGTGGGCCGTGGCCGTCGAGGCCCCGTTACTGGACAACGATTCGTTACGAATTCGTTTCGTCCGCGACAGGATTACCGGTGGCGTGCCCGCGTCCACTGGGCTAAGCTCCGGTATGCCGCGGAAGGCGAAGAAGATCGTTGAGCAGGGAGGGCGTCGCGCTGTGCCAGATGCGCGCCAACAGCACCGCTACGAAGCACTGCTCGATGCTGGCCTCGCCATCTTTGCCGAGCATGGGCTCGACGCCGTGCTGCAGCGCGTGGCCGACGCGGCGCGGGACGTGGTGAGCGCCCGCTACGCGGCGCTCGGCGTTCTGAGCAAGGACGGCGCCTCCCTCTCTCAGTTCGTCACGTCCGGGATGACGTCAGCCGAGCGCGATCGCATTGGCGCCCTTCCGACCGGGCGTGGGCTGCTCGGCCTCCTGATCCGACGGCCCAAGCCGATTCGCACGGGCGACATCACCGCACATGCGGGGCGCCACGGGTTCCCGGCACATCACCCGCCCATGCGGTCGTTCCTCGGCGT
>DATIXG010000035.1:0-20799 GCA_035518815.1 Gemmatimonadales bacterium | reverse complement strand
CTCATGGACCTCGCCAGGAATCTGCGATGGAGCTGGAGCCGCGACGCCCAGGCCCTCTTCTGGGCGATCGACTACACGCTATGGCACCTCACCGCGCACAACCCGATCGCGCTGCTGCAACGTGTTGATCCCGCCCGACTGGCGGCATGCGCCGCCGATCCGGCGTTCCTCCGTCGCTACGATGAGGTGATCGCCCGGCGGGCCACCGAAGCCTCATCCGCCGACACCTGGTTTGCCCGCACCTACCCGGAGCTCAAGGACCGGCCTGTGGCGTACTTCTGCGCCGAGTTCGGCCTCCACACGTCGGTGCCGATCTATTCTGGCGGTCTGGGGATCCTGGCGGGCGATCACGCCAAGGCCGCCTCCGACCTCGGCGTGCCGCTCGTCGGGGTGGGCCTGCTGTACACCCACGGCTACTTCGACCAGCGCCTGCGCCTCGACGGATGGCAGGAGAGCGCCGACGAGAACTTCGATGCGTCGCTCACGCCGCTCGAGCGCGTGCTCGGGCCCTCGGGCGAGCCCTGCCTCACCACGGTGCGGACCGGCGCGCGGTTCGTGTGCGTGAGCGCCTGGCGCATGATGGTGGGCCGGGTCCCGATCTACCTCCTGGACACCGACCTTGAGCACAACGATCCGAGCGATCGGGCACTGACCCACCATCTGTACGACGGCCTGCCAGAGCTCAGGCTGCAACAGGAATGGATCCTGGGTGTGGGAGGCGTGCGCCTGCTCCGGGCGCTCGGGAGTGACCCCGTAACCTGGCACGCGAACGAGGGCCATGCGGCGTTCATGCTGCTCGAACGGGTACGTGAGCTCGTGGAGCACGGCGCGACGTTCGACGACGCGGTCCGCCAGGTGCGTGCCAACAGCGTTTTCACAACCCACACCCCCGTCCCGGCGGGTCACGACGCGTTCTCGGTCCAACAGCTCGAAGCGTGCGCTGGCCGGATCTGGGAGGAGCTGCGCGTAGATCGCGACACTGTGCTCGAGCTCGGGCGTCATCCCACGAGTGATCACGCGCAATTCCACATGCCCGTCCTCGCGATCCGGCTCTCGGGCCGGGTGAACGGCGTCTCCGAGCGCCACGCCGTGGAGTCCCGCCGCATCTGGAAGGACCTGTGGCCCGGCGTCCCACCCGACCGTGTGCCGATCGGCCACGTCACGAACGGGGTCCACGCCGCGAGCTGGATCTCCCGCCAGATGTGGGACCTGCTCGCTGCGCATCTCGGGACGGACTGGGTGGACCGGATGGAGGAGCCGGCAGTGTGGGACGCGGTGCTCGCCCTGGACGACGGCGCGCTCTGGGCGGCGCACATGGAACGCAAGAACATTCTGGCACGCGCGATCCGCGAAGACGCGCGGCATCGCTGGGCGGACAAGTGGAAGGAGTCGCTCCACATCGTGGGCGCGGGCACGGTGCTGGACGAGCGCGCGTTCACGATCGGGTTCGCCCGTCGGTTCGCGACGTACAAGCGGGCCGACCTGATCTTCCACGACGCGGAGCGGCTGCGCCGGCTGCTGGTCGACCCCTGGCGTCCGGTGCAGCTCGTGTTCGCCGGCAAGGCCCACCCCGCCGATGAAGAAGGAAAGCGGCTGTTGCAGCGCGTATACGCGTTCACCCGCGAGGCGCGGTTCGAGGGGCGGATCGCGTTCCTCGAGGACTACGAGCTGTACCTCGCCCACCGGCTCGTGCAAGGCGTCGACCTGTGGCTGAACACGCCCCGCGCTCCGCTCGAGGCCTGTGGGACAAGCGGGATGAAGGCCGCGCTGAACGGCGTACCCCAGCTGAGCATTCTCGACGGATGGTGGGCCGAGGGCTACGATGGCCGGAACGGCTGGGCGATTCCCGCCGCACCGCCCGGCCTAGACGCCGACGCGGGTGATGCCGATCAACTGTACCGCCTGCTGGAGGAGGAAGTCGTGCCGCTGTACTACGCGCGCGACCGACGCAACCTGCCCGTCGGCTGGCTGGACAAGATGAGGCACGCGATGCACGTCGCCGGCCGGCGCTTTACGGCCCAGCGGATGGTGCGCGAATACGTGGAGCAGTACTACGTGCCGGGGATGACCGCGCAGCTCGCTGCGCGTGCGAAGGACTAGTCCTCTATTACCGGCGGCGGGCCCGGCCGCGCCGGGCCTTGTCGGCGTAGAGCTCCCGGTCGGCCGCCTCGAACAGCGCCTCGATCGTGGACGCGTCGCGCGGGTAGAGAGCCAGGCCGACGCTGACCGTGACGGGAGGAGTGTCGCCTCGCTCGGCCAGGGTGGCGATGATGCGCTCCGCGAACCCGTGAGCCGCGTCCGCGTCCGCTTCCGGCAGCACCACCGCGAACTCGTCGCCGCCGAAACGCGCGGCGGTGTCGACGGCGCGACCGGTCGCCCGCAGCACGTCCGCGACGCGACGCAGCGCCTGACTCCCCACCAGATGGCCGTGGCGATCGTTGATCTTTTTCAAGCCATCGAGGTCGAGGAGCACCAGGGCGAACGACCGCCCGGTGCGGCCCGACCGGGCCATCTCCCGCTCGAGGACCTCCATGAGCTGCCGGTAGTTGCCAAGCCCGGTGAGCGGGTCGATCGAGGACAGCCCGCGCAGCCACCGCTCGGCGCGGCGGCGCCGGCTGATCACGGCCGCTACCGTAAGTGTCATCAGGGACGTCACCGCCATGAACGCTTGCAGGAGGAGCAGCGACCGGTTCGTGCTCGGGCCTGCAAACGGGCCGGTGCCGTGCATCGTCCCGTGAATCGCCACGGCCGCGAGCAGCAGAACGGCCGTCGCTGCCTCGCGCGCCCCGAAGCGGAACGCCGCCCACAAGAGCAGCGGGAGGCAGACGAATTCCAGGGGATCGTGGCCCCACCGGCCGCCGACCATCCCGCCAAACACGAGCTCCCCCGCGACGAGGAGAGAGAGCAGGAGGCCGGCGGCTTCGATGGCCTCCCGGCGTCGCCAGGGCACGCGGGGCTGGTTGGCCCAGAGCAAGAGGACGGGCGCCACGACCAGCGCGCCGGCGGCGTCGCCCAGCCACCAGGTGAACCAGATAGGACCGTAGGCCGCCCACGCCGCGAAGCCCGCGACCGACAGAGTCGTCACCCCCACGGTGGCGGCCACGGCGGTGCTGCCGCCCGCGGCGAACAGGGCGAACCGCACGACGTCCCGCGGCCGGTCGCACAGCCGACGCCCGCCGGCCCAGCGGGTGACGAGCGCCGCGCCCAGGACGGCCTCGAGGGTGTTGCCGAGGGCGATGCCCGCCGAGGTGATCGCGTTGCCCGCCGTGGAGACGTTGACGAGGAAGGCACCAAGAAAAATCGCGGGCCAGGCGTTCCGCCCGAGGATGAGCAGCGCCGCGAGCGCGATACCGGTGGGCGGCCATACGGCCGTGGCGCTCGCATGCACGACAGCGAGCGTAAGACCGACCTTCCCGGCAACGGCGTACACGGCCGTCAGGCCGAGCAACTGGAGGCCCTTGACGGACCGGATTGCCATCGCAGCATCATTCCCGGCCGGTTCAAGCCGGGCCGTGCGTCACATCACATCCAGCCGGGCCGGAGAGGGGAGCGGGTGACGGAGGTCACGCCCGAGGTCTATCTTCCCTCAAACCCCAGGGGAGGGTGTCAGCCGTGCCGCGATTTCTGATCGAGGTTCCGCATTCCGAGAACATCACCGAGTGCAAGCGGGCGGTCGCCGTCTTTCTCGAAACCGGGTCCCACTTTCTGACTCGTGCAGAGTGGGGGTGCAAGGACGGCGACCACCGCGCCTGGATGATCATCGACGTCGGGACGAAGGAGGAGGCGCGCAACGTCGTGCCCACCGCGTTTCGCCGCGATGCTCATATCGTGCAGCTGAATACCTTCACGCTGCGCGACGTTGACGACGCCCGCTCGACCCATCGGCCGTAGGCCGGGGAGAGATGAGGACCCGCTAGCGGGCCCAATGCCCCTCGACCCAATACCACCGGTTGTGCCGGTGCTGCCAATGGCCCGACTCCCACCGGTTGTACCCGTGCTTGGCGCGCTCCCAATGCCCGGGCGTCCAGTAATAGTCGTCGCTTCGCCAGCTCCAGTACCCGGCGATCCAGACGAAGCCCGGTCCGGGCGACTGCGCGATCACCTCGACGCGGGGCGGCGGTGGACGACGGTCCGCGTAGACGACACCCAAAGTCATGCCTTCAGCACAGGCGGCCGCCGCACAGATCGCGAGGCTCGCGCCGAGGATTCGGAGATGCGTTGTGGTCCATCGCATAGGACTGACTCCTTTCGCCCTCCGAAGAGGGCCGTTGATGCGGTGGACCCGTTCGTACGGCGCAGTCGTCGAGAAGGTTCCGGTGACTTTCGTCACCGTGTGATCTACGACACCAAGAACAATCCCACGCGCGCAATTCGTTCGAGGCGCTGACGCAACATGGCCTTCACGTCCGCGACGCTGAGCTTTCTGCGCGGGCTTGCCCGCAACAACGCCAAGCCGTGGTTCGAAGCGCATCGCGCCGAGTACGAGGACCACGTTCGCGGGCCGATGCGCGAGCTGATCGAGGAGATGGACGCGCGCCTCGCGCGGCTCGCCCCCGAGATGGTCGGAGATCCGAAGCGGTCCATGTTTCGCATCTACCGCGACATTCGGTTCTCCAGGGACAAGTCTCCCTACAAGACGCACGCGGCCTGCTGGTTCTATCACCGGGACGTGAGCTCGGGAGTTGGGGGAGAAGCCGAGGGCGGCGGGGCGGGTTTCTACGCGCACATCGAGCCCGGCCGCTCCATGGTGGGAGCCGGCATCTGGATGCCGCCGCGGCCCCTGCTCCGTCGCCTTCGCGAGGCGATTGCCGAGCGCGCCACGGGCTTCGAGCGCATCGTGCGGGACCGCGCGTTCGTCCGGCGATATGGCGGACTCGACGATGAACTCATTCTGAAACGGATGCCGCGTGGATTCGCGGAGACCCACCCCGCGGCGCGCTGGCTCAGGTATCAGTCGTTCACGGCGGGACGCATGCTGCGGGACGCCGAAGCTACCAGCCCTCGGCTGCCGGTGCTGCTCGAGACGGACTTCGCGGGACTCCTCCCCCTCGTTCGGTGGCTGAACGGCGCCCTCGGACTCAAGACTGCCAAGCGGCGGTAGTCCGGTGTATTGTGCTGATCGGCATGAGGAGATGAAATGACCCGCTTCAGCGCTTGCGCCGTCTCAGTGCTCATCGCCGCCGGCTATCCGGCGGCGGCCAGCAGCCAGATGGGCTACCCGACGACGCCCTACGGCCACGACTCATCGTGGATCGATCCCGCGCCCCACCGGTCCTACTTCGTCAACGTGCGTGGCGTCAACCTCAACTGCATCGATTTCCGCGGCAGTGGCCCGCCGATTCTCATGATCCACGGGCTCGGCGAGAGTCCGCACATCTTCGACGATCTGGCGATGCGCTTGAAGGATCGCTACCACATCGTCGCCTACGCCCGGCGCGGCCACGGGATGTCGGACTCCCCGATCGCTCCGTACGACGACCAGACGCTCGTCCAGGATGTGCGTGAGCTCCTGTCGGAGTTACGGTTCCCCCACGCCATCCTGATCGGATGGGGGATGGGCGGCGACGAGATCACTTCCTTCGCCGCCAAGTATCCCGACAAGGTCGACAAACTCGTCTACATCGATGCCGGCTACGACTGGTCGTCGCCCTCGTTCTACAAGCCGTTCGGAAAGATCCTGGCGGTGAACACGCCTGGCCCGACTTACACCTCGCTGGACTCCCTGCGCGCCTGGTATCAGCGGGCCTGGGTAGGTAACGCCCCCTGGACCAGCGGGCTCGAGGCCTTTCTCCGCGACGTCATGCAGCTCGACAGGATGGGCAGACCTCACCCTGCGCCAAGCGGCCAGGCGTACGGAGCGTTGACCACGACTCTCAGTACCTGGCGGCGCGAGTACAAGGGCGTGCGCGCGCCGGCACTCGCGATTTACGCTTCGAGCTACTTTCCCACCGACCGCACCGATCCCGTGCTCGCGGCGCAGCTGCGCGACTTCGAGGAGAACACCATGGTGCCGTTCCGGCGCTCGAGCATCGAGCGGATCCAGCGCGAGCTGAAGAACGTGAAGGTGGTCGAGATTCCCGACCGGACGCACATATCGATCGGGACGCAGGGCGTCGATAGCCTCGCCGCCATTATCGACCAGTTTCTGAGCGGCAGCCCGCCCTGACGGGGCCGGCTACCGCGTCTCGAGAACCTGGCGGCCGTTCAACGGCTGAGTCGGCCGGGCGTTCATGGGATACTGCTTGGCGAACGCGGACACCTGCTCCGCCGACATGGTCGCCCGAGTCTTGAGCACGAACCAGGTGACCCCTTCCGAGCACGGCGGCGTCGTGAGCGAGCCGCTGAAGGTGTAATAGCCGAGATCCGCGGGGAGCAGGTCCTTCACGTTCACGTTGACGCCCAGGACGTTCGTCGCGGCGCCCTTCTGCGTCGGAATGTTCTTCCACACGGCGTCGAGCAGTCCATTGGTCGGACCTGTCTCAAACAGGATCGCGATCACGGCCAGATGGCCGCCGGCGTCAGCATGGACGAGGTGGGCCACGAGGTCTGAGTGCTGGCCGTGGACGGACTCCTCGCTCGGATGATGAAAGTGGAACTGCTTCAGGGTGTAGGTCCTGTCCCCGACCGTCAGTGTGCTGCCCGCCGCGTAGTTCACCTGAATCGTGTGACCGTTGTCGAGAATGTTGAGCGGCACGGCTTGATACTGAACCTTGAGCGGCGGCAAATCGGCCGGCGTCGCCTGCGCGATGTCGATTGGAGACTGGGTCTTGCCGACCGCGCAGGTGGCATACGCATGATCGAGCTCGCCCCAATGCACAGGGCCTTCTTCTCCCTCATACGACCAGTGCGGCGGGTGAGGAGGCGCCTGCTGCGCGCGGGCGGTCCACGGCAGCATCGCGCAGAACACGAGGGCGAGTCGCCAGGCCACGTCATGCTCCCGAGGGGGTCCGGAACGAAAGGAATTCGAGCCGGCACTGATTGCAAGGGGGGCCGTTGCGGGACTACTGCAGCCTGAGGACGACGAGCCGGGGGTCCAGGTCGGGTGAAACAGCTCCAGGCGCGCCGCTCAGCCGCAGGCCGAACGCGCCCCCGCCCGCCGGCTGCACGATGTCTGCGTAGTAGGGCGACCCGGCGTGCAACCGTCCCGACACGCTGACGAGCGCGCCCCCGGAAGACGGCGGCACGAGCGGGAACGGCAGCGGGAAATCGAACGGGTCCTGCGCGTTGAAGTACGCGAACACCTGCCGGAACGACCACGACCGGTAGAACAGCCCCGGAGGCGGGGCAAAGCCCGGCAGGTCGGAGACCCAATTGGCGAGCGCCCAGCGGGTCGCGGTCGTCTCGAACGGGAGGCCGGTCTGAGCCGCGACGTTGGCTTCACCCGTGAGCGCCGTTTGCTCGAGTCGGCTCGTAATGGTCGGGCCGAACTGGTCCATCAAGTAGCGCGCGTACAGCCACCCCGCCCCGAAATCCTCGAGCACCGTGTCGCTCGTCTGGAGCAGGAAGTGCGCGCCGGGATTCGCGAGATAGGCGTACGCATTGGCGAGATCGGCGAATACGTATGCGCCGAAGGTGTTCGAGTCGGGGAGGAAGCTCTCGCCGCCCAGCTCTTCCGCCAGCGACGACAGCGCCTCGTCGAGCCACACGTCCTCCATGTCCCCGTTTCGCAGCAGCACGTGCTGGTTGAACGAGATCACATGTTGCAGCTCGTGTAACAGGGTGCCCGGGAGGAACGACTCGACGTCGGCCGTCGTGTGGCTGCAGGACAGCGCGCCGTTCGGGTCGGCCACGACCGTGTAGAAGATCTCGCCGTGGTTGTGTTGCGCCGCGGTGCTCGGATCCAGGTCCGACGAATCGAAGAAGCCGGCGACGAACCCGCTCGTGAAGCACTCGGCGGCGCCCACCAGCTGGTTGACGATCGGCGTCATCAACGCGATCACGATGCCGTTGCCGTCGATGTCGGAAACACTCCCGAACGCCACGGTGTCCACGACATACGCGTGGGTGTCGAACAGCCCCCGCAGCGAGTCGACCTGCGCCTGACTCAGCCCATTCGCGGGTGCCAGGGTGTCCACGTAAATCGCCATGTGAGCGCCGACCGACAGCGCGCGCGCCGTCACCGGTCGATAGACGCTGCAGTCGTAGTTCGCGCACACGGTGAAGGCCCGGAGCGACCCGACGACGGGCGGCGCCGCTCGCGCCGCGACCATCTGAGTGCGGGGGACGGCCGAGAGGCGTGCGGCGACGCGCCGGGCCCGCTCGCGCTCGCGCAGCATGCGGTCGAATCTGGCGGGGATCGGCCCGTGCCCGCGGAGTAGGGCGCGGCGAGACCGGACGAGCTGCGCCTGAGCCACTTGAGCCGTCGCCGCCGCATTCGCGCTCTGGAGGGCGAACGGCGCGCTGTCCCCCGGAACGCCGCCCGCCGATTGGGCGACGACCAGGTACTCGGCGGTGGCGGCTGACGTATTCGCGGGGAAGGACACACAGCCCGAATCGGCGGCGGGGTCGAACGCCGTATAGGCGCCCACGGCGAGAGCGGCCGGGACCGCCGCGCCGCATTGCGCCAGGATCGGGCCGGCGTCAGGAGAGCTGCACGCGGCCGCCGTCACAGCGAGGAACACCCACCAGGGAAGTCGCATCATCTGCCACGACTAGTACGCGCCGACCACCCGCAGGGCTGAAAGCGTTTCGTTAGTTGACGCCCGGGCGGGCGCGCGCGTACGTTCGCGCTTCATGGCCGACGTCATCGTGGTGCAGCACGTGCCCCAGGAACCTCCGGGCGCGATCGGCGATGCGCTCGCCGCGGCGGGCGTTTCAACCCGGTTCGTACGGCCCTACGCCCGCGACCCCGTGCCGACGGAACTCGACGGGGCGGGCGGCCTCGTCGTCATGGGTGGTCCGATGGGCGTCTACGAGGCGGACCGGCACCCGTTTCTGCGCGACGAGCTGGGGCTCATCGAAGCGGCGTTGCGCCACGACGTTCCTGTCCTCGGCGTGTGCCTCGGCAGCCAGCTGCTCGCGGCGGCCCTCGGCGCGGACGTCCGGCCGTCAGGACGCCAGGAGATCGGCTGGTACCCGGTCCGCCTGTCGCGGGAAACGAAGGGCGACGCGCTGTGGACCGGCGTCGAGCCCGAATTCGTCGCCTACCACTGGCACGGCGACGTGTTCGAGCTGCCCAAGAGCGCGGTCTCCCTCGCGTCTTCGGATCTCACCACGCACCAGGCCTTTCGGTCGGGGCGAGCGTGGGGCCTGTTGTTTCACATCGAGGTGAGCCGAGGGATCGTGCAGGGGATGGTGGGTGCGTTTGCCGAGGAGCTGCGCCGGCATGGGCTCGACGGGCAGTCGATTCTGCGCGACTGCGAGCGTTACCTGCCCGCGCTCGAGCGCGTCCGGACGACGGTGTTCGAGCGGTGGGCGGCGCTCGTGACGCCGTGATCTAGGCGGCGCCCAACACTTCGTTGAAGAAATCCGGCAAACTGACCACCAGTGGCTCGACCGCCGGGTCGGGCTGCCAGACGAGCGTCTCGGTCAGGATCTCCGGACGCAGGTCCTCCGGACGCCACCGTTCCACGAGTCTCGCCTCCACGTCTACGATCCAGTACTCGTGCACCCCTTCCGCCTGAAAGCGGCGCCGCTTGATCGTCCGGTCGGCACGGGCGGTGGACGGCGACAGCACCTCGACGGCAAGCAACAAACCAGGGATTTCGGCCCATGTGCGAGGCCGCCGCCCCTGGACCAACGGCACGACGAAGACATCGGGCTGCACCAGGGTGTGTGTGTCCAGCTCAATGTCGGCGGGGGACATGGCCGCGTGGCCTACCAGGTGGGCGCGGAGATGGACGCGCAGGCGCAGGAACAGGTTCCCGACGGCCTCCTGGTGGTCGAACGTCGGTGCAGGGGTCACCAATAGCTCCCCGGAGACGACCTCGTACCGTTTGCCGTCGGCGGGAAGCTCGCGCACCATTGCGGCCGTCCATGGCTGCTGCAGCTGAGGCATGCCCATATTGTGCTCGGCTCGGCGCGTTGGGAGCAAGGGGGGGACACTCTCCCAAGCTCGGTCGGGTCCGCGCAACCATACCATCGAATTGTCGCGGGATGGATCGAAACCCTGCGGTGCTACTGTTTCGTCGCTACCCAGGTGCCCGTGAGCGTGTAGTTCATGTTGTTGAGGGCGACGAGCAGGGTCACCGCCCCGCTCATGCTGGTCCCGCCGGCCGTACCGGTGTTGTGCCAGTAATTCCCGCCCAGGTCGAAGGCCACGGTCGAGCCCGAGGCCGTGCCCGCTGCGATCGTCCCGGAGGTCAGGGCCGACGATGGCGGTGCCCCGCCCCCGCTGCACGTCAGGGTGCCGCCGCTGAAGGTGCCCGTGACCGTCGTACCTTGCTGCGTCAGCGTGAGCATCGTCCCGCTGCTCGAGCACGTGATGGGGTTGCTCTGCACGTTCGAGGTGGAGTAGAGCCAGGTCCCGGACACGTTCACGTTTCCCGAGATCCCAATCGTCGAGTTGCCGTTGTCGGTGCACGCGACCATGCACGCGAGGGCGAGGAGCACAAGCGCAAGCTTCATGATGGCACGCTAAGGCTCGACCGCGACGGGAGCGGAGCGCGACGTCGTGGTCCCGTCTCCGAGCTGGCCCGTGAGATTGTCCCCCCAGCAGTAGGCGGCGCCCGCCGCGTTGACCGCGCACGTGTGCGTAACGCCCGCGGCGATCGAGGCAAACGTGAGGCTCCCGGAGACGAGCGCGGGCATGGGCCGATCGATGGACGTCCCGTCTCCCACCTCGCCGAAAGCATTGTAGCCCCAGCAGTAGGGGACCTGTGCGGCGGTCAACCCGCAGCTGTGCATGCCGCCCGCGCCCACGTGCACGACGCTGACACCGACGGTAACCGGCGACGGCCGAGCGGTTGTGGTTCCGTCGCCCAGGGCGCCGCTCGAGTTCCCGCCCCAGCAGTAAGCCGTACCGGAAGCGATCGTCCCGCACGAGTGAAACTCGCCGGCGCTCAGGGTGGCGAAGGTGATCGAGTCCGCGATCGGGATCGGGCTCTGTTCGCCCAATACGCTGCCGTCGCCGAGCTCACCCGAGGAGTTCTCACCCCAGCAGTAGGCGTCGCCCGTCGAGGTGAGCCCGCAGGTGTGGGAGCCGCCGGCGCTCACGGCGGCAAACGTCACGCCGCCGACGACCGCGGTCGGGGTGGCGCGATCGGTCTCGCTACCATCGCCGAGCTGGCCGGCGTTGTTGTAACCCCAGCAGTAAACGGCCCCGCCTGAGACGATACCGCACGTGTGAGAGAAGCCCGCGGTTACAGCAATGAACGTGAGGCTTCCGAATACGAGGACGGGGGTGTCGCGATTGGCCTTCGAGCCGTCGCCCAGCTGGCCGAAGGAGTTCACGCCCCAGCAGTACATCGCCCCGCCGGAAGTGATCCCGCACGTGTGGTAGGAGCCCGCGGCGATCGCGGTAAACGTGTGGCCGCCCGCCACGGGCTCCGGATGGGGCCGGGAGATGGTCGTGCCGTCGCCGAGCTGGTCGCTGGTATTCCCGCCCCAACAATAGGGCGTGCCGGCAAGAGTGATGGCGCAGGTGTGGAAGAGACCGGGAGCCACCTGGGCGAGAGGCCCGTGCGACGGTACGACGGTGAACGCGCCGCTCGTGGCGCCCGTGAGACTTCCCACCGCGGCGGTGAGGGTGTAGCCCACGCCCGTCTTGTCCAATGATACGCCGTTGAACGTCGCGACGCCGGTCACGGCCGCCACAGTCGCAGTCCCCGACAGCGTCGCGCCGCCCGGGTTCGCACCTATGGAGAGCGTGACCATGTTGGTGGCGTCGGCGACCAGCGCGCCGTTGGCGTCCTCGATTGCGACTTGCACGACGGGCGCAAAGCTGCGCCCGGCCGTGGCACTCGCTGGCGCGGCGATGAACGCCAACTTCGAAGCCGTTTGCACCACGGTGAGGTTAGCGCTCCCGACCACACCGTCAACCGTAGCGGTGATCGTGGCGGTTCCGTTCGCGACCGCCGTGGCGATGGCCGTTGCCCCATCGATGGTGGCGACGCTGGGCTGCACCGATCGCCACTGCACGGTCTTGCCCGGGATCAGAGCCCCGTTCTGATCCTTGACGACGGCGCTGAATATCTGCGTCTGACCGAGGGCGGTGAGTGTCGTGGCTCCCGGGCTGACGGCCACGCTTCCCACGACCGGCGGGTTGTTCGAGTCCCCGCAGCCGGAGAGGGCGGCGAGGATCGGCCAGAGGAGCAGGGCTCGCCGGGGGGTAGCCATGGCTACAACATGCGGAGCACCCCGGATCGCCGCAATTATCTTGGACGTGGGCGCGGGGGCGCCCCAAGGGTGTCATTCGTCCCCATCACTCACCGACCGCAGCGAGGTACGACCATTCGTATCGCCATCCTGGGATCAGGCAACATGGGCGCGCCGCTCGGCCGCGCGTTCGCCGCGGCCGGACACACCGTCGCGTTCTCCTATTCCCACGACCAGAAGAAGCTCGAGCGCTTGGCGGACGAGGCCGGGCCGAAGGCCCGGGCCGCCGCACCCTGGGACGCCGTACAAAAGGCGCAGATCGTGCTGCTCGCCGTGCATTGGAGCCAGGTGCCCCCGGCGCTGCGCGCCGCGGGATCGCTGCGCGGCAAGATCTTGATCGACTGCACGAACCCCATGACCCACGCGGACGACGCGCTCGCCGTGGGCCATCGACTGTCGGGCGGCGAGCTGATCGCCAAACGCGCCGTCGGCGCGCGGGTGGTGAAGGCGTTCAACACCATCCCCGCGGAGCTGCTCAGGGCCGGTGTGGAGAAGATGGCCGAGCGGCCGGCCGTGTGTTATTGCGGCGACGAAACGGAGGCCAAACACGTCGTGGCGCGCCTCATCAAGCAGATGGGCTTCGAGCCGGTGGACTGCGGCGCGCTCGCGGTGTCGCGCTACTTGGAGCCGCTGGCGCTGCTCGTGGCTGAGCTCGCGTACAACCAGGGCAAGCGCCCCGAGGTCGGTGTGCGGTTCGTGCGGCGTGGCAAGAGGAAGCGCTGAGGGATGCGATCAGTCCCCGTCTAGATCCTCGTCTTCTGGCTCCGGGTCGTGGGGCCACACCGACTCGAACATCGCGCGGAACCCCGCGAGCGCCACGTAGTGAATCACGGAGGTATCGCCCGGCGCGAGCCGCAGCTCCGCCCCCGTGAGAGTCAGCTTCATCCAGGGATAGACCTTGTAGGCCCATCGCGCCTTGAACGCCTCGTAAACCCGCTTCGCCTCCTTCTCATCGGCGAGCGTGAGCCGATCCTCCGACTCAGCGGCGGCCGAGAGAGCGAGGGCGTGACGCAGCACATCCGCGGAGACCCGCGGGAACGTCTCGCGGATGGTCCAGATACACTCGCCGCCCACGACGTCGATCGTCCCCCGGAAGCGGGAGAAGCCCGGGCCACCGAGGGTCTCGTCTCCTCCCTCGAGCGGCCGGGTGGCGAGCTCGAGCGTGGTGCCGGCGGGCACGTGGCTCCAGGGCTCCGCCCCGACCTTCCCGACCTTGTTCAGCGTGCTGAACCCGGCGCCACCGGGGAAGCGGATGAGCAGCGCGCCTGCTTCGACTGCCGGCAATGCCACCCCGGCGAAGTGTTTGGCCAGGTCCGCGACGCCAGGACCTTCGAGCCGCAGCTCCGGGTGCACGGATGCAGTGGTGAACCACGCGAGCCGATACACCCGCGCGACCGCGGCTGCCGGAAGCGCGACCTTATCTCCGGTGACGGGCTGCAGCGCGAGCTCTCCGACGTGCGAGAACACTTCCACCGGCTGGGGCGTGTCGTCGGGTCTCATTCGGCCCAACGGTGGGACGAGCCAAGAGGGCGGTCAAGAGGCAACTGCGGCGGTCAGGCGGTCCGGGGTTATCATGTACGGCGGGAGCCACGACAACAACACCAATCCAGGGAGGTGACGGTGCGGCGTCGCGATTTCATCCAGTCGGGAACTGCAGCTGCGGCCGGTTTCACACTGTTGCGGAACGGCCTGATGGTCACTCGGCGCGGGGCGCCGGACGCTTGGCGCACCTTCGAGGTGTCGACCAGCGTGCGCGTCCTGAAGCCTGCCGGCACGACGCGCGTCTGGGTCCCGGCGGCGCTGGTGGCGGAGACGCCGTATCAGCGGACGATCGCCAACACCTTCAACGCCCCCCAAGGCGCGGCGACGCTCGTACAACGCGCCGAGGACTCACTCGGCATCATCGCCGCGGAGTTTCCGGCAGGTGTGCAGCCCGTGCTCTCCGTTACGAGCCGCATCGCGACTCGCGACTATGGCGTCGATCTCTCGGCACCCCGCTCGGGGGCCGCAGAGAGCGGCACGGTCCTCGAGCACTATCTCCGGCCCACGAAGCTCCTGCCGACCGATGGCATCGTCAAAGCCACCGCGACACAGATCACGGCCGGCGCGCGGACCGACCTCGACAAGGCCCGCGCGATCTACGAGTGGATCGTCCAGAACACCGCGCGCAACCCCAAGACCCGCGGCTGCGGCCTCGGCGATATCCGCTTCATGCTCGAGACCCACGACCTGACCGGCAAGTGCGCCGACTTGAACGCGCTCTACGTTGGCCTCGCCCGCGCCGCCGGCCTGCCCGCGCGGGACGTCTACGGCATCCGGGTCGCGAAGTCGGAGCTGGGCTACAGAAGCCTCGGGCCCGCGACGGCGCACGTCACCAAGTCTCAGCACTGCCGCGCGGAGGTCCATTTGGACGGGTACGGCTGGGTGCCCGTCGATCCCGCCGACGTGCGCAAGGTGGCGCTCGAGGAGCCGCCCGGAAATCGGCCGCTGGACGACGAGATGGTGAAAGCGGCGCGCGCGCGCCTGTTCGGCTCCTGGGAGATGAACTGGATGGCATACAACTTCGCGCACGACGTCGCGCTGCCGGGATCGTCGGGCGATCCCGTTCCCTTCTTGATGTATCCCCAGGCGGAGACCGCGGAGGGGCGGCTCGATTGCCTCGATCCCGACAACTTCAGCTACGAGATAACCGCGGTCTCGAGCTCCTAGATTGCGTTCCCCCTCTCCACATAGTGGAGAGGGAGACAGGGGGTGAGGACTACGGCGCGCGGAAGTGCAGCGGGTCCCGCAGGCTCTGTAGCTCGCGATAATAGTAGAGCGCCGTAGGCCGCTTGCCGTTCGGCCGCAGCCGTCGCAGAAACGCGAGCTCTTCCTCGGTCGCCCCGCCGCTCAACGCCTGATCGCCCAGGAACTCGGTCAGGCCTGACGCAACGCCGGCGGCCTCCTCGGGTTCGCGCTCGACGAACTCGAATCGCTTCACGCGCCCTGCGCCCACCCGCTGACTCAACACGATCTCCAGCGCAAACGTCGCGAGGTCGATGTCCCAGGAGTCGATCAGCGGATCGAGGAACGAGACGCAGTTCTCGGCCGAGAGGTGGAAGATGTCGGTATCGAGGAATTCGAGCACCACCACGCGCATCTCTTCGTAGCTCCGGCCGCCCAGCTGGGCCACCATGCGGAGCCAGTACTTGTTGTCCAGCTCCTGGCGCGCCACTTCCTTCGCCGTGTCCAGCAGCTTCTGGGTGACGAGTCGCTCGAGGTCGCCGAAGGGTCCGAGCTCGAAGCTGGCGCGGACTTCTTTCGCCCTGGCGGGCACGCATTTGCGGAGCACCAGCTCGCGCACCTCGCGGAACAGCGGCGCGGACGCGTCGCCCAGCTCTCGCTTCAGGTCCGCCTTGCGCTGCAGCGCCGCCACCTGTGCCAGCTCTCCTTTGGGCAGTCGCAGGAACTTGTCCATCCGATCGTAGATGTCCGTGCGGTTCGGCGCCGGAGGCGCCTTGCGCTGCGTCAGCAGCTGGGAGATGTAGGACTCGGTCACGTGGGCCGCGCGGGCCAGATCGCGTTGCTCCAACCCCAACTCCTTCAACCGCTGGCGGATAACGAACGGGACATTCACGACACGCTCCTTCGTTAACTAATATGGTCAAGTGTCACATCGATTGGCACGAAATACTTGACAATTATAGTAAAGCCAGGTATCTTGGGCAACCTCCGGTAGAGTACCGGCTGGTGGGAAGGTTCATGGAGGTCGCCTCAAGGAGTACCGCTGTGTACGCACGCAACGTGACCATGCATCTAAAGCCGAATACGTCCGGTGAATTCACCACGACACTGGAACGGGACATCCTGCCCATGCTGCGCAAGCGCGCTGGGTTCGCGGACGAGTTGACGTTCGTCGCCAAGGATGGAACGGAAGCCGTCGCGATCAGTCTGTGGGACCGCCAGGAGAACGCGGACGCCTACAGCCGCGAGACGTATCCGGACGTGCTGAAGGGCCTGGCGAAGGTGATCGAGGGAACGCCCGAGGTGGACAGCTACGAGGTGTCCAACTCGACCTTCCACAAGATCGCCAGTCGCAGCTAGCGACCGCTCGCCGGTTCACGGTCGCTGGTAGGTCGGGGAAGAGGGCGGGTTTGCCCTCTTCCTCGTTTGGCTCCGTAGGATGAATTCACTTCGTCACGAGAGGGCACCATGGCTGAAACTCACTGTCACCGCTGCGGCGGATTCCTGAGCGGCGATCCCGAGGCCGTCGCGTTTCAGCCTGGGAGGAGCGCAGAGGACGCGGCGACGCCGCACAGCGGCCTCTGCCCCTGTGTGGCGCCGGCGATCTACGGACCCGCGGCGAGCGCCGAGCAGCCTACGTGAACCAGTCCGCCGCGCGCTCGAAGCTGGTGAGGGACGGCGGCCCGCCCTCCTGCCCCCGCTGTGGCGAGCAGCTCTCCTTCGAGTGCGATCGTCAGGGCCGGACGATCGAGCGATGCAAGTGCGGGTATCGAGCGGCGGTGGCGGTGCGGAGCGGGCTGGGAGTTGTGCGGACAGGTGAAGCAGGTGAGGCGGCGGTCAGGTAAAGCCTCATCCCACCGCCGCAGTATCCGACCGCCGTCGCTCCCCACCCAGCAAACAGCAGTTCACCGGACACACATCCTGCCAGGCTCCCATCGTTCCCAGCGCAACCCGCGTTCGCCGCTCCGTCATCCGTTCCACGATCAGCTCACGAATCATCCGCACGAAGGCCGGAGCCGTCCCCACCGTGGCCGCCCGCACCATATGCAGCCCCAGCTCGGCCGCCGTCTCCTTTGCTTCCACGTCCAGATCGAACAGCACTTCCATGTGGTCGGAGATAAAACCCAGCGGGGCGAGCACGACGTCCGTGGCACCGGCGGCCTGTGCTGCTTTCAGGTACTCCAACACATCGGGGCCGAGCCAGGGGATATGGGGAGCGCCGCTGCGGCTCTGGTACACCAGGTCCCACGCCTTCCGGCCCGCACCGTCCGCCACGAGCCGAGCGGCCTCGGCGAGCTGCGCCTCG
This sequence comes from Gemmatimonadales bacterium, assembly GCA_035518815.1. Lineage (GTDB taxonomy): Bacteria > Gemmatimonadota > Gemmatimonadetes > Gemmatimonadales > GWC2-71-9 > AG25. Next base: position 3,455 of record DATIXG010000035.1, on the reverse strand, counting down.
TAGGCGCTGCCCTTCGCCATGGTCAGCGGAATCGAGTGGGCCGTGAACGCCACCCGGGCGGCCGCCCGCCGCTCCGCCGGCACCTGCGCGAGTGCCGCCTTGAGGTTGGCGATGCTCGGCTCGATGAATCCGGGGTGGTTGAAGAAGACCCGGATCTTGTCGATCTCAGGCGCGCCCGGCACCGCATCGAGCGCGCGAATGATGTCCTCGCGGTACTGCCGGCACCCCGAGTAGGTCGAGAACCCTGACGTGACGAACGCGATGGCGCGCCGCACCCCGGCATCGCGCATCTCGCGCACCGTGTCGGTCACGAAGGGATGCCAGTTGCGGTTGCCGAAGTAGACCGGCAGGTCGGGACCGTGGGTCTTGAGCTCGGCCTCGAGCGCCGCGATCAGGGCGCGGTTCTGGGCGTTGATCGGACTCACGCCCCCGAACTGGTCGTAGTGGTGCGCCACCTCGAGCAGCCGCTCCCGCGGGATGTTGCGCCCGCTCGTGACTCGCTCGAGAAAGGGCATCACGTCGTCCGGCCCCTCCGGTCCACCGAAGGACATCACGAGCACCGCGTCGTAGGTGCGGGCGATATCGTCGAATCGGGGTGCGTCGGGGGTCAAGGCGCCGCGTACGCTCATAGAGGGAAAGCTAGCGGGGATTGTGGCAGGTTCACACCCGCCGCTCGAAGGCTGTACTTTCTGCGATGACACCAGGGGTTAAGAGCCTCCTCGTCGCCAACGTCGCGATGTACGTCGTCGCGGTCGCATCCCCTGCGGTCGCGCAGGCGCTCATGCTCGTCCCGATGCTCATCCCGTCGCGTCCGTGGACCGTCGTGACCTACATGTTTCTGCACGCCGGTGTCTTCCACCTCGCGTTCAATATGCTGGCCCTCTATTTCTTCGGGCCGCGGCTCGAGGTGCGGCTCGGGACCGCGCATTTCTTCGGCTTGTACTTTGTGAGCGGTTTGGTCGGCGCGCTCGCCTCGCTCACGACTCCAACTGCCGCGATCGTCGGTGCCTCGGCCGCCATCTTCGGCGTGATGCTCGGCTACGCAAGGTACTGGCCCACCGATCTGATCTTCGTGTGGGGCATCGTGCCCATCCCGGCGCGCTGGTTCGTGATCGGGATGACCGCGCTCTCGCTCTTCGCGGGGTTCGGCGGGATGCAAGCGGGCGTGGCGCACTTCGCGCACCTCGGCGGGTTCCTCGGCGGCTGGCTGTACCTGAAATGGCTCGAGCGGTACTCGCCCGCGGCGAAGTTCCGGGCCGCGGCGGACGCGCCGCAGCATCCACGAGAGAGCCTGGCCGCCGCGCTCGAGCGCTGGCGCAGGATTCCCCTCGACAACCTGCACCCGGTGAACCGCGAGGAGGTGGAGCGCCTGCTGCGAAAGGGGGAGGAAGGCCCCGCGCTCACGCCCCAGGAGAGAGCCGTCCTCGATCGGTTCACGCCGAGTTGAGGCGTTAGTCGAGCGGAATGCGCGCTTTGTTCTGCGCCAGCCACTGCGCGAAAGTTTGCAGCTCCGGGTTGAGCGAGCGCGAGAACTCGACACTGCGCGCGCCGCAGTATTCCTTGTTGAAGTCGCGCTTGAACTGGAACATGTTGCCCACGTCGTCGGCGCCGGGAAAACCGAAGCTGCGGAAGACGTCGGGCGGCACGTCGTTATAGCGCACCTCCTGCCCCAGCACCGTACTGAGCGCCGCGGCCATCTGCGCACCCGTCAGGTGCTCCCCCGCCACGCCGACCGTTTTGCCGATGAACTCGCGTCCCCGCTTGAAGATGCCGTACGCGCACTTGCCGATGTCCTCGGATGCGATTCCGGGAAGCTTCTTGTCACCCATGGGATAGGTGATCGCCAGTTTGCCGTCGGGGCCGCGCTTCGGGCCCGAGCCGAAGTAGATCAGGTTCTCCCAGTAGAACGACGTGAGCAGAAAGGTCGTCGGCACGGCGAGCTTCTTGAACTCGGCGTCCGCCTCCGCCTTGCCGTCGAAGTGAGCGACTTTGTACTTCCCCTGGAGCGTGGGCATGCGATTGTCGCTCAAGGGCACCCATTTGCGGGTGTCTTCGAACGTCGACCAGATGGCGTGCTGGACTCCGCCGTCCTTCGCCGCCTTAGCCATGGAGCGGGCCTCGGCGATCTCTCGCTCGGCCGACATGTGGGCCCAGAAGAACGTCACGCAGTACGCGCCGTGAACCCCCGCGAACGCGCGTTTCAGGCTCTCGGCATCGTCCACGTCGGCCTTGACCACCTCGGCGCCGAGCGCGGCCAGTGCCCGCGCCTTGTCCGACTTCACGTCCCGGGTCAGGGCGCGCGCCGTAAAGGGGCCGGTCTTGTCCCGCATGATGGCGCGCACGACGCCGCCGCCCTGGGCGCCGGTCGCGCCGACCACCGCAATGATCTTCTTCTCAGGCATGTTTCACTCCGCTCGAGTGGAGGGCTTCGCCCAGCGCCGCCATTAACGTATCCGCGCTGAAATCCCCATCGTGGCGAACCCCGTTGATGTAGAACGTGGGTGTACCGTTGACGCCGCTCTTGATGCCGGTCGAGAAGTCCGCTCGGACCCGCGACCGGTAGGTGCCGTTGGCGAGCTCCCGCCGCACCCGCTCGACATCGAGCTTCAGGTCCTGGGCTCCCTCGAGCAACGTTTCGTCATCCAGCGCGAACTGGTGCCGGAACAGCCAGTCGTGCATCGGCCAGAACTTGCCCTGCGCGGCGGCGGCCTCCGCCACTTCGGCCGCGTGCTCGGCGTGCTCGTGGATCTGCGTCAGCGGGAAGTTGCGGAACACGAACCGCAGCTGGTCGCCCATCCGCCGCCGCACGTCCTGCACGATCGGGAACGCGCGGCCGCAGTGGGGACACTCGTAGTCGCCGTATTCCAGCAGCGTGAGCGGAGCATCGGACGGCCCGACGCTGTGATCCCGATCCGAAACGGGCTCGGTGAGTTGTACGACATGGGCGTGCCGGCTCACGGGGCGACCTCGGCGTGAATCGCCTCGAGGGCCTCGAGAATCCCATCGGCGCCGGGATTCACGGCGATCGGCGAGACGTAACGCCAGCGGATCACGCCCGCGGCATCGATCACGAACAGCGCACGCTCACTCGTGCCATCGCCCGGGCGATAGACGCCATAGCGGCGGGCGACGTCGCCCTTGGGCTCGAAGTCGACGAGCAAAGGAAACCGCAGCCTGCGGTTCTCGGCGAACGCCCGGTGACACCACATACCGTCGACGGAGATGCCGAGCAGCCGAGCGCCGTAGCGCTCGAACTCGGGCAGCACCTCGTTGTAGAGCGCCATCTGGTCTCCGCAGACGGGACTCCAGTCGGCCGGATAGAACGCGAGAATCACGGGCGCGCCGCGCAAGGACCGCAGCGCAATCCGGTCACCTGCCGACGTCTGCAGCTCGAAGTCGGGTGCCGGCTCGCCTTGATTGGCAGCTCGGGTCATGGGTGTCCTCCTTTGTAACGA
>DATIXG010000034.1:0-2693 GCA_035518815.1 Gemmatimonadales bacterium | reverse complement strand
GGCGTCATGTTGACAATCCCGCGGACGCAGTAGTCGAGGTCCATGGCGACCCAGCTCGATCCATTCCACCGAATCGTTCCGGTTGAGAGTCCTCCCGGCTGGACTCCACCGGCGACGAGATTCCCCTGATAGGTCGTGAGGGCGAACACGGCTTGAAGTCCCGGTCCCGCAGCCGTCGCATGCCACTGGCCGGTGGCGGGATCGATGTACGCCACTTCGGGTGCCGAGACTCCGCAAACCTGGGTGAACACGCCCCCCGCGACCAGCGTCTGCGGCAATGGACCGGCGCCGTCCGGGTCCCAGGTCGTAAGCGCGTAGACCGTGCCGTCGGTGCCGATCACGCCGCCGCCGTTGTCCATCGGGCCCGCGTGCCAGTCCGGGCACTGCGCGCGCGCTGCCCGGGGTACGACAAAGAGAAGCATCAAAGCGAGAAACAGCTTCGCACGAGCTTTCATTGCGGGCCTCCCGAAAGGGCAGCCCCGCGCGCCCCGGACGGGGTGCGGGCGGGTGTAGGGGTGTGGCTCACCCGTCCGATACGTTTGAACCTGAGTCCGCGAACGCGCCCGGCTCAGATGCCTAGGGCCTGAAATATCGGTTCGGCCGGCCCTGTTCCCAGGGGTGGTACTCGAGCGCGAAGCGCACGCGCTCCATCACGGTGGGATGGTCGTAGAGCACGGCGCGGACGAACGCGGAGGGCTCGGGGTCGCTGCGATTCTGCGAGCCGAGCTTCAAGAAGGCGCGCGCCGCGGCGTCGTTCAGGTGAGTGACCTCGAGGCCAAAGGCATCGGCCTCGTGCTCCACCTGGCGCGAGAAGCCCGCGGTGATCGGCTGCGTGATCGCCAGCAGAATGGTGAGCGCTGCCGCGTAGAGCGGCAGCGTCGCCACGTCGTACGGCTCGCGCACGCCCCAGCGCCCGCCGAATCGGGCCAGCGCCAGCCGCGTCATCCCCTGCATCAGCAGGAGCAGCACGAAGGCTTCGACGCCCGCGAACGCTATCCCCTTCCAGATGTGGTGGAGCTTGTAGTGGCCCATCTCGTGGCCCATCACGAACAGGATCTCGTCGTGCTTCATGCCCTTGAGTGTGGTGTCCCAGAGCACGATGCGCTGCGAGGCGCCGAAGCCGCTCACGTAGGCGTTGTACTTGACGGTCTGGGCGCTCTTGTCGACCTCGAAAACCTTGCGCGCCGGAATGCGGGCCTTCGCGGCCAGCGCCAGAATCTCGCTCTTCAGCTCCTGATCGTGGAGCGGGGTGAACTTGTTGAACGCGGGTTCGAACACGATTGGCGAGAGCAGCACCGTGCACAGGGTGACCGGAATGCTGGCGGCCCCGAGCCACAGCCACCAGGTCCGCGGCCGGCGCTCGACGACGCGGTAGGCCAGCGCGAGCAGCGGCAGCACGCCGAGGAACAGCACGTTGAAGCCCGCCAGCTTCAGCTCGTCGGCGAACCAGGCTCCGAGATTCTGCGTCGAGAGGTGGTACTGGTGTTCGAGGGCGAATCCGCGGTACCAGTCGAGCGGCAGCATGAACACGAAACCGGCCAGCATGAACAGAATGAAGTAGACCAGCACGCGCACGTAGCGCCGATGTCCGAGTCCGTGCGCGATGTCCCGCATGCGCGCCGAGAGCCCGGTGACGAGCAGCAGCCCGCAGAAGACCAGCGAATACACGGGATCGATGAAATCGAGCACGACGCGCGTGTGCGCGTAGTCGCGGTTCTCGCGCGTGAAACCGGCGCGAACCTCGGCGACGTAGTCGCGCGGCGTCGCGGCGCTGGAGGCGGCGGCGGTGGAATCGACCGCGGTGACTCCCGACGAATCCAGCGACGCGCCGGCGGCCGCGGGGGCCATCAGCGTGCGACCAGCACCCGCCGCACGATGGTGGTTTCGCCGATCACCGCGCGCGCCAGGTAGACGCCGGGCGAGACCCGCAGTCCCACCTGATCGTGCAGATCCCAGATGGCGAGATCGGCGCCCGCCGGCTGCGGCCCATCCACCAGTCCACGGATCATGCGGCCCTGAACGTCGTAGACCCGAATGCTGACGTTCATGGGATGGGGCAGCGAGTAGGCGAACCCGGCCCGACTGCCGGCGGGGTTGGGAATGGGGGCGGCGAAGGTCACCTCGGGCTCATCCGGATTCACGCCGGCGCTCTTCTCGGCGAACGCGACCACGTTCGAGATCGGCGACCAGTTCAGGTGCTCGTCGGCGGTCTTGAGCGCGAAGTAGTAGCGCAGCCCGGGCAAGAGCCCGTAGACCGTGAAGCGCTGAACGGTCCCCGGCGCGGCGGGCAGCGGCAATCCCATCACGCCGCTCGCGAACGCGAAGTTGAGGCCGTTGATCGGGAACAGCGAGTAGCGGAGGTCGTAGCGCGCCGCGGTGCCGGTCAGGCTGTCGTCACCGGGAGCGCTCCACTGGAGCGTGACGGCGCCCGAGGAGGTCTGCGCGCGCGCCTCCCCCCACGCGAAAATGATCAGCATCCCTGCCAGCAACGGCCAGAGCCGTCTGAGTCCCATCACTCCTCCGAGACCATCGGGAGGTCGTCCGGCCCCAGCGGGATGGGGTCTGACGAAGCTGTCGAATTGGCGTGTCTCGTGCCGGTGAAACCGCCGCGACCTTCCCTGGCGCTGCCGGATTCGCGAGGGGCTGCGCGAATACCGGTCGCGACGTGTCGTCGAGACGGAGGCGAGGACTTC
>DATIXG010000033.1:0-11103 GCA_035518815.1 Gemmatimonadales bacterium | reverse complement strand
CGGCGCCGCCTTCACCTCGCGAAAGGCTTTCGTCCCGTCGATGTAGCGGCGGTCGACCCCATCGCGGGGAAGGGCGCCCGCGGCGCTCGCGACCTCCGCCGGGGACTTGCCTGCGGGGACGTCCGGCACCGGCACCGGGTCCGGGATGTCGCCACCGTCTGCCAGGTCGCTGGGATTGTCCTCGAGATGAGCGTGGCCGCCCCACAGCTTGACGACGATCGTCGCCTTCGCGCCCTCCAGGGTGTTGGCGATCACGTTCGCCCTGGCGCCGTCCCGAATCTGCATGCCGCTCTCCTCCGGCCAGCGCACGTAGTTGTAACGGATGTCGGCAACGGCGTCGTAGCCACGGTTCTCCGCGCTCACGGCCGGCGTGCGCCTGAGATCCTTGTCCCAGAAGTTGTAGTAGTAGCTCACGCGATTGGCGCCGTACTTCATCAGGCTGGCACCGCCGCACGTGCCCTTCGCACAGGGGGCGCCGTTGCCTGCGAAGTAGTTCCCGATGATCGTGACGTCCGTGATGGTGAAGCCTCGGTAGCCGGTGAGGTCGATGCCACCGTCGCCGCTGTTCGTGATCGAGCAATGCTCGACCACGATGTGCGAAATGGCGTGGCCGTGCCTCGGGGCGACGTGCACGCCGTCGTTCGCGCCGTTGCGGATGCGAAGCCCGCGGATCACGACGTCGCTCTCGCCGACGTTGACGACGCCGGTTCCGCCGGTCCCGGTATGCTCGCCCCAGAGGGTGATGCCCGGCGAGGGGGCGGACGAGCCGTCGATGGTCGTATGGGCAGGCACGTCGAGGCCCGAGTACAGGTCGATCCCGCCACCGACGGAGAACCGAATGGTCCCGCCGCCGAGCCTCGCCTTCGACAGGACGTCCCGCAAGGAGCCGCTGCCCTCGTCCGCGAGCGTCGTCACGGTGAGCACCGACCTCCCCGAGCCCCCCGTCGTGCTCGAACCGAACCCCGGAACCATGCGCCCGCCCGCGGACACCGAGGTGCTCGCCCTCGGCCGACCGGTCCGCTTCGCGACGGCACCCTCCGCCGTGCCCAACCCGAGCAGCGCGATCAGAAACACGCGACCGATGGAGACCCGGGTCGGCATCACCGCGGCGCCTTCTTCGCGACGTCCGGCAGCGGCGGCAGGTAGAAGAGCGGGTTGCGTGCGATGTTCTCCTTGCGCACTTCGAAGTGGAGGTGTGGTCCCGAAGCCTCGCCGCTCTCTCCGCACGCGGCGATCGTGTCCCCCTGCCGGACCACCGCTCCGGTCTCGGCACGGTTCTCCCGGTTGTGCGCGTAGACCGTGGCGTAGCCGTCGTCGTGCTCGACGATGATCAGGTTGCCGTACCCGCGCAGCGTGTCGCTGTAGAGAACGCGGCCGGCCCGCGCGGCGCGGACCGGCGCACCGGGCTCGCAATCGATGTCGACGCCGTCGTGATGCGTCACGCCGCGCGGGCCGAAGCCGGAGCTGATGGTCCCGGTCGAGAGGGGCCAGACGAAGGGATGCGGACCGGAAGGCAGCTCGGGCAGCGTCGGCCGGTCGGCGCGGGCGCGTTCGGGGGTCACCACCGTGACGGGGACGGCGCGCGTAGCGTGGGGGATCACGAGGACCTGGCCGACCTCGATGCGTGCCGGGTCGGCGATGGCGTTGACGCGCGCCAGCTCCTCGAACGAGACGCCGTACGCCTTCCCGATCCGGTACAGGTTCTCGCCGGGCGCGACTCGGTGTCGGAGCCCCGCGGGCCCACCACACGCCGCGATCCCCGCCGCGATCACCACCGCGAGCCATCCCCACCGCGCCGCGGCGCCGCCGGCATCCGCGTGCACGGGGTCAGAGCCCAGTGGAGAGCCGCATGCTCCCCCCGTTCCCATGCAGCGCGAATCGCTTGGCATGGTACGCCGCCACGCTCGTCCGGTGCGCGATGCTGACGATCGTTGCCGCTGGCAGCCGTTCCTGCATGACCCGGTAGAGTCGGGCCTCGATCGCCTCATCGACCGAGGCGGTGGCCTCGTCCAGGAACAGCCAGTCCGGGCGCTGGAGCAGCGCGCGCGCGATCGCGAGGCGCTGCTGCTCGCCCAAGCTCATCTGCAACGCCCAGTTCTCGCGTGCGTCGAGGCGCGTCGTGAAGGGCCCGAGGTCGCAGAGCTGCAGCGCCTCGACCACGAGGTCGTCGGAGAACGCGCCAGGTGCGGACGGATAGGTCACTACCTCGCGCAACGTGCCGAGCGGCAGGTAGGGCTGCTGCGGGAGGAAGAGCACGCGGGCGTGCTCCGGCACCTGCACGCGACCGGTCCCGAACGGCCAGATGCCGGCGAGCGTGCGGAACAGCGTGCTCTTGCCGCTGCCGGACGGACCGGTGATCAGGACGCGCTCACCAGGCTCGATGCAGAAGCTGGTGTCCGCGAGCACGACGCGCCCGTTCGGCAGCACCACGTTGAGGTCGTCCGCGCGCAGCGCGGGCCCGTCTCCCCGGGCCACCGTGATCCCGGCCGCGCCCGACGCGGCCTCGGCCCGCTCCAGCGCCTCGCCGAACGTCAGCAGCCGATCCACGCTGGCCTTCCAGGAGGCGAGCTGTCCATAGCTGTCGACGAACCAGCTGAGCGAGTTCTGCACCTGGCCGAAGGCGGAGCTGATCTGGAACAGGCTGCCCAGTGTGATCGCGCCCGCGAAGAATCGTGGGGCCGCCACCACGATCGGAAAGATGATCGCGAGCTGGCCGTACCCGACCGTGAATCCGGTCAGGCGTTTCGTGTAGCGCATGATGTCCCACCAGTTGGCGCGGATGCGCTCGAAGCGTGCGAGCAGCCCGAGCCGCTCGCTGCGTTCGCCGCGATAGAGTGCCACGCCTTCCGCGTTCTCCCGCAGCCGGACGAGACCGTAGCGGAAGTCCGCCTCCAGGCGCTCCTCCTGGAAGTTGAGCCCGATGAGCGGGCGGCCGATCCTGTGCGTCAGGATGCTCCCGAGCAATGCGTACACGAGGGCCGTCCACACCATGTAGCCCGGAACGACCACGGCCCGCCCGGCGAGCGTGAAGGCCAACGGCCCGGAAATGCTCCAGAGGATGCCGATGAACGACGCCAGCGTGACGCCCGAGGACAGCAGGCCGAGCGACAGGCTGAGCGTGCTCGACGTCACCGCCCGCAGGTCTTCGGCGATGCGCTGGTCGGGATTGTCCGTGCCGCGGTGCTCCAGCTCCAGCCGGTAGTACACCTGGTTCCGCATCCAGACGTCGACGTACCGGCGCGTCAGCCAGACGCGCCAGCGCATCTCGAGCATTTGGCGCAGGTAGAGCCGGTAGATGGCCGCGACGATGAAGACGGCGGCGAGCACGCTGAAGCGTACCAGCAGCCGCTGGAAGTCGGGGAAGTTCTTCTGCTCGAGCGCGTTGTAGAAGAGCCGGTTCCACTCGTTCAGCAGGACCAGGACGTAGACGTTCCCGAGCGTGAGGGCGACGATCGCGGTGAGCAGCAGGCGCGCCGTCCAGCGCTCCTCGGCGAACCAGTAGGGCCGCGCGAGGCGCCAGACCTTCGCGACGAAGGACGCCCCGGGCAACGGAGATGCCCGGCTCACCGCGCCATCCGCGTGACGCAGTAGATGAACGCCGCGCCGAGGCAGGTCAGCACGATCGTGAGGCCCGAGCTCTGCTTCGAGTGCGCCTCGGGCAGAATGTCCGCGGCGCCGATGCACAGCAGAAATCCCGCGAAGAACCCGAGGTACAGCGTCAAGACGAGGGGCGGCACCCGGAAGAACAACGTCGAGGCGACACCGGCGACCGGCGCGGCCGCATCGAGGGCCAGCATCAGCATCGAGCGGCGTGTCGTGTTCCGGTGTGCCAGCATGAGGCTGACGGTGTTGAGCCCGTCCGCGAAGTCGTGAGCGATGACCGCGATGGCGACGATCGTGCCGACCGCCCTCGACACCTGAAACCCGAGACCGATTCCCACGCCGTCCATGAAGCTGTGGCCGATCAGGGCCAGTGCCGAGAACACTCCGATCCGTGGATGACGGTGGTCGGCATAGCGCTCCTCCTGCGCGTGGTGAATGACGGTCAGCTTCTCGATGCTGTGAAAGACCAGGAAGCCGACGACCAGCGCGATCATCGGCCCGACCGGATCGAACGCGTGCTCCCTCGCCAGCGCGAACAGCTCGGGCAGGATGTCGAAGCTCACGACGCCCAGCAGGACGCCGGCCGCGAACCCGAGGATCAGGTGCAGACGGTCGCGGAACTTGAGGGCGAACAGGCCACCGGCGGTCGTCGAGCACAAGGTCACCAGCGAGAGCAGGAAGGCGCTCATCCGCGTCACTTGCTCGGACGTCGACTGGACAGGTCCGCCATGGTCACCAGCCTGAACGGCTCCGTGCGTCGGACGAAAGCGGCCAGCAGCGAGGCCATCTCCCGCTGTTGGGTGACGTACTCGGCGAGCGCGGCCCGCTTACCGGCCACTTCCTCGTCGGTGAGGGTCAGCGCGGGGCCGGCGGGACCCTGCGCGTGCAACGCCGCGGGGAGCTCCAGACGCGCCTGGGCGGCGTCGGCCGATGGGGTCGTCACGTTCCACCCGGGGGGCCAGTCGGGCCAGTGCACGAGATAGGCGAGGAGACGTGGCATGGCGCGATGGGCTGCTGCCCCCTCGTGCACCCAGTCGTTCACCGCGAGCAACGTGAACAGCCCCGTCGCGTGGTGGTCGGGGTGCCGATCGAGCGGATCGGGCAGGACGATGGTGGTGGGGCGCGCGTCTCGCAGGCACCGGAGCAGGGCCGCGCGGAGGTCGGCGCCGTCGTAGCGCGCGCCGAGATCCTCGACGTTGGGATACGGTGCCTGAGTGGCGCCCGTGGTCGGCGAGCGCTCCGGGTCGCTGTGTTTCCAGTGCGTCTGTAGCAGCGGCTCGAGCCCTCCGTCGGGGAACCCGAGCAGATGCTCGGACCCGATCCGCTTGCCGCCGAGCACGCGGAGCGCGACCCGCGACTCGCGCAGGCGCCGCTCTCCGTAGGCGATGTACTCTTCGGGACGGGGCCGGAGGTGACCCGTCTCGTGCACCACGGCCTCGATGTACCCGTCGCCCGCGGTGACCAGCACGACCCGCACCGTTCCGCCGCGCGCGAGGACCCGCTGGATCAAGCCCCCCGCGCCGAGGGTCTCGTCGTCGGGGTGCGGCGCGACGACGAGGAGGCGCTCGCCAGGCTGTACGGCGAGCTGGGCAGGCCGCCCCCCGAGACTGGCAGCGATCGCCAGGGCCCCTACCAGCGTCATCCTCATCCCCGAGGTCTCCGTGTCCGCTGGTTCACTCCACGATCCGGATCGGCAGCGCGCCGTCGCCCCCGGGATCGAGCACGTAGCGCCGGACCCGCGGCAGGACCCGCTCCGCCGTCTCGAGGTAGAGGCGTCGCTCCAGGAGCGCGGGGGACCGCCGATGCTCCGCGGCGAGCTGCGTGAATCGCTCGGCGTCGGCGTGGGCGCGATCGAGGCGCTGATTTGCGAAGGTCAGCGCCTCGTTCACCTTCCGCTCCGCCTCGCCACGCGCGACGGGCAGGAGACCGTTCGAGTAGGTCTCCGCCTCCGACATCTGGCGTTCCCGATCGGCCCGTGCGTTCTGGACGTCCTGGAACGCCGTCACCACGCTGAACGGCGGGTCGACCGACTCGAGGTTGACGGTGAGGATCTGGAGGCCGACGCCCCAGCCGTCGAGCAGCTCCTGCGCCCGCGCGCGGACGCGCTCGATCAACGCCAGGCGCCCCGACGTGAGCAGGCCGTCGACGGGGAGTGCGCTCGCGGCTTCGGTCAGCGCCGACCCTGCGACCCACCGGAGGATCTCCGGCGGCGCCTCGGCGTCGAACAGGAACTTGGCGGCGTCGGCGATCCGGTAGTTCACCCTCGCGCGCAGCTGCAGGATGTTCGTGTCACCCGTCAGCCAGGCGCTCTCTGCCGCGGGCGAGGGTCTCCGCTGAATCTCCTCTTTCAGGAAGTAGCCCACGGGCATGAGGAACGTGCGCGTGACCTCGACTCGATCGACCTGCCCGAGCGGCCGCGGCCACCACCAGTGGACACCGGGTGGCACGCTCGCGTCGACGATCGTGCCGAAGATCCGGGTCACCGCCAGGCTCGTCGCCGGAACGGTGTAGAATCCGGTGGCGCCGTACGCGAGCAGGAGCATCACGGCCAGCGCCGCACCTCCGGCCGGACGACGCAGCGGCGCGAGAACCTGGGCCACCCGTCCTCTCACCGCCCGCCCCCTGGCCCCGTCATCAGGCCCCTCATCAACGGGGAGTCGGCCGGCAGCACGATCGTCGTGTCCTTGTCGATGATCTTGTCGTACGCTTCCAGGGTCCGGACGAACCGATAGAAGTCCGGATCGGCGCCGAGCGCGTCGGCGTAGATGCGCGCGGCCTCGGCTTCCGCCTGCCCGCGAATCTCGGCGGCCTTGCGCTCCGCCTCGGAGAGGATGCGAGCGCGCTCGCGGTCGGCCTCCGCCCTGATCTTGAGCGACGCCTCCTCCCCCTCCGATCGGAACTGCTTGGCGATGCGCTGGCGCTCGGCCCGCATCCGCTGAAACACGCTGGCTTCGTTCTGCTGCGGAAAGGCGAGGCGCTCGATGCGGAACGCCACCAGACGAATGCCGTACTCGCGCGCCGCGGTCTCGCGCACGCGACCCTCGACCTGGTCCATGATCGCCCCCAGCCGCATCTTCTCCGGCTCGGTCGAGACCAGGGCTTCGAACGGAACGGATCCGAAGGCGGCCCCGATCTCCGAGCCGGTGACGGCGGCGAGCCGCGACTCGGCGGCCTCCCGGAGGACCACGGTCTGCAGGTACCGGAGCGGGTCCTCGACCCGCCAGGTGAGGAACGCGCGCGCGACGACGTTCTTCTTGTCGAGCGTCAGATACTCCGACACCGGCGGCTCCGTCATCAGCAGCCGGGCGTCGATGCGGGCGACCTGGTCGACGAGCGGCACCCGGAATCGCAGGCCCGGGGTGGTGTAGCTCCGGAGGGGACGACCGAAGCGGGTCACCACCGCGTACTCGGTCGTGTCGACGACGAACATCGATGCGAGCGCCGCGATCGCGATCACCGCGACCCCGACGATGATTGCCAAAGTCTTCATGGCAGATTCTCCTCCGACGGCGCTGGTCCGACCGGTTGCGACGATGGAGTGCCCGGAGCCCGGCCCGGCGCCGCAGAGCCGGGCTGCGGCGGAAAGACGACGGGACCGCCGCTGCCGCGGAGCCACAGCTCGTAGCCGTGAGTCGCGCCCGGGGTGGAGCGGATCAGCTTGCGGGCCCCCGCGAGCACGCGCTCGGCGGTCTCGAGGTAGAGCCGATCTTCGGTGAGCCGCGGCGATCGCTGGTGCTCGGCCGCGAGCGCCACGAACGCCCGCCCCGCGCCTTCCGCCAGGGCAACCCGCTCGGCCGCCTTCCCCTGAGCCTCGGCGACGATCCGCTCTGCGTCACCGCGTGCGACCGTCACGATGCCGACCGCATATTCGTTCGCGAGGTGGATCGTCGTCAGGCGATCCTCATGGGCGCTCGCGACGTCGCGGAACGCGTCGTGGACGGTGGCGGGCGCATGCACGTCGAGGAGCCGGACCGCGAGGACCTCGATCCCGAGGCCGACCGTGTCGGCGTCGCGGCGGACCCGTTCGAGCAGCCAGGCCTCCACCTCGGCACGATCGTTGGTATAGACGAGGTCGATCGAACGGCCCGCCATCGCTTCGACGAGCCGGGCACGGACGAGTGCCGACAGCACGTCGGCGGGGTTCGCGACGCCCAGCTGATAGCGGACGGGGTCGGCGACCCGATACTGGGCCTCGGCGTGGAGGTCGATGACGTTCTCGTCCGCGGTGACGTACAGTGCCTCCTCCGGGACCGGGTCGCGGTCGAGGGACCCGGGTCTGGGGCGATAGCCGACCGGGCGCTCGCGAATCGCGTCGACCGACACGAGATCGACCCGGTCGATGAGCGGGGCGGCGAACGCGAGCCCGGGCTCCCGTGGCGGGCCCGCCACGCGGCCGAAGCGCTGCACGATCGCGCGCTCACCGAGCGGCACGCGCCAGAACCCGCCGAGCACCACCGAGAGCAACCAGAGCAACGCCAGGCCCTGGAGGGCGCGGCTCGAGAGGAAGACCCGAGGGCCCAGCTGGCGGACCGCGTTGGCGGCGGCGCGCGCGTTGTCAGCCAGCTCCCGCAGTCCCGCCCGCACCCCGGTGCGACGCAGCGACTCGAACAGCAACCCTCCCAGCACGAGCGCGGCGATGGCCTTGGGCATCAGGAACAGCTCGGAGGCCGCCGGCTCGCCGATGCGGACGCGTTCACCGAGGCCGGGAACGACCAGGTCCAGCAGCAGCCCCGCCGCGATCGCTACACCGATGATGGCGCCGACGTAGGTGCGGAGGAACGACCGGCCGAAGAGCCGTGTGACGGTCGCGAGCGTCGCGACGTTGGTCGCTGGTCCCACGAGCAGGAACACCAGCGCCGCGCCGGCGGACGCGCCCTTGGTGACGAAGAGCGCCGCCAGCGGCGTCGACGCGCTCGCGCACACGTAGAGCGGCATCGACAGGATCACCATCGCGACCATCGCGGAGAACGACGAGGGGAACACGCGCGTGAAGAAGTCGGCGGGCAGGATCGCCGACAGGATGCCCGTCGACACGATCGCCATCACCAGCCAGAAGCCCAGCTCGTCGAACAGGTCCACGAACGCGTACTGCACCGCCTGGCGCGCCATCGTCCGCAGGCGGCCGGTGAGCACGACGCCGGCGGTGGTGTGGGCATGCCCGTCGTGCGCGCCGGGGGCACGGGTCGTTGCCTCTTCGTCCCCATGGCGGTGCTCCTTCGCGCCATCTGGGGGGACGGGCCGCTCGCTCGGCGCGTCCCGATCCGGCGGCCAGCGACGCAAGGAGAGCGATGCGGCCACGAGCCCGGTCGCGATCGCCGCCAGCGGCCGCACGATCGTCATCAACGGGCCGAAGAAGGCGAACGTCATCGCAACCGAGTCCACGCCCGTCTCCGGGGTCGTGATGAGGAAGGCGAGCGTCGCTTCGGGGCTCGCGCCCTTGCGACGAAGGGAGATCGCAGTCGGCAGCACCCCGCACGAGCAGAGGGGAATCGGGGCTCCGAGCACCGCCGCGACGACGGCCGACCCGAGCGTCCGTGCGCCCAGGTAGCGGACGATGCGGTCGGCGTCGAGCAGGACGTGAATCGCCCCTGCAATCGCGAAGCCGACGAGGATGAAGGCGGCCCCCTCATAGAGGACCCAGAACGTCTGTTGAAGGATTCCCGCCACCAGGTCGATCACGAGCACACGATCACCCCGCGACCTCGCCCGCCGGTGTGGCGTGGCGCACATCCCGAGCGGTGGCCGGCGTCCGCCCCTCCAGCCGGGCACGCACCGGTGCACACGAGACCGAGGAGCGAGCGCTCTCGACGGACCGGCTCATCGCCTGGTTGGTCAGGAGGCACTCGGGGTCGACCGGCTCGTCTCCGAGCCGGACCTCGTAGTGCAGGTGCGGTCCTGTCGCGCGCCCCGTCCCGCCCAGCGCCCCGAGTGGCTCGCCGCGACGGAGGGCCTGCCCGACCCGCACCCAGATTGCCGAGAGGTGCGCGTACCGAGTTCGAGTCGTCCCGTGATCGACGACCACCATGGCACCGTAGCCACGATCACGACCGGCGAAGACGACCTCGCCGTCCGCGGTCGCATGGACGGGCGTCCCGTACGGAGCGGTGATGTCGATGCCGGGGTGCCACTCCGATTCGCCCCCGTAGGGTGAGAGACGCCAGCCGAATCGGGAGCTGACCGACCCCTTCACCGGCCACAGCGTGGGAAGCGATCGCACCTTGCGACTGCCCTTCGTGATCGCGACGTCGAGGAGCGCGAAGGCGTCGCCCGCCGCGAGGATGTGCTCCTCAGCCTCCGCGAGCGTCGCCACGACGGGGATCGTTGCGGATGCCGCTCCCTCGTTGACGCAGGACCGAGGAATGCTGGACGCTGCATGAAGCGCGTTCAGCACGTCAGGTCCCCCATACCGACTGACTTCCATCGTCCGGCCCTTCAGCACCTGCACCGCCGACAGCACGCGGTCGACGGCCTCCAGCACCTCCGCCATCTCCAGGCGCTGTCGCTCGGCCTCGTGCCGTCGAGTGGCCAGCCGTGTGCGGAGGCGGGAGACCTCCCTGACCTGGTGGAACCGCTCCAAGGTCGCGCGCAGGAGCGTCGCCCCGCCGACCAGCGCGATGCCGGTCAGCAGCGCGGGTAGTCGCCAGCGTCGAACAGCGTTGGACTCGCCCTGGATGTCGGGCATGACGGACCTCCTCGTCGAATGTGCATGGCTTTCCGCGTCGCGGTGCACCCGGAGGCGCACGGACGTGAAAGAAGTCGGACGCGTGTGTTGCTACGCGCGACGAGGAGGAGCGCGGGGCGAGGCGGCGAGCGCGATCGCTCTGGAGGCGACCACGGCAGCCGGCATCGTGCTGCCCGCGTGCACTTGCGGAGCCGCGGCGAGCGTCGGAGCTGGCGCCGAGAGGAACCGTCGGCCATGCACCAGGGTCCGACACACCGGGCAGTCCGACGCATCGTGGAGCGGCGACCGCCGGGACGTGGCAGCGAGCCTCGGGGTGGAACCCGTCGATGCACGCGACCCCTGGACGGTGCTCGCGAGGTCTCGGGAGACGGCCCAGTCGTGAAGCTGCGGGAGCGCGGCCTGCGCCAGCAGGGCCCAGACGCCGAACAACGCTCCGATGCGGCGCTGAGCGTCGCCAGGTCGACCGCTGATCGCTTTGAACCAGGACATACGAGGGCTCGCTCGTCCGGGGAGGCGCGGACGATATGCGTGCGTCCCACAACGTGTCAAGAACGCGAACGCAAACGAGCCGTTCGACACCTCAAGCCCACGTTCCGAGATGCCGACAGTATAGATCATGGCAGTCCTCAGGGCTTTGGCGGCGGTTCTCGTGCTGACCGGAGTGGCGTCGGGGCAGATCGGGACACCGCCAGCGTGCGGCGGCGCGGTCACGGACCAGGAGCGCTTCGCGGCGAAGAGCCACCGGATCAAGTTCCATCTGCGGTTCCACACGACGGCAGGCATCTTCGATGCGCGGTCGGTCATCAAGCTGCCTCCGA
>DATIXG010000032.1:0-11034 GCA_035518815.1 Gemmatimonadales bacterium | reverse complement strand
GCCTTCGACGCACCTCGTCTGGTCGATCGCGAGCACCTGCCCGCGCGGCCTCGCCAGCGATCGTCGTCCTCCGGCCGATCGCCAGCGAGGCCAGGAGGGCGGCGACCTCGGCTCGAGGCCGCCGCGCCTGGTCGTACGGCGTCTCCGTCGCTCTCTTACTGCTTCGTCACGACCTGGGTGATCGGGTAGCCGTTCATCGAGCCCAGATGCCCGTAGCCTGCGACGGTGGTGCCCGTCATGCAGGTCGCGCCCATCATGCCGCCGGCAGTGCAGTCCGCATAGGCCATGAGGTTGATCTGGCCCGCCGTCGGCGTTGCCGTCGGGTCGTCGGTGTTCACGTCGATCATGGCGTAGGCGTTCGCCGCGCTCGCGCTCCAGGCGGCCGGGAAGCCGAAGTAGATGTCATTCGGGTTTGCCGGGTCGAATCCGCTCGGCCAGAAGGTGTCCACCGTGTTGAGGAGGAAGGTCGTCACGAGCAGTCCATGCCCGCCGAGCCCGTCGGAGACGGCCGACAGCTGGCGGGTGAGCGGAACGCTCACCAAGCCCATGCTGCCAGTCATGGATTCGGTCAGGGAGCCGGCGAGGTTCGAGACGGTTCGGGTGGTGGAGTCGAGCGTGAACGAACCGGTGAAGATGGAGTCGTACGGCAGGGTCATCGGCTCGTGGAAGGTCGCGACCACGCCGAACGAGGTGACGACGTCCACCGCCGCGGATGGCACGCCAGCGCCGACGGCGTTGACGGCCGAGACGCGGAAGGCGTAGCCCGCGCACGTCGAGGGGCACACCACCGTGATCGGCGACGAGGTGCCCGTGGCGCCCACCAGGGTCAGGAGCTTGGGCTTCGAGCTCACGACATAGCCGGTGATGGGCGTGCCGCCCGGGTCCGCCGGGGGTGTGAAGGAAACCACGACGGTGTTGCCGGTGCTGCCCAGGGTCGCCGAGACGGCGGTCGGCGCACCGGGGACGGCGGTCGGGGTGGTGGCCGACCTCGTCACGACCTGGGAGAAGGGGTAGCCGCTCATCGTCCCCAGGCGCCCGTAGGCCGCCGTGGTGGTGCCAGTCATGCAGGTCGCGCCCATCATGCCGCCGGCGTTGCAGTCCGCGTAGGCGAGGAGGTTGACCTGGGCTGCCGTCGCCGAGCCCGTCGGGTTGTCCGTATCGACGTCGATCACGGCGTAGGCGTTCCCCACGCCTCCGCTCATCGGGTTCGTCGCGCCGGACGTGGACCCGTAGAAGATCGTCCCGCCCGGAGCGAAGCGTCCATCCGGGTCGACGGCAGCGAAGAGCGCCGGGATGGCGCTCGTGCGCGGGTCGAAGGTGTCCACGGTATTCAGGTTGAAGGTCGTCACGAGCAGGCCATGCCCGCCGAGCCCGTCGGAGACGGCCGACAGCTGGTTGGTGAGCGGGACGGTGGTCAGCGTGCCCGATCTGTACGGGCTCATGGACTCGGTCAGAAGGCCGCCCAGGTTGGAGACCGTCCTCGTGGTGGAGTCGAGCGTGAACGAGCCAGTGAAGATGGAGTCATACGGCGCGGTCATCGGTTCGTGGAAGGTCTCGACCACGTCGAACGTGGTGACAACGTCGGCGGGGGAGGACGTCGCGCCGGCGCCGAGGGCGTTGACGGCGGAGACGGCGAAGGCGTAGCCGGCGCACGAGCCGTTGCACGATACGGTGATCGGTGAACCGCTTCCTGTCGTCGAGAGGCCGCTCGGGACCGAGGAGACCACGTAGCTGAGAGACGCGCTGCCGCTGCCACCCGTATCCGCGGGTGGCGCGAAGGAGACGCTGACAGACGAGTCTGTGCCGCCCAGGGTGGCCGCGACCGCCGCTGGAGCGCCGGGGACCGTCGTGACGACCGTGCTGGGCCCCTTCGCCTGGATCTGGAAGGCGACGCTGACCGAGCCGCCGCGCGGCGAGCCGTCGGCGAGGCCCGAGATACCCGCGCAGTCGCCGGCGGTGCAGAGGTCGATGATGGTGACCGTGACGATGCAGCTCTTGTCGTCGGCAATCGAGTAGTGCGTGCCCGCCGCAGCCGGCGACGAGAAGGTGCCGCCACAGGTGCCATCCGACCAGCTGTAGGCCAGGTTGTCACCGTCCGGGTCGGAGGCGATGACGGAGAGGTCGGCCTCGGTGGTCGACCCGAGGACGGGCGGCGAAGCGGCGGGTTGATCGTACTTCACCTCGGCGGAGGTGCTGCCGACGACCGGCCAGGTGTTGGCGTAGGTGGTTGCATTCGCGGCGCTCGTCCCGCCCGCTGCCTCAACGTTGACCATGAGGTACGACGTGACGACGTTGAGGTGGTTGTCGCTGATCGCCACCGAGAGCACGCAGGTTTCCGGGACCACGGCGGGGGCGGTCCAGGTGGCGGCCGGCTTGTCCCCGTCTGCGAAGTGGCCATTGTCGCCTGTGGACGGATAGCAGGCGGCGCTCCAGCGGTAACCGAGCGGGTCGGGTGGGGTGTACGGCGAGTGGGCGGCCACCTCGACGTTGACGCTCGCGCCCGGCCCGACCGTCGAGGCCGTGGAGGTCAGGCTGTCGACGACGGGCGCGAATACGGTCGTCTGCCCCCCGCCGCCGATCTGCTGGGCCAGGATGTAGACCTGCGCCGTCGTGCCCGAGACGATGTCGACGGTCGCCTGCCCCGTGTAGATCCTGGTGCCGTCGGCCGTGTAGACGTCCGCCTGGAACAGCCGCCCAATGCCCACCGGGATGTCGGCGACGGTTCCCGTGTATGCCTGACCGTTCTTGGCCAGGGCGGCCACGATGGGGGCGCTGAGCGCCGGCGTGCCCCCACTGACCGTGACCATGACGCTGCCGATGTCGGCGGGCGTGAGCGCGAACGACACGGTCACCTTCGCCGAACTCGAATCGCTGTTGACGGATCCCTTCGAGCACGCCAGCGCCGCCGCCATCGAGATCGCGAGCGCGAGCGCGAGGTCCTTCCGCAAATCTGACGACATGTGGTCTCCCTCCATGATGATTGGTTTGATGGGTCCAAACCTGCCCCAATTGCTGCCGCACGTGACCATCAGCAGCGCGGGATGCCGCTCAATCCGCCACGATCCGCGCGCGGACGTGATCGTGCCTCGGGCACGTCGTGGCCTCGTCGACCAGGCTCGACTGAATGCAGAGCGCACGCGAGGGCGACAGGAGGTCTCCATGACCGCCCTGGAGCACGCCGCCACCCCGCACGACGTGAGGACCTGGCGTGAGGGGAGACCCGAGTGAGGACCACGTCCGGCTGATCCCCTGGTGTGCAGCGCAAGCCCCCACGCCGACCGAGGACCGGCGTGGACGCACACCATCAGCCCGCGCTCACGGCAGACCGCCCGCGGGGACGGAGCACCGCTTGCGCGAGGACGGCGACCCCCCGGCGCTAGACCAGCCTGGGAGGCGGCGTGTCGGGCCCGAGCGCCGGCGACAAGTGCTTGCGCGTGGCCTGAGTGATCTCGGAGCTGGTCTCGAGGCGGGTCAAGATCAGTCGCCCCGGAAGCGTATAGACGTCGGAGCCGCCATCAGAGATCATAGGCGGTGACTCCGACTCGCCGCACGAACCCCGCACGCAGGGTGCGGTCCCGCGCCCCTCGCTCCGGGCCCTCTTGCCGGTCCTTGCGGCGTGGCACATCGGGCAGGAGCAGTCCTGCTTCGCACCATGCTTGCAGTGGCAAGCATGCACGGCGTTGCCGTCAGCGTGAGCCTCTGCCGACGCGAGCCTCCCCGCACCCGACAGTGCTAGTGTCAGAAACGTGGC
Source organism: Gemmatimonadales bacterium (assembly GCA_035518815.1). Classification (GTDB taxonomy): domain Bacteria; phylum Gemmatimonadota; class Gemmatimonadetes; order Gemmatimonadales; family GWC2-71-9; genus AG25. Next base: position 7,283 of record DATIXG010000032.1, on the reverse strand, counting down.
GACGACCTTGGCGGACGCGCTTTTCAACGCTGTGTAAATAGTGCCACAGCGCGCCCCGAGGAACACAGCGCCTTGATGGGGCGTGCGCCGATGGAGACCGCACGGCTCGAGTTCCACACTGTCGCTAAACCCGCCGGAGTGGGAAGCTGCCTCGATTGGCTCGATGGAGCCGCGCGACCTGCGCCTCGGGAAGCTGCTCCGCGCCGCGATCGCGCGGTCGGCGCGACCGTGCGGCCTCGCACGGCGCTGCCGGAGCCTTGCTGGGGACTCGACCAGGAAGCTCTCGAGCGACGCGGTCCTTCACTTCAGGAAGGCCCAACCGCGACGATGATCCCCTATTGAGTATGACGAGAATCAAGACGGGCGAGGGGTTCTGGCGCGAGGATTCGGTTCCCGTTCAGGAGGAAGCCATGAAGAACCTGCTTCGCGCGGCAGTCGCTGGGCTCTCCCTCTCGTTCGCGCTCGCCCCAGCCGTGTATGCGGCCGACAAGACTCCGGCTGCGGCCGCGCCGAGCCACAAGATCGGCGACAAGGTATGGATTTGCGGTTGTGGCAAGGCGTGTGACTGCAACACGCTCCAGACGGCGCCGGGGAAGTGTCACTGCGGCAGGGACCTCATCGAAGCCACGGTCACGAAGGTCGAGGGCAGCAAGGTGACCGTGAAATCCGTCAACGGCGAGCAGGTCCTCACGCTCAAGAAGGCGTAGACGAACGAAGCAAAGCGACCTATCCCGCCGCGACGACGTCACGACCTCATCCGGACCGACCAGGGGGCGGCGAGGACGTCTACGCGCGCGTCATCGGGTCAGCTGATCATCGAGGTGGACCGACAGTGAGGAGGTCGCGATGAAGGTCGGAGCGCGCAACCAGCTCGTGGGTCGCATCACCGAGGTGAAGCGCGGCACGGTCATGTGCGAGGTCAAATTCGAGATACCTGCGCAGTCACGAATGGCCTCGGTCATGACTCTCGAGTCGCTCGATGACATGGGCGTGAAGGCGGGCGACACGGTCCAGGTGATCGTGAAGGCAGTCAATGTACTGCTCCTGAAGGACGGGTAGGCACCGCCTGTCGGCACGAGGCGGCGGACCCGACCGACCCGACGGCGGCGCTCGTGAACGGCGCCCCGAGCCCTGCTGCGCGGCCGGCGGATCACCGTGTTCGTGCTGGGGCCGGGCGAGCGGGACGACCTGATCGCGCCCCTGGAGTCGCCGATCGACGCGGGGTTCCTCGTGGATCCACGCTTCTCGGAATCGTTCGCGCGGTGACGAAAGCGTGGCGGTCCGGTCTCCGCCGGGCCGCGTCTCCACGGTTGTCGGGTTGGTTCGCCGGAAGTGGTACGTCGCCAGATCGTCGGGGACCCGCCGCCGCGCGACCGCGGCGTGCTAGGGGAGTTGCACGCCGCACCCGCGGGCGCCATCCGCCGCGCGAGCGGCTGGGCGCTCCCGTCGCGCACGACCGCGCTCGCCCGCGGGAATGGGAGCGCGGGTTCGCGGCCAGCGCGACGTGGCGGTGAGGGTCCCCGGACCCGGCTACGCCTTCGGCGGCGGCACGTCCGGCGGGAGCGCGCGGCTCACGGGCGCGGACCGGGGCAGGGGAACGGCGCGGCCGGCCTCCGGGGTCGGCGGATCGTCGAGCGGCGGTAGGGTGAACGGCTCGAGGCCGGTCGTGATGGCGCGCGGGCCCTGCGGATCGCCGCACGCGCCCTGCACGCACGAAACGCTCGCGGGGAGGGGCGGCGGCGCCTTCTTGGAAGCGGTCACCTTGCGGTGGCACGGCGGGACCTTCGCGTCGTCCTCGACCGCGGACGCGTCGTGGTCTCGCGCGGCGGCGCCGCTCGCGGCCTTGCAGATCGGGCAGTCGCAGGCATGGTTCGAGCCGCGGGCAGGGCAGGTGCAGCGGTGCTCGCCGTGCGCGGACCCGGCGATGCCCACCGCGATGCGCGGCGCACCGCTGAAGGCGATCACCAGCAGCACCGCGACGGCGCGGACACCCGGGGCAACACGTACCCTGCGCAACATGCCTCGCCATGGTGTCAACGAACGCCTCGTATGGCAACTCCCCGCCCCCGCGACAACCCGCGAGAGCCCTCGCGCGGCCGGCCGCGGCGTCGACCGACTGGTCGCGGGACCGGGGATCGCTCCCGGCTCCGGAGCGGGACCTTCTTGCCGACATTTCTGCGCATTCCTCCTCAGGGCGGGTCGCCAAGGTGCCGTACGTGCTCGCGCTAGGTGGAGCCATGCAGGAGGCATCTTCGAGGCGGACGTGACCAGCGCGATCAGCCTTGGATCATCTCAAGGAACGCGCGGGGCGTCACGATCGCGATGCCCTCGTACTCCTCCAGGGCGAGCAGGTCATCGTCCCCGGTTACGATGACCGCGGCCCTGCTCTCGACGGCGGCGGGGCCAGGCGGCGCCTGCCGTGATCACGGTCGATGGTCCATGCCCAGCACGCACGCTCTGTACCCAGAACCCTGGCGAGCTTCGCCCATGATGACGGCGAGTGAAAGTCGTTCCGACGACGGTTTCCGGCCGAGTCCCGGACGATGTCCGCAAGGGACCCGCGCAACTCGTGAAGATGCGAGAGCACGGCGCGCACGCACACGGGCGTGCGCGAGCGACGACCCTCACGCTGCCTTGCGGCGATCCCTGCGCGCACGAGTCTCGACGACCCGTGGGAGCGCGGACGCGCGGCCGCGGCTACGACCGGCGCGGAGGCGGCGTCGGCGGCGAGCGGGAAAGGTCGTCAGGCGCGTCGTCGGCCACCACGGGCGCGTGACCCGATGCTCGCGGAGGCGCCGGCTCGTTCGAACGCGGCAATACGAACGGCCCGACACACGCGACGATGGCCTGGGGCGTCTCCGGGTACCCGCACGAGGCTTTCACGCAGGCGCCGGGAAAGGACTGCTCCTTCTCTTCCCTTTCTGCCTCGGCGCGGATGAGCGCTCGGTGACAGGGTGGCGCCTTCTCGGCCTCGACGAGTCGAGCCGAGAGCGCCGCTCGTCGGCAGAAGGCACAGGAGCAACGCTGCTCCCGACCGTGGTGACATTGGCAACGATGCTCGACGGGCTGCCGCTGCGCGGCGGCCACCTGGAGACCGCCGGAAAGCGAGAAGAGGAGCACGGCCGACGCGAGGCGGCTCATGGAGCTGGCGCGGGTCGTCTCGACCACGCGTCGATCATACCAGCAAATGCAACGTCCCAGCACTGGCCTCACGCAGCGATCTTGTCGCAAGCCGCCGCGCACTTCTGGCACGTCTCCATGCAACGGCGGCAAGGCTCGTGGTGCGCCGCGTGCTCCTTGCAGGCGGCCTCGCAGTCCCGACACGCCTTCGCGCACGTCGCCGCGATGCCCTTGAGATAGGGCGCGTCTTGCATGGCGAGCGCCTCCGTCGCCCGGCAGAGCGCGAGCATCGCGTCGACCGTCGTCGAGCACCTGGCCATCGACGTGTCTCCGGTTCGCAACACTCCCAGGCAGTGCTCGAGGCAGATCTGGCCGGCCTTGACGCAATCCGAGGCGGCGTCCACCACGGCGGCGTTCTTCTCCCAGCCACCAGGGCCAGCCGCTCCGGACGCCTTCTCGTGGTGGTGCTCGTGCATCGCCCCGCCCTCGGCCTGTGCGAGCGCCTGCGTCCCGGCACCGGCTGCAACCACGACCGCGCCAACCTTGAGGAAGTCCCTGCGGTCCATGTCGTTCCCCTTTCGGCGTGCGTCCCGCTCACTCTACGAGCATTCAAGTTCGGCTCGACGACCCAGGTGGGTCTCATCGCGACTTCGTCGGAGGCGGGGAGCCGCAGGCGGTGAGCGCGGCCACTGTAACGAGCGCTGCGAACCGAACCCCACCCAACAGGGATCGCGCCTCAGCTTTGAGCGAGGGTGGTCGAGAGGGTTAGACACGATTGAGATGCTCGGGCGGGCGTGCCAGGCCAGCTTCGCTCGCGTCGCGGCACTCCTCGTCGCGGCGACGCTGACCGGCACACCGCGCGTTCTCGCGCTGTACGCTCCCGCGGAGACGCACCGCTGCTCCTGCAGGCTTCACGCCAGCGATCACCACGAGTGCGAGTGCGCGCTCTGCCAGAGGGCCGCGCTCGCCGCTCGGACCGCGGACACCAAGGCACCGCCCTGCCATCGCGCGGCGGCCCGAAGCGCGCTGTCGCGAAGCGAGCAGGGCCGTTCGCGGCGCGAGCCCTGCGTCGAGGGGCGCTGCGGATTCCCGGGCGGCCCGATCACGAGGGCGGCGGGCGTAGAGCCGTTCTACCCTCGGGCCCCCGGGATCCCGGCCTTGATGGGTCGAGACGAGACGCTCCCCGAGCGCGTTTCGGCGCTGCGGCGGTCGACGGTCGAGCCCGAGACGCCGCCTCCCAGGGTGAGCTGATCCGTCGCGAGGGTCCGGCCCCGGAACGGCGTCGCGCTCACGTGCTCGCGAGCGCTGGGCCGCATTCGTGACGTGCCCGCTCGCCAGCATGCTCCTCCCTCTCGGTGAACTGCGCGTCCGCGATCGCGTAGGCGCGAGCCCGCGCGAATGCCACTCCTGATGCGGAGGACCCGCAATGGATCACGCAACGTAGCCTTCGCCCTTTAACGGAGAATGGGTGCTCAACGGCTTCTCAGCCTCCTTGCCGAGTCGGATCGCTGCGGGCGTCCTGATTGTGGCGCTCTCGGGATCGGCAGGCCTCGCGCCCCGCACCCGAGCCACGGTGCACCGATGCCAGTGCCGGGGCATGATGGGGAACGGGCACCACGTGTGCTTCTGCCCGCTCTGCCGGCTGCCGGCGCGCCGGACGCCCGGGCGAAGCGGGGCAGCGCCGCCTTCGCAGGATTCGATGGCGGGCGCGGATGACGGGGTGGCACGCGCGGCGAACGCGGCGGCCACGTGTTACGTCTCGGAGTGCGACCACTCCGGTAGCGTTCCCGGCATGAGGCCGAGAACGGAACCCTTCGTGCTGTCAGAACCCCCGACGCTCCAGCCTGGGGCCCAGGCTGTGAAGTGGAACGAAGCCGTATGCCCTCCGGCTGAGCGGCATACCAGCCCCGACAGTCCGCCTCCCAGATCCCGCCGGTCGTAGAGCGCCGGAGGCGACGTCCGGCAATGGGCCGGATTTGTCCGCCTCGTCATCCACGATAGGGACTATTGGCACTATCCCCGTGTTGGGATGGAGGCAGGTCTATGTTCACAGCGATGGGTTCACTTTTCGCCATGACACCGGAAAGAACCGTAGCCCGCTGGGCAGCATGGGCGGGGCTCGCAATGCTTGCGACGGTCACGAGCGTTGGCTCCGACAGAGCGGTCGCGGAAGACCCGCCCCAGCCCGTGAGGCGGTACAAGGTGCGCGCGGAGATCGTGCGCATGCCGGAGAGGCCGGGCGGCTACCTGATGGTGCGGCACGAGGCGGTCGACGAGTTCGTCGACGTGACCGGCGAGCTGGTAGGGATGGACTCGATGGTCATGGAGTTCCCAGTCGCGAAGGATGCCTCGGTCGCGGGTCTGAAGGCAGGAGACAAGATCGAGGCGCTCCTCGAGGTCGACTTCAGCAAGGGGTTCGGCGAGCTGGAGCACATCAGGAAGCTCCCGAGCGAGACCGTCCTTCAGTTCAGGAAGGCGCGGCCGGCGGCGAACCCGCCGGCCCGCTCCGACGTCGTGATCCCGGAGAAGCAGCCATGAGCTCCCGCTCGAGCTCCGCGCCCACGGCCGCCGTCGCCCCGACCCGTTCGCGGAAGATCGCGCTGTGGCTGGGTTGCCTCATCGCGCTCCTGGTGCTCCCGGCGCGCACGCTCGCGTGCGCGTGTGGATGCGGGATCTTCGACGTGGGCGCTGGAACGATGATCCCTTCGGACTCCGAGTCGGGCCTCTCCGTGTGGTTCCGCTACAGCTACATGAACCAGAACCAGAACTGGGCGCACGGCTCGAAGGCGCCCGCATCCGACAACGACGACAAGGCCATCGAGACCAGCTTCTTCACGCCGGGGATATCCTACGTGATCAACCACTCCTGGTCGCTCATGGCGGAGCTTCCCATCTACTCTCGCAGTCTCACCACCACGGACGACGGAACCGTGAACGGGCCGGCCGGGAGCATCTACACCGCCCACCTGACGGACATGGGCGACCTCCTGGCCTCCGTGATGTTCCACGGATTCTCGCCGGACATGTCCACCGGCCTGCAGCTCGGATTGAAGCTCCCCACCGGTAATTATACCGGACCCAACGGAAGCCTGGGCGGATCGGAGATCGACCGCGACACGCTGCCCGGGACCGGCAGCACGGACGTGGTCGTCGGTGGGTACCACTTCGGTGGTCTCAACTCGGACAACTCCCTGCTCTACTTCGCGCAGGCGCGGTTCCAGGGGGCGTTCCTCACCCGCAACGACTACCGGCCCGGCAACGAGCTCGACGCCGCGCTCGGCCTCTCCTACAGCATCCCGCTCGGCGCGAAGGCGAGGCTCACTCCGATTGTCCAGGCGCTCGGGAGCTACCGGATCCATGACACCGGGGGCAACTCCGATCCCCTCAACTCGGGGTACGAGCGGCTCTTCGTCGCGCCCGGCGTCGAAGTCCGCGTCGACAAGGTCAAGCTCTATGCCGACGTCGAGGTACCCGTGTACCAGTACACCCGCGCCGCCGATCCCTCTCAAGGCACCTCCGGACAGCTCGTCGCCCCCTACCTCCTGAAGGTGCAACTGACCTACGGCTTCTGAGTCCGAAGCGGCGTGCTCGAGGGGTTGCGTGATGCGTCTTGCCGGGACCGCGATGGAGGCGATGGTCCTCCTGTGCATGCTCTCGGGACAGGCGCTGGCGGCACCCACCGTTGGTTCGCCAGCGCCTCCCCTCGTCGTCCTCACGCTCGACGGCACCCGTTTCGATTTGTCCACCCTTCGCGGCAGGGTCGTCGTCGTGAACCTGTGGGCGACCTGGTGCCCGCCGTGCCGCGAAGAGCTGCCGGCGCTCGACGAGTTCTATTCCCGTCACCACGCGGAGGGAGTCGAGGTGCTCGGACTCAGCCTCGACCGGAAGCGGGACCGCAAGGACGTTCTGTCGGCGGCACGGGGTCTTCATTATCCCGTGGCGTTCGCGAGCGACGCCGAGAGGAACGGATTCGGGGCACCGTCCATGTTGCCCGTCACCTACGTCATAGGCCCCGACGGCATGCTGCGGGCGGTGTTCCTTCCCACGAGTCCCAAGCTGAGCGTGGAGAGTATCGAAGCCGCGGCGAGGCCCTTGTTGCCAGATGCACCACCGACTTCAGAGCCTCGCGCGAAGCGAGAAGACTCCCGATGATGTGGCAACTC
>DATIXG010000031.1:0-2124 GCA_035518815.1 Gemmatimonadales bacterium | reverse complement strand
GCGGCGCCCAGAGGGACGCCCCAGGCCGCTCCAGCGTCGAAATCCATGCTTGCGCCCAGCGCGTACTCCCACGAGTCGGGGGAGCGTCGGCGTGGCGATTCGCCGTAGGAGCCCTCGGTCAGCACGGTGACGCCAAACGGCCGGTTGATCGCCCACGCGTAACGCAGGCTTCCCGCGGTGCGCACCGTTGGCACGTGGTCGATCAGTCTGGCCTCCGCGACGCCGTTAGCCACGTCCTCCGCAAATTGCTTCGGGTCGATGACGGTGACGGTCTGGTTCGTTACCGCGAGCGAGCCGCACAGCATGGTCCTGGTCGTCGCGCGCAACCGCGCCAGCCATCCGAACTCGAATCCATTCGTGACAGTCACGCCCTCGCTGACGAGCGAGGTGACCTGGGTGCCGAGGCGGGACCGCATGCCAAGGCTGGCGCGGACAGCCATCCAGTCGCGGATCGCATGCTGATATTCGAAGCTGAGCAGGGCATAGACCAGATTGCCGTTCAGGGCCGACAGCGTGTCGCCGGCGACCACGCGTGGAGGGTAGTCGATCTGCGCGGCTTGGGCGTATCCGACTGAACTGCGCAGGTAGCTGCGCACGAACGCGTCGGGCACGAGATCTGTGGATACGAAAGTGTGTCCCGCCAGCGACGGCCGCGGAAGTTCCCGGGCGGCAGCGGGAATCGAGGCGTGCAAGCTCAGCGCCGCCGCCAGCACCGGAACGAACCGCGGGATCGCGCATGGCCTGTCGCAAGCCCGGCGACGCGCGCGGCTCATCACCGTCCCCCGAACGGGAACAGGATCGCCGCCATCAGCTGCCAGCCATTGGAATGAAAGCGATCCGGCAGATTCCGAATCGGGCTCGCCGACTCATCCCCGGCCAGGTTGACGAGCCCCTGCACGTAGCGCAGCTCGGTCGTGAGACGGGGGCGCCCGACCGGAATGACGACGCCGAAGCCGAGCACGGCGCCGACCTCCATTTCGCTGAAGAACGACTTCACGTCCTCGTCGAACCCCTGGCCGCTGATCCGGGCCGAGGTCAGGTATCCGACGTTCACGCCGCTCGCGACGTAGGTACGTCCGCCCGCTGCACCGAACTTCAACAGCAAGGGGATGGCAATGTAGTCGAGCGACAGCTGCAACCGGCTCTCCCCAGATGTCTGCATGTCATCGACGGCCTTCACGTCCGTGATGCGCCGCGTATACATCGGCTGGACGCTGAGGGAGATGTCCCCGCCGATCCCGATCTCTCCCTGAAGGCCGGCGATCACGCCTGTCTTCCCGGCATACTCGGTGTTCGGGGGGGCGTCGCCGCTGATCGAGCCGCGATCGAGTCCAAGGACGGCTCCAAGTGCGGCGGCCCGCGCCGCGTGCACATCCAGAGCGAAGCCTCCTGCGGCCCACAGGGCGAGCAGCAGATGGACCGAACGCGCCGTCACGCGCACGTCCCTGCCCCGATTCTTCCCCATGACGGGGACTGTGATCTTTCGATCGCCCGTCATAATGTTCAGAGCCTGGCGGCTCGAGCCGGAAATCGACACGCTCGCCACGTGGTCTCGCCCCCCTCGAACTCGGGAGATTGAGGATGCTGTCCACGAAGCCGCCGCGCGATTGGGGCGGGACGCGCATCGGAAGCGCGCGGCCCTGCCGATGGCTCTTGTGCATGGCCGTCGCACTCGCTTCCTCGCTTGCGCCGGTCCGCGCCGCAGTTGCGGCCGACGTTTCGGAGTACTGGCCCGAGGCCAACGTGTTCGTTACCTTGAAACCGCAAACACGTTTGTTCTTCGACATCCCCTACGCGGACGGCAAAGAGTCGGCCCACTCGGTGTTGGAGCTGGCCGCCTATCTCGACGTCTCCCTCAAACCGATCAAGAAGCGATTGCAATCGGAGGACTGGCAGCGCAGCCGCTACTTCTGGGCCAGAATCGGCTACGACCGCGTGTTCAATGACCTGGGGACGAGTGATGCGAAAGTCGCTGAGAACCGCGGCATCGTCTCGTTCTATGGCAAGGCGCTGATGCCTGCCGCCATCGTGGGGGAGGGACGCGTTCGCGCCGACCTCCGCTGGCTGGGCAGCGGCTACTCGACTCGCTACCGCCTGCGCGGCGAAGTCACGCGCGAGTTCAGC
>DATIXG010000030.1:0-4425 GCA_035518815.1 Gemmatimonadales bacterium | reverse complement strand
GGCCGGCAAGGCGAGCCCGCGCACGCGCTGGACGTCGCCCCGGTCGTGGACCCACACCTCCATCAGCTCGGCGAGCGTCTGCTCGGGCTCGCCGATGATGATCGCGTCGGCACCGGCGTCGCGATAAGTTGCGGGCTGATCCGCGGCGTCCGATCCGTTCACCACCACGCGACAGCCGTGCGCCTTCGCCGCCCGAATCATTGTGAGCCCCGCCTCGAGCATGCGGGTGGTGCACATCTTGGTGAGGAAGTTGAAGTTGTCCTCGACGATCGCGACGACGTCGGGCCGCACGTCGTCCAGGACCTGCTCGAACTCATCCTCTCCCGAGGCCAGCATGGCGTCGAACAGCCGTACTTCGTGACCACGCTGGCGCAGGGTCCCGGCGGCCAGGAGCGTGGCGAGGGGCGGGTACGGCTTCATCTTCCGTACCTGCTTCGGATCGTGCCGCAGATAGTAGGAGTGCGCGAGCAGGATCGGCGGGCGCATACGATAGCGTATCGTAACGGCGGGGTCAGACACGCGTCAATGAGTGAAAACCCGCATCAACCAGCGACTCCCGGCGGCCGCCCCCGCTCCCGGCGGGACTCCTGACGTCACGCCCTCTCGACCAGGCCATCGCCGCGGGCCGCTGGGTGCTGCTCGGCCGTGCGCTGGTGGGCGCGTCGGGCTTCTTGCGTACGCTCATCCTCGCGCGTCTCCTGAGCCCCCACGACTTCGGGGCCATGGGCGCCACGCTCGTGGTCCTGAACGCGGTCGAAGCCCTCACCGAGACGGGATACGAGACCGCCCTGGTGCAGCGGCGCGACGATGTGGACCGCTTCTACGACACGGCGTTCACGATCCAGGTCATCCGGGGCCTCGTGCTGGCCGTGCTGCTCTGGCTCGCCGCCCCGCTTGCCGCCGCGTTCTTCCGCGAGCCGGTCCTCGTGCCCGTCCTGCGAGCCACCGCCGTGGTGGTCATCCTGCGCGGGGTCGCGAACCCCGCCCGGGTGCGCTGGATCCGCGACCTGCGGTTCGACACGCTGTTCTGGTGGCGCCTCCCCGAGGTCGTAGTCACGCTCGTCGTCGCGATCACGCTCGGTTTCGTCCTGCGCAACGTGTGGGCTTTGGTGATCGCGTTCATCGCGTCGCAGGTGACGAGCACGGTGGCGTCCCACATCGTGGCGCGCCGCCCCGTGCACCTCGCCCTCGACCGCGAGCGGATCCGCGAGCTCACGCATTACGGCAAGTGGGTGCTCGCCACCCAGGTGATGACGTTCCTGAGTCTCCAGGGTGACAACGCCTTCGTCGCGAGGGCGCTGGGCGTGGCCGCGCTCGGGTTCTACCAGGTGGCCTTCCGGATCGCCGAGCTGCCGATCGTGGGGCTGACGCAGGTCGTGACCCAGGTGGGGCTGCCGTCGCTCAGCGCGCTGCATCGCGAGCGCGAGCGGCTCGCCGCCTGGTATTTCGCCGCGCAGCGCCTGGTGCTCGCGGCGCACGGAGCGTTCGTCGTCGTGGTGCTCCTGTTCGGGGGTGCCATCACGCGCGTGATTCTCGGCGCGCGGTGGCTGCCGATCGTGCCGGCCCTGAAGATCCTGGTCGTGGGCATGTTGTTCCGGTCGGTCGTGACGCTCGGGGCCACCCTGTTCAACGCCCTGGGCGAGCCGCGGTTCGCCTACCAGCTGAACGCGGTGCACCTCGTGATCATGGCGGCGACGATCTATCCCTTGACGCAATGGATGGGCGGCCTCGAGGGCGTGGCGACGGCGGTGTCGCTGAGCCTGGTCGGCGCGACGGTGCTGTACGTGTGGAGAGTCCGCGTGACGCTGGGCCTCGACTGGCGGGAGCAGCTCGCGCACCTCGCGGCGCGCTTCAGCGCAACAGCTTGACGCGTAGCGAGTTTGGCGGCGAACTTACTCGCCTCGCTATGGTCGCGCCGCGCAGCGGGTTCGTCCCTCCGTGGTCAGTCGTGTTGCTCGTGCTCGTCGCTGCGGCGGCCCGGGCGCAGGTCCCCGCGCAGGCGGTGCAGCCGGGGAACCCCGCGCTCGGCGAGTCCGTGCGCCAGCGCATTCAACAATCCGGTCTCACCCCCGACCAGATTCGCGCGCGCCTGGCGGCGAGCGGCTATCCCCCGACGCTGCTCGATGCCTACCTCGGCACCGGGGCGCCGGGCCAGGCCGCCCCCCTCGCCGCGCCGGGCGCCCAGGAGCTGGCCGCCATCGAGGCGCTCGGCTTCGGCGCGGTCACGCCGCCCGGGCAGCGCCTGCGCGTCGATACGGGGATGACCCAGCTGCAGGAGGCGCTGCACGCCGAGTCGCTCGCGACGGGCAACTACGTGTTCGGGGTGGACGTGTTCCGGCGCTCCACCACGCAGTTTCTCCCCACGCTCGCGGGACCCGTGCCGCCCGACTACAGGCTCGGCGCCGGCGACAACCTCGTGTTGATCCTGACCGGGGACGTCGAGTTCGCTTACACCCTCCAGGTCACCCGTGAAGGATTCATTTTCGTGCCGCAGGTGGGGCAGATCTTCGTCGCCAATCTCACCCTCGACCAGCTGCGCGACGTCCTGTACGCGCGGCTGGGACACGTGTACTCGGGCGTGAAGCGCGGCGCGCAGGCCACGACGCGGTTCGACGTCTCGGTCGCGAGCGTGCGGGTGAACCAGGTGTACGTGGTGGGCGAAGCCAAGCAGCCGGGCGCCTACCAGATCAGCGCGCTCGGCACGGTGCTCACCGCGCTGTACGCCGCGGGCGGCATCACCAATCGCGCGAATCTCCGCCGCGTCGAGGTCCGCCGGCTCGACAAGGTCGTGGCCACGTGCGACCTCTACGACTACCTCCTGCGGGGGGACAAGCGCAGCGACGTGCGGCTTGAAACCGGGGACGTCGTGTTCGTCCCCCTGCATGGCAAGCGCGTTCAGGTCACGGGCGCCGTGGTGCGGCCCGCGATCTACGAGGTGCAGGCGGATGAATCGCTCGCGGACGTGGCGCGCGCGGCAGGGGGGTTCCGCGCGGACGCCCAGCTGCGACGCCTGTCGATCTTCCGCGTCCTCCCCGCCGCTGACCGCGGGCCCGGGCCCTATCCGCGGGCCGTGATCGACGTCGCGCTCCCGCCCGGCGCACCGGGCGGCAATCCCGATCCACCGGGCGCACCGGCGCCGGGCGGGGACATCCTGAACGGCGTGCGCCTCCCCGCCATGGCGCTCGAAGACGGCGACTCGGTGGTGGTGGATTCCATTCCGTCCCTCGAGAACACCATGTTCGTGGCCATCTCCGGGATGGTGATGCGGCCCGGCCGGTATCCCTGGCGGCCCGGGATCACGCTGCGCGATCTGGTGCTGCTCGCCCGGGGGCCGCGGGTCGGCGCGTATCTCAAGGAAGCCGAGGTGGCCCGCTTGCCCGAGGACCGCTCCCAGGGCCAGCTCGCGCGCACGGTGCGCGTGCCGCTCGACTCGAGCTATCTGTTCGAGCGCGACTCGGCGGGCCGATACTTCGGGCCGGTGGGGCTGGCATTCGCGGCGAGCGGTGCCGCCGAAGTGCCGCTCGAGCCGTACGACAACGTGCTGATTCTGCGGCAGCCGGACTTCCAGCTCCAGCGCACCGTGCAGCTGATGGGCCAGGTCCAGTTCCCCGGCTACTATGCGCTCACGTCCAAGTCGGAACGCCTCGCCGACCTGATCCAGCGGGCCGGCGGGCTCACCCCGCAGGCGTACGTCGAAGGGGTGCAGTTCTACCGCATGGTGAACGACGTGGGCCGGATCGACGTGGACCTGAAGAAGGCGCTGGCCGACCCCCGCTCGCAGGAGAACATCGTTCTCCAGCCGGGCGATTCCGTGCGCGTTCCCGAGTACGAACCGAGCGTGAAGGTGAGCGGGGCGGTGAGCTCGCCCGGGAGCGTCCTATGGCAGAAGGGCAAGTCGCTCGACTACTACCTGAGCGCGGCGGGTGGATTCAACTATCGGGCGGACAAGGGGCGCGTGAGCGTGCGGTTCGCGAACGGCAAGGTGCAGACCAAGCGCGGCGGCTTGTTCGGGAGCAGTCCCACACCCGGTCCGGGGTCGGAGGTGCTCGTCCCCGTCAAGGACACGACGCAGCACACCGACTACGTGGCGCTGTTCGGCGCGATCGCGCAGATCCTGGCGAGTACGGTGGCGATCATCGTGATCGCGACCCAGCTGTAACGCCCTGCTTGAACCACGCGGCGAACTTCGCGAGCCCCTCCTCGATCGATGTCGTTGGTTGATATCCCAGCAGGCGTCGAGCCTTTGAGACGTCGGCCCAGGTGCGCTCCACGTCGCCGGGTTGCGGCGGGCCGTACTCGATCCTGGGTGTGACGTCCAGCGCCTGGCCCAGGAGCTCGACCAGGCGGATGAGGCTCGTCGTGACGCTGCCGCCCAGGTTGATGATCTCGAACTCTTCGGGCGCCCGCGCGCCGCGATCGACGGCC
>DATIXG010000029.1:0-3723 GCA_035518815.1 Gemmatimonadales bacterium | reverse complement strand
CACGCCCTCCTCGAAGTGCTTGGCGCGGAACGCGTAGTCCGCGCCCTTGAGCGTGGCGCGCAGGAACGCCTTGAGGGAGTCGGGGTCCTTGGCGATGGAGTCCTCGCGCGCCACGAGGGAAGTGGAGGCCACGTCGAATCCAAGATCGGACCAGGCCGCGAGGACCCTGATGTCGGCACCCTGCTGCTGCGCGACCTTGCGGATGCGCGCCTCGTGCACGACGAAGAAGGGCACCGCGTCGGTCGCGCCCTTGATGAGAGCGGGAGGCATCGAGGCCGCGTCCATGGTGACCCAGGTGACCGAGTTGGGTTTGAGCCCCGAGAGCTTCTCGAACACCGGCCAGAGGATCTGGTGGCTGTTGCCGGGGGAGATCGCCAGCTTCTTGCCCTCGAGATCCTTCGGCGTCTTGATGGGCGAGTCGCTGCGCACGAAGATGCCGTGCGGAGGCCGGCGATACCAGAGCGCGATGGCCTTCACCTTCACGTCCGTGTTCGCCCGGGCCGCGATCAGCGCGGAGATGTCCGCGATGCCGACGTCACCCTGGCCGGCGGCGATGCGCTTCACGGTGTCCCCCGACCCCTGGCCGCGGACGATCTTCACGTCGAGCCCTTCCTCACGGTAGAAGCCCTTCTCGAGCGCGGTGTAGTGCGGGACGTACTCGCCGGTGGGCACGAAATCGAGGACCAGCGTGTAGGGCTTGAGCGGCTTCGGCTGCGCGCGGCCCGTCAGCGGCACGAGGATTGCGACGGCGAGGGCGGCAACGAGGAGGGCGAGAGCGAAACGGCGGGAAACGCGCGTCATGTGCATCCTCCGTGAGCGGTGGTGTGGTGGCTCGGCGGCCTCGCCCGCCCACATTGGCGGCACGTGCCCGCCGCGGGGGCCCGCCGAGGGCCAAGCCATGAGCGGGATCATGCCACATGGCGGAGACCTGCTTGCAGCCCTTCTGCTGGCGCTCGATCGGCAATCCCGCTATGATCGCCGGCACTCGGAGGCCGACCGCATGGCTTTGCTGACCGTCCGCGACCTCAGCGTGTCGTTCGAAACGCGCGACGGCACGGTGCGCGCCGTGAACGGCATCTCCTTCTCGCTCGAGGCGGGGAAGGTGCTCGCGCTGCTGGGCGAGTCCGGCTCCGGCAAGAGCGTCACTCTCCGAGCCATCCTTGGGCTCCACCACGGCGCGAACGCCCGCGCGAAGGGCGAAGTCATCGTGAAGGGGCAGGACGTGAACCGTCTGGACGAGCGCGCCCGCGAGGCGCTGCGCGGCGGGGTCGTCTCCCTGGTGTTCCAGGAGCCCATGACCGCGCTCGATCCCGTCTACACGATCGGCGAGCAGATCGCCGAGACCCTGGTGCAGCATCGCCCCCGCCTCGACCGGGCAACGGTGCGCCGGCGTGCGCGCGAGCTCCTCGATCTCGTTCAGGTGCCGTCCCCTGACCGCTGCCTGGCCAGCTATCCGCACGAGATCTCCGGCGGCATGCGGCAGCGCGCCATGATCGCCATTGCCCTCGCCTGCGAGCCCGAGCTGCTCCTGGCCGACGAGCCGACCACCGCCCTCGACGTGACCGTGCAGGCCCAGATCCTCTGGCTGCTGCGCGATCTCCAGAAGCGACTCGATCTGGCCGTCATCTTCGTCACCCACGACCTGGGAGTCGCCGCGGAGATCGCAGACGACGCTGCGGTGATGTACGCCGGCCGCATCGTGGAGCGGGCGCCCATCCACGAGCTCTTCCGCCGCCCCGCGCATCCGTACACCGCGGGGTTGATGCAGGCGACGGTGCGCCGCGGCCAGAAAGGTCGCCCCCTCGTCCCCATCGCGGGCGCGCCGCCGAATCTCGTCGCGCTCCCCGCCGGCTGCGCCTTCGCGCCGCGCTGTCCGTCCGTGCAGGCGGTCTGCACCACCGCCGAGCCCGTGGCCCATCCCGTGGCCTCCGGCCACACCGCCCGCTGCCACCTCATCGCCTAGGAGGATTCCATGAGACGCGTGATGATCGTGCTCCTCGCTCTCGCGCTGTCCTGCTCGCTGGCCGGGTGGGCCTCCGCCCAGGGAACGCTGCGAATCGGCATGACCGCCAGCGACATTCCCTACACGGGCGGTCAGACCGACAACGGCTTCGAGGGGTTCCGCTTCGTCGGTTACCAGATCTACGAGTCTTTGATCGCATGGGACCTCACGCGAGGGGACCGGCTGGCGCCGCTGGTGCCCGGCCTCGCCGAGTCATGGGAAGTCCGCAAGGACGCCCCCACCAAGTGGGTCTTCAAGCTCCGGAAGGGCGTGACCTTCCACGACGGCAGCCCGTTCAATGCCGACGCGGTGATCTTCTCCTTCGAGTCCATCAAGAAGAAGGACGCGCCGCACTTCGACACCTACGGGTCCGGCCAGGTCAGCTTCCGGATCGCGTCGGTCATCGGCGTCAGCAAGATCGATGACCACACGGTGGAGTTTGAGACGAACAAGCCCACGAGCTTCGTGCCGTATCAGCTCTGCTACATGCTCATCGTCTCGCCGACCCAGTGGCAGAAGTTCAAGGACTGGCGCAAGTTCGCCGAGCAGCCGTCCGGCACCGGCCCCTTCCGGGTGACCAAGTTCGTGCCGCGGGAGCGGCTCGAGCTGGAGGCGAACAAGAGCTACTGGGATACCAAGCGCCGGCCCAGGATCGACAAGCTCGTGCTGCTGCCCATGCCGGAGCCGACGACGCGGCTGGCCGCGCTGCGCAGCGGTCAGGTCGACTGGATCGAGGTGCCGCCGCCGGATTCGATTCCCCAGCTCAAGGGCGCCGGCTTCGCCATCACCTTGAACAGCTACCCGCACAACTGGACGCACACCCTGCGGCTCGACAAGGAGCCCTGGAGCAACAAGCTCGTGCGCAAGGCCGCGAACTACGCCATCGACCGGGTCGGCATCTGCAAGAACCTGCTGAACGACACGTGCATCCCGGCCACCGGCGTCGTGTACAAGGGCCATCCGTGGTTTGGAAAGCCCAAGGAGACCTACAGCTACAACCCGGCCAAGGCCAAGGAGCTGCTGCGGCAGGCCGGCTTCGACGGGAGCAAGCATCCGGTGAAGGCCGTGCACCTGATCTCGACGTCCGGCTCCGGCCAGATGCTGCCCCTGGCCATGAACGAGCTCATCCAGAAGAACCTGAAGGACGTCGGCATCGACATCGACCTGCAGCCTGTGGAGTGGAACACGCTGCTCACGCGGTGGCGGGCGGGATTCAAGACGCCGGAGAACGAAGGTCTCAACGCCTGGAACATCTCGTGGAATTTCCTCGAGCCGTGGAGCGGCTTCGGCCGGTTCTTCCACAGCAAGGCGGTCGTGCCCGTCGCCGTGAACACCATGCCCTACATCAACCCGGAGGCGGACAAGCTCATCGACGAGGCGGAGCGGACCTTCGACCCCGCCAAGCAGAACGAGGTCCTCGCGCGGCTGCACGAGGTGGTGGTGGACGACGCGCCGTGGATCTTCGTCGTGCACGATCAGAACCCGCGCGCCATGTCCCCGAAGGTGAAGGGCTTCGTCCAGCCGCAGAGCTGGTTCGTGGACCTGACCCAGGTGACGGTGAGGTAGCGCCGCTCCGTGTGGGCCTACGTCGGCCGGCGTCTCCTGCTCGCGATCCCCACGCTCCTCGGGGCCAGCATCATCGTGTTCGCGATGGTGCATCTGGCCCCGGGGGATCCGATCGCGGCGGTGATGCCGGCCGAGTCCAGCAAGGCGGAGATCGA
>DATIXG010000028.1:0-2454 GCA_035518815.1 Gemmatimonadales bacterium | reverse complement strand
ATCCCGACCGCATTCGAGACGTGGAACGCGAGCCCGATCGCCACGCCGTCCATGAAACTGTGGCCCGCCAGCGCAAGGGCCGAGAGAACGCCGACCCGCGGGTGATGGTGCGCCGCGTAGTCGGCCTCGTGGACATGATGGATCAGCACGAACTTCTCGAGGCTGTGGAACAGCAGAAACCCGACCACGAGGGCGATCATGGCCCCGCCCGGGTCGATCTCGTGCTCGCGCCCCAGTGCAAACACCTCGGGCAGGATGTCGAAACTCACGACGCCCAGGAGCACGCCGGCAGTGATGCTGAGAACGAAGTGCAGACGATCGCGGAATCTGAGCGCCAGCAGGCCCCCGGCCAGGGTCGAGAAAAATGTCGCCAGCGACAGGAATAGTGCGTTCATGGGGTTCCGCGGCGGCCGATCGTACGGGTCCGGTTCGACGCCTGGAGCGCAACCGTCGCGCGACCTAATTGGTGCCCGCCCAAGGGACGGTAGCGGCGGTGTTTCCAGTTCCGCTACACTACGCGCGTCGTGGTTTCCGCCGCGTTATCCATCGGTGCGATCCGCCGGCTGAGGTCCGGTCGCCGCCTGCGGCTGGCGACGGTCCTCGCGTGCCTCGCCGCGCTCCTCCTCCTCCAGCAGGCCGGGGGGGCGCTGCACGAGTTGTCGCACCTCCATCCTGACCCGCAGCACGCACCCGGCAAGTCTCTCGCCGGTGGCGCTTGCCCAGTGTGCGGCGCCTTCGCCGCGCTTGCAAGCCCGCTCGGAGCACCCACGCTCCTTGCACCGTCCGTGCGACCCGAAGCGCCGGTGTTCCTCGTCACCGCCGTTCCTCCACCGCGCGTTCGTGGCGTCACCGTCCACAACCGTGGCCCGCCGCTCTCCCTCCCCGTCCCGATGACCGCGTAACGCGCGGCCGCTTCTGCGCCCGCGCTTCGCGCGCCGCTCGAGCGTCGCGTTGACTTTCTCGCCGCGGCGACGCGCGCGCGATCGGTTACCACTGGACCGCACCTGCTCCTTCGCGCAAGGCGCGACGCGCATGTGCCGGCCGCAAACAGGAGATCTAGCATGTCGTCACGGGTCACGCTCCTTGCAGGACTGACCCTCCTCGCAAGCCTGTCCGCCTTCGCCCCCGGCACCGGGGCACAGCAAGCCCCCCACGAGCACGGTGTCGTGCACCTGGACATCGCAGTGGAGGGCAAGGGCTTCACGGTCGCCATGGAATCGCCGCTCGACAACTTTCTGGGCTTCGAGCACGCGCCGCGCGATGCGGGCCAGGAGAAGTCGGTGCGCGCGATGGCGGCGCGCCTCCGCGCAGCGGAAACGCTCTTCGCCGCCAACCGGACCGCGGGCTGCAAGCTCCTCAGCGTGAGCCTTGAGTCGGCGGTGCTCTCCCCGGCGCTCCTCGGCGAGGAGTCCGGTGCCAGGTCCGCAGGGAATTCGTCGCACGAAGAGAACGGCCACGAGGGTCATGCCGATCTCGACGGCTCGTTTGCGTTCAGCTGCCAGAGCCCCGGGGCCCTGCGCGCCATCGACGTCATGCTGTTCGACGCTTTTGAACGCATCCGACGGATCGAGGTGCAGGTCATCACGCCGAAAGGGCAGGGCAAGCGGACGCTCACCCGCGCCGCACGCCAGGTCGCATGGTGACCGGCGCTGCAGGCGAATCGTCCCGGCCCGCGCGCGTGCTCACGGCGCGCGACGTCCGCTTCCGCTGGCCGCGCTCGCGCACCGACTGCATCGACCTGGAGACGCTCGAGGTCGGGCGGGGCGAGCACGTCTTCATCCACGGGCCGAGCGGGTGCGGGAAGAGCACGCTCCTCTCCCTGTTGGGCGGGGTGCTGGTGCCGCGGTCGGGCAGCATCCAGCTGCTGGACCGGGACTGGTCCGCGCTGTCGGCGTGGGATCGCGACGCCTATCGCGTCGCGCATGTCGGTTTCATCTTCCAGCAGTTCAATCTGCTGCCGTATCTCTCGGTCATGGAGAACGTGGAGCTGCCGTGCCGGCTCTCCCGCGTGCGCGATGCCAACGTGCGCACGAAGGGGGCGTCCGTGCGGCGCCAGGCCGAAGAGCTCCTCCGCGAGATGCAGCTCGAGCGGGACCTCTGGCCACGCCCGGCGAGCACGCTCTCCGTCGGCCAGCAGCAGCGCGTCGCGGCGGCGCGGGCGCTCATCGGCCTGCCGGAGCTCGTGCTCGCCGACGAGCCGACCTCGTCCGTCGACGAGGACCGACGGAACGCCTTCCTCGAGCTGCTCCTACGCGTCTGCACGGCCGCGCAGAGTGCGCTCGTGTTCGTGAGTCACGACCTGCGCATCGCGGGGCGGTTCCAGCGCCGGCTCGAGCTGCCGGCGCTCAACCGCGCCGCGTCGCGGGAGGGTGTCGCGTGAGGACGTTCCTCCTGCTCGCCGCCCGGAGCGCGTGGAACCGGCGGTTCGTCCTGTCGCTCGCCGTGCTGTCGATC
>DATIXG010000027.1:0-6726 GCA_035518815.1 Gemmatimonadales bacterium | reverse complement strand
GATCGACGAGGCGCCGGTCATGGACACGCACATCCTCGACTCGGGCGCACCGGCGGGCGGCCTGGGCGAGCCTGGCGTGCCCACGGTGGCCCCCGCGATCTGCAACGCGATCTTCGCCCTGACGGGCACGCGCATCCGCTCGCTGCCGATCCAGCCGAGCCTGCTCAAGCGCGCGCAGGATGACTCGGAGGGGACGGAAGGCGCGCGTCACCTCGCCGCGACGGCCTCCGCCAGCTCCCGCAGGATCTCCGCCGTGGAGGCGATGCGCGCGAAGTAGCGCGAGAGATTTGCCAGGCTCTTCGCGTGGAAAGCCTCTTCCCACGCCGCGCAGGCGTCGTCGGCGACGTGGACCTGAAAACCGCGCTCGGCAGCGTGCCTCGCCGAGCTCTCGACGCACGCATCGGTCAGCACCCCGCCGATCACGAGCGTGCGCACCCCCCGTCGCGTGAGCTCTGCGGCAAGATCCGTCGACGCGAACGCATCCATCGAGGTCTTGGTCAGCACCACGTCGCCGGGCACCGGCCCGAGCTCGGCCACGATGTCCGTGGCCGGGTGCGACCTCGGCAGGATGACCGACTCGCCGGTAGTGGCGCGGCGCTGCGCATCCCGGTAGCGGATGGTCGCCGTGGTGATATCGCTGCCGTCGCCCGCGGCGCTGGCGAAGGCCGTGAAGTACACGGGCAACCCATGGTTGCGGAAAGCGGCGGCCAGGCGCTGGAGGTTCGGCATGACTTCCGACCGGATCCTCTCCACGAGATATCGCGTGTAGCCGGGCGCCGTCCGCTCGATCGCCTGGATGAGGCCCGCCTCCGCTCCCACGCCGCACGGCTGCATGTCGATCACGAGCAGCGCGGCCTGGGCGGTCACCTCAAAGTCGAAGCCAGGGAAGACGCGAGTC
Source organism: Gemmatimonadales bacterium (assembly GCA_035518815.1). GTDB lineage: Bacteria > Gemmatimonadota > Gemmatimonadetes > Gemmatimonadales > GWC2-71-9 > AG25. The sequence goes on along the minus strand of DATIXG010000027.1, from coordinate 5,828 downwards.
TGCATGGAATCAGGTCACCGAGCGCGAGATGGTCTCGTTGAGCTTCGGGTCGAGCGCCTGCTGGAGCCGGTCGCCCAGGAGGATGAAGCCCAGCACCGCCAGCAGGATCGCACACCCGGGCGCGATGGCAACCCACGGCGCCTGCTCGAGAAACGGATAGCCCGTGCGAAGCATGGCGCCCCACGACGGCGCCGGCGGCTGGACGCCGACGCCCAGGAACGAGAGGCTCGCCTCCCACATGATGGCGAAGCCGGCGTTGAGCGAGGCGAGCACGACCACGGTCGAGAGCACGTTGGGCAGGATGTGCCGGAACAGGACGCGGGTCTCGGGCACCCCGAGGGCGCGCGCCGCGGCCACGAATTCCCGATCGGCCAGGCTCAGAACCTGCGCGCGCACCGGCCGCGCGAAGTGCGGGATGTAGACGAGGCCGATGGCAATCGCCGCGTTGCGCGCGCCGGGGCCGAGCGCGGCGGCGATGGCCAGGGCCAGGATCAGGCTCGGGACGGTGAGAAGCGCATCCATGATGCGCATGAGCGCGAGATCGCTCCAGTCCCGCCGATATCCGGCCACGAGGCCGGCTGCCGTGCCGAGGAGCAGCGCGATGCCCACCGAGAGGCCCGCCACCCAGAGCGAGACGCGCGCGCCATAGACGAGCCGGCTCAGGATGTCGCGGCCGAACTCGTCGCCGCCCAGCGGGTAGGCCCACGAGGGCGGCCCCAGGCTTGCGTCCAGGCGCTGCACGTTCGGGCTCCGCGGCGCGACGAGCGGCGCCAGGACCGCCAGCGCGACCAGGGCCAGCACGAGGACTCCCGCGGGCGTCAGCCAGATGCGTCGGGGAGATCGAAGGCCCGGCATGGTCACACGCGGGTGATGCGCGGATCGACCACGAGGTTCAGCGCGTCCACGAGCAGGTTGGCGAGGAGCACCCAGAGCGCCATGACGAGCACCACCCCCTGCACGGTGAGAAAGTCGCGGGCGAGCACCGAATCCACCGCGAGCCGGCCGATGCCCGGGATGGCGAACATCGTTTCCGTGATCACCATGCCACCCATGAGCCGGCCGACCTGGAGCCCGGTGACGGCGAGAATGGGCACCAGCGCGTTCCTCAGCACGTGCCGCAGATAGATGGCTGCCTCGGACAGGCCCTTGGCGCGCGCGGTGACCACGTAGAGCTCGCCCCGGGTCTCGAGGACGCTCGACCGCACCACGCGCGCGATCACCGCGGCCATGGTCGCGGCCACCGTCATGGCCGGGAGCACCATCGCCCGCAGGTTGCCGGCCACGCTCTCCCGCCACGGAACATAGCCGGAGGGCGGTAGGAGCCCTGCGCGCAGGGACAGCCCCAGGATGAGCAGAATCGCGAGAAGGAACGTGGGAATGGCGATGCCCAGCGTGGCGAGCCACGCCGTGGCCCGGTCGATCAGCGATCCCGGCCGCCATCCGGCGGCAAGGCCGAGCGCTCCTCCGCCCGCGATCGCCAGCACCATGCCGAGCACTGCCAGCTCCACGGTGGGCGGAAGCCGCTCGCCGACCGCGGCGACGACGGGTTGCCCTGTCCGCGGGGAGCGGCCCAGATCACCCGCGAGCGCACGGCCGAGCCACGCCGCGTACTGCACGACGATGGGGCGGTCCGTGCCGAGCTCGCGGGAGAGGCGACGCACCTCGACCGGGCTCGCGTCGGGGCCAAGGATCACGAGCGCGGGATCACCCGGGATGAGGAGCAGCAGCGAGAAGACGAGGAGCGACACGAGCAGCAGCACGGGCACCGTCAGCACGAGCCGAGCGGCGATGCTGCGGGCCACCTCGTGCCGCTCCGGCTATTTCTCGAGCCAGGCGCCCCGGAGGCGAACCCGCCCGTCGGCCGACAGCGACACCCCGCGCACCTTCTTCGACATCGCCGCCGTCACGTCCGGGTAGTACAGCCAGAGGTCGGCCGCGTCGTCGACGATGGTCGCGACCGCTTCCTGGTAGAGCTTGCGGCGCTCGTCCTGCTTGTCGAGCGAGCGCGCGCGGTCCAGCAGCTCGTCCACCTTGGGATTCTTGTAGCGGTCCTTGTTGAAGAGCCCCTGGCTCGCGTAGAGCGGATAGAGCACGAAGTCCGGGTCGGCGTTGAGGCCGATCCAGATCGTGCTGGAGGCCTGGTACGTCCGCGCCACCACCTGCTGGAGCACCTTCACCGTCTCCGTGATCTCGAGCTCGGCGGTGATCCCCGCCTCGGCGAGCTGCGCCTGGACGGCGGTGGCGTTGGTGCGATACATCGGCGTCGAGCCCACCAGCATCTTGAAGGTGAAGCCGTTCGGCATGCCGCCCTCGGCCAGCTTCTGCTTGGCCTTCGTGACGTCGCGCGTGTATCCCTTGAGCGCAGGATCGAAGGCCCAGACCGGCGGGGCGAGCGGCCCGGTGGCCGCGGTGCCCGCGCCGAAGTAGAGGCTCTTCAGCATGGCCGGGCGATCCACCGCGTACGCCATGGCCTGCCGGATGGCCTTGTTGTTGAACGGCGCGATGCCGGAATTGAGATTGATCCAGTAGAAGCCGAGCCCAGGTCGCTGCTCCACCGTGAGCGCACCCTCGCGCTTGAGCGTGCCGAGATCCTTCGGCGGCACGTCCGCGACGTAGTCGATCTGGCCGCCGCGCAGGTTCGTGACGAGAACGGACTCGTCGGGAATGATGCGGTAGATCACCTTGTCGAGATGCGGCAGGCCCTTGTCCCAGTACTGATCGAAGCGCTCGAGCGTGATGTGGTCGTCGGCCATCCACTCGACGAACCTGTACGGTCCCGTGCCCACCGGATTGCGGCCGAGGTCGGGCCCGAGGCGCTTCGAAGCCGCGGGCGAGACCATGAGCCCGCCGCGCTCGGCAAGAAACGTCGGGAGCAGGCCGGTCGGCGACTTGAGCCGGAAGCGGACGGTATGGCTGTCGACCGCCTCCACCGCTTCGACCACGTCGAGATCGCGCACGCGCGCCTTGGTCGCCGGATCGAGGATGCGCTCGACGTTCCATTTCACGGCGGCGGCATCGAAGTCGGTGCCGTCGTGGAACTTCACACCGCGGCGGAGCTTGAAGACGTAGGTGCGCGGGTCGGTACGCTGCCACGACTCGGCCAGCGCCGGCTTGAGGGCCAGGCTCTCGTCGTAGCCCACGAGGCCGTCGTAGATGGAGTACAGCACGTGGAACTCGTGGAGCGAGATGCCCAGCGCCGGATCGAGGCTGACAGGACTGCGCGCCTGGCCGACACGGAGGGTACCGCCTCGCGTCTGTGCCAGCGCGTCGAGGGGTATCGCGGTGAGGAGCGTGGCGAAAGCGGCCAGTGCAGCCAAGGCGCGCGTGATGGACGTCATAACGGATCTCCTCCGAAGCGTGGCGTCAATCCCAGTGATCACGCTTCCACACCTTCGACCAGAAGCTCTCGTAGCCGAGACCGCGCCGCTGCGCCTCCAGCATGACCACGGTCGCCGGCGGCACGTGGCCGAGATTGGCCTCCGGCCCGACGGCGCGCAGAAAGTAGAGCTGGTCCTCGAGGCGCGTCGCCTCCCACACGAGCCGTGCCGGGCCCACCGCTTCCACGAGCGCCTTGACCTGCTCCCGCTTGATGGGTCCGACCACGTCGCTCGGCGTCTCGCCGCGCATCATGGCCTGGAAGACGATGTGGCAGTGGGTGGCACCGGCAGCCAGGTCTTCGCGGACGCGCTCGATTCGCTCGCGGAGCGGCACCACCTCGGCCAGCGGCTTGCGCACGACCTCCTGGACCACGGTGGTGACGCGAAAGCCCGCCGCCGCCGCCTGCTCGATGGCGCGCCGCCGTTCCGGCGCCGGCAGCTCGATGACGCCGTCGCACACCTCGATGGCCGTGAAGCCCGTCTCGCGCGCCCATACGAGCAGCTCGTCGTACCGGTGCGCGCGGAGCGCCATCTCCACCAGCGTGCCGCCCGGATAGACGTCGATGCCGGCCTTGGCGAGAGCGCCAAGCGTCCCTGCGAGGATGGCGCGATCCGCAAGGAGGCTCGAGCCGTACGCGAGCTTGGCGCGATCGACGAAGGGGCCGGCCATGGCGAGCAGATCCTCGATCGCGCGCGGCCCTTCGCCGAACAGCGACACCCACGTCTGGCCGGTCGCCCGCGGCTTGTCCGGCCGCGCGTTGGCGAGCGAGCCGGGGAAGGCCGCGTCCGTCACGGGGACGTCACCGGGCGTCGCAGAGGAACCCGATCGCCGTCAGCTCGGAGTCGCCCACGTTCCGGAACGCGTGCCGTGTGCCCGCGGGCAGCCAGAACGCATTCGAGCCGTCGATCGCGTACTCCCACTCGTAGGTGCCGTCGGCCGTAGAGACCATGATGACAGCGAAGCCTCCGCTGAGCCCGTAGATCACCTCGCGCCCGTCGTAGACGAGGATGTCCGAGGCGTCGCCTTCCTTGAGCGAGAGGCGGCGGCAGCTCAAGCGCTCCAGTCGCGACTGGGGTCCCGCCGTCATCAGGTCCTCGGCGGAGGCGGGGTGCGGCGAGGCCGGCTTGGGCTTTGTGATGTCGGCGCAGATCAGCAGATGCTCGAGGACGTCTTTCCCGGTGTTCACCACGCGATGCCGCACCGAGCGGGGCACGGCCACGGCCGAGCCCGGGCGCACGGGCACCTGCGCGTCGTCGATCTGCACGTAGCCGGTGCCGCGGCGGACGTAGATGATCTCTTCCGAGTCGTCGTCCGAGTGGAGCGGCGAGCTGCCCTGGGTGAAGTACATCGAGTTCTCGAACGCGAGCACCAGGCTCCCCGGCAGGTTGAGCCGCCGGAAGACGATGCGGACCTGCCGGTGGTTTTCGTTCTGGAACGGAATCTCGGGAAGCGTGGCGAGCCGGATGCGCGTGCCCATGAGCATCTCCTCCTGTCAGCTGACGGTCGGCGTCACCGTCGCGGTTTCACATTGTGGAACGGCGATACCGCGCCGCCCGACGGGACAGCACTCTAGCACAGCCCGGCCCGCCCGCCGGCTCCCCTCAGACTGCGAGCGTTCGCGCGGCGGACAGGATTTCGGCGGCCGCCGGGAACTTTCCGATGCCAGCCGCGTCTCCGGTGGCGTACTCGACAAAGGCCCACCGGACTATTTCCTCTCGATCGATCAGGAATTCCCCGGCCGATTGGGTCCAGTTTCGCTGGCTCTCCTCGCGGTCAGCCTCGGTCGGCCTGAAGCCTTCGACCCGTGACAATGCCCTGACCGCCTCCCAGACCGGCAGCGGCTCCGGCAGCCCGCCCGTCGGATTGACGCGCCTGGAGTTGAAGGCCTCCCAGGGCACCTGGACCCTGGGGAGCCCGTAGGCACGGTGAGTCGAGAGATCCGGGTCGGCGGCGAGGGCCACACGAACTGGACGATAGCGGAAGTAGAGTCGCGCATTCTCCGGGACCGTCGCGACGATCCCGAGGGTCTCGATTCCGAGCATCTGCAGTCGGTCACCGGTCAGATTGAGCTGGACGATCGCGCGGCGGCAGAACGCACAGGAAACCCCACGGAACACTCCAAGCAGCCGTGGACCCCGGCCCAGGTAGTCGGCCAACGACACGATTCCTTCACGGTGGGTTCGCGGAAGAATGAAGCCTGGTGCCCGTTCCCCCCGCTTGAGCACAGGCCGCGTTTCATCGACGGCCATCCTTTCGCCTCCCTTCCGCGCCCTAGCCCGCGCGCGCCCGCAGTCTAGGGGTCAACGACGGGATGGCGCGTGTGCCAGTCCGTCAGGGACTGATAGGCGCGCGCGGCCGCCAGCGCCGTGTTCTCCTCCCACGCTCGGCTCATGAACTGGATGCTGGTCGGCAGGCCGCGGGGACCGAGGCCATTCGGCACGCAGACGGCC
>DATIXG010000026.1:0-31563 GCA_035518815.1 Gemmatimonadales bacterium | reverse complement strand
GCTCTCGCGGACCTGCGCGGCGCGATCGGCATCGTGCCCCAGGAGCCGACGCTCTTTTCGGGCACGGTCGCCGAGAACATCGGCTACGGCAAGCCCGGGGCGACCCAGGACGAGATCGTCGCCGCGGCACGAGCCGCGCACGCCGAGGAGTTCGTCGATCGCCTGCCGCAGGGCTACCAGACGGTGGTGGGACAGCGCGGCATCAAGCTCTCGGGCGGGCAGCGCCAGCGCGTGGCGATCGCGCGCGCTCTCCTCAAAAACCCGGCGGTGCTGATCCTCGACGAAGCGACGTCCAGTCTCGACGCGGAGAGCGAGCACCTGATCGAGGAGGCGCTCGAGCGCTTGCTCCAGGGCCGAAGCACGTTGATCATCGCGCACCGGCTCTCGACGGTACGGCGGGCCAACCGGCTAGTGGTTTTGGATCGCGGGAAGGTCGTGGAGGAGGGGACGCATGTGGATCTGCTCGCGCAAGGCGGGGTGTACGGGAAGCTGTATGAGAGACAGTTCAGGGATGATTAGGCGGTAAGCGAAGGTAGGAGGCGGTAAGGGGCGGTAGGGGGCGGTGTAGGTAGCGGCGAGGCTGGCTGGACAGGATCCAGACGCGCTTCGGGCGGGAACAGTGCCGACGCTGGAAGCAACCGAAGGCGTCATTGCGCGTGAGTCCGCAACTTTCTCGAGATGTTCGCAGCGAAGGGGCTAGAGCAGGTGCGGTTCGCACTCCCGGAACGTCCGGCCAGGAACGGGATGTGCGCCCTTCCGCGATGCTACATTTCTTGCGCGATGAGGTAGAAGAAGTAGCAGAGGGCACCAGTGGCAACGAGGGCAGATATCCAAAGCCATCGAATCTGGCGCTTACCCTCGGAGTTGTACTCACTTGGCAGGAACGCGCGAAGCTGCCAGGGCGGAAGGAACCTGTACCACCATTCTGGAGGATCGCGACGCATCGGGAGGAGCTTACCCACCGTTATGACGTACCAAAACGCCGCCAACGCAAGGACGACCTCACTCGCAACGATCCGGTTCATGTCGTTCGTTTTTTGGAAATGACGCCGTGATGTGGTATGCGGCGAGCACGAGCTCGGCACCGCTGCCATGCCGCGAAGCGCTCGTAGGGTAGCACAGTCGTACAATGGGGAGACAGCACCGGTGGATGGGATCTCAATTCCGCGCACGTTTCACCTTACCGCCTCCTACCGCCTCTTACCGCCTCTTACCGCCTCTTCCCGCCCCCTACCGCCCTAGAAATTCAGCACATCATCATACGCGTCCCACCCCATCAGCGTCCGCCAATCCCCCCGTGTCGGCTCGCTCGTGTCCGTCGAATACACGAGAGAGTAGTTGCCGAAGCGGGTGAGGTCCACGAAGCAGTACTTGCGCCGCTGCACGCCGCTCGTGTACCCCCACAACTGGAACGGCAGCTGCTTGCCCACGCCTCGGCGCGTGACGGTCACGTCCGGAGGACCGTATCTCAGATAGATCCGCCCCCGGTCGGTACGCCAGCCCGGCGCCGGCGTCGCGCCGCCCTCGCTGAACTTCTTGTTCACGTACGCGATACGCGCGTTGAACTGCTCCTCCGCCTCGTTCCGCGGCGTGCCGGGCGTGGGGTCCCGCTTGACCCAGAACATGCGCAGGAAGTCGCGCTTGGCGGTGAGGCCGAGCCCCGGATAAATGCCGCGCTCGCTCTGGAGCATGATGTAGACGAGCGGGGCGTACAGGCTATCCAGCACGGCCTCGTTTGCGGCCGCGATGCGATCCCGGCCGGACAGGGCCTGGGCGGCCTGCCCCGGGGCAGCAGCCGGGAGGGCGAGCGCGAGCAGCACCCAGGGGGCGCGGAGGGGGAAAAATTGACGGCGCATCTTAGCTCATATGAACACCACGCCCCGGGGGTGGTTCCTCCCCGGGGCGTCGTGCATCTCGCGGCACGGCTTCGTCAGGGCCGTGAGATGCTGGTATAGAGGTTCCTAGACGTCGCTCCTGCATAATTCTCGATCACGTAGTAGTGCGTTCCGGGCGGGTACTTGAAGTTCCCGGTCGCCTGGGGCTTGGAGCCCGTCGCGCCGCCGCCCCCATCCTCGAAGCAATTAGCCCCAAAAGCCGCCACTGTGCTGTCAGCGCACGCATAGACGTCGATGTCGGGGGCCGCCGAGGTACCGATCCAATCCGTGGTGAAGTTCAGCACCGTGCTGTCCGCCAGCGTGAACTTGAACATTACGCAGGGGCCGGATGACCCGAAGCCGAGGACGCCCTCCGGGCACACGGCGACGTTGCTCGCGGCGGGGGACGTCGCGATGAAGTGCGTGGTCGCGCCCGCACCGGGCAGGATGCTCGTGATATCGGGCGCCGTCTGCCACGAGTTGGCGCCAGCCCAGTGGTCACCCGTCTGGTGCATCACGCCGGCGCTCGGCAACGTCACTTCGAGCCCCGTCACATAGGTCACAACCACCCCGTCGATCGTCAGCGGCCCCACATCTGAGAACGGCGCCAGGACAGTCACGGCATTGGCCGACTGTCCAAGCACCGTCGGGGTCTGGCCACCGGGGAACGTGATCGCCACTGTCGCCGGGTTGAACTTGAGCACGGAGGTCGAGTTGATGACTACCGTGTCGCCGCCCTTGGGCGTCAACGTCGAGATGGCTCCGTTGAACGCGAGCGGGAGCACGCTGACCGCCACGGTGTCGCTCAGCCCTGCGCCCGTCACGTTTAACCTGGTGTGGCCGGGCGCTTTCGCATCGACCACGTAGGCGTGCCGGGCGCCATCCACCACGGGCCGAGTGGTATCGACCGCGACCGTGGCGACACTCGCGTCCGCGGACGTCACGCCGATGTCCGCGGCGATAGTGTTGAGCTGCTCGTCCCGCACGGCAACGAGCAAAGCCGTGGCCTTGCCCTCGTCGATGAAGATCTGGCCAGGCACGAGGTCCACGGACGCCGGCCCGCCCCGCAGGTCCGCGGTCGGATCACCCTTGCAGGTCCAGGTGCCGCTCGCGAGCGCCGCGCAAACCACCGCGATGTACAGTGCCCTCATGTTGGCAATCTCCTAGAAGCGCTGGATCTCCGCGATCGCGTCGGAGCTGAGCATGGTTGTCCAGTCCATCGGACTGCGTTCTTCCTTATCGTCACTGTAGATCAGGGAGTAGTTCCCCAGTCGCGTCAGATCAAGAAACACGAACTTCGTGATCCGTTCCTTGGTGTACTTCCACGCCTCCCACGGACGGTCGGGGCCGCTCTGCGGCTTGCGCAACACATCGTCCGGATCGCCGCGCTGCATGAAGACCCGTCCCCGGTCGGTGCGCCACCCCGGCACCTGCGCCGCGCCGCTCTCACGGAAGCGCCGGTTCGCGTCGGCGATCCGCGCATAGAAGCGGGTCTGGAGCTCGTTCTCTGGCGTACCGGCCGTCGGATCGCGGCGGTGCCAGAACTCCCGCAGAAAGCGCCGCTTGCCATCGACCGTGAGACCCTCGTACGGGCTCAGCTCCTCCTGCTTCGACAAGTACACGAGCGGCCCGAACAGCGAGTCGAGGGTGGCCTCGGTGGCCTGGCTGAACATGTCGTCGGCCGGCGCGCCCTCCGCTGCCGCCGCCACTGCGCGCTCGGTCTCGAACCCGCCCATCCGGAACGGCGCCTCGCGCGTCACCGTGTCGCCGCCCGAGCCCAGCGTCAGCGCCAGCGTGTACGTGCCCGGCGGCAATCCGCCGAGGTCGATCGACGCCGCGATTGGGCCGCCCCCGGCCGCGATCGCCGTCGTCGTGGTCGGCGACGCCACGATCGCATGCCCGTCCGATCCGACTACCCGCAACATCCAGGGCACCGTGCCCGCGCTGTCGCGATACACCTCGCAGTAGTACCACAGCGCCGCGTGGGTCGGCGTCAGCGCGAGGTCGGGGGCGCTCTCGATGAACAGATTCCCCTTGCGCACCTCGCCCGCGCCCGTCAGCGTGTCGCCCGTCCGCCCCGTCCGGATGCCGTAGGCCAGCAGCAGATCGGACGCCTGTGGGCGGGCCGCGAACCCCGTCAGCGGCAGCTCCACTGCCTCGCGCATGCCCGACGCCGAGTCCTGCACGGCGATCGACACCGTGTAGCTCCCGGGCGCCACGGCAAACGCGAACGGCTCCACGCTCTGTGCGCCTGCCACCGCCCCGCTGCTCCATGGCACGCGCCGGGACCACGCGTCGGTCGCGAGGACCGTGCCCTGCGCATCCATCACCCGGAAATCGACGCGATATGCGGCGAAGCTTCCGGGGCCCTGCGTCACTCGGGTCAACATCCGGTGCGGCACCCGCACGAATCCGTTCACGAGCGTGCGGTCACCCCGCAGAAACCGCACGACGTCTCCGACCACGTGCTCATCGGGCGCCTGCCGCGGCAGGCTGGCAAAGACCGCGCTCAACACCATCCAGAGGAGCACGCCCACCTCTGCTCGCGTTACTTCACCAGTTGACGGTGAAGCTCAGGAAGTTCGTGCTGCCGAGCGGTCCCATGTCCCGCCACGCGTAGTCGAACCCGAGGCCGAATGCACCGCGCTGATAGCCCAGACCGAACCCGGCGGCCAGCCCCTGCCGGTTCTCCTTGCCGCCCAGCGCCGTCGAGAACCCCGCCGCGGTTCCGGGATCGACGTTGTTCGCCGGCTGGTAGGTCCAGGAGGCGCGACCCGCGAAGTGGAAACCCGACTTGCCGATGTCCGAGAGCGCGAACTCGCCGCCGAACGCGAACCCGGCCTTGTTGTTGTTCGGCTGGTTGAACTCCGACAGGATGGTCACGCGCGACTGCTCTTTCGCGAGCGCGTCCACGGCCACGGCGACGCGGAACATCACCGGCAGCCCCCAGTCCTTGGTCTTGTAGGTCGAGGGCTGGGTCTCCTGCGGGACGTCCACCTGGCCGGGCACCGGCGGCCGGGTCACGCCGACGTCGAGCGGCGTGCCGGAGTAGTGCAGCGTGCTCCCGAGGTTCTGGATCACGAAGGACGCGCGGATCGGACGGCCGCCCGTGCTCGCGTGGAAGCTCGTGCCGAAATCGACCGCGACCGCGCTCGCGCTCACGTCCGCGAGCCGATCCGAAATGAACTTCATGGTAATGCCGGCCGAGAACCGGTCGCTGAAGTTCTGGGCGTAGGTTGCGCCGGCGAACGTTTCCGCGACGCTATAGGTGCGTCCCGTGCCGTCGGGCTCGTCCACGGTGTACTCGGGCTGGTCAGAGAAGCCGTAGTTGCCGACCTGGAACCCGAAGGATCGGGCGCCGCCTCCGACCGGGATGGCCAGCCCCGCCCACGTGTAGTGCGTCCCGTCCACGTAGCTGTACGTCGACACCATGGCGCCCGAGTGCTCGAGCTGCGCCGTGCCGGCGGGATTGTAGTACAGCGCGCTGACGTCGGTCGAGAGAGCCGAGTAGGCCCCGCCGAGCGCCGTACCGCGGGCGCCGGCGCCGAGCAGCAGGAACTCGGCCGACGTGGTGCCGTAGGCGGTGTTGTCCGCCGGAATGTTGATCTGGCCGGCGAGCCGCGCGGCGCCCAGAGGCAGCGCCACGAGAGCCAGCGCGCAGAATCGCAAGAGACGGGTCATGGCAGGGTCCCTCTTTCGCTATTGCGCGTAGTTGACGAGCGTGAACCGGCCGATCTTGGCCTTACCGTCCGGTGTCTCGACGTGGTAGAAGTAGACACCGGATGCCACCACCTGCTGGTTCCTGTTGCGCAGGTTCCACTGGGCTTCGGCGCCGCCGGTCGCATCGTTGACCGTGAGCACCTGCACCAGGACGCCGGAGAGCGAGTAAATCCGGATGATGCACTGGCTCGGCAGATTCACGAATCGCAGCACCTTGCTCGTCGTGGACTGCTCGAACTGGTTCGTCACGTAATACGGGTCAGGCACCGTATGAATCTTCGCGAGCGAGGAATCCGCGGTGACCGATGCGTCGAACTTGGTACTCGTGTACTTCGCCCGCACCGTGAGTCCCGGCACGGCCGGGGGCCGGACGTCCGCGGCCTGGAACTTGTAGCCACCCACCGCGCCGGTGATGTTGCCCGCATAGAAGCGCGCGTACCACACCGTCGAGGACGGCAGAGCAGCCATCTGCATCAGGAAGAAGTGGCCGTTCAGATAGAAGATGAACCCGTTCCCGGTCGAGGGAGCCGCACCGAGCACGGCCGCGTTCGCGAAGGTGCCCGCCTGGAACAGCACCGGACTGAGCTGCGCCGTGTTTTGCATCGCGGCTGAGGCGCCGCACTCGGCCATGAGCGTGGCCGAGGGCTCGGTGCAGAAGATGTCCGTCCAGGTCAACATCGCGGAGTTGTTGTCCGGGGTGTTGCCTGAGGGAATCGCGGCGAACGACGCGCCGTTCAGGAATCCCCACGTGGGCCCAACCCGGGCCGAGAACTTCACCTTCACGTGGTGTGTGACGTCCACGACCGAGTCCACCGCCCCGGGCGTCGTGGCCCAATACACCTTGAAGTCGGCGGCCCGATACACGGTAGCGCCGATCGACTCGAGGTCGCGCAGCGGGAAGCTGTTCACCGTGCTGTACGACTGCGGGTGGAAGATCCCCACGCCAGAAATGGCCCCGGCGTTCCGGCTCAGGTCGGCCTGAACGCAGCCCCCGGCCGCGGGTGAGCACATCAGGCCGTTCGGGTCCGCGGTGTTCTCGTTCGCAGCGCCGGCCCACCAGCGCGGCCCGTTGAAGTCCGCATTCGCGGGATCAGCGTTGATGCTCGAGCGACCCCACGACGCCAGCCGCCACGCACCGGGGGCGGCGAGGGTCAACTGCGGCAGCAGGGCATACGTCGAATCACCACCGTACGTCCCGGAGAGGGTCTGATCGAACGGAATCTTGGGAAGCAGCTGTTTGGCCGTATCCGTAACATCGATCGGGTCGACAAACAGCGGTACCGCGTACGGCGTAGTCGGGAACGGGCCCAGCGCGCGCACGTAGTACGTCGCCGGGCCACCGGTGCCATAGCCGTCGGGATCGCCGAAGCCGGCCGCGATGGAATCGATGATGACCCGGACGCTGTCACCCTTCACGACGGCCGGAAGGAACGCGGGGAATCCGAGCGAGATGCCATCCGTCGGCGCCGCCGGGCCGGAGAAGGTCCCATTGCTCGCCAGGGTCGGCGCGGCCCCGCTCAAGGTGCTCCCGTCGCCGCCCACGATCGACACGGCCAGCGTGCCCTCGTTGACCTGCGTCGAGTTCTTGCGCGGGACGACGGTCCGCGCCGCCGGCCGGCCTTCGAGCGCCGTGTACGAGGCACCGGTCGACTTCACCGAGTTGATGTCAAAGGCCGCGACCGTGTAGAAATACGTGAAGCCGTTCCTGACGCCGTTGTCCACGTAGGCGAACGGCACGCCGTTGTTCCTCAACGGCAAGCACGGGGACGGCTTGCAGGTGCCGTTGACTCCGCCTCCGGTGCCTGCGGTATCGGCCTGGTTGATCTGGATGGTGCCGAGCGCGACCGCTCCGTTCGCCAGCTCGACGCGCCCGCCCGGCGGGATCTGGATGAACGGTTGCGCAATCGCGACGTGGTGGCCGGTACCCAGGTCCGGCGGGCAATCCGTGGTGACACCGAGCTCAGGTGCGCAATTGCCGTACGGGATCTGTGCCGTGAAGTCGATGAACTCTTTCCCCGCGTAGTCGAACTGGGCGATCAATTCGAGATCGCCCGCGCTGCGGCCCCGGTAAATACGGTACCCCTGCACGTCGAGGTCGCGATAGTTCGGGTCGTAGAGCTGACCGATGGGATCGGATGCGACCGCGAAGTACGGATCGGGCACGGTTTCCGTGTTGCTCGGGCTCCACACGACCGTCACCTGATTGTCGCCCGGGATAAGGAAGAAGTTGGGCGCGTCGGGCGGGAACGGGAGCAGGAACAGGGCGTCGAACACCGCCTGCGCCACGAGGGCCTTGCCGAACAGCGAGCGCGGGACCGTGGTGATTTCGTTTTGCTCGATCTTGCCGCTGGGGCCCCCGGCGGGCGCACCGCCGGTGTCACCCACGATCGTGAGCGCGCCGAAGACGCTGTCGAGTGCGGTGAGGGTCGCCGAGCCCGTTGCCAGAGACTCGGGCTGCGCAGGGAATGCGCCGCCGGTCGGGAAGACCAGCGCGGGACCGCGCGCGGCGATCGCGGGGTTATTCACCGGCGCGGCCGCAATCAGCGCCACGGCGATGGTCTGCGACTGTCCGGGCTTGAGCGTGAACGGGCCCGACGACTCGAAGAACCGGATGTCGTCGGGCGTCGTCGGGATGTAGCAGACGTGCGCTTGCGAGCGGGTCTGGCCGGTCGAGAGGTTGTAATTGCACGGAGCATCGCCCTTGGCGACGTCCAGGGTGCCCGACAGGTAGCGATACACTTGGGCCGCATTCGCGGCGTCGCCGAACGCTCCGGCGTTCACCGTAGCGCTGTACAGCACGAGCCCGATCTCGCCCCCAAACGGATTGGCCGGATCAATGAGCGGGCTCTTCAGGTACTTGACACCGACCTCACCGACGGTCGTCGCGAACGGCGGGGGGAAGATCAAGGGGGGGTACACAAAGCCCGAGGTATTGGGATCCGTGTACCAGTTGCTCTTGAAGGCGACGCCCATGTTGAACGGCAGGTTCACCGTCGTGAGGTTCTGTTTGGCGCCGCCCGCGTCGACGTCCGCGTCGATCGCGAACGCGAAGTAGGCGTTGGTGATGGTGTATCCGGTGTCCGGAATTGACACGGCGAACGCGGCGTCGTTCGCTGCCTTGAATTGGCGGCCATAGGAGGTCAGCGAGTCGGCGTCAGTGCGGGTGCCATACACGCTCGCCTTCGAGGCAGTGATGTTCGTGATGGTGAAGATCCAGTACTGGATGTCCTCGTTGCCGCTCGGGAAGTTCCACGCCAAGCCGCGTTCGTCCACCATCACCCCGAGGGGATGAGGGCGGCCCGCATTCTTGGTGGGATTGCCGTCCCAATAGCGGGTCCACACGTCTTGCTGCGAGAGCGTCTTCCGTCCGCGAAGCACGGGCGCATAGAGCTGGGTGTTCGGCACGTACGCGTCGCGCGGCCAGTTGTTGATGTCGTCGGGGTTCGTCGCGGACCAGATGAGCGAGAGCTTGTCGCCGTTTTCGTGCTGGCCGCTCGGATCTTCGAAGAACGCCGCAGTGGTGTCGCCCGCCCACCCGAAGCCGGTCAGCGATGGATCGACGACGCCGGTGACCTGCGTACCCGCACCGAACACGTACTGGTCGGGCTTCTGGGGCCAGAAGCCGCCGCCCACCGTGGTCGACCCCTTGGGATCCGAGCAGACGTGCCCTTGCGCGTCGAGACCGCAGGTGAAGCGGTTGATGGTCATCTCGCTCAGGAACCCGGCGAAGAGCTGCAGCGCCGGCCGCCGGACGCCCGGCTTCGGTACCGCGCCTGCGCGCGGCGCCACGAAGACCAATCCCAGCGCGACGGCCGCAGCTGCCTGGAATCCACGCGCCAACGAACGATTCGACATAGCCCCACTCCTTCGCATGGAAAGACCCGTCACGCGATCCTCAGAACGTGAGCTCGAGACCCACACGGATGAGCCGCCCCGGTCCGTAGAACCGGCTCGGCGCGTTCATGAGGTTGTACCAGCCCGTAAACGCCGCGTCGTACTCCTGCTCGGTGAAGACGCCGTCGCCGTTGCCGTAGCGCGCCTCGGCCCGCATCAGCAGCACGCAGTCCACCGGGCCGCTCGAGAAGTTGCCGTTGTTCTTCCCCTGCCAGCCGGCGCAGCCGCCGTTCAACGCCGTGAAGTCCACCGCGTTGGTCGCCGTCAGGATCCCCGCGCCGCCCGCTTCACCCGTCAGCAGCGCCGTCTGCTCGTCGATGAACTTCTGCTTGTACTTGTCGTAGGTAACGTCCCCGGTCTCCCAGAAGACGTCGATCACGTTCTTGAAGTTGAAAATGTTCCGGCCCTCGGCGAACAGCGTCCAGTCCATGCGGCCCAGATGCATGCCCTTGGTGAGGCGCAGGTCCACGTTCTTGAACCACGGCAGCGTGATGCTGTTGATGGGACCTTCGCGGATGCAGGCGAGGCCGCACAGGCTCGAGAACGTATAACCCTGCTCCTGCGGGACGAGCGGCGTGAACGGCAAGCCGCTCGCAAACCGGAACGCGGCGAAGGCGCCGAAATTCCGGAAGATGCTCCCCATGGTGGTGCCCTTGTGCCAGTCATTCGGGAGCTGGAGCGCCAGGGAGCCCGTGATGTTGTGCGTGCGGTTGTCGTCGGTCGGCAGGATCGCCTGCGCCGGCGGGCTGGTCTCGCCCGTCAGGCCGTTGATCTCGCGCGCCGCGACGTTGATGTAGCTGAAGGGGTCGGAACCCGTGTTCTTGGCGACCTGAATGGTGTAGCTGATCGCGCCGCTGAACAGGTTCGAGAAACGCTTGTCGAGCCGCATGTCGATGCCGCGCACGTTGCCGAAGTCGGCATTGGTGGCGATGCGGGCGTCACCCGTGTTGTAGACGTTCGCCGTACCGCTGGGCTGCTGCGGATCCGCCAGCTGGTAGATCCGCACCGCCACGTCGGCCAGCTTGTCCTTGTTGTACGCCGCGATGTCGAACACCATGTCGCGGCTGAAGGCGTGCGTGAAGCCGAACTCGAAGATGATGGTCTTCGCGAAGTCCAGGTCGCGCCCGAACGTCTGGTTGCGGTTCGTGCCCGCGAGATCGGTGTTCAAGCCCCGGAACATGAGGTCGAAATCGGGCGTCATCACCTGGTGCGCGTACGAGAGACGGAATTTCGTGTTCTCGGTCACCGGGAACGACACCTGGATCCGCGGGCTCCACGCGGTGTGGCTCGGCGCGCGGATGAAGGAGGCCGTGGGATTGTACGGATCGAACGGCTGCGTCGCGCCCGGGATGATGCCACACTCGTCGACACCGGGGGGCCGGTTGGCGTTCGCGGGATAGCACACGGAGTCCGACGGCAGGACGCCCACCGTCGAGATTCGGCCCGGCACGAGCGGGAAACTCGCCTGCGAATCATAGTAGTCGTAGCGCAGCCCGCCCACGATCACCACGTCGCCCAGGTCGAGCCGGTCCTCGATGTAGCCGCCGAAGGTGATCGGCGTCGCGTGATACGCGTTCAAGGCGAACGAGCTGTTGATGCCGTTTACCGCGTCATAGCGGGCGGTGTTGAACGAGTGGTACTCCCCTCCTGCCTTGATGCGGTTGTACCGATCCGCCTGCCAGTCGAAGTTGACGTAGCCCAGCCAGCGTTGCTCGCTCGTGAGCTGCACGCGGTTGTCGAGCCCGGAGGTGTAGAG
Source organism: Gemmatimonadales bacterium (assembly GCA_035518815.1). Classification (GTDB taxonomy): domain Bacteria; phylum Gemmatimonadota; class Gemmatimonadetes; order Gemmatimonadales; family GWC2-71-9; genus AG25. Next base: position 20,319 of record DATIXG010000026.1, on the reverse strand, counting down.
CGCCAGCCGGTTGCTCTGCTCCACACCGTACGGGTTCATCCGGTACGGCTGCACCGAATTGAGATCGTTGTTGTTCAGGTACGGCAGGTCGTCCTGGCACGCGCCCTCGCCGGCCGCCACGCACTTCATCTGGATGTCGTCGAGGTAATGCACGTTCTGGTAGGTCGAATCCTTGATCCGGACCGAGTGCGTCGTGTTGAAATCGATCAGGTAGTCGAAGGGCGACAGAATGAACCCGCCGAACGGATTGCGCGTGTCGAGGTCTGACTGGCGCGTCAGGATGCCCGTGATCGAGCGGTCGGACTGATACGAGAGCCTCACGTCCACCGCCATGGCGCGCTCGCTCGACCGCGCCAGGTTCTGCGTCCAGGTCAGGAATGTCGCATAGCTCGTGACACTCGTCCCCGTGTAGTTGGCGGGGTTGTAGAGATCGCTCGACGCGCTCGAGACCAGGTTCTGGCCGAGGTTCAGGTTGCGGTTCATGTTGTTGCCCGCGGCTCCCACCGCGCTGATGCGCGAGCCATTGCCGTACGTGTACTGCAGTTTCGCCATCAGTGTGTTCTGCCCCCACGACGAGAAGGGCATGCGCAACGACTGGCACTGGACGTCGTAGTTGCCGCGGATCGCGTTGGCGGTGGAGCTGCCTGGCGCGGGCGCCTCGACCGCGCCGTAGTCGCCGCAAGTCCCGTTGACCTGGACGAAGCGCGGGATCGCGACGTCCGCCGTGTCGGTCACGGCCCCGTTCGCGCTCCACGTGTTCGGCTGGCGGACGATCGTGTCCACGCCATTCATGACGAAAATCGGCCGGTCGTTCTGCGACCCGGCCTGGACCGGAACCAGGCCGTCGATCGTGTTCGACGCGGTGGATTTTGTGCCCTGCAGCGTCGTCGACACGAAGAAGGTCAGGTTGTGCAGGACCGGCCCGCTCAAGCTGGCTTCGATACGGTTGAACCCGACGTTGTCCCACAGACCCATGTCGTCCGTCTGGTACGACATCGAGCCCTTGAACTTCGTGGAGCCGCTCTTGAAGGTGTTGGAAATCACGCCCGACTGCGCGTCCCCGTACGCCGCCGAGATGGCGCCCGTCGTCACCGACACCTCTTCGGCCGCGTTCGTGCCGATCTCGAGCGGGGTGAACCCGCGCTGCGTGTTGCGGACCAGGACCCCTTCTACGTAGACCGCCGCCTCGCCCGGCCGCCCGCCGCGGATCGACACACCCCGGAGCTTGCCGCTTTCGACCACGCCCGGCTGGAGGCTTATGACGCTGCGGAGATCATTGAGGGGGAGGTTTTGGATGTCCGCGGCGGTGACCGTGACCTTCGAGGTCACCTGATCGCGCGGCACGATCGGGTTGGCCGCGGCCTCGATCACCACCGGGCCGATCGCCACGGCCGACGGCGTCAGCTTGATGTTGGTCGTCAGCGTCTGGCCGCCGAGCACCCGGACGCCGGTGACCTCGGCTGCGGTGTACCCGATAAACTTCGCCCGGACGGTGTAGCTACCGGCCGGGACGTTGTTGATGAAGTAGTATCCTTTGTCACTGGTCAGCGCCGCGTACGCAGTTCCGACCAGCGTCACCTGCGCGTTACCGATCGGGGCGCCCCCCTGATCCGTCACCGTCCCCTCGATCTTCCCCGTCGCCTCCTGAGCGGCGAGCGGCGTCGCCCCACTTGCGACCGCCAGTACCGTCGCTAGCCCGAGCGCGATCAGCTGACCGACAGCGCCTCGCACACGATAGGTCATGGGTACACCCTCCAAAGACGAAGACGACCGGGTATCGCTGACATCACGCATGTCCGCAACAAATCCAGAGTTGGTGACGGCTCGTAACAGCAAAGTCACGACCCCCAACGGCCGACCTGGGGGATACCTCGTCCGAGTGGAATGACGGCTCCGACGGGGTTGCGCGAAAATGACACCCATTTGGGGGACATCGCAAGCCCCCAAGTTGGGCAGCACTTTCAGATTAGCAGCAGCTCCGTCTGCGGCGCGGGAGGGGTCACCTCGGGCCCCGTTTCCCCGAGATAGACGTTGATCTCGCTCCGCATGCCGAATCGTCCCGGGAGGTAGACACCTGGCTCCACAGAGAAGCCCACGCCCGCGATGAGGGCGCGCGTATCGGCAGTTTCATAATTGTCGAGGTGCGGTCCCGACCCATGCAGCTCACGATCGATCGAGTGTCCCGTCCGGTGGACGAAATACGCACCGTAGCCGGCGTCGCGAATCACGCCGCGAGCCACGTCGTCGAGATCGGCGCCCGTAATCTCAGTCACTCTTGGGCTTCCCGTCCCCCACTGCTCTCTCAGTCGCTCCACGACCCCGTCGCGCGCCCGCCACACGGCGTCCCACACCCGGCGCACCTCGGCGTCTGGTGAACGGCCCGCGAACGCCATCCACGTCTGATCGGCGAACACCGTGCCCTGGCCCGGCCCCGCCCACAGGTCGAGCAGCACGACCTGGCCCGTCTGCAACCTGCGGTCCGCGCCCGCGTGCGGCTGGTAGTGGGGCAGGGCCGAGTTCTCCTGGAACGCCGCGATCGGCGGCTCGTCCGTGAAGAGGCCGGCGCGCGCAAACGCATCCAGAACCCGCCCCTGCACCGTGGTCTCCCGCACCTCCGCGCCACGCGCAGTCTCGGCCCCTGCCCACCTCAGCGCCTCGCCCGCGATCTCGGCGATCGCCCGCGCGGCCCGCCGATGGCCTTCCAGCTCCGTCGCGTTCCAGCGGGCCGCGAAGCGGGTCACGAGCGGCGCCGACGGGACCACCCGGCCCCCGAGCGACTGCACCAGCTCGACCACGCCCGCCGGCACGCGGTCGAGATAGGGGACTGCGTCCCCCGGTGAGACTTCCATGGCGAGCGTCCGGTTCGCTACGAGCGGGCGCAGCTCGGCGTGCAACTCGCGCCACGAGGAGTAGGGCCGCACCTCGCCCGGGAATCCCGCAAGCGCGTGTTGCTCGATGCGGTGCGCGATCGCGACGGGCTTCCCGGTGCGGGGCAGCAGCACGAACAGGCGCCGCGTGCCCATGCCCACCGCCTGTTCGCCGAGCACGCGCCCCGCGACCGGGTTGACGTGACGGAAGTCGAACAGCAACCACCCGTCGACACCCATCTCCGCGAGTGCGTCCCCGAGCGCTCGAGCGTCGAGATCCGCGAGCGGCCCGCCCGCCATCACTGGTGCCGGGGGTCGGGAGTCGCCGCACGCCACTCACAGCGGTCGGCGCCGAGGGCACGGCAGGAGGTGTGCACCATCGTCCCCTCGAACCCCACCAGGAGCCGAAGCAGCTCGGCGAACGCGGTCGCGTACAGGGTGCACGCGGCGCCGTCGGGAGTGGCGCTCGCGGCGAGGAGACCGGAGACGCGCGCCACCGGCACGTGACCCTCGCGGCTCAGCTCGCCGCCGAGCACGGCCCGCGCCGCGCGCCGCGCCGCGCCGAAACCGAAGACCGCGGGGCTCGAGCGAGCGAGTAGTCGTGAGGGGAAGCGCAGCCGGCGTACCGCGCGCCGCGCCACACGCCGTCCGGCGTCGGCGAACACGAGGTCGGCGTCCGGGCGGCGGCCCACCAGCCGCAGCAGCGCCTCGACGTGGCCCTGGTCCACCCGGGCGTCCCGCCGCACCAGCGCCTCGTACTGCGCCAGCTGAAGAGCGACGGTCTCCGACAGCCCGAGGCGCTTGCTCAACAGCTCCTCGGCGAACTCCGTGAGCCCGTCTTCGACCGGCGTATCGAGGTTGCGGACAGCCTCTAAGACGGCCAGTGGCACGATGCTGTGAATCACGGCGCGCGTAACCTAGCACCCCATTGCGGAACCCGGGAGCCCGACTCCAGCTTTCAAAGCCATGTCCGTTCCGAATAGTCCGGCACCCGCTGACGAGAAGCGCGCGAGCTTCGAGCGCGAGGCGCTCGTCCACCTGGACTCGCTGTACCGTGTGGCGCTCCGGCTCACCGGCAACTCTGCCGACGCCGACGACCTGGTCCAGGAGACGATCCTCAAGGCGTACCGCGCCTGGCACCAGTATCAGCAAGGGACGAACGCCAAGGGATGGCTTCTCACCATCCTCCGCCATGCTTTCATTAATGAATACCGGCGCCGCACGCGTCACCCCGAATCGGTGGATATCGACGCCATCGAGCCCTTCGCTGTCTTCGACCAGGGACAGGACGACGACCCCCAGGAGCGCTTTTTCGACCAGATCGTGGACGACGAGGTCCTCCGGGCCATCGACGAGCTGCCGGAACAATTCCGGGAGGCCGTGGTGTTGAGCGACGTGGAGGGCATGAGCTACGAGGAGGTCAGCCGTATCCTCGAGGTGCCGATCGGCACGGTCAAATCACGGCTATTCCGGGGGCGCAGGTTGTTGCAGGCGAAGCTGCACGACTATGCGGTGGACATGGGCTACATCAAGGGAAGTCGCACATGAATTGTCGTGAGGCGTTGGAGCACCTGTACGAGTTCCTGGACCAGGAGCTGACGCCTGAGCTTCAGAATGAGGTCCGGGAGCACTTAGAAGCCTGTAGCCCGTGTGGTGAGCAATTCGACCATCAGGACGCCTTCCTCAAGTTCCTCCAAGCCCGCTGCCGCTCCAAATCCGCGCCGCCAGAGCTGAAGCGCCGTATCCTGCATGAGCTGTTCGGCGAGTGACGTGGCTGACCGCTGACGGCGTCGCGGCCGCCGTGGGCGTCGGCACAGCCGTGTACTGGGGTCTCGGATGGCGGGGAGCGGTGCTGCTCTTCGCCTTTCTTGTTTCCGGCAGCCTGCTCACCAGGCTCTCCACTGGCCACGGCGGACGCCGCACGGCACGTCAGGTCCTGGCGAACGGCGGCGTGACGGCCATCGCCGCGCTCTGCGGCTCGTGGCCGGCCGCCGCCGGTGCGCTCGCGGCGGCAGCCGCGGACACGTGGGCGACCGAGATCGGATCGTTTTCCCCCCTTCCACCGCGACTCATTACGACCTGGGCCCGGGTGACCCGCGGGGTCTCGGGCGGTGTGACCGCGCTCGGTACCCTGGGCGGTCTGGCGGGAGCGCTCGTCATGAGTGCGCTCGCCATGGCGCTCGCGCCCCGCGGCGCGCTCCTGGGCGTGTGGCCTCTGGCCGTAGCCGGGATCGCGGGCATGTTCGCGGACTCCACCCTCGGCGCCACCGTCCAGGGGGTGTACGAGTGCCCGGCGTGCGCCGCCCGCTGGGAACAGCGGGATGCCGTCTGTCACGAGCCCGTGCGGCAGCTCGCCGGCTGGCGCTGGCTCGACAACGACGGTGTCAACCTCGCTGCGACACTGGCGGGTGCGGGCGTCGGCCTCCTGAGCGCTCGATGACCTCGTGGGACGCGGTGGTGGTAGGCGCGGGCCCCGCGGGGTCCGCCACCGCGCGGCACCTCGCGCGGGGCGGCGCGCGGGTCCTGCTGCTCGACCGGGAGCGGTTTCCCCGCCACAAACCCTGCTCTGAGTACCTGAGCCCCGAGACCACCCGGCTGCTCGAGCGGCTGGGCAGCGACGTGCTCGCGGCCGTCGAGCGCGCGGCGCCTGCGCGGTTGTACGGCATGCAGGTGGTGGCGCCGAACGGCGCCGCGATGTGCGGTCGCTTCGATCGCCCTTGCGACGACGTGCCACCCCCGCCCCGGCCCTACAGCTACGCCCTGCCCCGCGCGACCTTCGATCTCCTGCTGCGCGACGCCGCCGAACGAGCGGGTGCCGTGGTTCGCGACGACGTAGCGGTCGACGATCTCCTGTTCGAGCATGGTGCCGTGGCCGGCGTGGTCACCCGCACGCCAGGCGGCGGACGGGACGCCATCCGGGCGCGCGTGGTGGTGGGTGCGGACGGCCTGAACTCCGTCGTGGCGCGCCGGCTGGGGGTAGCGCGCCGCTCGCCGCCGTATCGCATCGCGTTCACCGCGCACGTCGGCGCCGTCGCAGAGATGGGCGACGTGGGCGAGCTGCACGTCAGCGACTGCGGCTATGTGGGAATGGGCCCCATCGGCGGCGACGTCACAACGGTTGCGCTCGTTCTCCCGCTGGGCGTGGTGCGGCGACGGGATCGCGACTTCCGCGCGACGTTCTTCCAGGAGCTCGAGCGGTTCCCCCGGCTACGCGGCCGGTTCGATCCGCGCCGCCTGGTGCGCGAAGTGCTCCCGGCGGGTCCGTTCGCCCGGTGGACGCGCCGCGCGGTGGCCGATCAGGGCGGCGCGCTCCTCGTCGGCGACGCCGCGGACTTCTTCGATCCGTTTACGGGCCAGGGCATCTACAGCGCGCTCCGGGGAGCGGAGCTCGCGGCCGACACGCTGTTGCCCGCGTTGACGAACGGCACGCCGCTCACGCGGGCGGCGCTCCTGCCCTACCGTGCGGCTCGTCGAGCCGTGTTCGGGACCAAATGGGTGCTCGAGCGACTGATCGGGTTCGGTGTGGGCTGGCCCGCGCTCACGAACCGGGTCGTGCGGCGGCTCGAGCAGTACCCGGGGCTCGCGGATCTGATGGTCGGCGCGACGGGGAATTTCGTGCCCGCCGGGCGTCTGCTCACTCCCGGCGTGCTCGCTCGCCTGCTCTCCTAGGCATCCATGCCGGGCGTCGACGCTTCTCACTTCCGCCAGCTGCTCGGCCGATTTGCGACAGGGGTCACGGTGCTCACGACTCGGGCCCCGGACGGTCGGCCGATCGGGATGACGGCGAGCTCAGTCGCATCCGTGTCGCTCGACCCGCCCTTGCTGCTCGTCGCGGTGAATCGCGAACACGACATGCATCCGGCGCTCGAGGCCGCACGGGACTTCGCGCTCAACGTGCTGGCGGCGGACCAGGAGGCGTTGTCGCGCCGGTTTGCCGCCGAGCATCCCGACCGCTTCGCCGGCGTGGGCTACCAGGAGAACAAGCGCGGCATTCCGATCCTGGACGGCGTGGTGGCGAGCATCGAGTGCGAGAAGCAAGCGGCCGTCCCGGGGGGCGACCACACGGTGTTCTTGGGGCTCGTCACCGGCGGCACTTCGACCGAGCGCAGCCCGCTCCTCTACTACCGGGGCGGCTACCGGAGCCTGCAGGGCGGATGATCGGCACCGAGCTGCTCGATGATCCGCATGCCGAGCCGGGTCTAGTGCGGCGCGAGCTTGCGGATATCGCGACCCTCAACACGCTGTTCGGCGGCACGCGCGCGGTGGTGCGCGCGCTTGAACCGATCTTCGACAAGGGGAAGGGGGAAGCGGGACGTGGGATGGGCGCAACGTGGACGTTGCTCGATATCGGAACTGGACTCGGAGACATCCCGCGGGCTGCGGCGAAGGCCGCGCGCCGGCACGGTATCACGCTCCGGACCATCGGTGTCGAGCTGAATCGCGCGGCGGCCGCCGCCGCGCGGGATGCTGACGGCGGCGATGTCGCGCTCGTGCTCGCCGACGGCAACGCGCTGCCGCTCGCGCCCCGCTCGGTGGACGTGGTGATCGCCAGTCAGGTCCTGCACCATCTGCCCGCTGAGGTCGCGGCGCGCTGGATCGCGACATGTAACACGCTCGCGCGCCGGGCGGTGGTGCTCGCCGACCTGCGGCGCTCGCGGGTTGCCATGGCCGCGTTGTGGCTCGTGTCGTTCCCGCTGGGCTTCGACGCCACGACGCGGCATGACGGAGTGCTGTCCTTGCGACGGGGCTACACCCGCGGGGAATTCAACGCGCTGCTGCGCGACGCCGGCGCGCCTCCGGTGGCCCGCTACCGACCGGGCTTTCGCGTCGTTGCAGCATGGGAACCATAGCCCATGCGTACCGTCGACCAGATCGCGATCCGCGCGCCGCTCGCGCGCGTGTTCGACGCCGCTGCCAGGATCGAGCGCTGGCCCGAGATCCTGTCCCACTACCGTTGGGTACGTTTTCTCGAGCGGGATCCGAGCGGGCTGGGCGGCTTGGTCGAGATGGCGGCGTGGCGCCCGTTTGGACCGGTGCGCTACCCGGCCTGGTGGGTTTCCCAGATGACAGTCGACCGGGCCGTGCACGAGATTCGGTATCGGCACGTCCGGGGTATCACGCGGGGCATGGACGTCGTGTGGCGCTTGGAGCCGCAGGCGGCTGACGGAGGCGGGGGCGTGGACGTCGCTATCGTGCATCAGTGGACCGGCCCCACCTGGCCCGTCGTGGGTAAGGTAGCGGCCGAGCTCGTGATCGGGCCGGTGTTCATACATGGGATCGCATCGCGGACGCTGACGGGAATCAAACGAGCGGTGGAGGGGGGATCTTGATGGACAATCGTCGGGTGGTGATCACCGGGGTGGGAGCCGTCACGCCGATCGGCACTGCAGCCGACGGGTTGTGGGACGGCTTGGTAGCGCGCCGCTCGGCCGTGCGCACGCTCACCCGATTCGACCCGCAGCCATTCAAGAGCCGGATCGCAGCTGAGATTCCCGATTTCCGACCGCAGGATCACCTGGACCAGAAACGCGCCAAGCGACTCGATCGCTTCTCGCAGCTCGCGGTGACGAGCGCTCGGCTCGCCGTAGAGGACGCGGGCGTCCGGCCGGAGCAGGAGGATAAGGACCGCGTCGGAGCGATGATGGGGTCGGCGCTGGGCGGAGTTGCGTTCGCCGAGGCGCAGGTGCCCTGCTTCCAGGCCGAGGGCCCGCGTGGCCTCGACGCGAGTCTCGCGCTCGCCGTCTTTCCCGGCGCCGCCAGCTGCAATATCGCGATCGAATTCGGGTTCACCGGCCCCAACCTGACCAATGCGATGAGCTGTGCCTCGGGAACGATCGCCGTCGGTGAGGCCTTCCACACGATCCGCGAGGGGCGGGCGGACGTGATGCTCGCGGGCGCCTCAGAGGCGCCCCTCGCCCCCATGACGTTCGCCGCGTTCAGCATCATCCGCGCGATGAGCACGCGCAACGACGATCCCGCCCACGCCTCGCGGCCGTTCGACGAATCGCGCGATGGGTTCGTGATGGGCGAGGGAGCGGCGGTGCTGATCCTCGAGGAGCGGGAGCGGGCGCTCGCCCGCGGCGCGCGCATCTACGCGGAAGTGATCGGCTACGCGTTCACGAACGACGCCTATCACATGACGGCCCCCCGACCCGACGGCCAGCAGGCCGCGCGCGCCATGCGCCTCGCGCTCGCCGACGCCGTCGTCCGTCCCGCCGAAGTCGGCTACGTCAACGCGCATGGCTCCTCTACGCCGCTCAACGACTCGACCGAAACCAGTGCCATCAAGCAGGTGTTCGGCGACCACGCCTATCGCCTCTCCGTGAGCGGCACGAAGGGCTACTACGGCCACGCGCTCGGGGCGAGCGGCGCCATCGAGGCGGCGATCTGCGCGCTCGCCATGGAGCGCCGCTGGCTCCCGCCCACGATCAATCTCGAGCGCCCGGATCCTGCCTGCGACCTCGACTGCCTGCCCCGCGACGGCCGGGCTGCCGCGCCGGAGATCGTCGTCTCGAATTCCTTCGGGTTCGGCGGAATCAACGCGTCGGTGGTGTTGCGACGCGCCTAGCGCGTTCTAGATTGCCGCTCCTCCTTCTCCGGAGCCCTGCGTCATGTCCAAACTGATTCGGCCGCTCACCGCCGAGATGGTCGGGATGCTGCTGTTCGTCTTCCTCGGTGCCGGCAGCATCGTCATGAACGGCGCGACGGGCGGAGCTCTGGGATTGGTGGGCATGGCCGCCGTGCACGGCGTGGGGATGGCGGTCCTCGTGTCCGCCACGATGAACATCTCGGGCGGCCACATGAATCCGGCCGTGACGTTTGCGATCTGGCTCGCGGGCAAGATCGACGGCCGGACCGCAGGCGCCTATGTCGCCGCTCAGCTGGTCGGGGCCATCATCGGCGCCTTCCTCGTCAACCTGCTCCTGCCGAGCGGCCCGGTGCACGCCGCGATGTCCGGCGCCGCGCAGCTCGGCCCCACGGTCACGTTCGTCGAGGGGGTCTGGATCGAAGCCGTGCTCACGTTCTTCCTCGTCAGCGCGGTGTTCGGCACGGCTGTGTCGTCCGAGGCTCCGAGGATCGGAGGCTTCGGCATCGGGCTCGCCATCTTCGTGGATGCGCTGGTCGGTGGACATCTGACCGGCTCGATGATGAATCCCGCGCGCGCCTTGGGGCCGGCGATCGCGGGGCACGCGATGCAGGGACAAGCGATCTACTGGATCGGTCCGTTGCTCGGGGCGGGTGTGGCCGCGCTGTTGTGGCGGGCGGTGCTGCTACCGCGGTCGGCGTGATGGCCGAACGCTCCGCCGCCGACGGGGAATACCCTGGGGTGCCTCGTTGTGAGTCAGCGTGAACGGCGCAGATCCCCGAGTTTGAACGAGGGCAGGTCTGGACTCGCGAGGTCAACCTGTGGCATCGCCCGAAGCTGTGCAGTGGCCCGAAACAAAGGCCGGGATGTCCCGTCGTCCTTGATCCGGACGTAGTAGAATCCACCTCTTCCGGCAGGGGTCCCACCGATTACCACGCCACCGACTGCATCCACCGCCTGTTGCCTCTGGGCTTGAGACGCGTCTTCTCGAAAAGTGAGAAGTATGAGGTTGCGCGCGAACGGCGCCGCCCATTCGGGAGCTGAGGGCTCCATGTTGCGCGGATCGTGGATCTCCTTCCAAACAGCCATGGGTATCGAATCCGGCGGAAGCGCGGGAACCGTATAGTGCGTGGTGTCGGTGCTGGCCTTCTCGGCTTCGGGGGGCCGGACACAAGAGACTGCGACCAAGGACAGCAGCGTCGAGAAGAGATGCGCGCGGGGGTCGTGCACGCCGCTCCCCTTATAACAATTCCGCCGCGCAGGGCGCGAAGTAGCTGAGCACGATGTCGGCGCCCGCGCGCCGAATCGCATAGAGCGACTCCCACATCGCGCGGCCCTCGTCCAGCATGCCCCGCTGCGCCGCGGCTTTGATCATCGCGTACTCGCCGCTCACCTGGTAGGCCGCGATCGGTGAGCCGAACTCGGCTTTCGCCCGGCTGATGATGTCGAGACACGGCATCGCGGGCTTCACCATGATGAGGTCCGCGCCCTCTTCCACGTCGAGCCGGATTTCCTTCATCGCCTCGTCGAGATTGGTGCCCTGCATCTGATAGGTCTGCCGGTCCCCAAACTGCGGCGTGGAGCCCGCCGCCTCGCGGAACGGGCCGTAGAACGCCGAGGCCATCTTCGCGGCGTAGGACATGATCGGGATCCGCGAGTGGCCCGCCGCGTCGAGCGCCTTGCGGATCCCGGCCACGTGCCCGTCCATCATATCGCTCGGCGCCACGATGTCGACGCCCGCCCGCGCCTGCACGACCGCCACTTTGCCGAGCAAGTACACGGAGGAGTCATTGTCCACGTCGCCGTCCACGATGACCCCACAGTGGCCGTGATCGGTGTACTCGCACAGACACACGTCCCCGATCACGAGGAGCTGCGGCACCGCGCGCTTCACTGCCCGGATCGCCTGCTGCACGATCCCCTGCTCGTCGTATGCCTCGGACCCCGTGCCGTCCTTCATCGCGGGCAGGCCGAACAGAATGATTCCCCCGAGCCCGAGTTGCGCCGCGCGCTCGGCGTCTTTCACCAGCTCGTCGACCGACGTTTGGTAGACACCCGGAAGCGCGCCGACCTCCTCGCGCACCCCCTCGCCATGGCGCACGAACATCGGCCACACGAGCTGAGAGGGCGCGAGATGCGTCTCCTGCACCAGCCGGCGGAGCGCCGGCGTGCGGCGCAACCGCCGCATGCGTCGAATCGGGAACTGGCTCATCGCGCGAGTAACTCTAGTGCGCCCTGGCCGCGCAGCAAGTCCGCGACGGCCTTGCCCGTCCCCGTCGGATCGTCCGGATCGAACTCCGCCGACGCCGTGAGCTGGACCGAGCCATCCGTCGCCGTGACTCTGCCGTACAGCCGCCCTTTCCCCCGTCCCCCGTCCCTCGTCCCGTTCTCCACAAACGCCGCCACCGGTGCCTGGCACCCGCCGCCGAGCGCGGCCAGGAGCGCGCGTTCGGCGGCCACCCGGCCGGCGCTCGCGGCGTGATCGAGCGGTCGCAACGCAGCGGCCGCGGCCTGGTCGCCGGCCCGCACTTCGAGACCCAACGCGCCCTGCCCGGGAGCCGGCATCACCTCGAGCGGATCGAGCTTCGCCGCGATCGACTGCTCGAGGCCCAGCCGCTCGAGCCCCGCCCCGGCCAGAAGGGCCGCATCGAGGTCCGACCCGTCCTTCACCTTCTGCACGCGGGTCGGCACATTGCCGCGCAGCGGGACGATCGTGAGGTCTTCGCGCAGGTAGCGGATCTGGGCCACCCGTCGCAGGCTCGACGTACCGACGCGCGCGCCCGCCGGGAGAGCGGCGATAGATGCCACGCCCGCCTGGCGCGCCACCAGCGCTTCCGACGGGTCCACCCGCTCGGGCACGGCGCCCAAGGCGAGCCCCTTCGTGAGCGTCGTGGGAAGATCCTTGAGCGAGTGGACGGCAACGTCCACCCGGCCATCGATCAGCGCTTCTTCGATGGCCTTGGTGAAGAACCCGGTGCCCGGTAGCTCATGCAGCGGGCGGTCGACATCCGCGTCCCCCTGCGTCTTGATGATCACGACCTCGGTCTCGACCCCGTGGCGCGCGAGCCGGTCGCGCACCCATTCGGCCTGCCAGAGCGCGAGCTTGCTTCCGCGCGTCCCGATCCTGAGTGTCTTCGTCACACGTCTCCCGTCCCACGTCCCACGTTGCCGAAGTGCCGCACGAGGGCGTCGATCACCCCCGCCGTCGTGTACTCCTCCGCCTCGATCGCGACCGGCAGCCCATGCTCCCGCGCCGTCGCGGCCGTCACCGGGCCGATCACCGCCGCCGCGTAGCGATCGCTCGTCGCGGCCTCGGCACCCACCGCCCGAGCGAAGGACTGCACGGTCGAGGATGAAGTGAACGTCACGGCATCCACCCGTCCCGCGAGAATCTCCCGCGCCAGCATCGCCCCGTCGTCCATGGCGGCCACCGTGCGGTACACAGGGATGACATCCACGAGCGCGCCCTCGGCTCGCAGGCCCTCCGACAGCGCATCGCGAGCGGTCTCCGCCTGGGGGATCAGGACCCGGGCACCGCGCAACTCACCCTTCGCGCGCATCGCTTGCACGAGCTCCTCTTGCACGTAGCCCTTGGGAAGGAGGTCAACCCGCACCCCACGCGCGGTCAAGGCTGTCCCCGTGGCGGGCCCGATCGCGGCGACCAGTGTCTGGCCAAGTTGCGCCAGCCCATGCCCCCACGCCGGCAGATGGTCGAGCACGACCTGCACGGTGTTCTGGCTGGTGAACACGATCCACCGGTACCGCGCCAGGTCGGCGAGGGCAACGCGCAGCGGCTCGAGGTCGCCGAGCGGTTCGATGCGAATGGTGGGAGCGGCGATGACCTCGGCGCCCAGGCTCGTGAGGGCTTGGACCAGCTCTCCCGCCTGCTCCCGCGCGCGGGTGACTACGACTCGCCGCCCCGCGAGCGGCTGCGACGCCTGGACCATAACTATTTGCAATTTCACCGCCTCAAATCCCATTATCAAGCAATGCTCCGCCCTTTACGAGCCTCACTCGCCCGATTCGCGGTGCGGCGCGCCGCTGCCTGCCAGCGCCACGCGCCGCGCCGCGCCGAGTGGTGGCTACGCCTTGGTTGTGCGGTCTCTCCGGCCTTCGCCGAGCCGTTCGCGGCCCTCGTGCACCTGCGCCGCGCCCTCGATGACCGCTGGGGAGCCGTCGCCGCGGCGCAGCGCGCGGTCGACCGGTTCCCGGGCAGCCCGGACGGCTGGATGCTCCTCGGGGAGGCGTATCAGATGGCCTTCCGCCAGCGGGAAGCCCTGGGGGCCTACGAGCAGGTCCTCGTGCTCGAAGAGCGGCCGGACGCGGCCATGGCGGCGGGTGAGCTCTACCAGCGAGCAGGTCGCCCGGTGGAAGCCGCGGCGCGGTTCGCTCGGGCGTACGCGGCGGGAGGCGGTGCGGATGCTCTGCGCGCCAACGCGCAGGCGCTGTTCCTGGCGGGGGACACCCGCGCCGCCGATGAAGCGCTGAACTTGTGGGCCTCGCAGGTCCCCGACGGCCTCGAGCGCCTGTCCCACGTGCGGGCCGAGCTGCGCGCGGGTCGACGCGAGCCTTAGGGCCCCGGCTTCCGCCGGGCGAGCACCACCGCGTACCCCACCAGGATCGCCGCCGCCGCGATATAGGCGGCCACCATGTAACCGCCGTTCTGCGGCACGGCTCAGCGCCCTCCCCCGACGGCGGCGTCACGTGCCGCGGCTGCGCCGTACACCTGCATCACGAATCCGATATAGAGCAGCGTGAACACGGCGAACGAGCTCAGCAGCGTGATGAGCATGCTCGGGGGCAGAGACGGTGCACTGGGTTTCAGCACGATGGGCATCGGATGCAGCGTGCGGAACAGATAGACGCTGAGGTGAATGAAGGGCAGCAACACCAGACCGCAGATCCCGAGGACCGCGGAGTAGCGCGCCCGGAGCGACGTCTCGTTCACCGCACCCCGCAGCAACTGGTATCCGACGAACAGGAAGAAAAGGAACAGGGTGAGCGTCAGGCGCGCGTCCCACGTCCACCACGTTCCCCAGACCGGCTTTGCCCAGATGGGCCCGGTGGTGAGCATCACCAGCGAGAACGCCGTGCCGACCTCGGCCGACGCCGCGGCGAAGCGGTCGTAGCGATAGTCCTTCATCATGAGGAACAGGATGCTGGCAAGCCCCACGAGCCCCATGGCGAGCATGGCGGACCAGGCGGCGGGGACGTGCACGTAGAAGATCTTCTGTGCCAACCCCTGCGTGCGCTCCTCCGGGGTGAAAACGAGCGCGCGCACGTACACACCGGCCAGGAAAATCAGGGCTACGAGGGAGACCCAGCGACCGCGCTGCGCGATGGTCATTCGTTCACCGTCGTCGGAAACAGGAGCGTCGCGAGCGTCAGGAACGCGACGTCGTACGCGGCGAGCAACCTAAGCCAGCCTTCCCCCTCGCTCAAGGGCCGGCCGGCCAGAAGCTGCGCTGTAACCTGCACGGCTCCAATCAGGGGCGGCACGAGGAACGGCAACAACAGCACCGGGAGCATCAGCTCGGCAAACCGCGTCCTGCTCACCATGGCGCTGAACAATGTGCCCACCGCGATGAACCCCACGGTCGCGAGCGCGATGACGCCGATCAGGGGCAGGAGGATCCCGCCCACGGGCACGTCGAAGAACAGCACGAACAGCGGCAGCGCGATGGCCTCTACCACGCCCACGAAGATGCAGTTCGCGACGAGCTTGGCCCAGTACAGGCTCGTGCGGCTGATCGGTGCCACGAGGAGAGCGTCGAGCGCCTGATTCTCGAGCTCGAGCTGGAATGCCCGGTTCAACGCCAGCATGCCGGCGAAGGTGAACGTCACCCAGAGGATGCTCGGCGCGAGGTCGGACGTCGCGACCGCCGTCGGATCGCGTCCGAACTCGAACACCGTCAGCACGAGCGCGGCGAACACCGTGGCCGAAACAAACGCGGTACGCGAGCGGAATTCGAGCAGCAGGTCCTTGCGCGCGATCACCCAGGCGTGGCGTAACACGTCACCCACCTCCACCACCCTCGCCGTTCCCCACGGCCCGCCGGTACGCCTCTCCGATCTCTCCCGCGTTGCGCGCGGCGCGCGGCGCGAAATGCACGAATCGACCGCGCACCTGGAACGCGATGTCGGTGGCCAGCTCCACGCCCTCATCCACGTTGTGAGTCGCGAGCACCACAATCCGGCCCTGGCCCGCCAGCTCTCCCAGGAGCCGGCGAAACTCACCCGCAGCCGCGAGGTCCAAGCCCGTGAAGGGCTCGTCGAGCAGCAGCACTTCCGGATCGTGCACCAGGGCGCGCGCGATGGTCACCCGTTGCATCAGCCCGCGCGACAGCACTCGCACGGGCTGGTCGGCACGGTCGGTCATGCCCAGCCGCCCCAGCAGCTCCGTCACGCGCGCGCGCGCGCGCGCCGCGGGCAGGTCGTAGAGCTGGGCCCAGAACAGGAGGTTTTCGCGCACGGTCAAGTGGCCGTAGAGAGACGACTGGTGGCCGATCCACCCGACCGCTCGGCGTCCGCCGGTCACCTCCGCGTGTCCCACCTCCGGCTTGATGAGGCCGGCCAGCACCTTGAGGAGCGTCGTCTTCCCCGCGCCGTTCGGCCCGAACAGCGCGAGCGTCCGGCCCCCCGGGAGGGAAAAGGAGATACCGTCCAGCGCCCGCACGGCGCCGAAGGTATGCCGCAGGTTGTCAGCCGATAGCATTGATGCGCGCAGCGAGCTCGTCCATTTGAAATGGCTTGACGAGATACCCCGCATGCTCGAGATCGAGCATCTTGAGGAGGGGTTCGACGCTGACGTACGCGGTGGTGACGATGACGGGCAAGACCGGGTGCGTGGACCGGATGGCCTGGAACAGGGCGACGCCATCCGTGTCGGGAAGACGCATGTCGAGAACGACGACGTCCGGGGTGAAGCCCTTGAGAGCCTGTAACGCCTGCGACCCGCTCCCCGCGAACGTCAGCTCATAGACCGAAGAGAAGAACCGCTCGTACATCGTGCGGACTAACGGGTCGTCCTCGACAAAGAGGACCTTCCGCCGCGACCCGCCACGTCCCATGGGGGCAATATACGGCGCCCCCGCGGGACGTCTATGGCGACGTGCTTACTGAGCCCCGCCCTCCAGCTCGAACAGGTCGTCGAGCTTGGTCAGCACCAGCAGGAAGCGCAGCTCATCGTTCGCACCGCGGAGGCTCACGCTCAGGCGCCGCTCAGCCGCCTTGCGTTGAATCAGCATCAACGCCCCCAACCCGGCAGAATCCACGACGCGTGTCGCCGACAAATCGATCACCAGGCGTCCGGCTCCCTCAGGGAGCTCGTCCAGCAGCTCACCCGCCGCGCGACGAAACGTGGTCCGCACCTCGAGCCCTAACTCCTCGGGCGCGGCAAGCACTTTCTCCGACGGACGGGTTGCCATTGTCATCGACTCCTCCACACCGCTACTCCAGCAAAGGTCACCTGGTACTGGTGCTACTCCGGTGCCACACAGCTAACCTGCGGCTGCTCAACCGCTTGTCAAAACCAACGTGAGGCGGCTCACTATCCCGCTTGCCGCAGAGCGAGCGCCCGAGCGCAGATTGCAAGTCGCGGGCCCGCTTGACCCGGTCGCCGGTCTGGTGCGTACCTTACTCGACCTCACACCCCGCGAATCCTCGTGAAAGACCGCATCGATACCCTGCTCGACGAGCAGCGCAGCTTCCCTGCCGACGGGGCCTTTCGGGCCGCCGCCCACGTGCGCGACGACGCCCCCTACGCGAGCGCCCGCCGCGACCGGCTGGCGTATTGGGCCGAATGGGCCCGCCAGCTCGAGTGGATGCGCCCCTGGGATCGCGTGCTCGAGTGGCACCCGCCGCACGCAAAGTGGTTCATCGGTGGACGCCTCAACGCGTCGGTGAATTGTCTCGACCGCCACGTGCGCGCGGGCAAGGGGGAGAAGATCGCCCTCGCGTGGGAAGGGGAGCCGGGCGAGATCCGCCGCATCACCTATCGCGAGCTGCACGCCGACGTCAACCGGTTCGGCAACGTGCTCAAAGGACTCGGCGTGCGGCGCGGGGACCGGGTCGCCATCTACATGCCGATGGTCCCCGAGGTTGCCGTGGCGATGCTCGCCTGCGCTCGGATTGGCGCTGTGCATACCGTCGTGTTCGGCGGGTTCTCCGCGGAGTCGCTCCGCGACCGGATCAACGACGCACAGGCCTGCGTGCTCGTGACCGCGGACGGCGGCTATCGGCGCGGTGGGGTGGTGCCGTTGAAACGGAACGCCGACGAGGCCGTGCGCGAGACGCCGACCATACGGCACGTCGTGGTGCTCGAGCGCACCCGCGAGGCGGTGCCGATGCAGCCGGGTCGCGACGTGCGCTGGCAAGAGCTGATGGCCAAGGCGAGCGACACCTGCGAGCCGGAAGCGATGGATGCAGAGGATCCTCTCTTCATCCTCTACACGTCCGGCACTACGGGCAAGCCGAAAGGCATCCTCCACACCACGGGGGGATATCTCACCCAGGTGTACGCCACCACGAAGTGGGTGTTCGACCTGAAGGACGACGACGTCTTCTGGTGCACCGCGGACGTCGGCTGGGTCACGGGCCATTCCTACCTTGTGTATGGCCCGCTGGCCCTCGGCGTGAGTGAGGTGATGTACGAGGGCGCCCCGGACTGGCCCGCCAAGGACCGCTTCTGGGCCGTCTGCGCGCGCCACGGCGTGACGGTGTTCTACACGGCGCCCACCGCGATCCGGGCGTTCATGAAGTGGGGAACCGAGCATCCCGCCCGCCACGACCTGTCCCGGCTGCGCCTCCTCGGCACCGTCGGAGAGCCGATCAATCCGGAAGCGTGGATCTGGTATCGGCGCCATATCGGAGGCGATCGTTGTCCGATCGTGGATACGTGGTGGCAGACCGAGACCGGGGGCATCATGATCACGCCGCTCCCCGGCGTGACGACGACCAAGCCGGGTTCGGCGACGATCCCCTTTCCCGGCATCGACGCGGAGCTGCTGGATGGGGAGGGGAAGCCCGTGGCGGTGGGCGGCGGCTATCTCGCCATCACGAGCCCGTGGCCCGGCATGCTCCGCACCATCTGGGGAGACGACGAGCGCTACCGGCAGGTGTATTGGAGCCGGTGGAAGGGACAGTACTTCCCCGGCGACGGCGCCAAGCGCGACGAGGACGGCTACTACTGGATTCTCGGCCGCGTCGATGACGTGCTCAACGTCGCGGGACACCGCATCGGGACCATGGAGGTGGAGAGCGCCCTCGTCGATCACCACGCCGTCGCGGAAGCCGCGGTCGTCGGCCGCGCCCACGAGCTGAAGGGACAGGCGCTCGCAGCGTTCGTCACGCTCAAGGAGGGCCAGACGGCGAGCGACCAGCTGCGGGACGAGCTGAAAGGTCACGTCGCGAAGAAGATCGGCTCGCTCGCCCGCCCGGACGACATCCTCTTCACCGCGGATCTCCCCAAGACCCGGAGCGGGAAGATCATGCGGCGCCTGCTCAAGGACATCGCGGAAGGCCGGGCGCTGGGCGATACCACCACGCTGGCCGATCCGAACGTGGTGGCGAAGCTGCGGGATCAGTATGAGTCAGAGGAGTAGGGGCGGGATTCATCCCGCCCCTGCGTCATCAGAGCTGGATCTGCGCCCCCAACTCGACGACTCGGTTCGGCGGCAGCCCGAAATACGCCGTGGCCGACTGGGCGTTTCGCGCCATGATGATGAAGAGCTGCTTCCGCCAGCGGGCCAGCTTCGACTTCCCGGTGGCGAACAGGGTTTCCCGGCCGAGGTAGAACGAGGTGTCGTGGGTCTTGAGCTCGAGGCCCCGCGTCGCCAAGTCGGGCATGAGGTCCGACAGCTCCGGGCTCTCCGCGAATCCATAATCCGCCACCACCGTGAAGAACCCCAGTCCCCAGTCCTGGACGGCGAGCCGCTCGCGCCGTGACACCGTGGGGACCCCCCGCGTCTGGAACGACATCATGACGACGCGCTGGTGGAGCACCTTGTTGTGCTTGAGGTGATGGAGGAGCACCGGCGGCGCCCCGGTCACGTCGGAGGTCATGAACACCGCGGTGCCGGGCACCCGCGGCACGTCCTTCCGCTGCAGGTCCTTGAGGAAGAGGTCGAGCGGCAGCGACGACTCGTTGAGCACCCGCTGCACGATCACCCGGCCCCGGCGCCACGTCGTCATGAGCGTGAAGACGCCGATGGCCGCGACAATCGGGACCCAGCCGCCCTGTCCCACCTTGATGATGTTCGCCCCGAAGAACGCCAGGTCCACCACGAGGAAGAGCCCGGTGAGGAGGGCGGCCCGCCATTCCGGCCACTTCCAGATCTTCGTGAGCACCTCGTGGAAGAGGATCGAGGTGATGATCATCGTCCCGGTCACCGCGATCCCGTACGCGGCGGCCAGGTTGGACGAATCCCGGAAGGCCAGGACCAGCGCGATGGTGCCGACGCCGATCGCCGTGTTCACCTCGGGAATGTAGATCTGCCCTTCCAGGATGCTCGAGGTGTGGATGATCCGGACCCTCGGGCAGTAGCCGATCTGCACCGCCTGCCGCGTGAGCGAGAAGCTGCCGGAAATGAGGGCCTGGGAGGCCACGATCGCGGCGGCCGTGGCCACGACGATCATCGGGTAGAGCGCCACCGAGGGGACGAGGGCATAGAACGGGTTCACCGCGGCGGCGCTGTCGCGGAGGAGGAGTGCGGACTGGCCGAAATAGTTGATGAGCAGCGCGGGCATGGCGAAGAAGAGCCATGCGAGCCGGATGGGCCGGCGGCCGAAGTGACCCATGTCGGCGTAAAGTGCCTCGCCGCCCGTGATGACCAGGACGACGGAGCCGAGAATCAGGAACGCCCGCGT
>DATIXG010000025.1:0-2333 GCA_035518815.1 Gemmatimonadales bacterium | reverse complement strand
CTGCAGGACTGCTTCACCAAGGTGCGCAGCTACGTGTTCGTCGCCGAGCTGGGCGAGGTGACGCAGCTGTTCCGCGACCACGAGATCTTCGACGCGATCGATCTCGCGCTCGACGGCGGCGACGTGATCAACCCGTATACGCGGTCGAACTTCGGGATGGCCTTCCACACGTTCTGGCGCGACTACCTGTCGGCGATCGACAGCCGCACCACCGTGGTCGTGATCGGGGACGCGCGAAACAACTACAACGACCCGCGCGCCTGGTGCCTGCGCGACGTGCACTCCAAGGCGAAGAACGTGATCTGGATCAACCCCGAGTCGCCCGGCGCCTGGGGGTTCGGCGACAGCGTCATGGACAAGTACCTGCCGTACACCGACATCGCCGAGGAGTGCCGCAACCTCAAGCAGCTCTCGCGGCTCGTCGACCGCCTCATCCTGTAGCGGGATCTCGCGGCGCGCCGCGCTCTCGGCTCACAAAGAGAACAGCCCCGCGAGTCGTTCGACTGCGGGGCTGTCAAAGGGTCGGAGAGGGCGGTGGATGACTTTGTGGGGGGTGAGAGGTTGGACATTTCAAAGCAGAAATGTCGTCTCCACCGCCTTCTCCGTAAGGATTGTCCCGGCTCCGCGCTCCCTGCCGCGGTTGTTGCCGTCTGAGCAGATTATGCATGGGGAGTCGGGGATGTCAAACCTCATTTGACTTCCCGGTCGCCGTAGGGCATGCGCCGCCACGCGCCGGAGACCTGGAAGTTGAAGCTTGAGGCGGATCTAGCGACTTCTTCACGGAATTTTGGACCGACCGGTCCCCGCTGAAAGCTCGAGCGTTGCTTCAAGGCGGAGCGGACGGTGCTCCGCTACCGTGCCCGGCCGTGAACGGGCGCTTCCACATCACCAGCTTCGGCTGTCAGATGAACCAGCACGACGCCCAGAAGATGGCGAACCTGCTGCGTCACGACGGCTGGGCGCGCGCCGACGGGGCCGAGGCCGCCGACCTGGTCGTGATCCACACGTGCTCGATCCGGGAGAAGGCCGAGCACAAGCTCTACTCGGAGCTCGGCCGGGTGCTGGGGCGCAAGCGCGAGGAGCCGGGGCTGCTGGTCGGCGTCGGCGGCTGCGTGGCCCAACAGGAGGGCGAGGCGCTGCTCCGCCGCTTCCCGGCGCTCGACTTCGTGTTCGGCCCCCAGAATCTGGTCCATCTCGCGGAGCTCGCTCGCGGCGCGCGCGCGCGGGTCCGCGGACTCCGGGTCGACTACGACGACGACCCGCAGGTCCGCTTCGAGCTGCCGGAGCTCCACCCCGAGTTCGCCGGGACTTCGCCCGGTCGGGCCTGGGTCACGGTGATGGAGGGCTGCGACCTGTTCTGCGCCTACTGCGTCGTGCCGCGCACGCGCGGGCGCGAGGTCAGCCGGGCCAGCGCGAAGATCCTGGCCGAGGTCGAGCGCCTGGCGGCGGGCGGAGTCAGCGAGGTCACGCTCCTGGGCCAGACCGTGAACGCCTACGGCCGCCCGCGCCCCGGCATGGCCGCGGGCGAGATTGCGTTCGCGGAGCTCCTGCGGCGGATCGCCGCGGTGTCAGGCATCCGCCGGATCCGCTTCACCAGCCCGCACCCGGCCTTCGTCGGCGACGACCTGATCGCCGCCTACGGCGAGCTGGAGGCGCTCTGTCCGCACCTGCACCTGCCGGTGCAGAGCGGCTCGGACCGGGTGCTCGGCGCGATGAATCGCCGCTACGACCGGAAGGGCTACCTCGAGACGGTCGCACGACTGCGCGCCGCGCGGCCGGGGCTCGCGCTGACGACCGACCTGATCGTCGGCTTCCCGACCGAGACCGACGCCGACTTCGCCGAGACCCTGTCGCTGATGGACGAGGTCGGCTTCACGGACAGCTTCTCGTTCAAGTACTCCGAGCGCCCCGGGACGCCCGCCGCCCGCCGCGGGCTGGGTGAGCTCGCCCCCGAGCTGGCACAGGCGCGGCTCGAGGAGCTCCAGGCGCGCCAGCGCGCCCTCACGCTCGCCGCCCATGCGGCACGGGTCGGCGAGCGGGTCGAGGTCCTCGTCGACGGACAGCCCGGCCACGAGCGTCGCCAGCGCAGCGGCCGCGACCCTCAGAACCGGCTGGTGAACTTCCGCGCCGGGCCGGACGCCAGCGCCGGACGCTACGTCCAGGTCCACGTCGAGGGCTACACGCCGCACTCCCTGCTGGGCGCGCAAATCGGCCTCCAGGGCTGAACAATGATCCGCTCGCAGCCGAGAAGGAGTACGGACTAAGCTGCACTCGGCTGGGCCCGCGCCCCCTCGCGGCCCGAGGAGAGACCTTGCCTCCAAAGGCGCGGATAC
>DATIXG010000024.1:0-40050 GCA_035518815.1 Gemmatimonadales bacterium | reverse complement strand
TCACCATCCACGCCGTGCACCCGAACCCCGAGGCGCCCCAGGCTGCGGGCGATCCCGAGGCCCCCGCCATGAAAGCCGAGCACCACAACCGGTACGGAAGTGTTGACGCTGTTCATGCCGGCACCTCAGCCGTGGCCCCGGGTCCAAGCAAAGGATGCTGGCGCAGCGCCGCGACCGGAACGGCCGTGCTCATCGCGCAACGCACCACGTCGACGGCAATAGGGCGGTCATTGCCTCATTCCGTTCCCGGGCATTTGGTGTGCTGACTCGAGGCTAAGGTGGTGTCTTCCCTCCGCTCACCGGTGCTTGAGGTGGGCAAGTCCGAGGCCAGCTAGCCATGGCACGTGCGCCACCGCGCGCGGTCATGCCTCGTACCACGGTGTGGCACTCCCACCACAGAACGGAGTCGAATGCCAGAAGGCGAGTTGGCGCGCGCAGGAATCCTCCCCCGTCGCGCCCTGCGACGTACCGGGGGGTTGAACCCCTCGTCTAGTCCTGATACCATCCTCCCCCGACGATGTCATTCCTCCGCCTCGACAGCGTCTCCAAGCGATTCAACGGCGTGACCGCCGTGGACCAGGTCTCCTTCGGGATCGACCGCGGCGAAGTCGTCGGCTTCCTCGGGCCGAACGGGGCCGGCAAGTCCACCACGATGCGCATGATCACCCAGTACATCGAGCCCGACACCGGCTCGATCAGCCTGGACGGCGTCGCGCTGGGCGAGAGCGGCCGTGAGGCGAAACGCCGCATCGGCTACCTGCCGGAGAACAATCCGCTCTACAGCGACATGCTGGTGGCGGACTACCTCGGCTACATCGCCGATTTGCGCCAGCTCGCCGGCGTCGTGCGCAGCCGCGGCTTCGATGAAGCCGTGCATTCGACGGGCATCGCCGACGTCTATTACCGGCCCATCGGCGAGTTGTCCAAGGGATATCGCCAGCGCGTCGGGCTGGCCCAGGCGATCCTGCATCATCCCGACCTTCTCGTGCTCGACGAGCCCACCGAGGGCCTCGATCCGAACCAGCGAGTCGAGATTCGCCGCTTGATCGGAGACCTCGGCCGGGACCGCACGGTGGTGCTCTCCACGCACGTGCTCTCGGAGGTGCAGCAGAGCTGCTCTCGCCTGCTCATCATCAGCCGCGGGAGCATCGTGGCCGACGGCCCGGTCGAGCGCCTCATCGCGCAGGCGGAGGGCGTGGCCCAGGTGACCGTCGAGGCGTCGGGACCGGGGGTCGCGTCGACCCTGAGCCAGCTCGGGGGCGCGACGGCGATGGAGACGCTCCGCTCCTCCGCGGACGGCCGCGTCACGGTGCGCCTCACGGCCGAGCGGGGCACCGACCTGCGGCCCGTCATCTTCGACCTGGCCAAGACGCGCGGCTGGACGCTGTTCGAGCTGCATCAGGAGACGTCGAGCCTCGAGGAGCTGTTCCGCCAGCTCACCAACGCCCCACTGGCGGGCCAGGCATGACGGCAATCTGGACCGTCGCCCGCCGCGAGCTCCTCGCGCTGTTTGACCAGGCGACGGCCTACCTCCTCCTCATCGTTTTCGTCGCGGTCAACGATTTCCTCTTCTTCCGACAGGCGCAGCTGTACGGCGTGGCCACGCTGCGCCCGATGTTCGACCTCCTGCCCTGGGTGCTGCTGTTCCTCGTGCCCGCGGTCACCATGCGCGCGGTGGCGGAGGACGTCCGCTCGGGAGTCATCGAAGTCGTGCTCGCCCAGCCGATCACCGAGGCGGAGTTCCTGCTCGGGAAGTTCGTGGGACAGCTCCTGTTCGTGTGGATCGCGCTCGCCCTCACCCTCGGCATCCCGCTCGGCCTGCTGCTCGGGTCGCATCCGCCGCTCGGCGTCGTCGTCGCGCAGTACGTCGGCGCCGCGCTGCTCGCGACCGGCCTCGTCGGCGTCGGCGTCTGGGCGTCGAGCGTCACGCGCAATCAGATCACGGCGTTCATTCTGAGTGTCGCCGTGATGTTCGTGCTGATCTTCGTCGGGCTCGATCCGCTGCTGGTGGGCCTGCCGCCCCGCCTGGCCGCCATCGCGGGCTCCCTCGGCGTGCTGTCCCACTTCACCGGGATCAGCCGAGGCGTGATCGATCTGCGGGACGCCATTTACTTCCTCAGCCTGAGCGGCGTGTTCCTGACGCTCGGCTACCTCGCGCTCATGCGCCGCAAGCTGACGCCCCACGGGGCGGCGCTCCGCCAGCTGCGCGTGGGCACGGTGCTCATCGTGGCCGGGGTCGTGGTGCTGAATCTGTTCGGCCGCCGTATCGGCGGTCGGCTCGACCTGACCCCGGGTCACGCCTACACGCTCTCCGACGGCACGCGCCGAATCCTCTCCAACCTGAACGACCTCGTGACGTTGCGGCTGTTTGCGTCCGCGGAGCTGCCGCCTGAGGTCGCCTATCTCAAGCGGGACGTGGACGACCTGCTGCGGGACTACCGCGGCGCGGGCCGCGGCAAGGTGCGCCTGGTCGTGCAGGACCCCTCGGCCGACACCGCCGCGCTGCGCGATGCCCGCTCCTTCGGCATCCCGGCCGTCCAGTTCAACGTCGTGGGCCGCGCCGAGCTCCAGGTCAAAGAGGGATACCTCGGCATCGCGGTGCAGTACGCCGAAGGTGTGAAGACCATCCCGTTTGTTCGGGAGAGCAACGACCTCGAGTACCGGCTCACCTCCGCGATCCGCGCCCTCACCCGCAAGGACAAGCCGGTGGTCGGTCTCGTGACCGTGGGGGATCGCTCGGCGAGCGCGCGCAACCGCACGTTCCAGAGCATGCAGGAGCAGCTCGAGCAGAACTACACGGTGCGCACAGTCACCCTGCCGGGCGACTCGGCCACGCTGAAGGAGCTGCGCGTACTCACCATCGTGGGCGCACCCGATACGGTGACGGCGCCCGAGGTGGCGCGCCTTGCCGCGTTCCTGGACTCGGGTGGCGGCATCCTGCTGATGGCCGGCGGCATGAGTCTCTCCGCCGAGGCCCCGTTCGCTACCGCACGCGCGGTGCCGTGGAACGATGTGCTCCAGCCCTACGGCGTCTCGATCCGGTCCGACATGGTCTACGACCTCCAGTCGAACGCCCAGGTCTCGATGCCCACGCAGTTCGGCCAGGTGCTGCTCTCCTACCCGCTGTTCGTGCGCGCGCCTTCCACCAAGGCTTCGCCGATCAACGCGGAGGTCGAGGCGGTGCTCGTCCCGTGGGCGAGCACGATCGATACGAGCAAGGCGGCCCCGCACGTGGTGACGCCGCTGCTCACCACGAGCCGCGCCGCGGGCGTGCACGAGACGACGATGATGCTGAGCCCCACGCAGCCGTTCAGCCGCGACAGCCTCGCTCGCCGCCTCCTCGCCGTACAGGTCGACGGTGGCGCCGCCACGCCGGCCCGGCGGGGCCGGCTGGTCGTGGTGGGGAGCGCCGATTTCGCCGGAGATCGCTACGCGCGCAACGGAGAGGCGGGATTGGTATTCGTGCAGAACGCCGTGGACTGGCTCGCCCAGGACGAGGCCCTGATCGCGATCCGGTCGAAGGATCGCACCCCGCCCCCGTTCGTGTTCTCGAGCAGCATCCTGCGCGAGCTGGTCCGGTACGGCAACATGATCGGGATCCCGCTCCTGCTCGTCGCTGCCGGAGGGCTCCGCCTGTGGCGGCGCCGCCTGCTCACGCACCGGGCGTATCGTTCGGCGAGCACGCCGGCGGCGGCATGAACGCGAAGCAGCTGCGCGCCATCGCCCTCGGACTCGTCGTCCTGCTTGCCCTGTGGGGGGTGAGTGAGTACTTCGCGCGTGGATCGGATACGACCACCGCCAGCATGCGCCTCCCCCCGCTCACCACGGCGCTGGTGGACAGCGTGATCATCACTCATCGGGGCGAGACCACGCTGATCGCGAAGCAGGCGACCGGATCCTGGATGATCAACCGCCTCCCGGCCTCGTCCACGGCGGTCGCCGATCTGTTCAAGGCGCTCACCGACAGCACACCCGAGCTCGCCGCCCAGGACTCCTCGTCGTTCGTACGGATGGGGGTCGACAGCCCCGGAGGCCGGCTGATTCGCATCGCCGGCGGCGGGAAGACGCTCGCGCAGGTATTCGTGGGCGCACGGGGCCCAAGCTTCGATGCCTCCTACGTGCGGGTCCCCGGCGACGCGCACGTCTATCTGTGGAGCGGCAATCTGCCAAACGTGGCCGAGCGTTCCGTGGACGACTGGCGCGACAAGCAGATCGCCGCCGTACCACCGGAGAGCATCGCCGCGGTCGAAGTGGTGCGTGGCGCCAAGCGGTACGCGTTGCGCAGGGAGAAGACGGGGTGGGCCATCAGCTCCCTGCCCCACACCACCGCCGATTCCGCGGCCGTCGCGAAATTCCTCGAGCAGTTCCGGCGTCTCACGGCGACCGGCTTCGCCACGCCGAGTCAGGTGGATTCGCTCCGCGCGAGCCGGCCGGTGCGACGCGTCACGGTGCGGGCGGAGAGCGGTCGCGAGCTGCTGGCGCTGGCGCTCGACACTGCGGCCGTGGGCTTCTGGGCGCGGCGGCAGGGCGATCCGATTGTGTACCGCCTGGAGTACTGGCAGGTCGATCAGTTGACCCCATCCGAGCAGGGCCTGGCCAAGAAGTAATCCCTTGGCTTCGTCCACAATGCCGTCTATTTTGCAAGGCTCGCATGGCCGACCTCACGCTGTCCCGCAGCCAGCTCCTGCTCCTCGCCGGGACGGCCAACCGCCCGCTCGCCGAGGAGATGGCCAGTGATTTGGGCCAACCCCTGTGCGCGCTGACCATCCGCCGGTTTGCGGACGGCGAGATCTTCATCAAGATCGACGAGAACGTGCGTGGGCGGGACGTGTTCATTATTCAGCCCACGAACCCGCCGGCCGAGAATCTGTTCGAGCTGTTGCTCCTGATCGACGCGGCCCGTCGGGCGAGCGCGGCGCGGATCACCGCCGTGCTGCCGTACTTCGGCTACGCGCGCCAGGATCGTAAGGACCAGCCGCGCGTCGCAATCAGCGCCAAGCTCATCGCCAATCTCATCACCCAAGCCGGCGCGGACCGCGTCCTCGGCCTCGACTTCCACTCGCACCAGCTGCAGGGGTTCTTCGATATCCCGGTGGACCACTTGTACGCGGCGCCCGTGTTCGTGGCCCATTTCCGCCAGAAGCAGCTGTACGATCCGGTCGTGGTCGCGCCGGATGTAGGGTCGGCGAAGATGGCGCGGGGTTTCGCCAAACGGCTGAACGCCTCGCTGGCGATCATCGACAAGCGGCGGCCGACCGCTAACATCGCGGAAGTGGTAAACGTCGTCGGGGAAGTGGCCAACAAGGATTGCCTCATTCCCGACGACATGATCGACACCGGGGGGACGGTGGCCGAGGCGGCGGCCGCGTTGTCAGGGCTCGGCGCCCGTCGCATCTTCGTGTTCGCGTCGCACGCTCTGCTGTCGGGATCCGCGGTGGAGCGGCTCCAGAACTCCCCGATCGACGAGGTTGCCGTCACCAACACGATCCGGATCCCCGATGAGCGTCGATTCCCGAAGCTCACGGTCCTGTCAATCGCGGGATTGATCGCGAAGGCCATCGGCTACGAGCATGCCAACAAGTCGGTGAGTTCGCTGTTCGACTAATCGCTCTCTGAGGTCACGTTATGGCACAGATCGTTTCCCTGACGGCCCTGAGCCGCCAGCACACCGGCAAGGGCGCCGCCCGTCAGACCCGCTTCCGGGGCCACGTGCCCGCCGTCATCTACGGACGCGGGCGCGCGGCGCAGGCGCTCACCGTCGAAGCCAAGATGCTCGAGCGGGCCCTCACCGGCATCGAGCCGGAGAGCACCATCATCGAGCTCGCGGTGGACGGCAAGAAGACCAAGGCCCTGATCCGCGAGATCCAGCGCCATGCGCTCCGGCCGGACATCATCCACGTGGACTTCTACGAGATCCAGGCCGAGCAAAAGGTGACTCTCAAGGTCCCCGTGCGCCTCGTTGGCACGCCGGACGGCGTGCGGAACGCCGGTGGCGTGGTCGATCAGGTCACCCGCGAAGTCGAGATCGAGGTGCTGCCGGAGAACATTCCCGACCGCGTCGAGCTCGACGTCACAGCCCTGAAGATCGGCGACTCGCTGCCGGTGCGGGCCCTCAACATCCCGAACGCGACCATTCTCACGCCGGCGAGCACCACGATCGTCACCATTGTGCCGCCGCGCGCCGAGGAAGTCGCGGCCCCCGCTGCTGAGGGTGCGACGACCGAAGTCGCCGAGCCCGAGCTGATCCGCAAGGTGCGCGAGGAAGAGGGAGAAGAGGGCGAGGCAGCGGCCGAGGGGAAGGAAGGCAAGCCCGAGGGCAAAGGGGAGGCGAAACCCAAGGGCGAGAAGCCCGAGAAGCCCAAGGGCGGCAAAGAGAGCTGACGCTTGCGCGCCGTGGTCGGGCTCGGGAATCCCGGTCCCGAGTATGCGGCGACGCGGCACAATGCAGGATTCTGGTTGGCCGACGCGCTCGTCGCGCACTGGGGCTTGCCCCCCTATAAGCGCGGCGAGCGCGCTCGCGTTTCCGAGGGCGTGGTGGCCGGCGTCCCCGTCCGCGTGCTCAAGCCCACCACGTTCATGAATCACAGCGGGGCGGCGCTCGCGTCCCTGCGCGCCGACCCGTCGTTCAACCCCGCGACCGAGCTCCTCGTGCTCTCCGATGACTTCCAGCTCCCCCTGGGCACGTTTCGGCTGCGGGCCCAGGGCTCGGCCGGCGGGCACAACGGCCTGAAGAGCATCGAGGGCGCCCTGCAGTCACAGGAGTACGCGCGGCTGCGCATCGGCGTCGGCCCCCTCCCCGATCCCGGCGCCGACTGGTCGGACTACGTGCTCTCTCCCTTTGCGGACGCCGAACGGGAGCAGATCGAGGCGGTGATTCCCAAGATGATCGAGGCTGTGACGACTTGGCTGGCGACCTAACCCCCTTCCCCCTTCCCCCTTTCCCCGTCCCGTCCTATCTTGCCCCGCACAGAATCCCCTACTCGGCTGCCGCACCAGCGCCGGGTCGCTGACGACCAAAGGGAGGTGGCATGGCCCAGCGGTATGAGACGGTCTACATCTTTGATAGTGCCCTCGATGAACCCGCGATCAACGAGAAGCTGGAGCGTTTCCACTCCCTCTTGACCAAGACCGGGAAGGGCACGCTCACGAACGTCGCCCACTGGGGCAAGCGCACCCTCGCATTTCCCGTGAAGAAGAAGGAGAGCGGGCACTACGTCGTGGCGCAGTTCGAAGCCACGGGCGACCTACTCCCCGAGTATGAGCGCGTCGTGCGACTCGACGAAGGGGTGCTGCGATACCTGATCGTGGTGAACGAGGGTGAGCCCGTGAAACCGGTCGCGCCCACCGCGCCCGCGATCGCGGCCGAGGATGACGAGCTTGAGGAGGAGGAAGAGGTATGAGGCGGCCTGCCAAGACCTGCCCCGTGTGCGAGTCCGGCGTGCGCGTTCTGGACTACAAGGACGATCGCACGCTCGGCCGATTCCTCACGGAGCGCGGCAAGATCCTGCCCAGCCGCCTCTCGGGGATGTGCGCGCGGCATCAGCGCCAGCTCGCGACCGCGATCAAGCGGGCGCGCCAGCTCGCCCTGCTGCCGTACATCAAACGTCATGGCGGATAGCGCCGGGACCAGCCGCGCCTCGCGCGGGCGCCTGATTCTGGCGACCGTCGCGTTCGTGGTCTGGGCACCCTTGAGCTTCGCCCCCCTGCCCTTCGCGGCCCTCATGCTCGCGGCGCATCCGGGCCGAGGACCCGAGCGGCGCCTGGCCGCGCTGGTCGGCGTTCCCAGCATCGGCCTCGTGGCGCTGTCTTCGGGGAGTCTGCTGGGGGCGGCGGCCCAAACGTATCTCGTACTGTTCACAGCGGCGTTCGTCGGACTGACGCTCATGGCTCCGACCTCGTTCCTCCGCCAGGCGCTCCGTGCGAGCTTGCTGGCGTTCGGAGCCGGTTTGATGCTGGCCCGCTTGACGCTGGGCGCATCGGCCGCCCCCCTCTTGTTTTGGACGGCGACGCGCCAGGCCAACGAAATACTCCGGCTGGCGGTCCAGCAGCGGCCGGAGCTCTACATCGTCTTCGAGCCGGCCGCTCGTTTCTTCAGCGCCACACTGCCGGCGAGCCTCGTTCTTCAGGGCATCGCGGGGCTCGCGCTGGCGTGGCGCTGGCACGAGCAGCTGGCACGTACGCCGCTCGGCGCTCCCCTCGCGCCGTTCCGCGAATTCCGGTTTTCCGATGGGTGGGTGTGGGGCATCGTGGGCGCAATCGTCATCTGGATCACGCCCGTGCTGGCCGGTCTCAAAGCGGCGGCCCTGAATCTCATCGTGCTGCTCGGCGCCCTCTACCTCTTGCGGGGAGCCGCGATCGTCGTTGCGTTCGCGGCAGTGGCGGGAATCTCGCCTGCGGCGCTCACGATCGCCCTCGCGGTCTCCGCGCTCCTCACGCTGCCGCTCCTGTTTCTCCTCCCGGGGCTTGCCACCCTGGGCGTCACCGACACCTGGCTCGAATTCCGGCGCCGCCTGGCATCCGGCCCCGCGCACGATCGAGGATGACGATGGAGATCATTCTCCGCGAAGACGTTCAGCATCTCGGCAAGACGGGCGACGTCGTCAAGGTGAAGGATGGGTACGCCCGGAACTACCTTCTTCCGAGGGGCCTGGCGTACCCGGCCACCGCGGCCAACAAGGCCCGGATCACCTTCGAGGCGGAACGTGTGGGGAAGCAGCGCGCCGCCGAGCGCGCGGCCGCCGAGACCCAGGCAGCGTCCCTCGCGGGCATTCACCTCACCTTCACCGCCAAGGTCGGAGAGGAAGAGAAGCTGTACGGGTCGGTGACCGCGGGAGACATCCAGCGTCGCCTCGAGGAGCAGGGCCTTCACATCGACAAGCGCAAGGTCGATCTGGCCGAGCCGATCCGGGAGCTGGGGGAATTCAAGGTCGGGATCAAGATCCACCCCGACGTGCGCCCGGAGATCGTCGTAACCGTCGTGAAGGAGTAGCTGCCGGCTCCGTGCCGGAGAGTCCGTCCCCACCCCGTCGCCGCCTGCGTTGGAACAATGCCGGCCGCCAACCGCTATGACTAGCGGAGGGAGGAGCCGAACGCGCCCTCGGCGCGCGCGCCCCCCCGCAGCGCTGTGGCGGGCGACCCAAGCGCTGGTGGACCGCAAAGCCGTCGATCTGGTGGTGCTCGACCTGCATACGCTGACCGCCGCGACCGACTACTTCGTCATCGCTTCCGGAACCTCTGAGGCGCATGTGCGAGGCATGGCCGAACGCCTTCAAGAAGTGCTGGGCCCAGCGGGGATTCGACCGCACCATGTCGAAGGGGTATCGCAGGGTCGCTGGATATTGTTGGACTATGTAGATTTCGTCGTGCACGTCTTCCACCCCGAGCAACGGGAGTTTTACCAGCTCGAGCGCCTGTGGGACGATGCCCCGGTGGTCGCCATGACCCCCGATGGCGGACCGAAAGGATGAAGGACATGCGACGGCTCAGCGGGCTTGTAGCGGCGTTGGTGGTGTGCGGGATCGGTACGGGGGCCGCGCAGTACTTCGGGCAGAACAAGGTCAAGTATCGGACGTTCGACTGGCAGATCGTTCAGACCGATCACTTCGAAGTCTATTTCTACGAGCGCGAGCGCGCCGTGGCGCTGGACGCCGCCCGGATGGCCGAGCGAGGCTACGCGCGGTTGTCTCGGATCCTGCGGCATCAGTTCAAGTTGCGGAAGCCAATCATTCTGTATGCGTCGCAGTCGGACTTTTCCCAGACCAACACCACCGGCGAGGATCTCACCGAAGGTACCGGCGGCTTCACCGAGCCGTTCAAGCACCGCATGGTGCTGCCCTTCACGGGCGCCTACGGTGATTTCGAGCACGTGCTGCAGCACGAGATGGTGCACCAGTTCCAGTTCGACGTATTCAGCCACGGCCAGATCGGCGGCGGTCTCCAGACGCTCAGCGCGGTCGCACCGCCCCTGTGGTTCATGGAAGGCATGGCGGAATATCTGTCGCTCGGGCCGGTCGATCCGCTCACCACGATGTGGCTGCGCGACGCCGCCCTCGAGGGCGGCCTGCCGACCATCGAGCAGCTGACGTTCGACCCGCGGATCTTCCCGTATCGCTTCGGACACGCGATCTGGGCGTACGTGGGGGAGAAGTGGGGCGACGAGACGATTGGCGAGATTCTTCAGGGAAGCGTATCGAACGGCGTCGAGGGCGCCTTCCGGCGCGCCCTGGGGCGCTCGCTGGCCGAGCTCTCTGACGAATGGCGGGACGCCATTCAGAGCCTGTTCCTGCCGCAGCTCGCGGACCACTATCGCGCGCAGCGCATTGCCAAGCCGTTGCTCACGGCGCGCCGTACCGGGGGCCAGCTCAATCTCGCGGCGGCGCTGTCGCCCGACGGCAAGGACGTCGCGTTCTTCAGCGAGCGGAATTCGATCTTCGTGGATTTGTGGCTGGCCGACGGCGAGACGGGCCGCGTCAAACGGCGGCTGGTCAAGGCGACCCTGAACAGCAATTTCGAGAGCCTGCGGTTCATCACATCGTCAGGCGCGTTCTCGCCTGATGGCAAGTATTTCGCGATCTCGGCCAAGCGCACCGACAAGGACGACCTCGTCATCCTCGACGTCCAGCGCGACCGGGAGGTGCGCCGCATCCGCGTCCCCCTGAACGGCATCGCAAACCCCGTCTGGTCCCCGGATGGGCATCAGCTCGCGTTCACCGGGTACGACGGCGGCATGACGGACCTCTTCCTCGTCAATCAGGACGGCACGGACCTGCGGCGGCTGTCGAACGACCGCTACGCCGACCTACTGGCGGCCTGGTCGCCTGACGGCAAGACCCTCGCGTTCACCACTGATCGCGGACCGGAAACGGACATCAATGTCCTCCGGTTCGGCAACATGCGGATCGCGCTATACCACATTGATACCGGTAACATAGAGATCCTGGACCACATGGACCGGGGGAGAAACATCAACCCGGTGTGGGCACCGGATGGGAAGTCGCTGGCGTTCGTGTCCGACCGGACCGGCATCGCGAACGTTTTTCTGTACGACTTCACGGACAAGCAGGTCTATCAGCTGACGAATGTCTACACGGGCGTCTCGGGCATCACCCCCCTGTCGCCCGCCCTGTCGTGGGCGCGCCAGGCCGACCGCCTCGCGTTCGCGTACTTCGAGCGGGGCGACTTCAACGTCTACGAGGTCGACAACCCGCGGTCGCTGCGGAGCGAGCCCTATCGCGACGGACCCAAGTTGCCGCCAGTCTCCCTGCTGTCGCCCATCGGAGACACGAGCCAGGCATCCCGGCATGGCGCGCCGACCGCCGAGCCCGCCGACGTCCACGCGACGGCATCGGTGTACCGCTCCCCGACCGGATTGCGCTCCTCGTCCGACGTCCCGTCGCCAGCGGATTCCAGCGCCGGACCGGTGATGGTCTCGGTGCGTTCGCTCCTCGACTCGGCGACCCTCGCCCTGCCCGACACCACCGCATTCGCGATCCGGAAGTATCGCACGCGCTTCACCACGGACTTCGTGGCGCAGCCCAGCATCGGCTATACGCGAGACGCATGGGGCAGTGGGGTCTCCGGCGGAACCGCCATTTCGTTGTCCGACATGCTGGGGGATCGCCAGCTGGTCATGGCCGCCCAGTTGAATGGACACATCGAGGAGGCGCAGCTCCTCGCTGCGTACTCCGACCAGCGGCACCGCTCGCGGATCACGTACTCCGCATCGCAATCGCCGTCGTTCTTCTACGCGCCGAGCAGCGTGACGGCCGGCAGCGTGCCGGGCCAAACCGCCGGCACGACGGTGTTCACGACGCGCGTGCGCCGCCTGGTGACGCGGGACGCCTTCGCGGGCGCCTCACGTCCGCTCAATCGCTTCAACCGGATGGAGATCGGCTTCCACCTGATCAACCTGAACGACGCCGTGCTCGAGCAGCGCCAGTACTTCACGCCGACCGGTATCTACCTCGGCTCGAACAACGTGCAGACGACGCTGAACCCGTCGATCGCGTATGCGCAGCCGACCTTCGCGCTGGTCCACGACAACACCCTGTTCGGATTCGTGGGCCCGTTCGCCGGCAGCCGGACCCGCCTGCAGATCGCGCCCGCAGTGGGCGGCTGGCAGTTCGTCGGGGCCATCGCCGACTTCCGCCGCTACTTCTTCGCGTCCCCCTTCACGCTCGCCGTGCGCGGCCTGCTGTGGGGCCGCTTCGGGCGAGACGCCGATCAGCTGTACGTGTTCCTGGGCAATACGGAGCTGATGCGCGGGTACACGGCCGGCTCCCTGATCAACCACGAGTGCTATGCCCGGGTCTCGAACATCGGGCCGCTCACCGGCGGCTCGATCGGCAGCACGGGCTGCGGCCAGCTCGACCAGCTGAACGGATCGCGCATCGCCGTGACCAATGTGGAGCTGCGCTTCCCCCTCACCCGCTCGCTCCAGCTCGGATTCCTCCCGATCGGCTTCCCGCCGATCGAAGGCGCGTTCTTCTTCGATATGGGACTCGCCTGGCAGAACGGCGTGACCATCAAGTGGGACCGCTCGCCACTCGAGAACCCCGTGGCCGTGCGCACCCCGCTCAAGAGCTGGGGAGGCTCGATCCGCGCGAACATGCTCGGGCTGTTCATCATGCGCCTGGACTACACGAAGCCGCTGGACCGGCCCTACGATCACCCCTATTGGACGTTCAGCATCGGTCCGACCTTCTAACTCCGCTTCGCCAAAACACTTGCCTTGGCCTCGCCGGTTGCCTATCTTCTCCGGCGAGGCCATTTGCTCACGCGTCCCTGGAGACTCCTCTTCGCCGGTCTCGCGCTGTGGGGTTGCCGGTCCCAAGCGCCCTCCGCTCATCCCTCCGAACCACACTCTCAGCAGGTAGTTCGGCGGTCGTTCGGGTCGGCGGCGGGCACGCAGGCGATCGCGCTGCGGATCGCCCGCAAAGGCGGGGCCGTGCGCGTGTACCGCCTCCCCACGCTCACCGAGCTGCCCGACGTCGTGCGTGGCCGGTTGCCGCCGGCGGGACGGGTCATCGGTGTCGATCCCGAGGCCGCCCAGCTGTACATCACGAGCCAGGCGGGCGTGCTCCAATCCCTCGACCTGGAAACCGGGCGAACGGACTCGCTCGTGCCCGGGGTCGCCGTCGCCACGCTCGGCCCCGACCAGACGCTGTTCGTGGTGGACACGAACCGGCGCGTGACGACGGTGGCGCGCCGGGCCAGGCTGACTTGGCCGCAACCACTCGCCGCCCGTCCCCGTGACCTGTTCGGAGCCACTGATCAGCGGCTCGTGGCGGTCGTCCCGGGCGATTCCACGCGTCCTGCGACCGTCCGGCTCATTACCGCCGCCGCAGGTCAGCCGCCCGCGATCCGCCTGCTGCCCCTCGCCGGCGACGTGGCCGCGACGCGCTGGGGAGACCTGGTGGCCGTGGCGTGCGACAGCGGCGTGCTGTTGGCGGACCCGATGGCGCATCGCGAGCCCGCGTTCGTCCCCATCGCCGATCACCCGCGCGCGCTGGCGTTTTCGCCATCGGGCCATCGCATCTACGTCGCGCGCCGGACAGGCGCCGGGCTCGCCGTCATCGACCGCTACGACCGCACCGAAGTGGACGGCGTGGCGCTTCCGACGGCCGTGGCCGCGGTGCGTGCCGACCCGTTCGGCCGCTGGATCCTCGCGCGGCCGTCGATCGGGGACTCGGTATGGATCGTGGACCTGCCCATCAAGCGCCTTCTGGGAAGCGTGGCGACGGCCTGGGACGCCGATCTTCCAGCGATCGCGCCCGACGGTTCACTGCTCGTGGGACAAGGCAAGGACCTCGTGGCCTATCGACCGGATTCGCTCCGGGAATCCGGTCGCGTCGCCGGCGGCAGCAGCGACCTGTGGCTGTTCACGACCTGGCGCCCGCGCGGCGGGTTTCGCGCGTCCGACGCGATCGCGAGCGCGCCCGTCGCAGGCGACTCGGCCGGTCCCGACGGCCCGCTGTACGTCCAGGTCTCGACGTCGCAGAACGAGGCGTGGTCGACCGAGATGGCGCAGCAGCTCTCGCGCGCCGGGCTCACCGCCCGCGTCCTCACCCCGCGCGGCCCGGACGACGGCTACCGCGTCGTAGTCGGTCCCTACCCGACGCGCGATCAGGCGGAAGCGATCGGCCGGAAACTGGGCCGCCCCTACTTCATCTACCAGCCCCCACGGTGACGCCCCGCTCGCTGCCGCGCTCGCGGCTCGCCAACCTGATTCCGCCGCTCGTGCAGTCGCAGGCGCTCGTGGCCCTTGTGCCGGCCACGGGCGACCTGCAGTGGGCGGCCGGCGCGGCGTGGGACGTGGCGCGCGCCGCGGTGCCGCCCGATCGGCGCGTGGCGCTCGTGGACCTGTGGCTCGACGAACCGCGGCTCCACGAGGTGGTCGGCATTGCGCCCAACGACGGGATTGTGGATGCGTTCGAATACGGCGTGTCGCTCAACACCGCCGCGCACCAGGTCGACGGTGTCTTCTTCATTGGCGCGGGCTCCTACACTCCGAACACCGCGGCCCTGCTTGGCCATCCCCGGTGGCAGAAGCTGCACGGCGGCTTCCGCTCGGAAGGCGCCTTGCTGCTGGTCTATGTATCGGCTGGCGCCCTCGGGCGCCTGGCCGTGGTACCTGACGGGCTGCTGGTGTTGTCGCCGGATGGCGTCGAGCCGGGGTCGACCGTCGGCCAGGAGATCCAGGCCGCGGTCGAGCGGGGCGTCCCGGTGCTCGGCGTCGTGCGCGAGCGCTGGACGCCATCCCCGCTCGAAGCCCCTCGCGCCGCCGTAGCGTCTTCCCACGCACACCCTCACCCCCGGCGACGCGGCGCGCGGCCAGTGGTCGTAGCGGCCACGCTCGCCGCCGGCGCGGCCGGGGGTTGGGGCCTGCTCGCGCATCAACTGCCCGTCGCTTCATTTGGTCGGCCCGAACCGGCGCCAGTAGCTGCGGCCCCGGTACCGGCGCCGCTGCCTCCAGCAGCGCCCACGCCGCCGCCCCCAGCGCCCCGAGCGGACACGCTCGCGTGGACCGTACAGCTCGCCGCCTACGGGACGATCC
This sequence comes from Gemmatimonadales bacterium, assembly GCA_035518815.1. Classification (GTDB taxonomy): domain Bacteria; phylum Gemmatimonadota; class Gemmatimonadetes; order Gemmatimonadales; family GWC2-71-9; genus AG25. The sequence continues at coordinate 24,995 of DATIXG010000024.1, read as the reverse complement.
AGAAGGCGCTCTCGTTTGCGGATCAGCTCAACAAGGAAGACAGGGTTGGCGCGTTCGTGACGCCGGTGCCGCTGGGCCGACGCACCGTGTGGTACCGCGTGCTCGCGGGCCCGTACCCGACGCGCGACTCAGCGGCGGCGGCGCGGGCCGAGATGTGGAAGCGGAGTGTCGTTCCGGACGGCCAGGGCGACCTGCTGCGGGCGCCGTTCACACTGGACCTGGGCCCGAGCGCCGATGTCGACCGGCTGCGGCGGGATGGCGTGCCCACTCTCCCCCGGAAAGGTGACGAGCCGGTTCGGGTCGGAGCGTTCGAGACTGCCGAGCAGGCGAGTCTGGCGCAGGCCCGGCTCAAGCGCGCGGGGGTCAAAGCCGTCCTCGTCGAGCGGGTGGATACGGTCCCATGAGGCTCAGCCGACTGGAGCTGACCGGTTTCAAGTCCTTCGCGGGAGCGGTGGAACTGCCGTTCGACGCGGGGGTGACGGCCATCGTCGGACCGAACGGCTGCGGCAAGTCCAACATCTCCGATGCGGTACGGTGGGTGCTCGGGGAGCAGTCCCCCCGGCTGTTGCGCGGCGGGAAGATGGAAGACGTGATCTTCCAGGGCTCGACCGGCCGGCGCCCCGTGAATGTCGCCGAAGTGTCCCTCGTGTTCGACAACGCGGATGGGACCTTGCCGCTCGCCTATCAGGAAGTGGTGGTCACCCGGCGCCTGTCACGGTCGGGGCAGAGCGAGTACCTCGTGAACCGCTCCCCTGTCCGGCTGCGCGACGTGCAGGACCTGCTGCGCGGCACCGGCCTCGGGGCGGGCGCCGCGGTGGTCATGGAAGCGAAGATGATCGATGCGCTCCTGTCCGAGCGGGCGGAGGAGCGCCGGTCGCTGTTCGAGGAGGCGGCGGGGATCGGGTTGTATCGCGATCGCAAGCGCAGCACGGAGCGCAGGCTGGAGGAGACGGCGGGCGATCTGGCGCGGCTCGAAGACCTGATCTCGGAAGTCCAGACGCAGGTCCGCAGCCTCGCGCGGCAGCGCGGCAAGGCCGAGCGCTACGAGAAGATGGTGAAGGAGCGGTTCGGCATTGCGCTCACTCTCGTGCGGCATGAGCTCGAGGATCTCGACCTGACGCTCGGCAGCCTGGGGAAGCGCACCACCGAGCTCGAGGGGAGTGTGCCCACGGCTCGGGCGCGGTTCACCGGCGCGGAGCGGGTGCGCGAGACGCGGGTGCAGGACCGCCACACGGCCGAGGCGCGACGCACGGACGTGGAGCGACAGCGGGCGGAGGCGCGCGTGGAGATCGGCCGCCTGGAAGGCGATCTGGCCCTCGCGGCGGAACGGATCCACAACGCGGGCCAGCGCCGGACCAAGGCGGCCCACGACCGCACCCAGGCCGAGCTCCGCGCGGCCCAGGCCGGGCGCGAGCGGGATGCGGCGGCGGCAGAGGAAGGCGCGGCGGTGGCCGACCTGCAGGGCGTGCAGGCCGAGCTCGAGCAGCGGACGGCCCGCGAGCAGGACGTTCGCGAACGTCTGGCGGGTCAGCGGGCAGCGGTGCGGGCGCTGGAGGAAGGCCTGCAGCTGTGCGCGGAGGGGCTGCGCGCGCTGGAGGGCGAGCGGGCCGCCCTCGAGCGTGAACGCAGCGAGCTGAAGCAGCAGCTCAATCGCGCGACGAGCGAGCGGACGAACCGCGTGGCGGCCAAGGAAGCGGCCATGCGTGAGGCCGACACACTCGCCCAGCAGGCCACGGCGCAGGCTCACGCGGTCGTCACGGCGGCCGAGGCCCTCGAGCAGGCGCGGCAGCGGGTCGCGGCGGCCAAGGAGCGTGAAGCGAGCGAGCGCGCCGACCGGCGCCAGGTGGAGGAATCTCTGGCGCAGCTCGCGGCACGTCGCGACGCGCTGGCGGAGCTCGACCGCGACCGCGCCGGCCTCGCGCCGGCCGCTCAGGCGCTCCTCAAAGCACGGGCCGCCTTCGGCGATGCGGTGCTCGGGCCGCTGACCGATTTCGTCCGCACCAACCGCCACGATGCCGAGCTGGCAGAGCGGCTGCTCGGCGAGTGGCTGCATGCTGTGCTCGTGCGCGACCAGTCGGCGGTGGGCGCGATTCGCGAGTGGCACGCGCGGGAGCAGCCCGGTCCCCTGCTCCTCCTCCCGGCCGTGCCCGGCCCGCGGCTCAGTGCAGACGGTCATGTGCTGGACGACGGACTGCGCGCCGACGGCCCGGCCGCCGCCTGGGTCCGCGCGCTGCTCGCCGGCCACGAAGTGCTCGACGGGGGGCGGGTGCTGCGTCGCGCCAACGGCGCCGTGTTCCTCGCCGGACCCACCACCAGCGGTCCCCTGCTGCGGCGCGCGGAGCTGGAAGGTCTGGAGCGGGACGTCGCCGACGCGGCCGCCGCGCGCGAGCGGGCGGCGGCGCAAGTCGAGGACACCTTGGCGGAGCTGGCGCGCGCCGAGGCGGACTATGCGACCGGGGCCACGGCGGCCGAGCACGCGCGTCAGCGCGAGCTCGAGGCCGCGGCGCACCAGGGAGACGCCGCGCGGGCGGCCGCGCACGCGCAGCGGGATGCCGCTGAAGCAGTGGCGCAGGTCGATCGCGTGTCCCACCGCCTCGTCGAGGTCGAGACCCGCCTCGCGACCATGCTGGCGGATCTGAAGCAGCGCGACCTCGAGCGGGTGCGCCTCGATCACGATCTGGGTGCGGAACGCACGCGTCTCGGTGAGCTGGACGCTCAACAGGAGGGCGCGCGGGAGGAACGCGTTCGGTGGCAGGTGGAGGCCACCCAGATGGAGGCGCGGCGCGCGGCGGCGGCGGAGCGCGCCGCCCGCGCGGGGGCCGACGTGGACGCCGCGCGCGCCCAGGCCGCCGCGCTCGCACTCGAAATCGAGCAGATCGATGGCGACGTGGCGGCGCTCGAAGCGCAAGCGACACAGTGGGAGGATACGGCGAAGGATCGCCGGCAGGCGCTCGCGGCGCTGGAGACGGCGACCACCGACGCGGAGGCCCGCGTCGGGGACGCGGAGGACGACCTGGGGCGCGCCGAGGCCGAGCTGGAGGAGGCGCGCCAAGCGCTCGACGCCCTCGACGACGACGTGCACCGCCTGGAGCTCGAGCGCTCGGACATTTTGGGACGCAAGCAGGCCATCGCGGCCCGCGTCGAGGCCGAGTGGCGCAAGCCGTTGGCCCAGCTGCTCGCGGACGCCCCGGAGGTGGCCGGCGACAGCGAGTGGCTGCGTCAGGAGGACGCGCGCCTCCGCGCGGCAATCGAGGACGTGGGGCCAGTGAACGCCCTGGCCATGGACGAGCATGCGGAAGAGCTGAAGCGACTCGAGTTCCTGATGACCCAGCGGGACGACCTGCTCGCGGCGCGGAACTCATTGCAGCAGGCGGCGCGGGAGATCGACCAGACGGCCAAGCAGCTCTTTCTCGAATCGTTCTCCAAGGTGCGCGAGCATTTCCGGGGCGTCTTCCAGACGCTGTTCGGCGGCGGGGAGTGCGATGTGCGCCTGGGCAACGAGGATGACCCGCTCGACAGCGAGATCGAGATCCACGCCGCCCCGCGGGGAAAGCGCACCCAGCGCATCCACCTTTTGTCGTCAGGCGAGCGCACGCTGGTGGCGGTGTCGCTGTTGTTCGCCATCTTCCTGGCGAAGCCGAGCCCCTTCTGTCTCCTGGACGAAGTCGACGCGCCGCTGGACGACGCGAACGTAGGCCGTTACGTACGCCTGCTCTCCGAGTTCAAGGGCCAGACCCAGTTCATCGTCATCACCCACAACCCCCGCACCATGCAGGCGGCCGACGCGGTGTACGGCGTGACCATGCAAGAGCCGGGCGTCTCGACGATCGTCGGGGTCCGCCTCGGCCAGATGGAACCCGCCTAGTCACACCCATGCGGCTACGTTTAGAGGCTGCCTGGGTCATCGGCCTAGCAGCAGCGGCGGCGCCGCTCGCGGCGCAGGGCCCCGAGCCCCCCCTTCCGCCCGTCACGCTGCTGTATCAAAACTTCCCCAATCCCTTCCCGGCTCTGGGACGGGATGCGACCTGTCTCTCGTTCGACCTGGCGGTCGAGTCCCAGGTGGAACTGATCGTGCTGGATCTGCGGGGCGGGCCGGTCCGACACTTTGTCCCGGGTCCATCGTTCGGATCCTTTCTCAATGCGGGTCGCTACGGGCGGATGGACGGTGGCGGGTGCGATCCACGACTGATGTGGGACGGACGGACCGACGACGGGCGAGTCGTACCAGCTGGTGTTTATCTGTACAAGTTGCGGGCGGGTGGGGTACTGCAGTTCAGACGGATGGTGTTCTCCGGGAGGCCTTCTTAGCGAATGGAACTCGTGACCGTCGGAACCGGGACCGTGGCCCCGTCGGCCCAGCGCACGGCGCCATGCCACTGGGTGAGCCGCGGCGATCTGCGCATCCTGCTCGACTGCGGCGCGGGCGCGCTGCACCGGATGGCCGAGTTCGGACTCCCGTGGCAGGACGTGACGCACGTGATCCTGACGCACTTCCATCCTGACCATTTCGGCGAGCTGCCGATGCTCGTGTTCGCGCTCCGCCATGCCGCGACGACGCCGCGCACCGAACCCCTCGTCATCCTCGGCCCCGCGGGGACGGTTCGGCTCGTGAAGGCACTGGCCCAGGGGTTCGGCCCCTGGCTCCTCGACCCCGGGTTTCCCATCGGCATCCTCGACGTGCGCGACGGTGAGCCGTTCCCCTTGAACGCCGACGTGAGCCTCGATACGTGCCGCGTACCGCACACCCCGGAAAGCGTGGCGGTCAGTCTCACGGCGCCGGAAGGCCGGCTCGTGTACACGGGTGACACGGGGCCGAGCCCGGAGCTCGCGCACTGGGCGGCCGGCTGCGACGTCTTGCTCGCGGAGTGCTCACTGCCGCCGGCGCTGGCCATGGAGATGCATTTGACCCCGGAACAGGCGGGCGACCTGGCCCGCGACGCCAAGGCAGGCCACCTCGTCCTGACCCACTTCTATCCGCCCGTGGAGGCGTCCGATCCGACCCGCGCGGCCGGCACCCGCTTCAAGGGCGCGATCTCAATGGCGAAGGACGGCGACCGGTTTGCAATCCGGCGGACGGGAGGAGGGACCGCAGGGTGTTGATCGTAATGCGTCACGGCGCGCCAGAGGCGGAGATTCAGCGCGTGGTCGCCGTGATCAGGGACATGGGGTACGACGCCCGCGTCATGCCCGGGGCTCAGCGGACCGCGGTCGGCCTCGTCGGGAACGACGGCCGCGTGGATGCGTCGCGCCTCGAGGGCCTGCCCGGCGTGCAGGACGTGATCCAGGTGACCAAGCCGTACAAGCAGGTGAGCCGGGAATGGAAGCCGGACGCGACCGTCATCCGTTTCGCGGGAGGCGTCACCATCGGGGGGAGCGATGTCTCCGTCATTGCGGGCCCGTGCTCCGTCGAGAGCGAACGCCAGATCCTCGACGCCGCCCGCATGGTCAAGGAGGCCGGGGCCTCCATCCTGCGCGGCGGCGCGTGGAAGCCGCGCTCCTCGCCGTACTCGTTCCAGGGGCTGGGAAAGGTCGGCCTGAAGCTCCTCGCCAAGGCGCGCCAGGAGACGGGAATTCTGATCTGCACCGAGGCGATGGACCCCGATGGCGTCGGCTGGGTAGCGGAGGTGGCGGATATCGTGCAGATCGGGGCGCGCAACATGCAGAACTTCTCGCTGCTCAAAATGGCCGGGCGGGCCAAGAAGCCCGTGCTCCTGAAGCGCGGCATGGCCGCCACGATCGAGGAGCTGCTCCTCTCCGCCGAGTACGTGCTGTCCGAAGGGAATCCGGACGTGGTGTTGTGCGAGCGCGGGGTGCGGAGCTTCGACTCGATCACCCGGAACCTGTTCGACCTCACGGCCATTCCGGTGGTGCACAAGCTGTCGCACCTGCCTATCATCGCCGACCCCTCGCATGGGACCGGGCTGCGCGACAAGGTACTCCCCATGGCGCGGGCGGCCGTCGCTGCCGGCGCGGACGGCCTGATGGTCGAGGTGCATCCCGACCCGGATGCCGCACTGTCGGACGGCGCCCAGTCGTTGCCACCCGATCAGTTCTCGCAGCTCATGCGGGAGGTCCGGGCGATCGCGGAGGTCATCGGGCGGCGGGTGGCGGAGCCGGCGTCGGTGGAAGCGTGAGGCACGTGCGGAACGCGGAATGGGGAACGCGGAACAGTCGGGCGAGCTTGCTGGTCCGCGTGCCGAGTTCCGCGTTGCTCGCCATCGCCCTCTGCGTCCCCCTCCACGCCCAGGACCCCTGGCCGATCCTCGACCGCGCCAGCGTCGCCTACGACTCAGTCCACAGCCTGGCCGCCGACTTCGTGCAGACGATCACGAACCCGCTGGTGGGCGAGCCGGACACGACGCGGGGGCGCCTCTATCAGACGCGTCCCAATTCATTCGCGATGCGGTTCACCGCGCCGCGCGGGGACCGTATTGTCGCCGACGGGAAGTACCTCTGGCTGTTCACACCGAGCACGACGCCGGGCCAGGTGATCCGCACACCGATCCCGACCGTGGGCACCGGTCCGAACCTGATCGGCCAGTTCGTCGATCGCCCGCGGGATCGGTACCGGGCGCGCTACGTGGGAGTCGATACGTTGGGCGCCGAGGGGATCGCGGACGGGATCGCGCTCGATCCGAAGGACCCCTCGAAGCTCCCGTATCGCGGCGCCGTCATCTGGGTCGCGCGAAGCGACGGCCTCGTGCGGCGCCTCGAGATCGCGGAGGCCTCCGGCCAGGAGCGGACCGTCGAATTGCGCCGGCTCGACGTGAATGGCGTGGTGTCGCCGCGCGAGTACAAATTCACCGTCCCCGCCGGCGTCCACGTCGTCGACCAATAGACTCAGCGATTCTTCGACGCGGGCGTCTGGCCGACCGCGAGGGACAGCAGGTCCTGGGGTGACCGCGCCCGCCGGATGAGCGTGAGCGCCTCCTGCGCCTGCGGATCGTCCGCGACGCGACGCCGGAACTCCGCCGTACGGCCGAACGCGTATTGTACGGCCTCGTAGCCCAGCTCCTGCCTGATCAGCCCACGGGCGCTCTCGACAACGCTGTCCGGAACCACCACGCCCCGGGCCCGCAGGCGCGTCAACACCTCGCGCACCATGTCGTCGCTCACGGTGAACGACGGGTCCGTCAGTCGCCCGCTGCCCTTGAGCTCGAGGGCGTAGCTCGAGAGCACGTCGCGATACACAGTGACCTTGCTCCCCAGTGCCTTCGCGAACGCGCGCTCGCCGGTGCTCAGCGTGTCGGCGGCGACGAACAGGTCGGGCCGGATGCCGCCGCCCCCGAGCTCGAGACGTCCCGCATCGGTCTTGAATACCTGCGTGCTGTCCGGCTTGATGGTGTCCCGGCCCTGCTCCGCCAACGCCACCTGGGCTTCCTGGTCCATCTCGTTCCGGCTCTTGCGCTGGATGGTCCGGCCGCTGGGAGTGTACCACCGCGCGGTCGTGAGCTTGAGCGCCGTCTCGGGCGTGAGAGGCCACAGCGACTGCACGAGACCCTTGCCGAAGGTGGGCGTGCCGACGAGCACCGCGCGGTCGTGGTCCTGCAGTGCGCCGGCGATGATCTCGGCCGCGCTCGCCGTGCCGCCGTTCACGAGCACGACGATCGGCAGCGACGGCCACCGCTGAGCCTGGGCGTCGCGGTACACCTTCGAGTTCGAGGGCGTGCGGCCACGCGTCTCGACCACGGACTGGCCGGGATCGAGAAAGAGGTCGCTCACCGCGATCCCCTGATCGAGCAGGCCGCCGGGGTTCGAGCGCAGATCGAGCACCAGCGATTTCATGCCCTTCTTCGTGAGGTCGGTAAGGGCATCAGTCAGCTCCTTGGCCGACGTTTCGCTCACGGGGGAGAGGGCGATGAATCCGATCTTGTCGTCGATCAGCGTCGACATGTACACGGACTTCACATGGATCTGCGCCCGCGTGACCTTGAAAGTGAGGGGCTGGTCCACGCCCGTGCGCCGCACGCGCAGCTCGACCGGCGTGCCAGGCTGGCCACGGAGCTGCTTGACCGCCTCGTCGTTCTTCCAGCCCTCGGTCGAGTGTCCGTCCAGCTCCACGATCTGGTCGCCGGACTTGATCCCTGCCCGCTCGGCGGGGGTGTCGGGCAGCGGGGCGATCACCGTGATCCATCCGTCCCGCACGTCGATTTGAATGCCCAGACCGCCGTAGTTGCCCGACGTGGCCTCTGAGAGCGCGCGGAAATCGTCGCGTTTCAGGAAGACCGAATAGGGGTCGTGCAACTGGTCGAGGAGGCCGTCGATGGCCATCTGATAGAGCTGCCGCTCGTCGATCGAATCCACGTAGTAGTCGGCCACGTGGGTCAGCACGGCGTCGAACAGGCTCGCTTCCTGATAAACCGATGACGCCGGCTCCGCTTCGCGCTGGAGCAGCCAGCCGCCGCTCGCCAGCGCGAGCACGGAGATGACGACGACGAGAGCGATCTTGCGGTGCCTCATGACATGCCTCAAGAGTTGAGTACGACGCGCGTCACGACCTGCCACGCGGCAGTCCGCACAGCCTGTTGAGACTGCGACGCGTCAATGTGTACGACGCCCGGGCCGCGCGCGTTGCGGTACGCCCGGAGGACGCGGGCGTGGTACGCATCCCCGCGACGCTCGATCCGATCCTGCCGCTTGCCCGCGCGCCGCTGCCGCAGGCGCCCGACCCCGACCGGCAGATCGAGGACCAGGGTCAGGTCCGGGCGCAGTCCGCGGGTCGCGAGGCCGTTGGCCACACGCACCCGGCCGCGCGCCAGCCCGCCGCCCGCCACCTGATAGGCCAGCGTGGACAGGTCGAACCGGTCGGCCACGACCATGCCACCGTCCGCGAGGGCCGGCCGGATCACGCGCTCCACCAGGTCCGCCCGCGCGACCAGCATCAAGAACAGCTCGGCGGCCGGAGCCATGGCGTGGGGGAAGCGCAACGCGACCTTACGAGCCGCTTCAGCCACCGGAGTCCCGCCCGGCTCCCGCACCGCGACCACCCGCCTGCCGGTTGCGCGCAGCCGACGCGCGAGCCACCGTGCCAACGTCGACTTGCCCGCCCCATCCGGCCCTTCGACCACGATGAAGCGCCCTCGCGCCATCAGCCGAGCGTGATAATCGGGCTCGCCGCGCCCTTCTTGATGCCGTCATAGATCCGGGCGTTCACCTTGGCCATCAACTTTTCGAAGTTTGCCTGCGCGGCGACCACCTGCTGGTACACCGGACTCGCCTGGGCGGTCTGGAGCGCGCGATCGTACTGCTCGACCTGCGCCGTGGTCGGCTCCGCTCCGGCTTGGGCGGCACGCTCGATCTGCCGGCTCACCTGCTCCACTTCGGCGAGGAGCTTCTGGCATTCCGCATCTTCCTTCATGCGGTCGGTGGCGCGAACGAGCGCGCGGTACTCCTCGCTCTGGCCCAGCAAGCGGCCGAGCTCCTGGGCCCGTTCGTCGATCACGCACCCTCCCGAGGAAAGACGAGCGCGTATCTGGCGCGCCCGAAGAGGTCGTCCCGAGTAACGGCGCGATCCCATCCGGCGGTTTCCGCCAGGGCGCAGACCGCGTCGGCGCGCCGCTCGTCAATCTCGAGCGCGAGGACGCCCCCCGGCTCGAGGTGCGTCGCCGCTCGAGCGAGGAGCGCGCGCGTCGCGTCCAGGCCGTCGGGCCCGCTGACCAGCGCCTCGCGCGGCTCGAAGTCCCGCACGGCCGCGTCGAGGGCAGCGTGCTCCGCCACCGTGAGGTACGGCGGGTTGGCGACGATCACGCGAAAGCGCTCGGCACCAAGCGGCTCGAGCAGGTCGCCCTCGCGAATCTCGACGGGTGTGCGCGGACGTGTCCGCGCGACGTTCTCGCGCGCCAGCGCCGCGGCCGCCGGCGATTGCTCCACGGCGATCACCCGGTCGAACGCTCCCTCGACCGCGAGGCTCAGCGCGATACAACCCGACCCCGTCCCAATGTCGGCCGCCGCCCCACCCGGCCCCCCCGAGGCGACCTGCAAGGCGAGCTCCACCAAACCTTCAGTCTCGGGCCGCGGGATCAGAGCCCTCGGGTCGATTCGCAGCTCGAGCGTGCGGAACGCGATGCGTTCGACGGCGTAGGCGAAGGGGGCGCCGGCGGCACGGCGTTCGACCGCCCGCTGGAACGGCTCAATCAGCTCGGGGGGCGGTGGCTGGTCGCGCCGCAGCCAGACGTCCCCGGGACTGATGCCGGCGAGCACCGCCCACAACGCGGCCGCCTCCCGCCGCCCCTTGCCCACGGCCCCGCCGCGCTCGAGCACGACGGCGGCGGCCGCCAGTTGCTCGGCGAGCGTGCGATGCACCGCGACCGTGTCAGGCACTGAGCCGCTCCCGCTCGCCGGCGACCTTCAGCGCACCGATCAACTCGTCGAGCTGGCCGTCGAGCACCTGACTCAGGTTGTGGGCGGTGAAGTGAATGCGGTGATCGGTGACGCGGTTCTGCGGAAAGTTGTACGTGCGAATCTTGGCCGAGCGGTCGCCCGTCCCGACCTGCGCGCGCCGCTCCCGTGCGCGCGCCGCCTCCTGCTCCGCCACGAGGCGGTCGAGCAGGCGCGAGCGAAGGATCTCGAGCGCCTTGATCTTGTTCTGGAGCTGCGACTTCTGGTCCTGGCACTGCACAACGAGGCTCGTGGGCAGGTGCGTGACGCGCACCGCTGAATCCGTGGTGTTCACGCTCTGCCCGCCCGGACCTGATGAGCGGAAGACGTCGATGCGCAGGTCCTTTTCCTCGATTTTCACATCCACATCTTCGGCCTCGGGAAGGACCGCGACGGTGGCCGCCGACGTGTGGATGCGGCCCTGTGCCTCCGTCACCGGAACGCGCTGGACGCGATGCACCCCGGACTCGTAGCGCAGCGTGCCGTAGGCCTTCGCGCCGCGGGCCGCAAAGATCGCCTCCTTCAAGCCGCCGAGGTTGCCTTCGGACAGCGCGAGGATCTCCACCTTCCAGCCACGGCGCTCGCCGAAGCGCGTATACATGCGGAACAGGTCGGCAGCGAACAGGGCGGCTTCGTCGCCGCCGGTGCCGGCGCGGATCTCGACGATGGCATCGCGATCGTCCAGCGGATCGCTCGGCGCCAGGAGCTCGGCCAGCTCGCGCTCCAGCCGCTCGATCTCCGGCCGCAACCGCTCGACATCGGCGCGGGCGAGGAGCACGAGCTCGGCATCCTTGTCGTGCAAGATCTCGCGGGCCTGCGCCAGCTCACCCTGCAACTGCTCGAGTTTGGTATGGGTCTGCTGAATGCTCGCGAGCCGGGCGTGCTCGCGGCCGAGCTGCTTCAGTTTGGCCGGGTTCCGCGCGGTCTCGGGGTCGGCCAGCTCGTGGGCGACCTCCTCCGCCCGCGCGAGCGCTTGGCGGAGTCGGGCCTCCACAGCTTCAGCCTCCGACCCGATCTGTCCCGTACTTCTGGCGGAACCGCTCGACCCGTCCGGCCGTGTCGATCAGCTTCTGCTTGCCGGTGAAAAAGGGGTGGCACTGGGAGCAGATTTCGACATGAATGACGGGCGTCGTGGAGCTCGTGACGAATGTGTTGCCACACGCGCACTGGACGGTGGCCCGCCGATAGGTGGGGTGGATTCCGGGTTTCACGGCTCGTGCCTGCCTCTCGTATGGAACTTGCGACTAACGACGGAAATATAACGGGCGCCATTACTTGGCGGCAAGGCGTACACCCCGCGCCGAATTGACAGCGGGCAGGCAAACCTTTAAGCTTGCCCGTCCACCGCCCGCCAGCCCCAAGTCACGAGGGGATGCCATCGTGCCGGTCACCGACATCCTCCGTAAGGTCCCGTTGTTCGGCCAGCTCGCGCCGTCCGACCTGGAGCGCGTGGCCGAGATTTCGCGCGAGCGTGCCTACCCGCGCAATTCCGTGATCCTGTTCGAAGACGATCCTGGCGATGCGCTCTACGTGGTCGCCGCGGGGCAGGTCAAGGTCGTCCTCATCGGCGAAGACGGCCGCGAAGTCATCCTCTCCGTCATGGGTGAGGGCGAATTCTTCGGCGAAATGGCCCTGATCGACGACGAGCCCCGCTCGGCGCACGTCATCGCGATGGAAGACTCGACGCTGCTCGTCATCCGCCGCGAGGATTTTCAGGATCTCCTCAAGCAGACACCGGGGATCGGTCTGGCGCTGCTGCGCGAGCTGTCGCGGCGGTTGCGTCGCGTGGACGAGAAAGTGGGCAGCCTCGTGCTGCTCGACGTCAACGGCCGCGTGGCTCAGCTGCTGCTCGAGCTGGCGGATGAAGCCGGGGCCGACCGCATCACCCGCCGTCTTACCCACCACACCATCGCCCAGATGATCGGCTCCAGCCGTGAGACCGTGAGCCGCACGATGCGCGAGCTCGTCGAGAAGGGATACATCGAGGTCAGCCGGCGAGAAATCGTCATCCGCGACCGTGGAGCATTGGAGGCATCCGCCGGACGCTCGTGAGGTACATCACGACCGGCGGGTGAGGCGAAAGCTTGTTGTACGTGGAGTATTGCCAGTAACTTAGCCCCAGGACACGGCGTGCCCAACGACTTCACCTACAGAGTCACCTTCTGGGGGACGCGCGGCTCGATCCCCACCCCCGGAGCGGGAACGGCGCGCTACGGAGGAAACACGCCGTGCGTGGCGGTCGAAACAGCCCGGGGCGATCTCGTGATCCTGGACGGCGGCACGGGGATTCGCGCGCTCGGCGTCGAATTGGTGGAGCGGCAGAACGGCGCGGTCAGCGCGGAAATCCTGCTGTCGCACGCGCACTGGGATCACATCCAGGGCCTGCCGCACTTCAAGCCGTTCTTCGCCCCCGGCAATCGGGTACGGATCTGGGGCTCGCGCCAGGGGACGACGTCGCTCGAGGCGATTCTGCGTCAACAGATGGACCCGGCCGTGTTTCCCGTGCCGCTCGACGCGCTGTCGGCCGCGTTGACGGTCCAGCAGGTCGAGCCCGGCGAGTTTACGGTCGGGGCGTTCCACGTCGGGGCCATGCGTCTGCGCCATCCCGGGACAACCCTGGGCTACCGGATGACGCCGGTCGCGGGCGGGCCAAGCATGGCCTACGTCACGGACAACGAACTGGGGTCGGGAGGCTCGTACGGAACCCCGGCGACGTGGCGTGAGACGTTCGTGGCGTTCCTCCGGGGCGTCGATTTGCTGATTCACGACGCCATGTACACGCCGGACGAGCTCGAATCGCATCGCGGCTGGGGGCATTCGACATTCGAGGAGGCCCTCGCCGTGGCCGCGGAGGCGGGTGTGCAGCGGCTGGTCCTGTTCCACCACGAACCCGAGCACGCCGACAGCGCGATGGACAAGCTCCTGGCGGCGGCACGGCGGGCGGCGCGAGCGCAGGGCAAGGGCGTCGAGGTCCTGGCGGCACAGGAAGGGATGGAGCTGACTCTTTGATGGAGGACAGTATGGGCGCGCGTTGGACAATCGCGGTGCTGTCTGGGCTGGTGGCGTTCGGGATCGGTGGCGCGGCGGCGCAGGGCAAGGGGTCGGATACGCGGCCGGGAATCGCCGTCATGCCCTTCGACAACGGCGGCTCCTACGGCCAGGACAAGGAGAACTTCGACGCCCTGCAGAAGGGGATCGCGGGGATGCTCATCTCCGAGCTGGGCCAGAACCCGGCCGCCCGGGTGGTCGAGCGCGAGAACATCCAGCAGCTGCTCGACGAGCAGAACCTCGCCACGTCCGGCCGGGTGGACCCGCAGACGGCCGCGAAGATCGGCAAGCTGGTCGGCGCGCGTTACGTCGTGCTCGGCACCTTTATCGACTTCTACGGGGATTTCCGGGTCGACGCACGCCTCGTCAACGTGGAAACGAGCGAGATCGTGCGGGTCGAGTCGGACCGTATGCAGCGCGACCACTTGTACGATATCATCAAGACTGTCGCCGCCAAGCTCTTGAAGGACGCGAATCTGCCGCCTGTTCCCAAGCAGACGTCCGACGAGCGCACGGGCCGGCAGGTGCCGACCGAGGCGCTCACGTACTACTCGCGGGCCCTGCTCTACCAGGATCGCGGGCAGCGCGACAAGGCGGTGGACATGTATCAACGCGCGATCGCGGTGTTCCCCGACTACACGGAAGCGGCCGAGGGGCTGAAACGGCTGAAGACCTCGTGATGTGAAGTACGTCCTGCTGCACACACCGGCCTGGCAGGCCGGTTCCTTCGCGCCCGCGCTCGACGGGGCGCAGGTGGAGCGAGTCGAAATCCGCGGCGTCCGCGACGTCGCGGTTGACGACCGGCCCACCGTCCTGCTGCTCGATCCCAGCCACCGTTCCGTATTCCCCATCGACGTCCTGCGCGCGGTCGTCGACGCGGGAGGCGCGCTGGTGGCCCTGGGCCGCAAGGGCGAGGTCGACGTGCCGCAGGACATCCCCGGAGAGCTGCTCGCCGGGTTCGTGCGGCACGACGCCGGCGCGCGTGAGTTCCTCGTCGCCGTGCGCACGGGATTCCGCGAGGCGGCGGCCCGGGCCGAGACGGGACGGGCCCGCGCGGAAGCCGCCGCGCGCAGCCGGGAGATCGGCGAGCTGACGAGGATCGGCGTCGCGCTCGGCACGGAGCGCGACCTGAAGACGCTGCTCGATCTCGTCCTCACGCAGGCGCGCCGCATCACGTCCTCCGACGCCGGCAGCCTCTACCTGGTCGAAACCACGGATCAGGGCGCCCGCCGCCTCCGGTTCCGCCTGGCGCAGACATTCTCCAAGCCTGAGGCGCCGTTCGTCGAGTTCACCATGGCGGTGGACCGCTCGAGCCTCGCCGGCTACACGGCCACGACCGGCGAGCCTCTCGTCATCGACGACGCGTACTTCCTCCCGCCCGACGTAGAGTACTCGATCAACCGCTCGTTCGACGAGCGCTACGGCTATCGCACGAAGTCGATGCTGGTCGTTCCGATGAAGGACCATCAGGAGGAGGTCATCGGCGTCCTGCAGCTCATCAACCGCAAGCGGCAGTTCGACGCCAGGCTCACCACGCCCGCCGCAGTCGAGCAGCAGGTGGTCCCGTACTCCAGGCGGGCAGTCGAGCTGGTCACCGCGCTGGCCGGCCAGGCGGCGGTGGCGCTCGAGAACAGCAGACTGTACGAGGACATCGAACGGCTGTTCGAAGGGTTCGTGCTGGCGTCGGTCACGGCGATCGAGCAGCGGGACCCAACCACCTTCGGCCACAGCGGCCGGGTGGCCGGGATGACGGTCGGCCTCGCCCAGGTCGTCGACCGCGCCCCTGACGGCGCGTACGCGAGCGTCAAGTTCACCCGCGAGCAGCTGCGGGAGATTCGCTACGCGGGCCTCCTGCACGATTTCGGCAAGGTCGGCGTCCGCGAGCAGGTGCTGGTCAAGGCGAAGAAGCTGTACCCGCACGATCTGGCGCTCATCCGGGAGCGCTACGCCTTCCTGCGGCGCACGACCGAGCGCGACTTCTGGAAACGGCGTACGGAGTTTCTCGAGCAGCACGGCCAGGATGGATACGAGGCCTTTCTGGCCGAGCTGGAGGACGCGCACGGGCGCGACCTCGAGGAGCTGGAGCGCTTCGTCCGCCTCGTGGAGGCGGCGAACGAGCCGACCGTGCTCCCGGAGGCGCAGTCCGGCGACCTCGCGAGCGTGAGCCGCTGTGTCTATGAGGATATCGCGGGCAAGCAGCGCCCCTACCTCACCGACGAGGAGGTGCGCTTCCTGACGATCCCCAAGGGGAGCCTCGACCCCGCCGAGCGGCTCGAGATCGAGAGCCACGTGAGCCACACGTACCGGTTCCTGCAGCAAATCCCGTGGACCCGTGAGCTACAGCAAATTCCGGCCATCGCCTACGGCCATCATGAAAAGCTCGACGGGCGGGGGTATCCTCGCGGGGTCAAGGCGGCGGCGATCCCGCTCCAGACGCGCATGATGACCATCAGCGATATCTACGATGCGCTGACGGCCGCCGACCGGCCCTACAAGGCGGCCGTGGCGCCGGCGCGTGCGCTCGACATCATGCAGGACGAGGTCCGGATGGGACAGCTCGACGAAGGGCTGTTCGCGCTGTTCGTCGGGGGCAAGGTCTACGAGACCAACGCGTAGACACGCGCCTCACCGCCCAAGTAGCAGGCGTCCCGCGACCACCAGGAGCAATCCCCCAAACGCGCGCCGCAGTACGAGGTCGGAGATGCTCCCCGCAAACTTGGCTCCCAGGAGAGACCCCACGAAGATACCGACCGCGAGGAGCAGCGCATAAGAGACGACGACCTCGCCGCGGCGGTAGTACTCGAGGACTCCCAGCAGACCCACCGGCAGGAGCAAAGCCGCGAGCGATGTCCCGTTCGCCGTATGCTGGCTGACCTTGAGCAGCAGCACCAGCGCGGGGACGATTACGATCGCGCCGCCGATGCCAAACAGGCCGGACACCACCCCACCTACCAAGCCGACCACCACAACGAGCGCCGAGGTCATTGCGCTCCTCCTGTATCTGGTTTGTTCCTGCGACGCGGCCGGACCAGCAGGCCGGCGAAGCCCAGCGTCGCGAGCATCGAGGACACGCCGACCCAGTCCCCCGCCCGCACGTAGGGTGTGATGACGTCGCTCGTGCGCAACCGGTCCGCGACCAGGGTCCGCGTTTCGAGCCGGGTGGCGCTGTACGCATGCCCTAACGGATCTACGAACTCGGAGATCCCACTGTTGGCTGCGCGGGCGATGCCCATGCGCGTCTCAATGGCACGCAACACGAGGTGCGAGGCGTGTTGATACGGCGCCGAGGTGCGGCCGTACCAGGCGTCGTTGGTGATGTTGACCAGATAATCCGCCCCCGCAGCCCGGTACGCGCGCGCCATGTACTCGAATATCGACTCGTAACAGATCAACACGCCGAACCGGCGCTCCGCCGGCCCGTACAGCGGAAAGCCCCGTCCCTTCCCGAACCCGCCGAACCACTGGAGATGAATCCAGCCAGGATTGATAAAGGGGACTCGCTCGACGACGGGCACCAGCTCGTGCTTGTGGTAGGAGGGCCACGCATTCCTGTTGCCGGTGGAATCGTAGTAGAACGCCGCGTTGAAATAGTCATACGTGCGGTCCGGATGAAACTCGGCGTCCAACCCTCCGGTGAGGATGGGCAGGCGTTCCTCCCGGGCGAGGGTGGCGACCGCCCGATCCCACTCTGGATGGTTCACGAAGTACCCGGGCACGGCCGCCTCCGGCCACACCACGAGGTCGAGGCGGTCGCGCTGGTGGAGGCTGCGCGTCATCGAGATCAGCCGCGCGACGACGCTGTCCTCATGCTCGGGCCGCCACTTCTCCCAGAAGCCCTCATTGGGCTGCACGAGGCCGATCAGGCCCACCGGGCGCGTGACGAGCGTGGCCTCGCGCCAGAATCCGTACGCGGCCACCACGATGATGGAGGCGAGCACGGGGACGAGGCGCCGCCACATCGCGCGCGCGACCCCGACCGGGGGCAACAGCGCCTCGACGAGCAGCACGTTGCACCACACGAGCCAGGCGGTGATGCCGCGGGCACCCACGAGGTCCGCCCACTGCACGAGGACGGGCGCGTCCGCGAGGGAGGTTCCGAGCCCGAGCCATGGAAACCGGATATCGCCCTGGTGGCCGATCGCCCATTCGACCGCCGTCCACGCCACGGGGAACACCACCCACAACGGCACACGCGGGGCGCGCAACCGGACCCGCACCGTGAACCAGAACAACGCCCCGATCCAGGTCGCCTCGATCAGGATCGTGCCGAGATAGCCGAGGGCCGACAGCGGCGTGAAATGCCAGAGCGCCACGATCAGCCAGTAGAGGACCAGGGCATTCGCAGCGAGACCGTACCACCAGCCGATCCGAAACGCGCCCAGCGGGTCCTCCTCGCGGACCGACTGGCGCACCAGGAGAACGGCGGGGGCAAGCGCCACAAAACTCAAGATCGGCAGGTTGAACGGCGGATAGCTCGCGGCGAGCGCGACAGCGCCGAGCGCGATGGGGCCGATCGCGCGGCGGGGAGGGCCGATCACAGCAGCACGTCGCGCCCTTCGTCGGCGGACTGGTACATGGCTTCGACCACGCGTTGGAGCAACAGCTGATCCTTGGACGGCGGCGCGGTGACGTCGCCCCGCACGACCGCCAGGAAATACGTCCACTCCGCTCGGTACGACTGGGCGAACTGGGTCTCGCGCCCCGTCGCCCCCGTGGGGGTGACGTCGGTCGGCATACCCTGGACGTCCTTCACGATCCGCAGCGGCTGGATGCCCGCCGACCCCTTGGTCCCCAGGAGATCGAACCAGAACCGCTCGCCATCGGCGACGTGCCGCCACGAGACGTCCACGGCCACGAACATCCCGGTATCCGCGACCACCACGGCCGATCCCAGCTCCTCGACCCCGTCAGCGTTCGGGCGGACGATCTGCGCCGACACCCGTTTCGGCGTCGGCCACCCCGCGAGCCACAGGCCCAGGTCGAGCAGCGGCAGTCCGAGATCGAGCAGCGCGCCGCCTCCCGCTTCCTGACGCCGCAGGCGCCAGCCCGGGAGCTGCCGCGGCGGCTGAAACGTGTGCCATCCGCCTCGGATGGCCTGGATGGTGCCCAGCTCGCCGCCCGAGAGAAATCCTCGCACCGCCTGCACGTCGGAGCGGAAGCGATGATTCATGCCGGTCAACACCCGCTTCCCCGAGCGCTCGCTGGCCTTCAACACCCGCTCGACGCCCGCCGTCGTGAGGGCGAGCGGCCGCTCGCACAGCACGTGGACCCCGGCGGCGAGCGCCGCGGAGACGTGAATCTCGTGCAGGTGGTTCGGCGTGCAGATGACCGCGATGTCGCATCGGGCGTAGCGGAGCAGCTCTTCGATGTCGTCGTACGCATCAGGGACCCCGAAGCGCGAGGCGAGGGCCTGCGCCTTGGCGAGATCGGAGTCGCAGATGCCGGCGACTTCCACGCCCGGCAGTCTTCGCAACGCCGGCAGGTGCGCCACCTGGGCGACGGCGCCCGCGCCGACGATTCCCACGCGCAGGGCACCGCTCACTTGGTCGGGGTCCCTCCCCCCGGTGTTGGTTTGGGGAGGGACCAGTGGTAGCGCACCCCCATCGCGGCGCCGATGGTGGAGAGTCCCGTGGCCAGCACGCCGCGGGCCTCGACCGCCAGCCGCACGTGCCCCGCCCCGAACTCGGCCCCCAGCGTTCCGTTCAATCCCGCCGTTACCGCGTCCAGCGCATCCTCGACAAACGTGCCGTTGATCGCCGGACCGCTACCGCTCCGGACGTGCAGACTCATGCCGAGTCCCATGTAGGCCTTGATCGTCCGGCTCTGCGGCAGGATGTACTGGAGATCCAGATCCGTGGTCACATCGCTCCAGCTGATGCTGCCGAGGTTGATCGTGTCGTCCCCGCTCGGGTCGATGACGACGTCGCCGAGGCGCTGCTCGAACCGCTCCAGGGCCGAGCTGCTCAGGTCCGCCTTGAAATAGGAGAGCCCGAGCAACACCCGCACGTTCGGTGCGACGTTGCCGAAATCGAGACGCAGGGCGTAGCTCACGGTGCCGCGGATATTCGTGCCGCCGACACTACCGATGTCCAAGCCGATCGCGGTCGCCCGGAGGTTCTCGGAAGAGAACTGGTTCAGCACGGCTTGAGCGGCGAGAGCCGGCGGCGCCCCGACGGCGAGCAGGGCCACCGCGACCCTAATAGAGCCGCGCAACGGTCGTTCCCGGGAAGTACGTCGTCAGGATGGTGCGATAGGTCTGGCCGGCGCGCGCCCGTCCCAGCGCGCCCCACTGGCAGAAGCCCACGCCATGTCCCGAGCCAATGCCGTCGGCCACGACGCGCGTCACCCGCCCACCGTCGCGGGTGACCGACAGCTGGAACGCCTGGCTCCCGAGGAGCCGTCCGGGCTCGGGCCGGAGGACGCTGCGCACGTCGAAACCCGGCACGCGGACCTCCCCATGCTCGAACACGATGCGGAGCTCGCCGACGCGACCCGAGGGCGTGGTGTGAGTAATCTCGATATTGGTGATCGGCTGCAACCCGTCCCGTCCCACATCCATCACCGCCGGCAGCGTTCGCGACAATATAGCGCGCAGCTTGGCCCCGTCCCACTCTTCACGCCAACGAAACCGCGGAGCGATGTCGCAGTAGTAGCCGCCGCCAGGCTTCGCGTCGGAGACGGGGCGGAGGTAGGGCTGCGGCGCGGCGGACTTGAAGGCCTCTTCGACACCGGCCGTCTTCTCGCCGCACGTCGAGTGGAAAAACGCATCGATGAGCTGGCCCTGATACGTGAGCACCCATCCGGCCGTGGCGCGGGTGGCCTCGATCGCCTGCGGCTCTTCACTGGCCACGCCGCCGTAGACCTGGTCCCGCGTGTCCGCGTAGGCGTCGAGCCCTCGCGCTTCCCAGCGGCCCCGGTTGCGCATCGCAAACGTGCGAGACACGATGGCCTGGGCGAGCAACGCCGCCTGCTCGTTGGGACCGCGGGCACCCATTTCGCCACCGACGACGCTGGCCACGTAGCTCTCGAGCGGGACGCGATTCACGAGGAGTACCCCGGCTCCGCTGCGGACGAGGTTGAGGCGGCCGCGGTACGCCTTCCCCTGTGCCATGGCGAACCGCCCTTCGCTCACGTTCACGGCGAACACCCCGGCGTGTGGCTCGCTCAGCGACCCGTCCGGATGAACTACGCGCACGCCGGCCCCGCCCGAATCGGGAACCACACTCCAGCGCTCGCCGACCGGGATCGACCCGATCGGCTGGCCATTGCTGTCGTCGGTGAGGATCAGCTCGCCGGCACCGCCGAGCGCGATGCTCGGCAGCTCCGAGACGCCGATGCGCAGCTCAGGCTCGGAGCCAAGAGGTGAGGTGGACGGTGAGGGGTGTGCGCAGGCCGCGGCGGCCGCAACGATGCTAGCGAGCCACCGCTTCCGCGAGCGCCAGGTCGAGCTGTTTGACCGTCTCGCCAATGTCCGCATCCGTGTGAGCGCTGGAGACGAATCCCGCTTCGAATGCCGAGGGCGCGAGGAACACGCCGCGCGCGAGTGCGGCCGCGTGCCAGCGGGCGAAGAGCGCGGTGTCGGAGCGCTTCGCCTCGGCGAAGCTCCGCACGGGTCCGGCGGTGAGATAGACGCCCCACATCGAGCCGGCGTGGCCGACGGTCGCCGGGACGCCGTGCCGCCGGGCCGCGTCCCCAATACCCGCGACGAGGCGCGCGGTTCGGCGCTCGAGCACCTCGTAGAAACCCTGGTCGGCCGCGAGCTTCAGGGTCGCGAGTCCCGCCGCCATCGCGACCGGATTGCCCGACAGGGTGCCGGCCTGGTACACGGGGCCGGCGGGCGCGATGCGGCGCATCAGATCCGCGCGACCGCCATACGCACCCACCGGCATGCCGCCGCCGATGATCTTGCCGAGCGTCAGGAGGTCGGGCCGCACGCCGAGCCGCTCCGTGGCGCCTCCGCGCGCAACCCGGAAGCCCGTCATCACTTCGTCGAAGATCAGAAGGCCGCCCGCGCGGTCGCACAGCGCCCGGAGGGTGGGGTGGAAGTCCGGCGCGGGAGGGATGAAGCCCGCATTGCCCACGTAGGGCTCGACGATCACGGCGGCGATCTCGTGCCCCCGCTGGCGGAAGATCTCGGTCACCGCGGCGCAGTCGTTGAACGGTACCGTGAGTGTGAGCGCGGCGAGCGCGGCGGGGACGCCCGGACTGTCCGGCAGGCCGAGCGTTGCGACACCGCTCCCCGCCTTCACGAGGAACGAATCGGCGTGGCCATGATAGCAGCCTTCGAACTTGAGGATGGCCTCGCGCCCGGTGGCGGCGCGGGCGAGGCGCACGGCCGCCATCGTCGCTTCGGTGCCGCTGTTGACGAAGCGGACCATCTCGACGACGGGCATCCGTTGCCGCACCAGCTCGGCGAGCTCGACCTCGGCTTCGCACGGCGCGCCGTACGACCAGCCCTTCGCCGCGGCGGCGCGGATCGCGTCCAGCACCACGGGGTGGGCGTGCCCGTGCAGCAGCGGCCCCCAGGAGCAGACGTAGTCCAGATAGCTCCGGCCATCCACGTCGATGAGACGAGGGCCGTCGCCGCGACTCACGAAGAAGGGGTTGCCGCCGACCGCGCGGAATGCCCGCACCGGCGAGTTGACGCCCCCCGGCAGGACTGCCTGCGCTCGGTCGAACAGCTCGGCCGAGCGGGTCACGTCACCGCAACCGCTCGTAAGTCGTAGTCTTCGCTGGCCGTCACGCGCGCGCCGAGGAACGTGCCCGGCGCCGCCCAACCACCGGTCTCGACGTACGTGACGCCGTCGACATCGTCCGCCTGCCAGGGCACACGTCCGACGTGCGTCACGCCGGCCTCATCGGGCTCGGCGAGCCGATCCACGAGCACCCGCGTCTCCCGACCCACCAGGCGGGCGAGCCGCTCCGCCGAGATCGCGCGCTGAATCTCGAGCAGTTCTTCGAGACGCTCGCGCTTGACCTCCTCCGGCACGTCGTCCGGGTACTGCACCGCCCGCGTGCCCTCCTGGGGGCTGTACGCGAACGCGCCCAGGCGATCGAACTGCGCTTCCTCGAGAAACTCGAGCAGCGTCCGGAAGTCGTCCGCCGTCTCGCCGGGAAAACCGACCAGGCAGGTCGTGCGGATCGCCAGGTCGGGGACCGCGGACCGCAGCCATCCCAGCTTCTGCCGCAGGGTGGCGATCCGTTCCGGGCGGCGCATGCGCTCGAGCATGCGGTCGCTCGCGTGCTGGATCGGCATGTCGATGTAGGGCACGATCCGCGGCTCGCGCGCGATCAGCGCGACGAGCCGCTCCGTCAGGCCTGCCGAGTAGACGTAGAGCATGCGATACCAGGGGACCGCCGTCTCGCGCAGGAGGGCCTCGAGGAGATCTGGGAGTCTCGGCCCGCTCGGGCCCAGGTCTCGACCGTAGTGCCCGAGGTCCTGGGCGACGAGGTTGATCTCCTGCGCGCCCGCCGCCTCGAGCTGTTGCGCTTCGCGCACGAGCCGCTCGAGCGGCTCGGTACGATGCTTCCCGCGCATCAGGGGGATGGCGCAGAAAGCGCAGGTGTGGTCGCAGCCCTCGGAGATCTTGAGATAGCGGACGTGCGCCGTCTCACCCAGGAAGTGGCGGACGCCCGGGTGCCGCGCGACGGGGTCCTCGATCAAGCCGCGGCGGGCGAGCTCGGGGACCAGATGATGGAGGTCGGTGAAGCCGATGAAGAGGTCGACCTCGGGTATCTCGGCCGCGAGCTCCTGTTTGTACCGCTGCACGAGGCAGCCGGCGGCGACGACGGCCTTCACCTGCCCGTGGGCTTTCAGTCGCGTTGCGGCGAGGATCGCGTCGATCGATTCCTGTTTGGCGGCATCGATGAACCCGCAGGTGTTGACGAGGATGACGTCGGCCTCCGGGAGGTCACGGGTGACCGTGGCACCGTGCCCCACGAGCTCCCCCACAAAGCGCTCGGAGTCGACGGTCGCCTTGTCGCAGCCCAGCGAGATGACGCCGAGCTTCATCCGCGGTAGTTCCCGAACTTGAGCTCGAGGCCGAAGTCCTGCGCCCGCAGGAACGCGATGACTTCCTGCAATTCATCCTTGGAGGGCGCCTGGATCCGGATCTCCTCGCCCTGGATCGAGGCCTGCGCCTTCTTGAATTTCCTGTCCTTGATCGCCTTAACGATCGCCTTCGCCTTTTCCTGCGGGATGCCCTGCGTCAGCTTGATCTCGCGACGCACGCTGTCGCCGCCCGCCGGGACGATCGCACCGATGTCGAGATTCTTCACCGGGACGCCACGCTTCACGAGCTTGCCGTGCAGCACGTCGTACAGGGCCTTCATGCGAAAGTCGTCGTCGGCGACGAGGGTCAGCGTCGCCTTCGTCCGGTCGAAGGCAATGGAGCACTTCGATCCCTTGAAGTCGTAGCGCTGGGCGACCTCTTTGGTCGCCTGGTTCACCGCGTTATCGACTTCCTGGAGATCGGCGCCGGTGGAGATGTCGAACGAAGCGAGGTTGGCCATGGGCAGGAATATAAGGGTGCGCGGTGCGGCGGTGCGCGGTTACATCGGAGGCAACCGCGCACTGCGTACCGCAAACCCACGTCGTGCTAGAAGAGGAAGCTCTCCAGCGCTCTCGCGCGACTCACATGCCGCAGCCGCGCGAGCGCCTTTTCCTTGATCTGCCGGACCCGCTCGCGGGTGATTCCGAGCAGCGAGCCGATTTCCTCGAGCGTCATCGGCTCCTGGCCCTCGAGGCCGAAGTAGAGGCGCAGGATCTTTGCCTCCCGCTCCTTGAGCGTCGCCAGCACCTCTTCGACCGACTCGGTGAGCGCGTGCTCGAAGATCTCGTCGTCGGGGCCGGGGTTCTGGGTATCGGGGAGGTAGTCGAGGAGCTTGTTGTCTTCGCCGGGGGTCAGGGGGGCATCGAGCGACAGATGCGCCTGCGAGATGGACAGCGTTTTCGCGACCTCTTCCTGTGAGATATCCATCCCTTCCGCAATCTCTTCGACCGTGGGCTCGCGACCGAGCTCCTGCAGGAGCGACGCGGAGCGCTTGCCGATGCGGTGGAGCGTGCCCGCCCGGTTCAACGGCACGCGCACGATGCGGGACTGCTCGGCGAGAGCCTGGAGAATGGCCTGGCGGATCCACCACACGGCATACGAGATGAACTTGATGCCCTTGGTCTCGTCGAACTTGTGCGCCGCGCGGATCAGTCCGAGGTTGCCTTCGTTGATCAGGTCGGAGAGCGAGACGCCCTGGTTCTGGTACTTCTTCGCAACCGACACCACGAAGCGAAGGTTCGATCGGACCAGCTTGTCGAGCGCTTCGGGATCACCCTGCTTGATCCGCTGTGCGAGGGTCACTTCCTCTTTGCGTGTGATCAGCGGGTACTGGCTGATCTCGCGCAGGTACTGGTCCAGGGAGCCTTCGTCGTATGACGACCGTTTGGCCGCGTTCAATTGCATGGCGTGGTTAACCTCCGCTCAGTGCACAACGGAACCTAGCCTCCGCCAACGGATATCGGTCAGCCACGGGAGCGCGTCGTGCGCTTCCCGGTCGTAGCTGAAATACACCAGCAT
>DATIXG010000023.1:0-52789 GCA_035518815.1 Gemmatimonadales bacterium | reverse complement strand
CCCGGGGCGATCCGTCCGTTCCCGGCGTTCCCGCCTGATCCCAACTACGTGACCGCGCCGTTCGGCACCGCCCTCAGCCGCGACGGGGTCCACCCGAGCACGTCGACGCAGAAGCTGATCGCCCAGGGCCTGCAGCAGGCCATCAACGCGAAGTACGGCTCAGCCATTCCGGCGATCCCCTGAGCACGAACCTCGGACGATGATCCGGGGTAGCGACAACGGCATCCGTCTTCCGGCGGGTGCCGTTTCGTTCATGCGCACCGCTCGCGTCACCCTGCTCTGCGCGCTCGGCCTTCTGACGGGCCGCGCGCCGCTCGCCGCCCAGGCCGTGGACCGCACCGACACGCCACCGGCCGGCGCGGTGCGGGTCACCTTCGATCCCCGCATCACGACCTGGGACGAGGTCTATACCGACGCGGGCCTCGCCCGGCTCGGCGCGCCTATCAGCGGCGATACCGTAGGCGGCGCCCACATTCCGCAGATCGCGCGGATGGAGCAGGACGCCCGCACCGCGAGCGGCGTCGCGGGATTCGTCGCCAGCCTCGGCCAGGGCCTCCTCAGCGCGCACCAGGAACGGCGCGTCACCCCCATCACGGTCGAGGTCGGACTCACCGACCGGCTCTCCTTTGCCGTTACGGTGCCCATCGTCCGGGTGGCGACCCGCACGTCATATCAGCTGAAGCCGGCCGGCGCATCGCTCGGCGCGAATCCCCTCGCCACGACCGCCGGCGCCGATCAGGAGTACAGCGGCTTCTTCTCGCAGTTCGACAACTCGCTCGTCCAGCTCGCCGACAGCATCAACACGGGCCACTACGGTTGCCCGAGCGCTCCGAGCTGCGCCACCGCCCAAGCGCTGCTCGCGCGCGGCCAGGCCGTCCGCGACGCCCTCGACCGAACCGTGTACGGCGTCGGGACGACCGGGTCACCATACATGCCCCGTTCGGACTCGGACGCCGGGGTCGGGATCACGAACACCGTCTCCACGATCCAGCAACAGCTCCAGACCACCTATCATGTGCCGGGGTTCAACACGACGTTCCTTCTCCCCGCGGACACGGTGAACGCAGACCAGTTCGCCAGCCTGCTCAACGACACCACGTTCGGATTCGGATACCTGCCGTTCCGCAATACATGGCACTACGGGCTCGGGGACATCGAGCTCAAGGCGAAGTACCGCGTGGTACCGAGCTCCGCCTACGCGGCCGCGTTCGCCGCGATCGTGCGGCTCCCCACCGCGACGCGCGACTCGACGCTTGAGGTGCTCGACATTCCGATCGGGGGGCACCAGACGGCGCTCGAAGCGGACGTGATCCAGGAGCTGACCCTCTTTCGGCACCTCTGGCTCAACCTCTCCGTGCGCGGCGGCAAGTCGACCGGATCGACGCGTGCGGCCCGCGTCGCGCCGCTCGACGCATTCCTCGTTCCCTACCAGGCGACCACGGTGTTCAACTGGGACATCGGCGACTATGTCGCGGTGGACTTCGCGCCGATGTACAAGCTGGCCCGGCAATTCGCCGTCGGCGTTACAGCCGGTTACTTCGCCAAGCGCGCCGATCGCTATGCGTACCAGTCGACCCAGGACTCGGTGGATGTCGCCGACCGTCTGGGCGCCCCCGTGCCCGCGAGCGTGCTCGCGGAGGGGACGGCGGACAGCTGGGTGCGGGTCGGCGTGGCGGTGACGTACGCCGTGCCGGAGGTGGAGGGGAGCTTCTCGGTCGAGAAAACGGTCAGCGGCGCGGGCGGCCAGGTGCCGGACGCGACGGTGTTTCGCCTCGTGATGCGGGTGACGCGGAAGCTGTTTTGAGGAGCTGGGCGGCGTGCTCGAGCGCCGTCGTCATGTCGGACCGTCCGAGCATGCGGGCCACCTCGCGGCGCCGCGCTTCTCCCTCCACCACCTCTACGTCGCTCGTCGCGATGCCGCCGCGGGCATCCTGTCCTTTCGCCACCACGACGTGATGGTCGGCGTAGGCGGCGATCTGCGGGAGATGCGTGATGACGAGCGCCTGGCGGCCTTCGCCGCGAGCCACCGCCGCCAGCGCCTCCCCCACCCGAAGCCCCGCCTCTCCACCGATCCCCTGGTCCACTTCGTCGAACACGAGCGTGGGCACCGCATCGTGGTTCGCGAGCACGACCTTGAGCGCGAGCATCAGCCGGGACAGCTCGCCGCCCGAGGCAACGCGGGCCAGGGGCCGCGCCTCGAGCCCGGCATTCAGCTGAATCTCGAACACGACGGTCTCGCCGCCCATGGCCTGCGGCGTGGCGAGTGGGGCCAGCCGGACCGCGAACTGTCCGCCCGGCAGGCCCAGCGCGGGCAATAGCTCTCCCACCGAGTCGGCCAGGCGCTCCGCCCCCGCGCGCCGCTTGGCGGTGAGGGCGGCGCAGGCCCGGGTGAAGTCCGCCGCCGCCGCCTCGCGGTCGGCGCCGATGTTGCGGAGGTCCAAGTCCGCGGTGTCGAGCAGATCCAGCTCGCGCGCCGCCGCGTCCCGGGTCGCGAGCACGTCGGGGAGCGTGGGGCCGTACTTCTGCGTGAGGCGGAACAGGATGTCGCGCCGCTGCTCGACCGCCGCGAGGCGCCCGGGGTCGCTGTCGATCCCGGCGGCATACGCGCTCGCCGCGCGGCCCAGCTCCTGCACGTTCGCAAACGCCCCGTCGAGCAGCTCTCGCCACCGGGCGAGCGCCGGGTCGAGCCGCTCGAGGGCCGCGACGAGCTTCGCCGCGCGGGCCAGCCCCGCGGTGCCGAGCGCCTGCTCGAGCTCCCGCCCCAGGCGGCCGCGCTCCTCCGCGTTGCCGAGCAGCTGCGCGCTGGCGGCCAGGGCTTCGTCCTCGCCCACCTTGGGCCCGGCCGCGGCGATCTCGTCCACCACGTGGCGCAGGTAGTCGGCCTTGCGCCGGATCTCCTCTTGCTTGGCCCCGAGGTCCTGCTCGCGCGCGAGCAGTGCTCGCCAGCGCTCGTGCGCGTCGCGCGCCGCCCCGCGTTCGACTGCGGCATCGCTCCACGCGTCGAGCAGGTCACGCTGGGTGTCCGCGGAAAGCAACGATTGGGTCTCGTGCTGGCCGTGCAAGTCCACGAGCAGCGCGCCCAGCCGTGCCAGCACGCCCACGGTCGTCGGACTGCCGTTCACCCAGGCGCGGGAGCGCCCCTCCCCCGTCACCTCGCGTTTGATGACGAGGCGCCCGTCCTCCACCTCCACCCCCAGGGCGGTAAGGGGCGGGCGGAGGCGGTCGAGGGCGGTAGGGGTGAATTCAAAGGCCCCCTCCACGACCGTCTTCTCGGCGCCCGTGCGAACGACGTCGGCGGACGCGCGTTCCCCCAGGAGCAGAGCGAGAGCATCGACGAGGAGGGATTTGCCGGCGCCCGTCTCACCGGTGAGAACGTTGAAGCCTTGCTCGAGGGGAAGCGTGACGTCGGCGATGACGGCGAGATCGCGGACGCGTAGCTCCGCCAGCACTACCTGGGCTCGCGACCGGAGAGATCGCCCCACTGCAGCTTGCGCCGCAGCCGGGCAAAAAACCCTTCGGGACCGAGCCGCAGCAGCAACACCGGATGCTCGGCGCGCTTCACGAGCAGCCGCTCGCCCGGCTGAATAGTCCTGCCCACCTGCCCGTCGAAGGACACGAGTACTTCGTCGGTCCAGGGCGGCAGGGGCTCGACGGAGACCACCGTCGTCGCCGGCACGACCAGCGGCCGGACGGCGAGGGTGTGGGGGCAGATCGCGGTGACGACGATGGCGCCCACGGAGGGAAGCACGATCGGGCCGCCCGCGGACAGGGAGTAGGCCGTCGACCCCGTCGGGGTCGCGACCACGATCCCGTCGGCCGAGTACTGCCCGACCTCCTCACCGTCCACCCCGAGGCGGATATGCACCACGCGCGCCACGCCGCCCTTGTGCACCACGACGTCGTTCAGGACGACGGGCTCCGGTCGGCTCGTGCCGTCTTTGCCCACGATGGCGGGAACGAGGGCGAGGCGCGGCTCGGTGACGTAGGCGCCGCTCACGAGCGCGTCGAGCGCCCAGTCGAGGCTCTGCGCGCTCGCGGTGGTGAGAAACCCGACGCGACCAAGATTGACGCCCAGGATTGGGGTGGTGGCGCCGTTCAGGCTGCGGGCGGCGCGAAGCAGCGTGCCGTCGCCGCCGAGCGTGAGGACGCAATCGAGCTGGAGGGGGGGCGATCCGTCGAACGACAACAGCGCGGGGGCCGGAGCCGGCCACGCCGCCTGCAGGCTCGCCTCAGTGAACAGCGTGAGGCCGAGGCGGGGCGCCGCTTTCGCCAGCTGCGCGAGGAGACTCGGGAGGTCGCGGTAGTTCGCGTTCCCCACGACCCCGACGTTCATGACGCGGCCGGCGATGCCTCGGCCACGAGCGCGCGCACGCGGGCCGCGATGCCGGCGCCCGTGAGGCCGACCGCGGCGAGCTGAGTGGCGCGGGGGGCATGCTCGTAGGTGTCGTCGGGCACGCCCAGAGCCAGCACCCGCGCCTCCGCCGGCAGTGCGAGGGTCTGCACCAGGGCCGAAAGACTCGCGCCGAACCCGTTCACCACGGCCCCGTCCTCCACGGTCACGAGGCAGCGGTGCTCGCGGAGCAGCGCGTCGAGCATCTCGCGATCCACCGGCTTCAAGAACCGGCAGTTGACGACGGTCACCTGCAACCCGTCGGCCGCGAGGATGTCCGCCGCCTCGAGCGCGGGCCTGCACATCACGCCGACCGCGAGAATGGCGTAGTCCTTGCCCCGGCGGAGGATTTCCCACGTGCCGTACTTGATGGGCGCGACCTCCGCCGCCGGCGGCGCTCCGCCCGGCGCCTTGTCGCGCGGATAGCGCAGCGAGAACGGGCCCTCCGCGTGCGCGAGCGCGCATCGCAGGAGGCCGATCAGCTCCGCGCCGTCCTTCGGCGCGGTCACCGTCATGTTCGGTACCGCGAGCAGCGCCGGGATGTCGTACAGCCCCATGTGGGTCTGCCCATCCTCGCCGACCATGCCCGCGCGATCGAGCGCGAAGATCACGGGCAACCGCTGGATCGCGACATCGTGGATCACGCTGTCGTAGGCCCGCTGCAGGAAGGTCGAATACACGGCGACCACCGGGCGCAGGCCCTGCGTGGCCAAGCCGCCCGCGAACGTGACGGCGTGCCCTTCCGCGATGCCGACGTCGAAGAAGCGCTCAGGCCACTTTTTCTGAAACACGCTGGTCCCAGTCCCCGAAGCCATCGCGGCGGTGATGGTCACGAGCCCGGGATGCTCGGCGGCGAGCTCCGTGATCGCGTCCCCGAAGATCCTGGTCCATTGCGGCGGGCCCGGGTTCACCGGCTTCAACACCCCGGTGATGGGGTCGTACGGCGCGCGCGCATGGTACTTCTCCAGGTCCGGCTCGGGCAGCGGGAACCCCTTGCCCTTCTCGGTGATGACGTGGACCACGCGTGGGCCCTTCAGCGTCTTCACGAGCTGGAACGCCTGCACCAGCTGCTCGAGGTCGTGGCCGTCGATGGGGCCGAAATAGCGGAACCCCAACTCCTCGAACAGCATGCCGGGCGACCACAGATTCTTGACGCTCTCCTCCAGGGTCTTCGCGAACTCGACGAGCCGCGGTCCGCCGACGACGTGCGACGCCCGCTCGATCATCCCCTTCACGACCTCGCGAAACTGCACTGCCGCGGGGCTCGCGATGATCTTGCCGAGGTACTTGTTGATCGCGCCCACGTTGGGGGCGATGGACATGCCGTTGTCGTTGAGCACGAGGATCAGGTCGCGATCCGAGTGGCCGGCGTTGTTCATGGCCTCGTAGGTGAGGCCGCAGGTCAGCGCGCCGTCTCCGACCACGGCGACTACGGTGTACGCCTCGCCCTTGAGATCGCGGGCCGCGGCGATCCCGAGAGCCGCCGAGAGCGCGGTGCCCGCGTGTCCCGCCCCGAAGTGGTCGTGGACGCTCTCATCGCGGCGCAGGAACCCCGACAGGCCGCCCACCTGGCGCAACGTGGGCAGGCGATCGTTCCGGCCGGTGAGGATCTTCCAGGGGTACCCCTGATGGCCCACGTCCCACACGATTTTGTCGGTCGGCGAGTCGAAGCAGTAGCACAGCGCCACGGCGAGCTCGACGACGCCCAGCCCGGCACCGATGTGTCCACCCGTGTGTGAAACCACGTCGATCAGGCGCTGCCGGACCTCGTCCGCGAGCGGCGGAAGCTGGTCGCGCTCGAGACGCCTGACGTCCTGCGGACTCCGGATGGAATCAAGAAGCGCCATTTCCCCTCAGTTCGGTCGCGTGACGATGTATCGCGCCAGCTCCGCCAGCACGGTGGAAGCTAACCCCGCTTCCCGCAGCCGGTCCACCGCTTCCGCGGCGAGCCGCTCGGCCTCCGTTCGCGCCTCCTTCACACTCGCGAGGGTCACGAATGTGGACTTCGCGCGCGCCGCGTCCTTGCCCGCGGTCTTGCCGAGCTGCGCCGAGGTGGCCGTCGCGTCGAGCACGTCGTCATAGATCTGAAAGGCCAGGCCCAGCCGGGCGCCGTACGCGCGCAGCGCCTCGATGGCGGACGCAGGCGCGCCGGCCGCGCGCGCGCCGATGGTGCACGACGCCGCGATGAGCGCGCCGGTCTTCCGCTGGTGAATCTCGAGCAGCGCGTCGTGCCCCAGCGCGGCGGCCCCGCCCTCCGCCGCCAGGTCGAGCGCCTGGCCCCCGATCATCCCGCCCGCCCCCGCGGCCCGCAGCAGCTCGAGCGCGATGGCGCGCCGGTGGCTATCGTCGAGTCCCAGAACGTCGAGACCGTGGGCCAGCACGCGGACCGCCAATGCCACCATGCGAAAGCCGGCGCGGGTGGCCGTCGCCACATCGAACGCGCGGTGGGTGGTCGGCCGGCCCCGGCGCAGGTCGTCGTCATCCATGCACGGCAGGTCGTCGTGCACGAGAGAGTAGGCGTGCACGACTTCGATCGCCGCGGCGAGCTCCGCTACCCCCTCGGTCTCACGCTCGGACCGCGCCGCGCCCCTGCCCCGCACGGCGTCATAACACGCAAAGACCAGGGTAGGGCGGAGCCGCTTGCCCGCGCCCAGCAGGCTGTAGTTGATCGCTTGAGCCACGCGGTCCTGCCCCGCGGCATGGCCCCCTCCCCAGCGCGCGAGCGCAGCATCCACCCGCGCGCGTACGCCGGCGAGGTAGTCGCTGAGCGCGTCACTCGCCGCCTGTGTCCTCACGCCGCAGCACCCGTTTGACGGTGGCCTCGGTGGCGGTGAGTCGCTCGCGCATGACGCGCAGGCGCTCCACCCCTTCTTCGAACAGCTTGAGCGAGTCGTCGAGATCGAGCTCCTGCGACTCGAGGCGGCGCACGATCTCCTCCAGCCGCTCGAGCTGCTTGGCGAAACTCGGAGGAGGAGGGGGCGTGTCGGCCACTATGCGTCCGCGACCCGGGCCGGCACCTCGCCGTCGGACACCCGCAGCCTGAAGCGGAGCCCAGCCGGAAACTGCGCCACGCGCCGCAGCACCCGGCCCTCGCCGTCACGGGCCACGGCGTAGCCGCGCTCGAGGATCTTGAGAGGGGAGAGCGCGTCGAGCTGCCCGCTCGCCGCGGCGAGCCGATGCCGGTACCGCTCGAGGCGCAATGCCATCGCGGCCTCGAGGTCATCGAGGCTCCGGTCGAGACGCTCCCGGACGAGGTCAGCGCGGGAGGCGAGGCCGCGGGAGAGGCGTGCGCCGAGGTGCGCGAGGTGCTCCAGCACTTCCACCCGGTCGGGCGTGGCGGCCGCGGCGGCGGCGGACGGTGTCGGCGCCCGGAGGTCGGCCACCAAATCGCACAGCGTGACGTCGGCCTCGTGACCGACCGCCGAGATGATGGGCACGGGCGCGGCGGCGACGGCCCGCGCCACCCGCTCGCTATTGAACGTCCAGAGATCCTCCTTCGACCCGCCGCCCCGCCCCACGATGGCCACGTCCAGGCCGGGCACGCGGCCGAGCGATGCGAGCGCCGCGCACACCGCGGCTTCGGCCCCGTCGCCCTGCACGCGTGTGGGAATCAGGACCAGCTCCGCCAGTGGCCAGCGACGCGTGACGACGGCCTCGATGTCGCCGAGCGCCGCCGCGTCGGGGCTCGTGATCACCGCGATGCGTCGGGGATAGAGCGGGACCGGACGCTTGCGGGCGGGGTCCAGCAACCCGTCGCGCAACAGCGCCGCCTTGGCCTTCTCGAGCGCGACCTGCCACAACCCTCCGGCCTCGGTGGAGAGCAGCTCGAGCACCGTGAGCCGGAACTCCCCCTTCTCCTCCCACATGGTGGGGCGGCCGAATACGAAGACCTGAGTGCCGTCGGCGGGCGACTCCGGCAACCGCCGGTTCTCGCGCGCGAACATCACGCACCGTAGCTGCGCCGTGCGGTCGCGGAGTGCGAAGTACCAGTGGCCGCTCTGCCAGCGCTTGAAGCCGGAGACCTCGCCGCGCACCCACAGGAGTGGGAGTCCCGCTTCGACCACCGCCCGCGCGCGCCGCGTGACCTCGGCGACGCTCCAGGCGCCTTCCGCCGAGGCGGCGGCGAAGAGATCTAGCCCCTGGCCCACTGCCGCGCCGCCTGGACCGTGTTGTACAACAACATCGTGATCGTCATCGGCCCCACGCCGCCCGGCACCGGGGTGATCGCGCCCGCGACCTGCCTCGCTTCCGGAAAGTTGACGTCCCCGACCAGGCGGTAGCCCTTCTTGGTCGCGGGGTCCTCGACGCGATTCACGCCGACGTCCACTACGACGGCTCCGGGCTTCACCATGTCGCCGCTCACGAACTCGGGCTTGCCGATCGCGACGATGAGGATGTCCGCCTGGCGCGTCACCGCGCCGATGTCCCGGGTGCGCGAGTGGCACACCGTGACGGTGGCGTTCCCGCCTGGCCCATCCTGCAGGAGCAGCAACGCCATCGGGCGGCCGACGATCGTCGATCGGCCGACGACGACGGCGTGCCGGCCTTCGATCTCGTAGCCGCTGCGGACGAGGAGCTGCTGAATGCCATACGGCGTGGCCGGACGGAACGCCGTGGAATCGCCGATGGCCACCTTGCCCACGTTCTCGGGATGGAAGCCGTCGACGTCCTTGCGCGGGTCGACGCTCCACAGCACACGCTTCGTGTCGACCTGCTTCGGCAAGGGCAGCTGCACGAGAATGCCGTGGATCCTGGGGTCGGCATTGAGCCGGGCGATAAGGGTCAGG
This sequence comes from Gemmatimonadales bacterium, assembly GCA_035518815.1. Classification (GTDB taxonomy): domain Bacteria; phylum Gemmatimonadota; class Gemmatimonadetes; order Gemmatimonadales; family GWC2-71-9; genus AG25. Next base: position 43,612 of record DATIXG010000023.1, on the reverse strand, counting down.
ACCTCGTCCTCGCGCGCGGTCGCGGGGAGCTCGATCGTCTCATGGTAGAGGCCGGCCTGGTCGCACGCCTTGCCCTTCATGCGCACGTAGGTCCGCGACGCCGGGTTGTCGCCCACGAGCACCGCCGCGAGGCCCGGAGTCACGCCCCGGGCCTTGAGCGTCTCGATCTCCCGCGACAGCTCGGCGCGCATCGCGTCGCCCACCGCGACGCCGTCGATCAGGCTAGCGGGCATGACCCCTCCGACCGCTCAACCGAGCGGGCCTTTGAGTCCGGCAATCTTTCGCTTGGCCGGCGGGAGCACCTTGATCAGATCGTCCGCCAGCGCGGTGAGCCGGGCTGCGACCTCGCGCTCCCCCTTCTTGGCCTGAAACAGCTCGTTCGTGATATCGAGGGCCGCGAGGATGGCTGCCTTGTGAATCTCCACGATGGGACCCTGGCCGAGGACTTTTTTCAGCGCCTGGTCCACGTAGGATGCGACTTCGCGCGTGTATTCTGGGGGAAGATCGGACCGGACGGTGTATTCCTCGCCCCCGATCATGACCTTGACCGCGTGCTTCTTGACCGTCACCGGGGCTCGCTCGCCTGGTCGCGCGCCTGATCCTCGAGGAACGTCAGGCGGCTGAGCAGCTCGCTCACGCGCCGCCCCGCGGCCTCGACGCGCTGCCGCAGCTGTTTGTTCTCCTGCTCCAGCTCCGCTCCGCGGGTCACGCCGCCAGGCGGGGCCCCTCTCTCGGTTTCGGTCTTGAGCGCGCGGGTGTGCAGGGTCGTGAGCTCGTCCATCACGTGCCGGAGCACGATCTCCAGCTGGTCGAGCGCTGCCGCGTCAGCTCGCTCTCCGTCGTACGCCAAGCTCACCCTCCAGGACTTCGAGCGCCGCGCCGACCGCGGCGTCGACCTCGGCCTCTCGCAACGTCCGGCTCGGATCGCGGAACGTGCAGCGCCACGCCACGCTGCGGTGCCCGCTCGGAACGCCCGGACCGCGATACTCATCGAACAGCACCAGGGACTCGAGCAGCGGTCCCGCGGCGCGGCGCACGGCGGCTTCGACCGCAGCCGCCGTCACACCCGGCGGCAGGACGAGCGCGAGATCCCGCTCGACCAGCGGAGTTCCCGGCAACGCCTGGTAGGCCACCGGCCGCGGGTCCGCGACCTCGAGCCGCACCTCCCACCCGAAGAGCGCTCCGGCCCAAGGCGGTGCATCGGCCTCGAGCGGTCCCGCGTGGCCCACGACCTCCTTGCCACCCTGCACCGCGACCCAGCCAACCGCGCCGTCGGCCGCGGGCTGCACCACGCTGCCCGGCGCCGCCACGCTCACCGCTAAGTCAAAGTGGTGCTTCAAGTCCCATATGTCCATATCAGGTGATTTCGCACCATCGCTCCAGTGCCGGGGCTGGCGAGCGCCCGTGATGACCCCCGCGACGGAGGTCCACTCCTCCACCCCAACCCCCGTCCCCCGTCCCACGTCCCCCGTCCTCTTTCGGAAGACGGTCCCCACTTCGAACAGCCGGACGTCCCGGTTCCGCGCCGCCCAGTTGTGCTCGACACGGCGTACCAGGCCCGGCAAGAGCCGCATCCGCAGGTGCGCTTCGTCCGCCGACATCGGATTCTGTACCACCGGCGCATCGGGCCCGTCGGCGGGCCCGAGCGGGAAGGTGCGCGCCTCGTACAATCCCGCTTCCGCGAGCCGAACGCGTACCCGCCCCTTGGCGCGCTCGAGCGGCGCATCGGGCACGGTGCCGGCGCAATAGGGACGCAGCTCGTCGGGAAATGCGTCGTACCCCTTGAGCCGCGCCACCTCCTCCGTCAGGTCCACCTCGCGCGTCACGTCCGGACGCCACCCCGGCACCTGGACCGCGAGGCGCTGCTCCTTCGGGGCGACCACGAAACCGATTGACGACAGGCGCTGCTCGATCTCGCCGCGCTCGATCGGCACGCCCAGCAGGCCGCCGATGCGCTCGGGCCGAAGGAAGATCGTCGTCGGCTCGACGGGTTTGGGCCACAGGTCGAGCGCCGGCTCGCGCACCTCGCCGCCCGCGACGGCGAGAATCAGGTCGATGGCGCGGCGCAAAGCGTCCGGCATGCCCAACAGGTCGATTCCCCGCTCGAAGCGGTAACTCGATTCGCTCGACAACTCGAGCGCGCGGCGCGTGCGGCGGATGCGGGTCGGCTGGAAGTAGGCGCACTCGAGCACGAGGTCGGTCGTCGCATCGGTGACCTCGGACTCTGCACTGCCCATGACGCCCGCCACGATCGTCGGGCGCTCCGCATCGCAGATGGCCGTCATCTCGGGCGTAAGCGTCCGCTCGACGCCGTCGAGCGTCACGATCTTCTCGCCGGTGCGCGCGCGCCGCACGACGACCGCGGGGCCGCGCAATTTGGCGCGATCGAACGCATGCAGCGGCTGGTTCAGCTCGAACAGGATGTAGTTCGTCGCGTCGACCACGTTGTTGATCGGCCGCTGCCCGATGCTCGCCAGGCGATCCGCCAGCCACTGCGGACTGATGCCCACCTTCACGCCTCGGATGACCGCGATCATGTAGCGTGGGGCACCCTCAGGGTCCTCAAGCCGTACTTCGACACCGTCCACGACCCCGCTCCAGCCGGGGGCACCGCTCGGGCCGGCAGGGACGCCGCCCTCGGCGGCCCTCGCGGCACCCCCAGCTGGAGCGGCGGCGGGGCGGCGACGACCGCCGAACCCGGCGTGGCCGCCGCTCGGAGCCGGCCCCCCGCCGCGACTAGCCGGGAGCGGTGGGAGCTTCAAGGTCGCCCCGAGCGACGCCGCGAGCTCGCGGGCGACGCCCTTGTGGCACAGCATGTCAGGCCGGTTGGCCGTCACCTCGATCACGAGCTGGTGATCTGCGATGGGCATGACGTCGAGGAACCGGGTGCCGGGTGCCGCATCGGTGTCCAGCTCGAGGATGCCCGCATGGTCGGTGCCCAGCCCCAGCTCCCGCGCCGAGCACAGCATGCCGTTCGACTCGACCCCGCGGATCTTCTTGCGCTCGAGCTTCAAGCCTCCCGGCAGGACGGCGCCGACCGGGGCATAGGGGTATTTCTTTCCGGCCTCGACGTTCGGGGCGCCGCACACGACCTCCACCGCGCTTCCGCCGCTCGCGTTCCCGGCATTCACGAGGCAGAGCGACAGCCGGTCCGCGTTGGGATGCTTTTTCACTTCGAGCACCGCGCCGATCACCACGTCGCCCAGATCCTGGTGGATGGGCACGATGGCCTCGACGGGCACACCCAGCATGCTGAGGCGTTGCTCCAGATCGGCCGGGTCGAGCGGGCGGCCGAGCATGGCCTCGAGCCAGCGGCGAGACAGGATCATGGAAACTGCGCGAGGAAGCGCATGTCGCTTTCGAAGAACAGCCGGATGTCGGGAATCCCGTGCCGCACCATGGCGATGCGATGCGGTCCCATGCCGAAGGCGAACCCGGTGTAGCGCTCGGGATCGATCTTGCAGTTCTCGAACACGGCCGGATGCACCATCCCCGAGCCGAGAATTTCGATCCACCCGGTGTGCTTGCAGGTCGAGCAGCCCGCGCCGCGGCACACCGAGCAGCTGACCTGCATGTCGGCCGACGGCTCGGTAAACGGAAAGAACGACGGGGAAAAGCGCGTTCGCGTCTCGGGCCCGAAGAACCGCCGGGCAAAGGTCGAGAGCGTCGCTTTCAGGTCGACGAACGTGACGCCTTCGTCCACGACCAGGCCTTCAACCTGCTCGAACACCGGCGAATGAGACGGGTCGAACGGGTCACGGCGGTAGCACTGCCCGGGCGACACGATGCGGATCGGCGGCCGGTAGCGCTCCATGGTGCGCACCTGCACCGGCGACGTATGTGTGCGGAGCAGGACGCCGGGCTCCAGGTAGAAGGAATCCTGGGCGTCGATCGCCGGGTGGTCTTTCGGAAAATTCAGGGCACCGAAGTTGTACCACTCGGTCTCGGCCTCGGGCCCGACGGCACGCGTGAAACCCAGCTCGCGGAAGATCTCGCAGATCTCGTCGACGACTTGCGTGACCAGATGCAGGCCTCCGCGCCAGGTCGCGCGGCCCGGGAGGGTGAGGTCCATGCCGGATGGGGCGCGCGAGGCTTGCGCCAGGGCGCGCTCGCGCGCCGCGATGGCCTCTTCCATTTCGCGCTTGAGTGCGTTCGCTGCCCCGCCGACGGCGCGGCGGTCAGCATCGGCGAGCTTGGGGAGCGCCCCGAGGATCTTGGTGAGTGCGCCGGCCTTGCGGCCCAGGAGCTCAGTCTTCAAGTCCTGGAGCCGGCGCTCGTCAGCCTGCGGAATCTCGCCGAGACGCTCCCGCAGCGCGTGGATGGCTGCCAGGAGGTCGCTCATGATCAGAGGGCCTGCTTCGCGACCTCGGCCAGCTTTGTAAAGGCGCCCGGGTCGCGCACGGCCAGGTCCGCGAGGATCTTGCGGTCGATCTCGACGCCGGCGCGGCGGAGGCCGTTCATGAGACGGCTGTAGGAAATCTCGTTCAGCCGGGCGGCCGCGTTGATGCGGGTGATCCACAGCCGGCGAAACTCGCCCTTCTTGGCGCGCCGGTCGCGGTAGGCGTACTTCTGCGCCCGCTCGACCGACTCCTTCGACGCCTTCCACAGCTTGCTGCGCCCGCCCCAGTACCCCTTGGCGAGCTTCATCACTTTGTTCTTGCGCTTCAGGCGCGCGACGTTGCTCTTGACGCGAGGCATCGGAGTCTCCTTACAGCATCAAAAGGCGCTTCAGGCGCCGTTCATCAGCGTGCGCGACGAGGGCGGCCTTGCGCAGGCGGCGCTTCCGCTTGGGATGCTTCTTGGTCAGGATGTGGCTCTTGTACGCGTGGTAGCGGCGCAAGTGACCTCGCCCCGTGAGCCGGACGCGCTTGCGGAGCGCTCGTTTGGATTTCTGCTTCGGCATTGCGTTCCCCTGTTAGCTCCGGGCGGTCCGCCCGGGGTTGTTGTCCCCGGGGCGACGCCCCGGGGTTCATTTCGGAGCCAAAACCATCGACATGTTGCGGCCTTCGAGCTTCGGATCCTGCTCGATCTTGGCCAGGTCCTTGAGCTCGTTGGCCACCCGGTCCAACACGTCCCGGCCCAAATCGATGTGCGCCATTTGCCGGCCGCGGTACATCATTGTGACCTTCACCTTGTTCCCTTCCTGCAGGAACTCCCGCGCGTGGCGCGTCTTGAACTGGAAGTCGTGCTCGTCGATGCCAGGACGAAACTTGACTTCCTTGAGGTGAATCACGTGCTGCTTCTTCTTCGCCGCTCGCGCGGCCTTCGCCTGCTCGAACTTGAATTTCCCGTAGTCCATGATCTTGACCACGGGAGGGCGGGCCAATGGGGCCACCTCGACCAGGTCGAGACCCCGTTGCTGGGCCGCCGCGATCGCTTCATCAACGGTCATCACTCCCAACTGCTCACCGTCTGGCGCGATTACCCGGAGCGGGCTGATGCGAATCTGCCGGTTCACCCGGGTACGCGGTGCTTTGTTTGTGCCTTCGATTGCCAGGTTGTGTTCTCCTCCTGTGTGCGCAGCGAAAAAGCGGACTCCAACCGCTCCGGAATCCGCTTTCCTCAAGAACCCCACCACCCCTCGCAACTCGGGGGGAGGGGGTGAGGGCCAGAACCCTGAAGCACTCTCCAGTGGGAGAGGCGGTGGGTGTGACGCCGGCGGCGCCCGCTTACCGTATTGTGGGCTTCAAGTTAGCCCCGCCTGACCGGCTCCACAAGACCAAATCCCTTTCCTTCGCGCCCGAGCCGGCCGGCCACGGTGTCCGGATCGTGCTCGAAGACGAACAACCATCCCTCGCCCTCGGCGCGGCGGTATAAGGCGCGCTTCGATTCGAGCGTGACGAGCGGCTCCACGTCGTAGCCCATGATCCACGGGAGCGGGAGATGAGCGGTGGTCGGCACGAGGTCAGCCACGAAGCACAGCCGCTCGCTGTCGCTCTCGATCAACACCGATTGGTGGAACGGTGTGTGGCCCGGTGTCGGCAGGCAGCGGATTCCGGGCACGATCTCCGTTTCGCCATCGAGGAGCGTGAACGGGACTGTCGCGAAGTTGTGGGCCAGGTAGCTCGCGGCCGTCCGCTCGTTCGTGTGGGTCGCGAACTCGAGCTCGCGCCGCTGTACGAAGTAGCGCGCCTCGGGAAAGCTGAGCGCGACCGTACCGCTGGGATCCCGGTAGGTGTCCCCGCCCGCGTGGTCGAAGTGGAGGTGGGTGTTGATCACCGTGCGGACGTCCTCCGGGCGATGGCCCGCCTCCCGAATCGCGTCTTCGAGCTGCGTCGGCCCCTGCACACCGTCGTTCGCCACGCCGTAGATGTCCCGGAACTTGGCCTCCTCCTTGTTGCCCAATCCTGTGTCGACCAGCAGCAGCCCGTCGTCGTGCTCGACCAGCAGGCAGCGAAGCGCGAGAGGAATGCGGTTCCTTGCATCGGGGGTCGTACGCCGCTCCCAGAGCGGCTTCGGGACCACGCCGAACATCGCCCCACCATCGAGCCGTTGCTTGCCTCCCTCGAGGGCGTGGCAACGGAGACGGCCGACCTGGAAGGTGGTGTGGAGCATTCACTCCTCCCTTCTCAGCGGCAGCGTCATGCACCGCGGGCCCCCGCCCCCACGCACGAGCTCCCCACCCTCGATCGTAATCACGGCCCGCGCTCCCTCCGGGAGGGACGTTGTGCCGTCGAGCAGACTCGCCGCCGGAACGATCTGAAACCCCATCTGGCTCAGCTCGTGCAGCGTGGACTCGTTGCGGTCGTAGGTCATGACCACGCCCGGCCGCATCGCGAAGAAGTTGCACGCACTGGACCACTGCTCGCGCTCCTGGTGGGGACGCGACGCGCCGCCACAGAAGACCGGCTCCAGCGGATAGTCCACCGCCTGCAAGGCGGCGAAGAAGTTCGGCATCTCCCGCACGCCCTTGGACCGCTTGCGGCGGTGCAGCACCGCGAGCCGCTCGGCCCCCACGAAATCCGGAGGGTAGACGCAACACAGGTCGCGGTCGACCTGCGTGAAAATCATGTCGAGATGGATCGCGGTCCGCTCGTTCGGCAGCACGACGACGATGGCGTCCGTCACGCCGCAGCGTTCGAACGCCACGTCGCACAGGTGGTCGAGGGCCGCGGGGCTCGAGCGCTCGCTGAAGCCGAGGATGAGCAGGTCGGGACGGACGGGATGCACGTCGCCCCCTTCGAGCGTGTAGTTGCTGCGCTTCTCCTCGGACCCGTCGTACAGAATGCCGGCATTGTCGAGGGACGGATGGTAGCGGAACAGCGTCTTGATCAGCAGCTCTTCCGTCCAGCGCACTCCGTACCGCATGGAGCCGATGACGGAATGTTCGCCGATCACGATGCCGACGTCGCGGGTGAAGAAGAGGTTGGGCAGCGGGGGCAGCGCGTAGGCGGTCTCGTTGAGCGCGCGCGCGATCGGGCCGGCCTCCTCGAGCGCCCCTTCGATCAGGAGCGCCACCAGGTCCTGGGGCGGCAGCTGCGCCAGCGTGCGGGCGAGGGTATCGGATGGGGCAATCTCGAGCGCGCGCGTGACGAGGAACTCCCGTGCCTCGGGCTGGGCCACCACCTCGCTCAGGAGCCCCCGCACCTCGTGCACCTGCGCGAACCGCTCGAGCACCGCCACGAGACGGCCGTGCTCGCGCTGGGCCAGGTCCAGGTTCACGACGTCGTCGTAGAGGTAGGCCGCGCGGTTGGCCGGCGTCACGGCGGCAAGCTCGAGGCCCGGCGTGTGGACCAGGACGGCGCGCAGGGGCCCGACCTCGGACGTCACGTGCACGCGGGGCATGGGGGGAATCTAGCGAGGCGGAAGGTTATCTATTCGCGAGGGCGAAGCTCAGCGTCTCCAATTCCAGGGCCATGTTGACCGACTTGACCACCACGTCGGACGGGACGGTCAGCTGGACAGGGGCAAAATTGAGGATGGCCTTCACGCCGGCGTGGACCAACCGGTCGGCGACCACCTGGGCGGCTTCGGCCGGCGTGACGACGATGGCGATGTCGGTCGGCTCGCGCTTCAGGTCGGCCTCGAGGTGGACCACGTCGCGGACCATGAGCCCGTTCCAACGCGTGCCGACCTTCTTGGGATCGCTGTCGTAGATCGCCATGACGTTGAAGCCGCGCTGGCGGAACCCCGGGTACTGCACGAGCGCCCCGCCGATCCGGCCCGCGCCGACCAGCACCACGCGGTAGGTGCGCTCGAGGCCGAGGATTTCGCGGATGTGGGCTGCCAGCTCGTTCACCGAGTAGCCGAGGCCGCGTTTGCCGAAGGAGCCGAAGAACGAGAGGTCTTTGCGGACCTGGGCGGGGGTGGTGCCGCCCCGGCGGGCGAGGTCGGCCGAGGAGATCGTGGCGGCCCCCCGCGTTTGAGAGTGTTCCAAGAATCGCAGGTAGAGCGAGAGGCGGCGCACCGTGCTCTCGGCGATCTTCCGCATTGTGAATTATTTCACAATTACTGACTGGCGCGCAAGAGTCCCGCAAAATCCTCCGGGCTGAGCGTTTCAGGTCGGCGCATCCCGTCCAGTCCGGCGCGCTCCAGCACGGCGCTCACCCGCTCCCGCGGCGCCTCGATCGCGGCCCCGAGCGCGTTGCGCAGCTGCTTGCGCCGGCGGCTGAAGCACGCCGTCACGAACGTCCGAAACGCCGGCATCTCGGCGTCGGACACCGCCGGGTCGGCGCGCGGCGTGAGACGTACCACCGCGCTGTCCACCTTCGGCGGCGGCCGGAAGGCTCCCGCCCGCACGACGAACAACTGCTCGACCTGACACACGGCCTGCACCCCAACCGACAGGGCGCCGTACGTCTTGCCGCCGGGCGGGGCCGCCAGCCGCTCGGCCACTTCCCGCTGCACCAGAAACACCACGCGCTCGGGGAGCGGCGGCGTCAGCGCCTTGTCGATCAGGGGCGAGGTGATGTAGTAGGGGATGTTGCCGAGAATCTTGAGGCGGCGTGAGGTGTCAGGTGTCAGGTGTGAGGACGCAAGCGCGTGCCAGTCGACGTGGAGTGCGTCGCCCGTCACGACCTGACACCTGACACCTGGCACCTGATCCCGCAGTTCCTCCGCCAACCGGCGATCCTTCTCAATGGCGATCACCAAGTGCACGACGGGCGCCACGACCTTCGTCAGGCTCCCCGTCCCGGGCCCGATCTCGATCACGACGTCGTCGGGGCCGGGGTCGAGCGCGGCGACGATTTTCTGCAGGAGGTTGTGGTCGGCGAGAAAATGCTGGCCGAGGCGCCTCACACCCGGACGAGCACCAGCGTGCGGTCGTCGGACGGCAGGCCGCCTCCGGTGAAGGCCGCGACGTCGGTGTAGATCGCCTCCAGAATCTCGCGCACGGGGCGCGCGCGCAGGCCGGCGACGTGCGCGAGCAACCGCTCCTCGCCATAGCGCTCGATCCCGGACTCGCCCAACGCCTCCACAATGCCGTCGGTGAACAGACAGAGTATTTCCCGGCGGTGGCGCCACGGGCGGGTCGCGTCGTGGCCCCGCTCCGCCGGCACGCCGAGCGGCGGGCGCGTCGCGTCGAGCCGGGACGCGGCGCCCGTGGCCCCGTCGACCAGGAAGGCATGCGGGTGTCCGGCGTTCGCGTAGACCAGGCGGCCCGCCGCCGCGTCGACTACACCGAAGAACAGCGTCAGGAACATCTCGGTGCGGCTGAGCTCCTGCACGAGCGACTGCTCGAGCCGCTCCAATGCTTCGGCCGGCGATTCCGCCGCCGCGGCGTGAATGCCCGACGCGGCCATCACGAGCGCCATGATCAGCGCCGAGGCGAAGCCGTGACTCGTCACGTCCCCGATCATCACGCCGATCCGGTCGCCGGGAAGGTTCAGGAGGTTGTAGAAGTCGCCGCCCACCGAGTCGGCCTGCCGGCAGCGGGTCGCGACGTCGGCGCGATGGGCGATGACGAGCGGCGAGGGGAGCAGCTTGAGCTGCAGGTCGTGCGCCAGCTCGAGCTCGCGGCGCATGCGCTGCTGGCCCCGATCGCGGGCCACGAGGCGGGCGTTCTCGATCGCCGCGCCGACCTGATTGGCAATGGCGACGATGAGCTTGCGGTCGCCCGCGCTGAACGCGTCCTCCCCCATGCGATCGGTGAGGTTGATGACGCCGATGGGACGCGACGGCCCCCCGGGCGCGCCGTAAAGGACCGGCACCGAGAGAAACGCCTGGCCGCGATACGCCCGTCCTTCGGGATTGCCCGGATTCTCCGCCGAGGGATCGGTCGGGTCATAGCTGATGGTGCGCCGCTCGCGGAACGCGCGCGCCGCCACCGAGACCGGATCGTCGAGCTCGATCGGCCCCACCTCGACCGGCTCCATGCCCTGCGCGGCCACGAGGCGCAGCAGGCCCCGCTCCTCGTCCAGCACCAACAGGGTGGCCCGGCGGGCCCGGACCACGGGGGAAACCTCGGCCAGAATGCGCTGCGCCGCGTCCTCGAGCCCGAGGGTGTGACCGAGGATGTCGCTGATCGTGTAGATCAGGTCGATTTCTTCATAGCGCCCCGAGAGCTCGGCCGCGACCTGCACGGCCTCGCGCTCGCTCGAGACCACGGCGCCGACGATCTGCGCCAGCGCCTGGCGGACCGCACCCTCCCCCGCCCCGCTCCGTTTCCCATCCCGGATCTCGAGAAACACGTTCTCGGCATCCGGCACGGGCTCGAGCCACCCCGGGCCCTCGGGCGTGTCGAACGATCGGGCGGCGGGGGGACCGTCGGGGGGAGCGGCGGACGATCCGGCAAGCGGGTGCGGTGTGGTTCCCTCGTAGCGCCATACGCGGAGCGTTGCGCCCCACAGGCGTTCCAGCGCGGAGAGGAGCCGGTCGAGCCGCGTCAGCCCGCGAGGAGCGTCAGGCACACGGCGTTCCCCTTGTCATTGAAGGCCACGTCGTCCACGAGGTGGCGCAACACGAACAGGCCGCGGCCATCCTCGCGGTCAACGTTCGCGGGGAGCGTGGGATCGGGAATGAGCGAAGGATCGAAACCGGCGCCCTCGTCGACCACGTGCAGCCGCACGGCGGTGGCCGTCAGCTCGACGCGAACCTGGACCATGCGGTCGGGGTTCTCCTGGTTCCCGTAGGCGATGGCGTTGGTCAGGGCTTCGGCGAGCGCGGTGCGGAGGTTGAAGGCGACACGGCGGGGCGACAGGATGCCGCTCGTGCACGAGTCGGCGATGAGCTGGACCGCCGGCCCGACGTACTCCAGGGCCGAGGGAACGTCGAGCGACAATTCGACCGCCCGGTCCGCCGCGCGGCGACGCAGATTGAGGCGCGGCGTTTTCACGCTAGAAGTCGGCGAGCGCTTCCTCAGGGGTCCGCGCGATGGCGAACAACGTGTCGAGCTTGGTCAGCTCGAACAGGGTCTGCAGGTCCTCGTTCAGGCCGGCCAGGCGCAGCTCGCCACCCTGCTCGCGTATCTTCTTGGAGAGCGACACCAGGACACCGAGACCGGAGGAATCGATGTAGCCCGTCTTGGTGAAGTCCACGACGAAGCGGCGCCCGCCGCCCTCCAGGGCGTCGAGGACGCGCTGCTTCAACTCCTGGCGATTCCCGACGATCAGCTGGCCGTCGACGCCGACCACCACGACCCCGCGCTTGTCCTTCTGAAGGCTGAAGCTCATACCCGCTCCTCGGCTTGCAGGAAGGCGACCAGCGACGCGCCCACAATATCGTCCTCGGCCGCGCCCCGCGAAAGGTCTAGCGGCGGTATTTCCGCTTGAGGGCCTCGAGCACCGCCGGGTGAACGAGCGACGCCACGTCGCCGCCGTAGCGCGCGACCTCACGCACCAGGCTGGAGCTCAGGTAGGTCAGATCGAAGGCGGGAACGAGAAAGACGGTCTCCAGCTGGGGCGCGAGGTTGCGGTTCATGAGCGCCATCTGGAATTCGTATTCGAAGTCGCTGACCGCGCGCAGGCCTCGCACCAGCAGCGACGCACCCACCCGGCGCGCGAAATCCACCAGGAGCCCTTCGAACGACTGGACGTCCACCGCGGGATGCGCGACCGCCTGCCGGATGAGGGCCACCCGCTCGTCCACGGAAAAGAGCGGCGCCTTGGCCGAGTTGACGGCAACCGCGATGACCACGCGGTCGGCGAACGCGAGGGAGCGCCGAACGAGGTCCTCGTGGCCGCGGGTGATGGGGTCGAACGACCCGGGATAGACCGCGACGCGCGGCTCGCTCACGGCGCGTAGATGAACGTGACGGCAGTATCCCCGTAGCGGCGGGTGTCGTCTCCCGGAATGGGCTCGTCCGCGGGGTGCTCGATCGAGAAAATGCGGGCGAACGGGGTGAGCCGGAAAATGGCGACGAGCCGGGCGGCGAGCTCGGTGGCGTACGGCGGATCCGCGAAGGCCACGTCGTACTGCCCGGGGTGCAGCTGCATCGCGAACTTGAGCGCGTCCGCGCGATGGATGGTCGTGCGGTCGTCGACATGCAGGCTCTTGATATTGGCGCGCAGCGTGGCGAGGGCGTTCCGATGCACTTCGACGAAATCCGCCGTGGCCCCCCCGCGCGAGAGCGCCTCGAGGCCGAGCGCGCCGGTGCCCGCGTAGAGATCGAGCACCCGCGCGCCGCGCAGCGACCGCTGCAGGATGCTGAACCACGCTTCCCGCACCCGGTCGGCGGTAGGCCGGACCTTGTCGGTCGCCGGCGTCTTCAGGCGCCGACCCTTGAACTCGCCCGCGATGATGCGGATCATGCCGCCCCCTTCGACCCCAACAGCCGACGCGGAACGCGGAACGCGGAACATGGACACTGGCGTCGTGCGCCACACACGTCCGCTGCGCTGTTCCCCGCTCCGACTTCCGCGTCCGCCGTTCATTCCGTCGGCGCCATCGCGGCCACGCGCGCCTGCAGCGCCACCCGCCCGCGCCACTCGTTGCGCTCCAGGTGGAAGGCGACGTCGAGGGGCCGGGCAAGCCATCCGGGAGGCACCTCGTCGGCCCATTGGAAGCCGATGGCGGACAGCGCGCCCGAGCCGTCGTCCAGCACGAAGCGCAGGTGGTTCGACCCCACGCGCCGGGCGTCCACCGCGCGCGCCCCCCGCACGCCGAACACGGGCGCCGGATTGCCGGGCCCGCACGGCTCGAGGTAGCGCATCATCCGCTCCAGCTCATCGCTGACGAGGCCCAACGGCAGCTCGAGGTCCACCCGCTGCGCCGGAGCGAGATCTTCGGGGCCAAGAAGCTCGCTCGTAACACGCAGAAACGCAACACGGAATTCCTCGAAGCGTTCCCGCCGCAGCGTGAGCCCGGCCGCCATGGAGTGGCCGCCGTATTTCTCGAGCAGCGTTCCGACCCGCGTGAGCGCGCCGTGGAGATCGAGCCCGAGAACGCTCCGCCCCGAGCCGCGGCCGACGTCGCCGTCCCAGGCGATGAGGAACGTCGGCCGGCCGTAGCGCTCGACCAGACGCGAGGCCACGATGCCGATCACGCCCGCGTGCCAGCCATCGGACGCCAGGACCAGCCCGCGGTCATCGGGGCGAAGCGTCGCTTCGGCCTGCCCGATGGCCTCATCGAGGATGCGCTGGTCCATCGCCTGACGGCGGGCGTTCAGCGTCTCCAGATCGCGCGCCAGGCGCGCCGCCTCGTCCGCATCGTCGGTCAGGAGCAGCCGCAGCCCGTCGCTCGACTCCCCGATCCGGCCCGCGGCGTTCAGGCGCGGCGCGAGGATGAAACCCACGTGGCCCGCGCGCAACCGCTTGCCGGCGAGACCCGCCGCCTCGACCAGCGCCTGCACCCCGGCCCAGCGCGAGTCGGCGAGCAGCTTCAGGCCATGGCGGACCAGGATCCGGTTCTCCCCGATCAGCGGGACCACATCGGCGACTGTCGCCAGGGCGACGTAGTCGAGGAAATGGAGCGGCAGGTTGGGCGAGAGGCCGAGCTCCGTCACGAGCCCCTGCGTCAGCTTGAATGCGACGCCGGCGCCGCACAGGCCCTTGTCCGCGGACGGACAATCGGGGCGCACCGGATCGAGCACAGCGGTGGCGGGCGGCAGCACCGGCCCCGGGATATGGTGATCGGTCACGATCACGTCGATCCCGGCTTCGCGGGCGGCCCGGACCGCGTCAATGGCCGTGATGCCGCAATCGCAAGTGATGATGAGGCCGGCGCGCACGCGGCGGGCTTCAGCCAGTCCCGCGGGGCCGAAGTCGTAGCCGTCCCGCAGCCGGTGTGGGACGAAGGCGTGGGCGTCCGCGCCCGCGGCGCGGAGCACGCGTGTCAGCATCGCCGCCGCGCACTGGCCGTCCACATCGTAGTCCCCGTGGACGAGGATCGGCGTGCCGGCGCGCACCGCGGACGCCACCAGGGACGTCGCGCGCGCCATATCCGCCCAGCTCCGCGGATCGGTCAGTCGGTCGAGCTCGGGACGAAGGAACGCTTTCGCGCCGTCAGGCGCGGTGAAGCCCCGTTGTATGAGAAGCGCCGCGAGAGGCTCGGGGATCGAGAGGTCGCTGGCGAGGGCCGTGGTGAGCGCCGGGTCGGGCGGTACGGCGACGTCCCAGCGCGCGCGGATCATTCCGCGTAGAGGAGCACGCCGCAGGCCTCGCAGCTTTCGATCGTGCCGCCGCGCTGGATCAGCGCGCGCCGCTGGGTGGGCACCGCCGTGTAGCAGCGCCCGCACGCATCCCCGTGCAGCGGATAGAGCGCCATGGGCGCTTTGCCGCGCCGGATCCGCTCGTAGCGGGCGAGCAGGCCCCCCTCCACGAGCGTCGCGGCAGTCTCGCGCGCCGCCAGCGCCTGCTCGCGGCGGTTGGCGATTTCCTCCCGCCGGCCCGCGAGCTGCTCGCGCGCGGGGGCCTGGGCCTGGCGCAGATCCTCCACGGCCTTCTCGGCTTCAGCGGCGCGGCGTTCGGCTTCGGTCACGGCGTCCCCCGAGCGCATGAACTCCGCTTCTTCCTTGGCCAGAACGGAGCGGGCGAGGTCCAGCTCGGCCATGAGCGTCGAGGCCTCTTTGGCCCCGCGCACCCACTCGAGGCGCTGTCGCCGCTGCTCCTGCATCGTGCGGTAGTTGGCGATCTTGCCTTCCAGGTCCCCTCGACGGTCGATGGCGGCCTGGATGTCCCGTTGCGCGGCGGTGAGGCCTCGCTCCGCGGCGGCCAGCAGGTCGTCGAGCACCTGCAGCTCAGGCGCGAGCGCCGCGAGCGCCGCATCCGCCTCCGCCACAGCCTGGTCCTTCTCCTGTAATCCGAGCAACGCTTCCAATTCCGGCGGCACTAATGCCTCCTCGTCGCAATCTTGTATTTCGGGTAGCGCGCATTCATCTCCGCGCTAATCTGCCGCTTCTGAAGTACCAAGCGGAGCTGCTCTTCTTCACTCGCGAGCGGCAGCTCGCGATCGATCGCCTCGACCTGCCGCTCGAGTCCGCGCGCTTCGATCCAGCCGAGCGCCCGGGTAAACAATTCATCGGGGTCAGACCCGCCAATCCCTGCGACCTTCAGCTGCTCAAAGGCACGGGCGGCGGTCTCGTCCAAACGCTCGGGTGCATCATCCGCCACCGCCTCGAACACCGCCCGGTAAGGAGGAAACTCGAAGTCCTCGGCGGCCACCGCTTCGAGCACCCGTGGCCGCCAGGGCTCGCCCGCGAGCAGGAGTTGCAGGAGGGCTTTCTCCGCCCCTGCGGGCAGGACCGTGACGGCAGGCGACGCCGCGGGTGCGGCGGGGACTGGCACGGCGTCCGGCCGGCCACTACCGGCTTCGCGTTCCAGCACGTCCTTTCTCACCCCCGCGACCTCGGCGGCGCGCGAGACGTAGAGCTCCCGCGTGAGCGGATCTTTCGTTGCGCGAATGGTCGGCAGCAGGCGATCGAGCGCGCGTCGCCGGCCGGGGAGTGAGCTGAACAGGCTCTTGCGCTCGAGGATCTGGATCTTCCGCTCGAACACGTCGACGGCGTCCTTCAGCGTTTCCGCGAGCGCGGCCGCACCGCGCCGCTGCACGAGGGTATCGGGGTCTTCGCCTTCCGGCAGGGTGGCGACGCTCACGCGCAGGCCGTGGCGCAGCAGCTCGTCACCGGCGCGGAACGTGGCGCGCAGGCCGGCATCGTCGGAGTCGTAGAGCAGAATCACGTGCGAGGTGTAGCGCGCGAGGAGCTGCGCCTGCTCCGCGGTGAGCCCGGTGCCGAGCGGCGCGACGACCTCCTCGAGCCCGGCCAGCGCCAGGCGGAGGACGTCGAAGTAGCCCTCGACCAGCACCGCGCGCTCGGCCTTCCGAACCGCCAGCTTCGCCACGTGCAGGTTGTACAGCAATCGCCCCTTGTGAAAGACGGCCGAATCCGGGGAGTTCAGGTATTTCGGCTCCCCCGCCCCGAGGATCCGCCCACCGAACCCCACCACCCGGGCCCGCAGGTCGTGGATGGGAAAAAGCAGCCGCCCACGGAACCGGGAGATGATCGTGCCATCATCTCGCTTAACCGCGAGGCCCGCGTCGAGCAATACCGATTCACGCACACCCAAGCGTTTCATCGCCTCGAGCATCACGCTGCCGGCGCGCGGCGCGTACCCAAGGCCGTACGGCAGGATCGCGTCCATGGGGAGGTCGCGAGACGCGAGATACTGGCGCGCGACGTCCGCTTCGGGACTCTCGCGCAGCTCGCGCGCAAACCATTCAGCGGCCGCGGCAATAGCGGCAAGGAGCGGCTCGTTGGGATCCGGGCCGGACGCACCCGCCCCGCGCTCCGGAATGGTGATGCCGACCTGGCGCGCCACCTCCCGCACGGCCGTCGGGTAGTCCATGCCGAGCTTCTTCATATAGAAGGAGAAGACATCCCCCGCTTCGTGGCAGACGAAGCAGTAGAACATGCCCTTCTTGGGGATTACGGCGAAGTTGCGATGCGAGCCCCCGTGAAACGGGCACGGCCCGCGGAAGTCCGATCCTGTTCGCTTCAGCTCGACGTGCTGGCTCACGATCCCGACCAGGTCCGCCGCGTCGCGGACCTGCTCGATCACGTCTTCGGGAATCATGCTCAGCGGCGGAACTCCACTATGGTTACGCCCGCCCCTCCCTGATTCGCCGGGGCGAGCGCGAACCGCGCCACCCGCGAGTCGTGCGTCAGGTGTTCGTGTACGAGCTGCCGCACCGCGCCGGTCCCCTTGCCATGAATCACCCGCAGATAGGGCAGGTCGGCCAGCACGGCGTCGTCCAGCGCCTTGATGAGCACCGCCTCCGCTTCGTCGAGTCGCATGCCCCGGAGGGACACTTCGGACGATACGGGTGCTTCGGCGGTCAGGTGAGGCGGCGGTCGGGCGGGACGGCGGTCGGGTGTGGCCCCGCGCAGCTTCCGCAACTCCTCGAGTGACATCCACCCCTCCCTCTTCCCCCTTCCCTCTTCACCTGTGATTTCGACCTTCGTCTCCTCGATCGCCTTCTCGAGCAAACGCCGTGCCTCTCTGGCCGTCGCCTCATCGACCGCCGCCCGGGCCTGACCCAGGGCCTCCTCGACGCGACGCCGCGCTTCGAGGAGATACGCGCGGGTCTGCTCCCGCGCTTCGCGGTCCAGGGCCGCCGCGCGCCCGCGCACCTCGTCCTCCCGCGCCACGAGCGCCGCGTCCCGCTGCGCGAGCTGCTCCCGCTCTCGCCCCGCAGCCTCCTCGGCCGCGTGCGCCGCCCGTTCGCGCGCTTCGAGATCGCGGGCCCGCTCTTCGACCGACGCGAGAAGCGCGTCGAGGGTGCGTTCGGCGTCCGGGAGCGTCCGTTCCGCCTCGGCCAGCACGTCCCCATCCACGCCGAGCCGGCGGGCGATGGCGAGACCGTAGGAGCGCCCCGGCACCCCCTTCAGGAAGCGATACGTGGGGGTCAGGGTCTGCGCATCGAACTGGAGCGACGCGTTCACGATCCCTACGGTCTGGGCGGCCAGTTGCTTCAAGGCCCCGAGGTGCGTCGTCGCGAGCGTCACCGCGCGCCGGCGCGTGAGCGTCCGCAGCACCGCGGCGGCGAGGGCGGCACCCTCGGCGGGATCGGTCCCGCTCCCGACCTCGTCGAGGAGGACGAGCGAGCCCGGCCCGGCCCGCGCGAGGATGTCCCGCAACGCGGCCACGTGCGCCGAGAAGGTCGACAGACTCTCGGCGATCGATTGCCGGTCGCCGATGTCGGCGAAGACCGACTGAAAGATGGGCAGCTCGGACTCGGGGCCCAGGGGTGGAATGACGCCGCTCTGCGCCAGCAGGCACAGGAGACCGACGGCCTTGATGAGGACGCTCTTGCCGCCGGTGTTGGGCCCCGAGATCAGGAGACTCCATTCGTCCGAGGCGAGCGTAAGGTCGAACGGGACGACCGGCGTCTCGCCACCTACGAGCAGCGGGTGGCGGCCCCGGCGCACGGACAGCGCCCCGGCGCCCACTGTCGGGGCGAAGCCGTTCACATCGATTGCGTAGCGCGCCCTGGCACAGAGATCGTCGAACGCGATGCACATCTCCCACGCCGCGGCGATCGCGTCCCGCTCGGGCCGGAGCCGGTCGGTCAGCTCGCGCAGCACGCGCAGCACTTCGCGCTGCTCCTGCACCTCGTGGGCGCGGAGCTCGTTCCCGAGCTCCACCGCGGCCGACGGCTCGACGAACACCGTCGCGCCGGTGGCGGACTCGTCGTGCACGATGCCGCCGACATGGCTCCGCGCGGTGCTCTTGACGGGGACGACGTAACGCCCGCCGCGCACGGTGACGGTCGCGTCGGGCGTCCGGTCCCGCTCACCCAGGGCCGCGAGAATCGCCTCGAGCTTCGCCACGAGACGCTCGCGGGTGGCCCGCACCGCCTGGCGCGCCTGGGCGAGGGCACGGGACGCCCCGTCGCGTACTGTCCCATCGGGGTCGAGCGCCTCCCGCAGGCGGGGTTCGAGCTCCTTCGGCGGCAGCGCCGCACGAAGCGCACCGGTGCGCGGTGCGTCCTTGGCCAGCCGCGTCAACTCGGCGGCCACGCTGCGAGCCGCAGCCAGCGTATCGCCGAACAGCACCAGCGCCGGGCCGTCGAGCACGCTCCCCGGGACCTGGAGGAGCTCGAGGGCGGCGCGGATGTCGGGAACGGGTTCGGCACGGATGGCGTCGTCGGTGAGGATGCGGCCGGCAAGCTCGGCGACCTGGGCGAGGGCGGCCTGCACGGTGGTGGGGTCGGTCGCCGGCGTTCGGCTCCGCACCCGGCTGGCGCCGAGCGGCGACACGGCATGGGCAGCCACCCGCTCTAGCGCGGCAGGAAACTCGAGGGTGTCCAGCACGGAGGGCGCGAGCCCTCCTCCAGCGCTCATGAGGTGGCGGCCAGCTCCTCGCGGACGATCTGGTTCACGGTTTTCCCGTCCGCCCGGCCCTTGAACTGCGCCATCACGGCGCCCATCACCTTGCCAAAATCGCGCGTCCCGGCCGCGATGGCGGCGCGAGCGGCGGCGCGGATTTCGTCCGGAGGGGCCCCGGCCGGCAGGAACGCTTCCAGCGCCAGCGCTTCCGCGCTCTCCCGGTCGGCCAGGTCGGCGCGCTTGCCGGCGGTGTACTGCTCGGCCGCCTCGCGGCGGCGCTTGATGCCCCGGCGCAGCACCTCGACGACGTCGTCGTCCGAGACCGGGTGTGGAAGCTCGAGTTCGCGGTTCTTGAGATCTGCGAGGATCGTCGAAAGGAGGATGGTGCGCGCCTGATCGCGTTGTTTTCGGGCCTGGGTCATCGCGTCGCGCAACCGCTCGGCTAACCCCGCCATCAAGCGAAGCGCACGCGCCGATTCTTGCGGCGCGCTGCGTTCATCTTGCGCTTCTTGCGCTCACTGGGCTTCTCGTAATGCCGGTGCTTCCGCAAGTCGGAGAGGATGCCGGCTTTCTCGCACTTCTTTTTGAACCGCTTGAGCGCCCGCTCGAAGCTTTCGTCATCATGAATGATGACTTCCGGCATCGCCAAATCCTGTTCTAACTGTGAGGGATGCAAAAAGTTAGCTCTCGACCACCAGAGCCGCAAGGGTTTCAGCCCGGTGGCCACCGCATCGACCGTCCGCCGAGGATGTGCAGGTGGAGATGAAAGACCGTCTGCCCACCGTCGGCATTGGTGTTCACCACGACGCGATACCCGCGCTCGGCGAGTCCACGCTCGCGCGCCAGGTCGCGCGCGAACGCCATCATCCGACCCAGCACCTTTTCGTCGCGCGTCTCGTCGAGCGACGCGATGTGCTCGGTGGGAATCACGAGAATGTGCGTCGGGGCCTGCGGATTGATGTCCTGGAAGGCGAGCAGGCCGTCGCTTTTCTTGACGACCGTCGCCGGAATCTCGCCACTCGCCACCTTGCAGAAGAGGCAGCTCACGCGCGGAACGCCCGCTGGATGTCCTCCCACAGCTTGCGACCGGCCCCCGTTTCCTTCGGGGGCGCGCTTTCCACCTCGGCGAGGCGCTCGAGCCGCTCGCGCTGCTCGGTGGTGAGATGCGTCGGGGTCCAGACGTGGACCCGCACGTGCAGGTCGCCGTGCCCGCTCTCGCCCAACCGCGGGAGCCCCTTCCCGCGGATGCGGTACATGGCGCCCGTCTGGGTGCCGGCATGGACCTTCAGCACGGCCTCACCAAAGGGCGTCGGGACGGTCACCTCCGCGCCGAGCGCCGCCTGGGAGAATGAGATTGGCAGATCGTGAATCAGGTCGTCGCCGTGCCGCTCGAACCTGGGGTCTTCGGCGATCTCGAGCACCGCGGTCAGATCGCCGGCCGGACCGTTGCGCGGGCCGGGAGCGCCCTGCCCCCGCACCGTCAAATAGTGATGGTCGGCCACGCCCGCAGGGACGTCGATCTGGACCGTCTTTTCGGTCTTCACCCGGCCATCCCCCTGGCACTTGGGACAGGGGTCCTGGATGACGGTCCCCTCCCCCGCACAGGTGGGGCACGGCGAGACGGAGAGGAACTGCCCGAACATGGAACGCGTGGCGCGACGGACCTCGCCAGTCCCCCCGCATGTGCCGCATGTGGTGGGAGCCTTGCCGCTCTTGGCACCGCTGCCGCTACAGGTCGGACAGCGATCGAGCGTGCGCACCCGGACGGTCTTGGTGGTGCCCGTCGCGACATCCGCGAGCGTGAGCTTGAGGGTGACCTTGAGATCGGCCCCCCGATGCCGATCGCGGCGCGCGCGCTCGGCGCCACCGAAGATCGCATCGAATCCACCCATGCCGCCGAAGTCGCGCATGAAGATGTTGAGCGCTTCCGACAGATCGAACGGAGCGTAACCGAAGCCGGCCTGCTGGCCGCCCCCGCCACCGCGCAGGCCGGCTTCGCCGTAGCGGTCGTACATCGCGCGGCGCTCGGCGTCCGACAGCACCTCGTAGGCCTGGGTGATCTGCTTGAACTTCTCCTCGGCCGCTTTATCGCCGTTGTTGCGGTCGGGGTGGTAGGTCATCGCCAGCTTGCGGTAGGCCTTCTTGATCTCGGCTTCCGACGCGCCGCGGGCCACGCCCAGCACGGCGTAGTAGTCGCCGGTCTCGCTCACGACAGCAGCTCCCCGACGAGCCGGCTCGTGTGATCCACGAGCGCCACGATCTTGTCGTACGGCATGCGGGTCGGCCCCATTACGCCGATCACGCCGTTCAGGGGTCCGGCGTGGTAGGACGCGGTCACGAGCGTGAAGGAGGCGAGCTTCGAGTCCTCGTGCTCCCCGCCGATCGTGATCGTAATGCCCTGGCCCAACCGACGCGCCAACGCCTCACGCAGCACGTCGCGTCGTTCGGTGACCTGCATCAGCCCCTGGAGACTCTCCGCCGTCGAGAACTCGGGTTGCTCCGCGAGCAGGCGTGCGCTGCCCAGGAGAACTCCGCCCGCGTCCCCACCGCCCACGCCCACGGGGGGCACGTCGAACAAGTCGTCGGCTTCCTGAATAAAGATGTTGATGAGCTCGCTCGAACCCGGGTCCGAGACCGCGTCGCGCAGACGCTCGGAAAGGGTGGCACGGATCTCCCGCAGCGTGAGGCCGGCCAAGCGGTCGTTCAACACGACCGCAACCTGCACCACCGCTTCCGAGGCGAGCCGCGACGGGACTTCGACAAAAATGGTCCGCACCACCCCACTCCTGAGCGTCAACACCAGCAGCAACCGTTCGGACGAGACCTGCAACAGCTCCAGTCGCTCCAGCACCGCCGCCTCGAGCGACGGGGCCGCCGCCACGCCCAGCTCCCGGGTCAAGACACCCAGGACCTGCGCCGCGCGGGAGAGGATCTGATCCACGGCCGCGCGCTCGCTCGTCAGCTCTTCGCGAATCTGGTGTGAATCGGAATGGGAGACCTGCGGCGGCCGCATCAGGGAATCGACGTAGAGGCGGTACGCCAGGTCGGTGGGGATGCGGCCTGCGGAGGTGTGAGGGTGGTAGAGGTACCCTTTCTCCTCCAGGTCGCTCATGGTGTTGCGGATGGTGGCGGCGGACAGGGACATGCCGAACCGCCTTGCGATAGTCCGGCTGCCCGCCGGCTCGGCGGTCTCGACGTAGGTCTCGATAACCGCTTCGAGGACTTGGCGCTCGCGCTCCGTCAACGTTCCCGTCATGGTAGCCAACCCATTCTCGTCAAATAATTTACCTTCAGTCCCCAAGCCGGGTCAAGTCGCGGACCAGCGCGTCGAGCCGGAGCCAGCCCTCTGGGGTGCAGACCAGCCGATCGCCGCGAAGCTCGACCCACCCCGCCGCCTGCCAGGCGGTCAGGGGCGGTCGAAGGCGGTCGGAGGCGGTCAGCGCCAGACCGTCCGCCGTGCGCAAACCGAGGTAGACGCGCTCGAGCTCACGTTGATCGGCGGTGAGAAGCTCCGTTGACGCGATCGGCGACCGGCCCGTCATGACCACCTGTCGGTACTGTTGCCAGGCCGCGAGGTTCCAGCGACGGACGGACCCATCGTAGGAGTGCGCCGCGGGACCGAGACCAAGGTACGGCCGATCGGCCCAGTAGGCGGAGTTGTGACGCGAGCGCCGCTCGGGGAGCGACGCATTCGAGACCTCGTAGAACCGATAGCCGCCCTCGCGCAGACGCTCGTGCGCGAAGAGATACTCGGCGGCATAGCGTTCATCATCGGGCGCCGCGGTGGCGCCCCGCGCGATCCAGCGCGCGAGCGGCGTCCGCTCCTCGACCGTCAGGCCATAGAGAGACAGATGTTCGGGGCGGAGCGCGAGCGCCCGGTCGAGGTCGCGCGACCAGTCCCGCCCCAGGTCGGCGGGCACCGCGAAGATCAGGTCGAGCGACACGTTGTCGAATCCCGTTTCCCGGAGCGTCTGCATCGCCACGCCAATCCGCGTGGCATCGTGGGCGCGATGCATCCACCGCAGCACGCGGTCGTCGAAAGACTGGGCGCCGAGCGACACCCGATTGATACCGGCACGACGCCAGGCGCGCGCCGCGTCAGGGGTCACATCTTCCGGATTCGCTTCGAGGGTAATCTCGATCGCGTCTGACGCCGTCTGGGGGAACGCGGCCATCACAGCGGAGAGCAACCCCGCGGTCGCATCCGCAGGAAGGAGCGAGGGCGTGCCTCCCCCAAGGTAGACGCTGTCGAGACTCTCCTGCGGCGCGGACTCGAGCAGGCCCAGCTCGCGCTCGACGCACGCGAGAAACTCGCGGGCGGGAATGCGCTTGCGAACGGCGATCGAGAAGTCGCAGTAGCTGCAGCGGCGCGCGCAGAACGGAATGTGGATGTACAGGTGGCGCACGAGGGGAGTCTAACCCCGGGAGCCAGACCCGGGGCTGTTAACCCCGGGCCGTCGGCCCGGGGTCAGCGCCGCCGGGTCCTAGGAAGGAATCAGGTCCGGGTGCCGGGTGTGTTGGCGCGCGACGTATGTCCGGGCGGGACCCACGTGAGTACGCGAGAGCGAGCCGGCGTAGTACCCACGTCCCCAGCGAAAGGCGTCCCAACGACCGCGGCGGAGGTTGAGCCGTCGAGCGGATTCCGATTTCGCGTGACGGATGAACGGGGCCAGCGCGACGGCGGGGTTGTGGCTGACAATGACATGCACGTGCTCGGTCAGCACAGCCTGCGCGTGGACATGCACACCGCGGCTGCGGCCTGCCTGAAGGACGGCGTCGACGATGTCGGGGACGTCGACGGCGCGAATCGAGCGCTGCCGCCGCCAAGTGTGCCAGGTGAGGTGGGCGTAGAGGCCGAAGGCTTTGTGCACCGGCGCTAACCCCGAACCGACGGCCCGGGGTTAACGGATCCGGTCCGGGGTTCGAGCCCAAACACCATCCCCGGATGCTGCCTTACCAGTCCTCGCAGCTCGAGCTCCGTGAGCGCCGTCAGGACCGCACTGACGGGAGCCGTGCGGCCCACCCCGGCAACGAGGACGTCCACGTGCTGCACGTCGGGCGTGAGGGCCTGCCAGAGGGCGCGTTGCAGGTCCGTCAGGTCGGGTGGAGCCACCGGGGCGGGACATTCCGCCGCTGAGTGCGGAGCGTCCGCGTCGAGCCCCAGCTCCTCCAGAATGTCCGCGGCCGAGAGCGCAGGCTTCGCGCCTTGCTGGATGAGGCGGTTGCAGCCGAGCGACATAGGGCTCGTGATGGGGCCCGGGACGGCGAGCACGGCGCGCCCCTGGTCGAGCGCGCAATCGGCGGTGATCAGCGCCCCCGAGCCGGGCGCCGCTTCGACGACGACGGCAGCGCGCCCGAGCCCGCTGATCAGGCGATTGCGCCGCGGGAACGCCCCGGCGTGCGGGCGCTCGCCCGGCGGCAGCTCCGTGACGAGACAGCCATGCGCGATCATCCGGTCGTACAGCTCGCGGTGCGCGGCCGGGTACACCACGCCGAACCCGTTGCCGAGCACGCCGATACTGCCGCCGCCCGCGTCCAGCGCGGCCGCATGCGCCACGGCGTCGAGTCCCCGCGCCATCCCGCTCACGACGACCGCATGCCGGGCTACGCCTTCCGCGAGCAGACGGGCTGCCGCGGCGCCGTAGGCCGTGTGATTGCGGCTGCCCACGATGCCCGCCGCGGGCCGCGAGAGCAGCGTCGCATCGCCCCAAACGTAGAGCAGGGTCGGTGGATCGGGGATTTCCTCGAGCAGGCGCGGGAACCGGGCGTCGCCCAGCACAAGCACAGTGGCGCCGAGCCGGCCCAGCGCGTGAAGGATGTCGCGGCCGGTGTCGAGGCGCAGCGTACGGATCGCCGTCGCCGCGGCCCGGCTGAACCCCGGCAACGCCGCGAGAGCGCCATGGGGCGCCTGGAGCGCGGCGAGCGCGCTCTCGAACGCGCGGACCAGCGTGCGCAGGCGCGCCGCGCCGATGCCCGGGACCTGCGCGAGCGCTAGGTAAGCAGCGAGCTCGTCGCGGCTCGGGATGGGAGCGTCTGCCACAGCGTTTCCAGCAGCTCGGGAAGCCCGGCGCGGGTGACGGCCGAGATCGCGCGCACGGGCGCGTCGCCGCGCGGTCGCACGGACGGCAGCGGCGCGCCCGGGGGGAGCAGGTCTCGTTTCGTGAGCACGACGACGTGCGGCTTCGCGGCCAGCTCGGGACTGTACTGTTCCGCCTCGCGCATCAGCAGATCGTACGCGGCCTGTGGATCGGGGTGGTCGAGTGGAATCAGCAGGGCGACCACGCGGGTGCGCTCCACGTGCTGCAGGAACTTTAGACCCAGTCCCTTCCCCACGTGGGCGCCTTCGATGATGCCCGGGATATCGGCCATCACGAACGAGCGATGCCCGGACAGGCCGACCACCCCGAGAGAGGGCTCGAGGGTCGTGAACGGGTAGTCGGCGATCTTGGGATGCGCGGCGGAGACCACCGAGAGGAGCGTGCTCTTGCCGGCATTGGGCTCGCCAAGAAGCCCGACGTCGGCGATGAGCTTGAGGACCAGCTCGAGACTGCGCTCCTCGCCGGCTCCGCCAGGTTCCCATTCCCGCGGGCTCTGGTGGGTCGGCGTCGCGAACGAGGCGTTGCCCCGGCCGCCGCGCCCGCCGCGCGCGACCAGCAGTGTGGCGCCGGGCTCGAGCAGCTCGCCCAGCAGGTCGCCCGTGACCGCGTCATGAATCTCGGTCCCCGGTGGCACCGGCAGGTACTCGTCCGCCCCCGAGCGGCCGGTCATGTTCTTGCCCTTCCCATGCTGCCCGCGCTCGGCTGTCCAGCGCGTGTGATAGCGGTAATCGAGGAGGGTGGCGAGGTTCGGGTCTGCCCGGACGTATACGCTGCCCCCGGCGCCGCCGGTGCCGCCGTCCGGCCCCCCTTTGGGGACGAACTTCTCGCGTCGAAACGACGACGCGCCAGACCCGCCGCTGCCCGCCGACACCAGGACCACCGCTCTGTCTATGAACATGCCGAGAATCGCCGCCTGTGGGAGAGACTCATTTTCGCCTGCCCTTCACATCCGCCCAGACCTCGCGCATGCGCCGCGCGTGAGGCTCATCGATATCCTGTGCCACGAGGGCCAGGACTTCTTCCACCTCCTCGGCCGTCGACCCGGTGTTCAAGGCCCCGCGCATATGTGCGTGCAGCTGCCGCGGCGTGTCGAGCACCGCGATCTCGGCCAGGGTACATAGCTCCCGGCGTTTGAGATCGAGCCCCGCGCGTCCGATCAACTTGCCGTACGCATCCACCACGACCAGCGCTTCGAGCGCCGGATGCAGCCCGCGCAGGTTGACCAGCAGCTTGTGATAGGTGCGTCCGTACACCGCTTCGCACACGCGCGCGCCCCGCTCGAGCCAGCCCCGCCAGCCCTCGTGCGCGAGCCGTTCGCCGTCCTCGTCCCCCGCGGGCGCCGGGCTGACCTCCCGCCACACCCCGAACGCCTGCAATCCCAGCGCGTACCCCACGTTCAGCAAACTCTGCAACAGGAGCTCGTCCACCCGGCGCGGTGCCACGCCCACAGCCCGAGCCGCCTCGAGCCGTTCCTTCAGGGCGGCGGTGTCGCCCGTGGCAACGCTGCTCGCGACGCGCACCAGCGCGCGCGTCTCTGCGTCGAGCGGCACAGCGGCGTCAGCCATCGTATGCGTTCCCGGGCTCGGCGCCGGCATCTTTTCCCCGCTCGAGGGTCCCCATTACTCGCAGCTCGCCGACGGTCTCCCCTCGCGTATTCACGATCGGCTGCGCCTGGAGCGAGAGGGGCTGAGGCCGGAGACCCAGCTGCTCGAGGATCGTGGCCATGGCGAGCGCCGCGGCACCCCCATTGCCATCCTCGACCTTGAGCGCGATGCCCCAACGCTCCTGGGTGAGCAACGCACAGTAGACCCCGGCGGCACCCGTCTTCGTGACAACCCGACCGGGATGCGCGCGCATCATGTCGGTACACGGCCGGCCCCGGCCGGCGACCAGCTCGGGGTAGCGGAGCATGGCCTCCACAACGCGGTACGCGGAACGTGGAGCGGTGGGCTGAGAATCCTGTTCCGCGTTCGCCAGCCTCGCATAGGCCCTCGCCATGCCCCGCAACGGCAGCGCGAAACACACGACCCCACAGCCGTCCACGGCCGTCTCGATCGCCTGTGCCGGTACCTCGGTCCAGCGGCTCACCTCGGCGAGACATCGCTGCTGCACGGGATGCTCGGGGCGCGTGTAGAACGCCACTGGCCAGCCGTGATAGCGCGCGAGCGCCAGCATACCGGCGTGCTTGCCGGAGCAGTTCGAGTACACGGCCGTCAGCTGGACCCCGCGGCTTGCATACTCGCGCGCGATCGCCTCGGACAGCGGCGGATGCGGGCCGCACAGCAGGTCACGCTCGCTGCACCCGATCTTCGCCAGCAGCTCGCGCACCTGCTGCACCTGAGCGGGCTCGCTCGAGTGCGATGCGCAGCACAGCGCCAGCTCCGCCAGCGTGATTCCAAAGTGCTCGACGACGCCGTCGGCCACCAAGGGGAACGCCTGAAAGGGCTTGGCGCCGGATCGCCAGAAGGTGACGAGGTCCGGATCACCGGCGTGCGCGACCACGCGCCCGGCGTCGTCCACGACCGCCGCGTGAACGCGGTGCAGGGTCTCCACGACGCGACCCCTCGTCGCCTCAACCCGCATCGGGCGCCCCCTCGCGCGCCGTGGGACGGCGTCGATCGCGCAGCGCGAGCACGATACCGGCCAGTACCAGGACGCCGCCCGCGATCGCCGAGGGCGAGGGCACCTCGTGAATCGCCGGCAGCAGCCACGCGATGATGGTGGCTCCGACGGGCTCGCCCAGTCCCGCAACGTTCACGGTGGTCGCGCGAAAGTGCTTCAGGGCGTAGTTCATCCCGGTGTGGCCGACGAGCATGGGGCCGGCCGCGAGCGCCGTGAACACCGCCCAGTCGCGGGTGCCGAACCCCACCAGCGGAGTTCGGGCCGCGACGGCCGCCAGCCCGAGTGCGATCGCCGCCGTGGCATACACGGGCGTCACGTAGCGCCAGACGCCCACGCTTTGGCGGACGCGGCGGCCGATCACGTAGTAGCCGGCGGCCGTCACGGCTCCGGCCACCGCCAGGAGGTCGCCTCCCAGAGCCCCGACCGAGAGCCGCGCGTCGCCCACCCCGATCAACGTGGCTCCGAGAACGGCCAGAATGATGCCCCAACGCTCGCGCGGTCCGGGATGTTCGCCCAACCACAGGGCAGCGATCGCCCACACAAATAGGGGTTTCAGGCTCACGAGCAATACCGAGCTCGCCACCGTGGTGAAGTGCAGCGACGCGATCCAGGTCCAGAAGTGGAGCGCGAGCAGGACGCCCGCGAGGGCCATGAGGGCCACTGTGCCCCGCCCGCCCCGTTCCGCCGGGCCGGCCCGGGCCCGCTCACGCCACGCCAGGGTCAGGGTAACCGGCAGAACGAGCGCCAGGCGCCAGAACGCGATCGCAATGGCCGGGGCGGTCGCGAACCGGATGACGGGCGCGGCGTAGGTGACGGCCAGGACCGCCAGAACGAGCACGACGACCGGTGACATGAGGGGGAGAACTTAGCGTAGATTCCAGCCTCCATGCGCGCGCTCCCGATGGTCGTGCTCGCGGTCCTGATCCTGCTGCGCGCGGCCCCCCTTGGAGCGCAGTCCGCGTCGCCGTATGTGCCGATCGATCACTGGGCAATGCCCTTCGTCGAGCACCTCATCACGGCAGGCGTGATCGTCGACCCGACACCGCTCACCCGGCCGCTGCGGCAGCGTGACCTCGCCGACGCGCTGGGCGCCGCGGACACGAGCAAGCTGAGCCCGAGCCTGCGGGCCACCGTTCGCCGGCTGCTCCACGAGTGGGGTGCCGCAACGCCCCAGGCGTACTTCCATGCGGAGATGAGCGCGGGCGCCGCGGCCGCGACGCATACCGTACGCGACCCCCTCTCGCTCGACCGCGGGGTGGCGCCGGCACGGCTCGACGAGCGCGGGTTCGGCAGCGTGGGGCTCGACGTCAAGCTCGTCTTCGGGCCGGTCGTGGCCGTCAGCCATCCCGTGGTCGATACGCGTCTCGAACATGACCCCGAGTGGTACGGCACCACCGACAATGCGACACGCTTCTCGGAAGCCTACGTGAGCGGCCAGTGGCGCTGGGGCGAGTTGTTCTTCGGGATTCTCGACCGCAGCTGGGGCCCGAGCGGCGTGGACGGCGTGCTGCTGTCATCCAATCCGTACAGCATGGACCACTTCGCCGCGACCTTCGGCACCCGCCGCGTTCAGCTCCAGAGCGTCGCGACGCAGCTCGACACGCGCGCCACCGCGAGCGGCGACCCGGTCAACCGCTTCATGGTGTGGGACCGCCTCTGGATCCATCCGCACGGCCGCTGGACGCTCGCGCTGTGGGGCGCCGGCGTGAACCAGGGCGTGGGCCGGCAGCTCGAGCCCTGGCTTCTCAATCCCGCGTCCATCATCTACTTTCGCGGATCGAGCGGCACTGTGAACAGCTTTCTCGGCGTGGACTTCGAGCGCCGGGGTGGCACCACCCTGTTTGGCCAAGTCATGCTGGACGACATTCAGGTCTCGAATGGTGACCCCTCGGGACTGGAACCGGCCAGCTATGCGCTGACGATCGGCGCCGCGGGGAGAGTCGGGACGCGCCCCGTGACGTGGACGGCCTTCTACACCCAGGTAGCGAACCTGTCCTACCGGACCACAACGCCGGCCGAGAGCCCGCTCTATTTCAACCTCGGCACGGGGCGTAACTTCGCGGATTACGACCAGGCGACGCTGAAAGCGAGCGTGCTCGTCCACCCTATGCTGCTCATCGAGCCCGAGGCAACGCTGCTGCGCCAGGGCGAGGGCGACCCGCGGTTGCCCTACCCCGCCATAGCGGATTTCCCCACAACGGCCGTACTGCTGCAGGGCGTCGTGCAGCGCACGATCCGGCTGGCGCTGGGAGGGCGGTGGCAGCGGGGTGGCCTCTCGCTGACGGGCAACGGCGGCGTGCATTTCCTCGACAACTTCGATCACGTTTCCGGATCGTCGAAGACCGAGTGGGTAGGGTCCGTGAGCCTCACGATCCGGCTCCATCACGAGGGTCCGCTGCCATGAGCCGGCCTCCTGAGCCCGCGCCGCGCCTCGCGCGGGAACGCATCGAGGCACTCCTGGACAAGATGCGCCACACTCGCGTGGTCGTGGTGGGCGACGCGATGCTTGACATCTACCTGGCGGGCGACACGGAGCGGATTTCTCCCGAAGCTCCGGTCCCAGTCGTCACGATCCACGGCCGTCGTCACGCGCTGGGCGGCGCGGCGAACGTCGCGGCGAACGTCGCGGCGATCGGGGGTGAGGCCAGGCTCGTCGCGGTGGTCGGAGACGACCCGCGCGGCGACTCGCTCCGCGGGGAGCTGGCGGCGCATCGTCTGCCGGACAGCTATCTCGTGACGGCGCCGGCGCGGCCGACGACGTCCAAGACCCGCGTGATGGCCCGCGGCCAGCAGGTGGTGCGGATCGACGAAGAGGTGGACGATCCCATCGTCGAGCGGACCGAGGAGCTCGTCACGGCCGAGCTCGGCCGCGCGCTCACCGACGCCGACGCACTGCTCATCGAGGACTACAACAAGGGCGTGCTCACCCCCGCGGTGATCGAGTGCGCGCTCGATCTCGCGCGGAAGCGCGGCCTGCCCGTCGTGGTCGATCCCAAGTTCCGGAACTTCTTCGCCTACCGCGGTGCGACCGTGTTCAAGCCGAATCGCCGCGAGCTCGAGCAGGCCATGGGCGCGGCGCTCGATCTCGACGCACCCGACGCGCTCCCGACCGTGATCGAGCGCCTCGAGGTGGACAACTTGCTGCTCACCCTGGGGGCGCAGGGCATGATGCTCGTCACCAGGGACCGGGGGACCGCGCGGATCCCCGCGATGGCGCGCGAGGTGTTCGATGTGTCGGGGGCCGGCGACACCGTGACTGCATGGCTCGGGACGGCGCTCGCGGCGGGGGCCGGGGTGCTCGAGGCAGCCCAGCTCGCGAACTACGCGGCCGGTGTCGAGGTCGGGAAGTCGGGCGTGGCTACCGCGTCACCCGGCGAGGTGCTGGCGGTGCACGACGCGTATCAGGATCAGGTGGGGCGGTTACGGAGGGGAGGGCTGCTGTAAGGTCGAACGCGGAAGTGGGAACGCGGCACAGCGCTCGTGCATCAGTTCCGCGTTCCGACTTCCGCGCTCGGTTTGTGCTTCGGTATCAACGCCCCTACGAACGCCCCCAGCAGCGCCCCGCCGGCAGCACCAATCGCGGTGCCCACGAGCGCGCCTCCCAGGTCGCCGGCGGCGGTGTTGGGTGCGCCCGTCCGGTGCGTGAAGTGATAGAACCCGACCCCGAACGCCAACCCGCCGGTCACGGCCCCGACCCAGGTGCCTTCATGGGTCCAGGATCGCGCGACACTCGAGTCCGCGGCCGGTACGGGTCGCACGGGCGACTGTGCGAACGCGGGCGCGGCGATTGCGATCGCTAGCGCGACGCTCCAGCCCCACTTCATCGCAGTGTGCACATGGGCGGTACTGGACTCGAACCAGTGACCTCCGGTATGTGAGACCGGCGCTCTAACCAGCTGAGCTAACCACCCGTGACAACGGTCTCCCAAATTAGCGCGCTGCCGCTCGACCCGGTACTGCAGCGCCCAGCGCGCCAGGACTCCAAGGATGACGATGAGTGCGAGCCCGCCGGGAGCTCGTGTCCTTCAGACATCCCAACCCGCGCTGGCCAGCATCCACAAGTTGATGGTCACGACAACGATGGCTGTGACGTAGAACCCCCGCGTCAGGTCGCTCTGCACCGTTGCGATGAACGCCGAGCTGATGAGTGAGGGCAATCGCATGGCATGAATCACCCAGATGATGCGGGCCAGAATGACGTTCTGCCAGCGCAGCAAGCCCAAGAAGACGGCGCCGGCGACGACCGCGCCGAGGATGAGCCAAACCCAGACCGGACCACGGCTATCCGGGAGTACGCCATGGCGCCACATGGCATACACTGCGGCTTCATACAGGATCGCGACGTGCAAATAGACAAACGCCGCCCGGCGAAACTTCCGCGTACGGGCAGCATCGTGGACTGGTGTCATGACGGAATACCCTCATTCACAGTCGGGTTCTTGTCCGGATTCGGAACGCGCCCTTGATGCGATAGCGGGGTACTCAACCTAAGTCTTCTGTCCACTTCCCCCGCTCAGGAGAGGCGATGCCGTCGCGTCCCCGCTGGTACGAAGCCTGCCTCACTGCCTGTGCGGCGGTGACCCTTTCAGTCGTACCGCCCCACCACGTCCGGCCATACACGCTGCCGATGCACTGGATCATCGACGCCCAGTCGAGTCTCGCCTGGTGGCAGATGAACCCGCATCTCGGCGACCTGTGGGGCACGACGTGCCCCGCAGAATCGTCCTGGCACGCGGGCCGCGCGCAGGATCCCATGAAGCATGAGAAGGCGAAAACCGGTTACGCGGGGGTGATCGACACCGTCGTTCCCCTGTATCCCCGCCCCGTCGCCCAGGCTGTGTGCGTTCCCGCGGTGAGCGGCGAAATCGAGGCAGCCGACACCGTATCCTGGCGCGGGGTGCACGGCCGCATCGCGGTGCAGGTATCCGCGCTGACGAGCGACCTGCCGACGCGCGACTCCTACGCGCGGCGCTCGCTGCTTCAGGCGGCGACATTTCCCACGGTCGAGTTCGAGGTGGACAGCATCACCGGCGTCGCGCGGCACGGCGACACGCTGACAGCCACCGCGGTCGGCGTATTCCAGCTGCGCGGCATCCGGGACCCAGCGGCCGTGCCGATCCGCATCTGGCACGACGCGCTGGGCCTCCGCGTCACAGGTCAGGGCCAGTTCCCCGCAACGGAGCTGATCTACCATTACAAGATGTCACGGGTGGGGCTCGGGCTGGGGGTGGCGTCGCACGTCTGGAAGGTCCTCCATTGGGGGCTCGACGCCATATTCATTCCCGCCCCTGCCGGTGCGAACTGACCGGCACGCAAGCAAAGAAGGCCCGCCCCCGCTAAGCTTCCTGCCGCACCCCCGCGATAAGGAGAAGCGATGCCCGTGGTTGGCCGCGTCTACGGACTGTGTGGCATGGCGTGCGTGGTGCTCGGCGTGACGATCGCGTCGCCCCGGCACCACCGGGACAACGTGGAGGGGCAGTGGGTGATCGACGAGCCGTCGAGCCTCGCCTGGTGGCAGATGAACCCGCATCTGGGCGACCTGTGGGGCACGACCTGTCCCTCCGAGTCTTCGTGGCATGCCGGACGCGAGCAGGACCCCATGCGGCATCCCAAGACCGGATACGCTGCGGTGCTGGATACCGTCATCCCGCTCTACCCTCGGCCCGTGGCGCAGTCGATCTGCAGGCCCGCAGTGTCCGGAGAGTTCTCCATCGCCGACACGGTCTCCTGGCAGGGAGTGCGGGGTCGGGTGATCATCGATGCCTTCGCGATCACGAGTGACAACCCGAGGCGGGACACGTACGCGCGCGCGTACATCTTCAAGACCGGAAGCTTTCCGACCATCGAATTCCAGGTGGACAGCGTTACGGGAATCGTGAGGCATGGTGATACGCTGACGGCGTCGGCCGTCGGCGTGTTCGAGTTCGTGGGCGTCCGCCGGGCAATGGCGGTGCCGATTCGGGCATGGCGCGAACCGTTGGGGCTCCGCGTCACCGGGAAGGCCGAATTCCCCGCCCTGGAACTGGAGACGACATACAACATATCCCGCATGGCGCTGGGTATGGGCGTGGGGGCACGCGTTTGGAAGACGTTGCACTGGGGGGTCGACGCCGTGGTGGTTCCGGCCAGCGTCGGCGCCGAGCGGAACAACTGACGCCGGGATCTCGCTGGCGATCCCGAAAGCGCGACGGCCAGCGTCGATCGACGCTGGCCGTTTTGTTGGCCGACCGCCCGGCACGACGCTCCGGACGCTAGGTTATACGGCGCTGTCAGCGTGGGCCCTCCAGGATTCGAACCTGGGACCTACGGATTATGAGTCCGCTGCTCTAACCGCCTGAGCTAAGGGCCCGTTAAGGACGCGAAATATGTCCGTGCGCCGGGTGCTTGTCATCTCCCACCTGTATCTCGATCCCGCGCACCGCGGCAAATTGCGCGCGCTCGCGGCGCGCGACCTCGACGTCACCGTCGGCATCCCGCAGCGCTGGGTCGAGCCGGGGCTCGGCCGCCTGATCGAGACGCGGTGGGAGCGGCAAGGCTCGGTCGAAATCTTTCCGATCCCCGCGGCGGGGCACGCCGACGGCGCGGGGCTCAAGTTCGGCAAGCGCGAGCTCAAGTCCCTGCTGCGCGACAAGCGGCCCGACCTGGTCCAGATCGAAGAAGACCCCATGTCGCCGGCGGCGGCGCAGGTCGGGGCGCTCGCGCGGCGCGCGCAGATTCCCGCGATCGTGTTCACGGCCGAGAACGTCGAGCGCCCCACACCGTGGCTCGCGCGCCGCCGCCGCCGCCGGTTGCTCGAGCGCTCGCGCGGGGTCATCGCGGGCAGCGCGGGCGCCGCGGATCTCGCACGCCGGGTCCGCGCGGACCTTCCGGTGACCGTGATCCCGCAGCTCGGCGTCGCCGTCCCGCCCGCGCCCGAGCACGCGTATCACGAAGGCCTCCACGTCGGCTACGTCGGACGCTTGGTCCCCGAAAAGGGAATCGATACCTTGCTCCTGGCGCTCGCCGCGAACCGCGGCGAACGATGGAGTCTCACGATCGTCGGCGAGGGACCGGAGCGCGAGCGCCTCGAGCGTCTCGCCTCGGAGGCGCGGCTGGCGTCGCGCACGCGCTGGGTGGGCGCCCTCCCGCCCGACCAGCTGGAAAGCCTCTGGCCCACCCTCGACGTCCTGGTGCAGCCGTCGCGCAACATTCCCGGGTGGAGCGAGCCGACGGGACAGGTCCTCATGGAAGCAATGGCGCACGAGGTGGTGGTGGTAGGCAGCGACGGCGGGGTGACGCCGGAAATCATCGGGGAGGCGGGAATCGTGGTCCCGACCGGGGACCCGGCCGCGCTCGCCGCGGCCCTCCGGCGGCTCGCGGCCGACAGCGAGCGCCGGCCGCTGATGCAGGCCGGACGCGCCCGCGTGTTGGAGCGATTCTCGGACGTCGCGGTCGCCGAGCGCACGGCGGCGTTCTGGAGGGAGGTGCTCGGGTGACCACCCGCGTGCTGCTCGTCCCCGACCTGCCGCTCGAGCGCTGGCCGTCGATGGACCGCTACGCCCATCGGCTGTACGACTGGCTCGAGAGCACGCATCCGGAATTCGACGTGCGGCTCGCGGCCTCGATCGGCGAGCTGGTGCGCGAACGGACCGACGGGCGACGGTCCGGCGGGTTCGTGCGCTGGTGGACGCAGCCGGTCCGCCCGTCGCGCATTCTGCTGCCGGGCCCCCTGGCCGAGCCGCAGCGGTACGCCGCGCGTCACCTCCTGTATCCCTGGCGCGTGCGGCGCGAGGCGCGGCGCGCGCGCCTCGTCCACATCCTCGACCATTCCTACGCGCATATCCTGTCGAGCTCGGCCCGCCGTCCCGTGGTCGTGACCGTGCATGACCTCCTGCCGGTGATCGTGCTCCGCTCCCCGACCGACCGCTGGCAGGACGGCATCCGCAACCGCTTCCTGCGCCAGGCGCTGAAGGCGCTGCGACGCGCCCAGGCCTACATCGTCCCCACCCACTGGCTCAAGCGCGAGCTCGCCACCTGGCTGGGCGACGATCACCGCATTCACGTCGTGCCGTTCGGCGTGGACCGCTCGTTCTTCGCCGAGGTCCCCGGCGCCCGCGCCAAGGGCCGCGCCGATTGGCGCATCCCGGACGACGCGTTCGTCGTACTGCACGTGGGCAGCACCGTCGAGCGGAAGAACGTGCCCCTGGTGATCGAAACCGTAGCGCGGTTGCGCGCCGACGCCGACGTCTACCTGCTCCAGGTCGGCGGCCGCTTCACGGGGTCGCAGCAACAGCTGATCGACCGGCTGAACCTGCGGCCCTACGTGCGCAGCGTGACCTCCGCTGACGAGACGACATTGCGGCGTTCCTACCGCGTAGCGGACGTGCTGCTCTTCCCCTCCCTGTACGAAGGGTTCGGGCATCCCGTGCTCGAAGCGTTCGCGTCGGGACTGCCGGTGGTCACGGCCGGCGCGGGCGGGCTCCAGGAAGTAGGCGGAGATGCGCTGGTCGTCGTGGGCGGCCGCGACCCGGCCGCCTACGCGCGCGCGCTCGAAGACCTTTTCGAGGATGCCGAGCGACGGGAAGACCTGGTCGAGCTGGGACGGACGAGAGCGCGGGAATTCAGCTGGCAGAAGACGGCGGAACGAACAGCGCAGGTGTACCGGGGGCTGCTGGGCTAACCCTGGGAGTTAACCCCGGGCCCCCGGGGTCAGCCGCCCGACACCTTCGAGTCTCGACGTTCCAGAACGGCCCTGAGCCACTCAGTGATAGCGTCGAGCCGGAACGGCTTACGGAACGCCGCGCAGTGCTGCGCCTCTACCCAACCACGGACGTCGTCGGCATCCAGGTCGCCCGACACCATCGCCATCCGCCCGTCGAGATGCGGGTGCCGGTGCAGCAGAGCATGGTACAGGGCCTGCCCCGACATATCCGGAAGACGCACATCGATGAGCGCCGCGTCAGGAGGGTGGGACCCGGAGAGATCGTACGCGGACTCCGCCTGACCGGCCGCGAGCACACGATATCCAAGACCGGTCAGCACGCTCTCGAGCGCGCTTCTCAGGCTCGAGTCGTCCTCGACCACGAGAATGGTCGGGGGCGCCGGCGGGCGGGTCAGACGGGCAGCCCTCATACCAGCAATGGTGCGTCGCGCCGGCCCGGAACGACAT
The DNA here is from genome assembly GCA_035518815.1 of Gemmatimonadales bacterium. Lineage (GTDB taxonomy): Bacteria > Gemmatimonadota > Gemmatimonadetes > Gemmatimonadales > GWC2-71-9 > AG25. The sequence continues at coordinate 6,540 of DATIXG010000023.1, read as the reverse complement.
GACCCAGGTCACACGACAAACCCCGGGGCGTCGCCCCGGGGTTTAGGGTGTCCTGCGTGGGAGCCACGGCCCCGCTCGGAAGGTCAGCAGGTTGTCCGACGGATCTGAGTCGGGCGGGCTCCCCGCAGTTATGTCCAGAGCGAAGTCGGGGCAACCTTGATGCCAGAGTCCGGAGCGCATCACGGCGGGCGTCCACCGCCCAAACGTCGCACCCCTGCGACGACGCGTTGCACGCCCACGACGCTCTTGCATTAACGCCTTGATGCACCGACAGTTGGGCATGCCCAGCTCCACTTTCGACGTCATCGTGATTGGTGCCGGCGCCATCGGCGCGAGCGCGGCCCTTCATCTCGCACGGGCGGGCGCGAGCGTCCTGGTCGTCGAGAAGGAGGCGGGTCCGGCCTTGCACCAGAGCGGGCGCAACAGCGGCGTGATTCACGCCGGCTACAACCTGAAGCCCGGAAGCATGAAGGCGAAGTTCTGCGTCGAAGGCAGCCGGCAGCTGCGGGCGTATTGCCGCGAGCGCGGGATCGGGATGTTCGTGGGAGGCATTCTCGTGGTCGCGCGCACGGAGGCAGAGCGCGCCACGCTGGTCGCCCTCGAGGAGCGCGCCCGCGCGAACGGCGTCGAGAGCCGCCTCGTGGGACCAGAGCAGATCCGCGAGATCGAGCCGCACGCGACGGGGATCGCGGCGCTGCACGCCCCCGAAGGGGCGAGCTTCGATGCGGTGTCGTACGTCCGCACCCTGCTCGGGGACGCGGTGGGGAACGGGGTCGAGGTGCGCTTCAACACCCGGGTCCTCACCGTCACCGAGCGCGCGTCGGAGGTCGAGCTCGAGGCGACGCCCGATCGCCTCACGGCGGGCGTGGTGCTCAACTGCGCCGGGCTGTATGCCGATCGGCTCGCCGGACCGGTCGCCCGGGACCTGCGCATCGTGCCCTTTCGCGGCTACTACGCGGAGCTCACACCCGAGCGCCGGGGCCTCGTGCGGAGCCACGTGTACGCGGCACCCGACCTCACGTTCCCCTTCCTCGGCATTCACTTGTCGCGCCGCTTCGACGGCCGCGTGATCGTTGGTCCGGGGGCCATGCTCGCCTTCGGCCGTGAAGCCTACCGCTTCACGCAAGCGAACGCGGCGGACCTGGCGAGCATGGCGACGTGGCCTGGTTTCTACCGTCTCCTCGCGCAGTCGCGGGTCCGCGGCTTGATTCGCAGCGAGGTGATGAAGAGCCTGTCGCTCAAGCGCGTGTGGGCCGAGGCCCGCCACCTGATCCCCGACCTTCCCGCGAGCGCCGTGATCCGGTCGTTCGCCGGGAATCGGGCCCAGGTGGTGAATCGAGCCGGCGACCTGGTGGACGACATGGTCGTGCGGGAGACGGGCCGGTGCGTGCACGTGCTCAATGCGGTGTCGCCGGGACTGACCTGCAGCCTGCCGTTCGGCGCGTGGCTCGCGGACCTCGTGACGCGCCACTTCCCGCACTAGAACGCTATTCGAGGATTCGGCGGCACTCCGGCGAGAGCCCAAAGACGCGTTCCGCCACGGAGGCGAGCGGTGCGACCACCAGCTTCTCGACGCCACCCACCACGAGCGGCTCGACCGGGACGTCGCACATCTCGAACAGCTTGGCGAAGCGCCGGTCGCCGAACTTCGGCCGGCCGGCGACCAGCACGAGCGCGACGTCGCCGGCATGCGCGGCGAACAGCGGGCGCGTGAAGAAGACGAGATCCGCGGTCGCCGACTCGACCAGGCTCGGTTCGGGGAGCGCCAGACAGGTCGCGGCGGTCGTTCCGACCGAGTTCTCGAGCACGCAATCGGGCAGGTAGCCGAGCGCGCGGGCGACCCGCAGCTCGTCCAGCAGCGTGCCCACGCCCGTGAGCAGCGAATCGCTGCCGAGCAGCACGGGGCGGCCGGAGCTGACGAGCTGCCGCGAGGCCGAGCGCCCGAACAGAAAGAGGTTCGAGCTCGGGCACCAGACGAACGGCACGTGGGTGTGCGGGAAGCGCTCGAACTCCGCATCCGCGCCCACCAGGTGCACCGGCACCAGCCGCTCTTCGAACAACCCGAGCCGATCCGCGTCGTCGATCTCGTTCGCCGACTGGGCGTCGGTGCCCTCGGCGAGGTGGATACACAAGGGCGCATCGCGAGGCGCCCCATCGCCCAGCCGGCGCGCCGCGAGGTCCGCCTCGAGGCGGAGCGAATGGGCCACGCGCACGTGCGGGACGTGCAGCGGGAAGTCGTTCCCGAAATCGGGTTGCCACGGATCGTGATGCACCGCGGTCGTGACGCCCGCCACGAGATTCTTCAGGGCACCGAACAGCAGGGCGTCGCGACGGGGGAGCACCGAGGCGCGCGCGATCGCCTGCCCGCAGCGCGAGTGAAGGTCCTCGCCCCAGGCATAGGCATTGGGGTACGGCGGCGAGCCGAGCCGGGGGAAATGATTCCGGTGCAGGTGATCGTGCGCGTTGATCAGCCCGGGCCGCAGCTCGCCCGGGCCCAGGTCCACCTCGTAGTCGAACTCGCCGCCCTGCTCGACCAGGCGGCTTCCCTCGACGGCCACCGACTGGCCGTCGTCGGCACGCAGGAGGATTCTCAATTCATGAAGCGGAGCGCGAGCACGAGCGGCATGCCGCTCTGCTGCTCGTAGCGGTCGAGCATGCCTGCGGCCGCGTAGAACGCCCGCACCTCCGGTCCCACCACCTGGTTCACTTCGACGTCGAGCGACAAGCCCGCACTCCCCGCCGCCGCGCGGTGGGCCGCTGCCTCGTGGGTATGATGCTCCAGCACGTGCACCCCTCCCTGTCCGTCCCAACAGTTGCGCACCAGCTTCGCCCGCGCCGCGGCGGGATGGAAGTCGGTCACGATGACGCACCCGCCCCGGCGCGTGACGCGGCCCAGCTCCGCGTAGACCGTGGCAAGCTCAGCCACGTAACCCACCACCAGCCGGCACCACACCACCTCGAATGTCCCAGCGCCGAACGGCAGCGCGCGAACGTCGGCGGCCGCGAGCGCGAGCGCGGGGCCGTCATGCCTGCCGCGCCGCAACATCTGCGGCACGAGATCGATCCCGACCGCCGCGCGCGGCTCGCCCGCTCCGGCCGGGCGCAGCCGGGAGCCCGTCCCGCAGCCCGCGTCGAGTAGCGCCTTGCCGGCGAGCGCAGGCGTGAGCCCCTGCACGGCGGCGTTGTCGAGCGCGGTGACCGGATTCTCATCGCCGTAGCTCTCCGCCCAGAGGCGGTATCCCTCCCGTGCCGTCAGCGGCTTCGGCGCGGCAGAGAAGAGCCTCATGCGGACCTGCTCGCGGGCGCGGGCGGCCGCAGGTGCCCGTACAGCCGCCGGTCGGGGCGCGGGAACCGCGCGTAGCGACGCACCCCCCGCAGCAGGCGCGGATTGTCGTAGCGCCCCGTCTCCCAGCGCCGCTTGGCCAGCACCTGCGCCAGGGCGGCGCCCCAGCGCGACGTGGTCCGGTCGTGCAGCGACGGGAAGCGGCTCCGCAGAATCACCTCGAAGTTGTCGACCCGGGCCTTGAGCTTGCGCGGCAGCCACTGTTCGGGGTCCTCGTGGGTCATCCAGCCCTGCCACTGCGGGTCGGCCCACTCGTCGAGGGTCAGGGGCGTGCCGGCCAGCGGGTCGACGCCGCCATACGTCCCGCGTCGCTGCGGCGTCGGCGTGTAGAACTGGAGGATGATCTCCGAGTCCGGATTGATGGTCTTCAGCTTCCGCACGAACGCGAGCGTCGTGTTGACGTCGTCCTCGATATCCACGGGGTCCCCGAGCACGAAGGAGAACTCGGGGATGATGCCGTATGCGCGCGAGCGCTCCGCGGCTTCCATGGTCTGCTCGATCGTGATGCCCTTCTTCATTCTGTCCAGCCGCTCGTTCGAGCCCGACTCGGCGCCGAAGAACACCATCTTCAATCCCGCCCGCCGGATCGTCTCCCAGGTCGCGGGGCGGAACCGCAGCATCACGTCGACCCGCGCCTCGCACCACCAGGAAAGGCCGAGCGGCGCGAGACGGCTGCAGATCTCGATCGCGTGATCTTCGCGGAGAAAGAAGTTGTTGTCGTAGAAGTGCAGCGAGTCGACCCCGTGCCGCTCGACCAGGTAGGTCAGGTGCTGCACCGTGCGGGCGGGATCCTCCCACTTCTCGCGGCTGCCGTACACCGAGATGACCCCGCAGAAATTGCACGAGTACGGGCACCCGATCGACGACTGGTAGACGGCACTGCGCCGCCCCAGGAACGTGGGGTGCAGGTAGTCGTCCACGTTGATCTTGGCGTAGGGCGGCGCGGGGAGCTCGTCGGGACCCACCCAGGGCCGCTCGGGCCCCACCCAGGGCGTGCCGTGGTCCATGAACCCGAGGCCCGCGACCGTCTTGGGATCGCGGCGTCCGTCCAGCACTTCCAGCAGCTCGAGGAAGGTCTGCTCCCCCTGCCCCTTGACCATCCAGTCGATGTATGGCGCGTGCAGCACCGGTTCGGGATAGAGCGAGGGGAAATTGCCGCCCCACACGATCGGCATGTCGGGGAAGCGCGCCTTCAGCGCGCGGGTGATCGGCACCGCGGTGCGCATCTGCGGGCCCGGCATGACCGTCATGGCGATCAGCCGGACGGGATCCCGGGTGCCCGCCGCCGCCTCGATCCGGGCGGCCACCGCCTCGTAGGGATCGACCCCGGGACGGTTGCCATCGACGATCTCCCAGCTCGTCCCCTCGGGCAGCGCCGCCCCGAGGGCCATCACGGAGAGCGGAAACCGGCGATTGATCGGGGTCGTCGCCTGCGGGTTCACAAAAACGATCACAGCCCTACCTCCATCGCACCTGGTGCATCGTGTCGTCGACCGCGACTATGCGGACTCACGTTAACCCCTCGCAAGACTCTGGACCACCGTTGTCGTTACACGTCCCGGGGCCGTCACATTATGTTGCGCCGATGAGCACATCCGCGCGGTTTCGCGCGGCGTACGCCGACCAGCGCAAGGCCGAGGGACGCGGCAGCGGCGGAGAGGCCGAGCTGCTCGCCCTGCCCTATCTGCGCACCGGCCCGCTCGCGCGCCAGTGGGCCGTGCGCGCCCGGAGCTACGAACGCTTCCTGCACGCCATCGTGGAGCCGCTCGCGCGGGCCGTGGCGCGTCCGCTCACCGTCCTCGATCTCGGCGCGGGCAACGGGTGGCTCTGCTACCGCCTGGCCCTGCTCGGCCACCGCGCGGTGGCGCTCGACTGGCGCAGCGACGCCGTCGACGGGCTCGGCGCGGCCCCTGCGACCCTTCCGCGGCTCGCCGCCTCCTTCGACGCCCTGCCTCTGAAGCGCGCGTTCGACGTCGTCGTGTTCAACGCCGCGATTCACTACGCCCTGTCGCTCGCCGCGACGATCGCCGAGGCCGCGCGCGTCACCGTGCCCGGCGGGCGCGTCGTGATCGTCGATTCACCGTTCTACCGCCATGCCGCCGACGGCGACCGCATGGTTGCCGAGAAGCGCGAGGTCGCGCGCCGGGAGTGGGGCGACCGGGCCACCGCGTTGCTCGCGCTGCCCGCGATCGAATACCTGACGGCCGATCGCCTGGCCGAAGCCTCGACGCGCTCCGGCCTCACCTGGCGCCGCCACCGCGTGTGGTATCCCCTCTGGTACGAGCTCCGCTCGCTCAGTGCGTTCGTTCGGCGCCACCGCCCACCTTCGCGCTTCGACGTATGGGAAGCAGCGGTGCACTAGACGACCCGATCGTCGTCGGCGCGGCCGAGCGGGACTGCGGCTCCAGGCGCTCGAGCTCCCTCCACCGGTCGTCCAAGGCCCGGCGATCGGCCCCCGGATCGAGGCTCGCCTCCTCGTGGAGCAGGTCGCGGATCGTCCGATAGAACGGGGTGGCGTAAGTGCCCTGGAACAGCATGGCCAGGTCTTCGCTGGTGCGCCAATGGCGCTCGGCGCTGAGCTGTTCTTCCACGCGGGCGTAGAATTCCGTCCCCGGCAGCGGGTAGGCGACGGAGACACCGATGTCGTCCGGCCGCTCGTCGCGCACGACATCCCTCGTGAGGAGAATTTCGGACCATCCCTCGCCTGGGTAGCCGAGCTGGATGAACCAGCACGCGCGGATGCCCTGCGCCTTGAGCAGCCTGGTGGCGGCGCGCGCCTGCTCGACGGTGCTCCCCTTGTCCATGGCGTCGAGAATCTGCTGCGAGCCCGACTCCACTCCCATCCACACTTCCTCACAGCCGGCGCGGGCGAGCGCCGCGACGGCGGGCGGCGTCATGAGATTGACGCGCGACTGGATCATGAACGGCGTAGCCGCGCCGCGGGCGTGGACGGCGTCCGCGAACGATTCCATCCAGCGCGGCGTGAGGCCGAAGATGTCGTCGGCGAACCACACGTGGCCCGGCCCTACGCGCTCCCGCAGGGAGTGGAGCTCGTCGGCGACGTTGCCCGGGCTGCGCTGTGCGTAGGTGCGGCCGAATACCGGTTTGGCGCACCAGTTGCATCCGTACGGGCATCCGCGCGTCGTCACCATGTTCCAGGACAGGCGCCCGTGCGCCTCGAGCCACGCCGCGCGATA
>DATIXG010000022.1:0-43885 GCA_035518815.1 Gemmatimonadales bacterium | reverse complement strand
GCCTTTTTCGCCGGCGATCAGCACTTCGGCGCAGGCCGTGCCCTCCGGGTAGGTCAGGTTGCCGTGCTCCTGGACGATCAGGGCGCGGCGCAGCGGGATCATCATCAGGATCCCGAGCACGCCGCCCGCCGTCGCCAGGATGGCCACCCGCGCGATGTCGAGATCGTAGCCCATCAAGAGAATGGCCGGGATCGTGAACACCACGCCCGCGGCGATCGACTCGCCGGCCGAGCCCACCGTTTGCGTGATGTTGTTCTCGAGGATCGTAGACCGGCCGAGGGCGCGAAATATCGTGATCGAAAGGACGGCGATGGGGATCGACGCACTGACGGTGAGCCCGATCTTCAGGGCCAGGTAGACGCTCGACGCCCCGAACACGATTCCCAGGAACGCGCCCAGCAGGAGCGAGCGGGCGGTCAGCTCAGCCGGAGCCTGTGACGCCGGGACGTACGGTTGGTGGTCGGCCATAATGGCGGACAATATTGGCCCGCGGCCGCACAGGGCGATAGTGGCCGGCCCGTTTTCATTACTATAGGTGCCCGATGGCTGATCTCGACCGGCTGTTCGTCGATTTCCAGTCCGCTGTGGCGGGCCGGTATTCACTCGAGCGCGAGCTTGGGCGGGGTGGCATGGGGATCGTTTATCTCGCCCGCGAGGTGCGGCTCGACCGGCCGGTCGCCATCAAACTGCTGCCGCCGTCCAAGGCGCGCGAAGCGCATCTGCGCGAGCGGTTTCTGCGCGAGGCGCGCACCGCGGCGAAGCTCAGCCATCCCAACATCGTCCCGATCTTCGCCGTCGACGAGCTGGCCGACTTCGTGTTCTTCGCGATGGCGTTCATCGACGGGGAGACGTTGACGGAGCGGGTGCGTCGCCGCGGGCCCCTGCCCGCGTCCGAAGCGGCGCGCGTGCTGCGGGAGGTCGCGTGGGCGCTGGCCTATGCGCACTCGCAGAGCCTCGTGCATCGGGACGTGAAGCCGGACAACATCATGCTCGAGGCCGCCACGGGACGGGCCCTCGTGACGGACTTCGGGATCGCGGGGATGGTGCGGGGGGCCGCGGGGCTGGACGGCGGCGAGGTGATCGGCACGCCCGAGTTCATGAGTCCCGAGCAGGCGTTGGGCGAGCGGGTGGACGGGCGGAGCGATCTCTACTCGCTCGGCGCCGTCGGCTATTTCGCGCTGTCAGGCGACCTGCCGTTCCAGGGTGCCGAGGCGACGGAGGTCCTGGCGAAGCAGGTGACCGAACCCGCCCGTCCGCTTGGGGTCGTGGCGGGTGTGCCGCGGCGGCTCGCTCAGGCCATCGACCGCTGTCTTGCGAAGGATCCTGCGGATCGTCCACAGAAGGGCGAAGATCTGGCCGAGCAGTTGGGACTCGCGCTCGAACAGCGGCGTGAGCTGCCGGTGGCGCTGCGGGTGTTCGTGAAGCACAACGCCCGCTTGGGCGGCGTGGGCGGTCTGCTCTACGTCCTTCTGATTCCCACGACGATGGGGTTCGTGGGCTCGCTGTTTCGCAGTGGGTCCATGGCGCTGTGGACGTTCCTCGCACTGATCACGGTGGTCCCATTCGGCATCCTGATTGGGCGTGCACGCCGGTTTCTGCAGTCGGGTTTCGGACCCGAGGAGCTTGGCGCCGCATTTCGTGCAGAGATGGAACGGGGGCGCGAGGAGCGGGCATTCGAGTATGGACGGGGGCCGTCGACCTACGAGCGCGCGCTGCGGGTGATCGGCGCCGGCGGGCTCAGCATCGGTGCGGTTACGGGCTTCATGATTGTCAGCACGCCGTTTTCTGCCTTGAACATGTTCATTTTCCAGCTATGCGGCTGGTCATTGGCCAGTGGCATACTGGCCGGTTTCCTCGCGCTCGTTCGGTTCGAGCGGCGGGTAGACATCGATACGCGGATCTGGTCGTGGGCGTGGCAGGGACCGATCGGGCGGCTGCTGTTTCGCACGGCGCGCCTGTTCGTGGGATCGAAACCACTCCCGCCCCCCGCGACCCACCGCCCCACGGAGCTCAACCTGGCGCTCGCCACCGAGCAGTTGTTCAGCGAGCTGCCCCGTCCCACGCGGAAGCAGCTGCGCGATCTCCCCGACGTCGTGCACCGGCTGGAGCAGGATGCGGGGAAGATGCGACGGAGATTGGATGAGCTTCAGGACGCACTCGGAGGAAAGGGGGACGAGGGAAGGGGGACTGGTGGTGCCGACAATGCGATCGGCGCTCGTCACGATCGCATCGTGGCGGATCTCGAGCGCGAGCGGGACCTGGTGCAGCGCCGCTTGGGTGACGCGGTGAAGGCGCTCGAGACGATTCGCCTCAACCTGCTGCGACTCCGCGCGGGGTCGGGCAGCGTGCAGAGTCTCACCACCGATCTCGGGCTTGCGCGTCAGGTGGCGCAGGAGATCGGCCATGTCCTGGCGGCGGAGCGGGAAGTGGACGAGGCCCTCCGCTAGACCTTACCGCCCCTTACCGCCTCCTCCCGCCCCCTGCCGTCCTTACCCCCTCCAGCCTCTCCCCCGCTTCGCGCAGCTGATCTTCCGTCTTACAGAACGCGAACCGCACGAGAGTTCGCCCCATCTCCGGTCGGCTGAAGAAGCTCGACCCCGGGACGGGAGCGACGCCGACTTCGCGAGCGAGCCACACGGCGAACTCGTCATCCGGGAGGTCGGAGAGGGCGGAGAAGTCGGCGAGGATGTAGTACGCGCCCTGGGGTGACGTGCAACGGAACCCAGCGCGCACCAGTGCCTGATACATGATATCCCGCCGGGCGCGGTATTCCTTCATGAGGGCCGCGTAGTAGTCCCGGCCCAGCGACTCGAGACCGGCGGCCACGCCCTCCTGGAGGGGAGCCGGCGCGCCCACGGTGAGGAAGTCGTGCACCTTGCGGATCGCGTCGCACGCGGGGGCGGGCGCGACGATGGTGCCGATGCGCCACCCGGTCACGCTGAAGGTCTTCGAGGCTCCGCTGATCGTGATGGTGCGCTCACGCATCCCGTCGAGGGTCGCGAGCGGGATGTGCTTTCCTTCATAGTAGATGTGCTCGTAGATCTCGTCCGTCACCGCGTAGGCATCGTGCCGCCGGCACAGCTCGGCAATGGCCTCGAGCTCCCGGGGTGCGAGCACCCGGCCCGTGGGATTGTTAGGGGTGCAGACGATGATGGCGCGCGTGCGCTTGGAAAACGCGGCCGCCAGCTGGTCGAGGTCTAATTCCTGGTCCGGCGGCATCGGCACGTAGACCGGCCGTGCGCCGCACAGGATGGCGTCCGGGCCGTAGTTCTCATAGAACGGCTCGAACACGATCACTTCGTCCCCCGGATCCACGATCGCGAGCAGCGCGGCGGCCATCGCCTCGGTCCCGCCGCAGGTCACCACGATGTCCGCGTCCGGGTTGACGTCCATGCCGTACCAGTCGGCGTACTTGCGGGCGAGGGCATCGCGCAGCCGTTTGGCGCCCCACGTGATGGCGTACTGGTTCACGTCGTCCTGGATGGCGCGGACCGCCGCTTCCTTGAGGACGTCGGGCGCCGGGAAGTTGGGGAAGCCCTGCGCCAGGTTGATGGCCCCGTGCTCGTTGGCGACCCGGGTCATTCCCCGGATGACGGACTCGGTAAAACCCTGGGTGCGAATGGCGGTGTGCATGTGGTGTAAGTTGCGCTCGGCGCGCCTGTTGTGGAACGGGCTCTTGCGCAGATCCGCGCGGCGTGACAGCGTACCCCCCGTTCGCGCCCTAGTTCTTCCCTTGCGCCCTTCCGTGACTCACGCAAGGAGACGCCATGCGCGCACGTAACGCCGCCGTGATCCTCGCCGCCCTGACGATCGCAGCTTGTACCGACGTGCCTTCACCGATGGCCGACGCCACTCGCCCCCTGGCGCAGATTTCGGACGGGGCCCACAGCGGCGGGAACCCCTTCTTTTTCTTCCTTCCTCCGATGGTGTCGAATCCGGGGTCTGGCGTCAACGTGACCGGCCTCGAGCCGGTGGTGGACATCTGCGCGTGGAATGGGGGCTCCTGCACGGCCCAGCTGGCGCATTTCACCACGGATCTCGCCACGACAACCACCACGCAGCCCGGCAATTCGGAGACCGTCCGTGAGAGCGACGCGGGCTACATCGTGAACTGGCATACCAATGGATTCGACCTCGCCGTTGGAGGGACGTATCGCGTCTGCGTGCGGGTCGGCGGCCAGGCGCTCGGCTATGCTGACGTGAGCGTGGTGGGCAGCGGCAAAGACCTGAAGAACGTCAACACGGGGGAGTACGTCGGACTCCTCGACGATCGAACGCTGCCCGTCAAGTTCCGGATCCAAGACGGCGCGTTGGGACAGACCGGGGACCTGCCGTGCTCCGGGAGCCAGCCCGAGTAGCGGATGTCGGCAAGCAGGCCGGGATTCGGGTCTGCGCCCGCCTGAGTCACGGGGCTCGCCCCCTTCCTCCCTTTGTGATATGTATCACACCTTCTGTGGCAACCCGTCAGGGTGATTTGTGGCAGCGACGCCACACTCCGACCGGGAGCGGGTGCCCCGAGTCGTCGGGGTTGTAGCCGGGCCGTCGGCACGATTCGTCCAAGGGCGGGGGCACCGGCTCGTTCGTTGCCTCCCGTGACGACGTAGGGCCGCACGGCTGCGCCCGCAACGTGAGGAGGTAGTGAATGCATCTACGCGTGTTGGCCATGCTCGCCGCGGCGCTCGCCGTTGCCGCTTGCAGCGACGCCCCGTCGCCGACGGGGTTGAGCTCAAACGGGGGCAACGCGATCGCCCCCGAGGCTCATTTCAATCAGGGTGGTCACCAGGACCATGATCGGGGGAAGAAGCACGGTCATGACGATCACCAGGAATGCGATGACGACCATGGCGGCAAGGATCATCATCGCTCCCACCATGGGGACAAGCACGGCCGGTACGACCACCGCTGGGACCGGCGTGGCTTTGACCATCACGGCAAGTTCACGCTGCACTTCAAGGGTCACGACGACGACGATGACGATTGCACTGGTGGTGGCGGTGCGACGACCGGCAGCGTCAGCGGCAGCGTGCTCAATAACAACGCGCCGGCGAATGCGTTCCCGGTGACCCTGTTGAGCCCCGACGGCGCGACCGTCGTCGCGAGCACCGCGACCGACGCAACGGGGCTGTTCTCCTTCCCCACGGTGACACCCGGACCCTACCTGGTGTGCGAAGCGGATCCGTTCACGGACCAGTGGGGCCACCTCGGTGAGACGAACCCCAAGGCCGGGCCGCCCTGTCCGGCGGGGTACGCGCCGCGCGCCTTCCAGGTCACGGTAGCAGCGGGGGCCAACTCGGGCGGAAACGACTTCACGAACTTCGGGCTCGAATAGCGTCGCGTACCTTTTCACGTACCAACCACCGGCCGCCGGGATTGCCTGGCGGCCGGTCGTGCGTTTCGGCGTGATTGCGCGCGACGTGTGATTGATGTCGCTACTCGATCCGGCTCGCGCTCGCGCGCGGCGACACTGTTTTCGCTCTGTTGCAAGGCGGCGACAAGCGGAATGCGAGAGTGAGCCGCGTCACTTCGTTGATGGCTGGTATGCTTGCACCATTGTGTCGGTATTACTGCCGGCCTGTCGCTGCGCCCCCTGACAGTGTTGGGCAGAAGGCTTGTTGTATTGCCCACAACGTGAGGAGGAGGTAGGAAATGCGCGCACGCATGTTGGCCTTGGTCGCCACGGCGCTCGCCATCGCTGCATGTAACGACGCTTCGTCGCCGACCGCACTCGGCTCGACCGACGGGAGCACAGTGGTGGCGCCGCAGGCCCATTTCAACGGGCCGTCGCAGAGCGACCCGAAACCGACGCCCGTCCCGCCTTGCCATGAGGACAAGAGCAAGGATGCCCACCGCTACATCTACAGGCATGGGGGCTACGGGTACTACTGGGACTACTATCGGGACCGGCACCATCGGCTCCACAGGGTGCTCCGTCGCGAGCGCCTGCCGCGACAGGAATGTCCCCCGCCCGACGGCGGCGGCGGTCCTACGACCGGCAGCGTTGATGGCACCGTGAAGAACAACGGCGCCGGCCCGTCTAGCTTCCCCCTCTTCCTGCTGACGCCCGACGGCGCGACCGTCGTGGCCACCGTGATGACGGGGACCGACGGCACAGGGGTGTTCAACTTCACCGGCGTGACGCCCGGCTCGTACTTGTTGTGCGAGACCGATCCGTTCACCGAGGAGTGGGGCATGCTCGGCCAGACGCGGCCGAATAGCGGTCCGGCGTGTCCGACGGGCTACGGCCAGTTCGGGTTCTCCGTGACAGTCACGGCGGGCGGCGCGTCGAGCGGCCTAGCCTTCTCGAACATGCAGCTCGACTAGCAGCGCGCATCTCCTCACGGTAACAAAGACCGGCCGCTGGGCGTGTGCCTGGCGGCCGGTCGCGTCTTTTGGGGTCCCTCGCTACCGCAGCAGCATCTTCGCGATCGTGTGCAGCTGCATGTTGCTCGTGCCTTCGTAGATCGTCCCGATCTTCGCATCGCGATAGAACTTTTCGACCGGGTACTCCCGCGAATACCCGTACCCGCCGAACAGCTCGACCGCGAGGGACGTCACCCGCTCGGCGACCTGGGAGGCGAACAGCTTCGCCATCGCCGCCTGCATCGTGTACGGCTCTCCCGCCTCTTCCAGTCGAGCGGCATTGTAGACCGCGAGGCGGGCCACCTCGAGCTCAGTGGCGGCCTGCGCGAGCTGGAACTGGACCCCCTGAAACTCGGCAATCGGATGACCGAACTGGTGGCGCTCCTTCACGTACTTGAGGGCGGCATCGAGCGCGCCTCGCGCGATCCCCACCATCTGCGCGCCGATCCCGATGCGGCCGGTGTTCAAGGTCTCGATCGCGACCTTGTACCCGATCCCGACCTCGCCCACGACATGGTCGAGCGGCACTTCGCAGCGTTCGAGAATCAGCTCCGTGGTGCTGGACGCGCGGATGCCGAGCTTGTCTTCCCGCTTGCCGAGGCTAAAGCCGCGAAACTCGCGCTCGACGGCGAACGCCGTGATCCCCTTGTAGCCGAGGGCGAAGTCCACGTTGGCGAAGACGATGTAGAGCCCCGCCTCGGCGCCGTTCGTGATCCAGAGCTTGCGGCCGTCGAGAATCCAGCGGTCGCCCTCGCGCGTCGCCTTGGTGGCGAGGCCAAAAGCATCTGATCCCGAGCCCGGCTCGGAGAGAGCGTAGGCGCCGGCCATGTCCCGGGCGAGACGGGGGAGCAAGCGCTTTTGGATCTCGGGGCTTGCCCATTTGAGCAGGAGCGCGTTGACGAGGGTGTTCTGGACGTCCACGAAGATCGCGACGGCGGCGTCGACGGCCGCCAGCTCCTCGACCGCGAGCACGCTCATCATGAGATTGCCGCCCGCGCCGCCGTGCGCGTCGGGGATCTCGATGCCCATCAACCCGAGCTCGAACATCTTGGGGATGAGGGTGGGGTCGAGCGCCGAGGCCTTTTCCATGGCGGCCACGCGCGGCCGCACCTCGCGCTCAGCAAAGTCGCGCACGGTGTGCCGGAAGAGCTCTTCTTCTTCCGTCAGCGTGGTGAGGGGGAGCCGGCCCGGCTCAGGCACGGGCGAGGGCTGCGCGGTCTTTGAGGCGCCGGACGAACTTGAGCCCGGACCACTTCTCGTCCACGGCTGCGACCTTCAGGTCCACGAGACCGTGGGCGAGCCCAGTCGCCCTGACGACCTCCTCGGTGACGTCGGTCGCGACGCCCGAAGCTTTCTTCGGCCACGAGACCCACAGCATGCCCGCGGGGGCCAGGGCGCGCTCGAGCTTCCCGAATTCCCGTTCCAACGCCCGTGCCTCTTTCGTGAAGAATTGAATCAAATCGAGCGGCCCCTTCATCCCCGCCTTGCGACGGGCCTGTGACGGGAGCTTGCCGAGGGTCTGATCGTAGCCCCGGGGCGCATTGAGGATCGCGACCGTCGCCCCGGCTTTGATGCCGAGCTTCGCAACCAGAGGCCTTCTGGAGTACCCTGCGGTGGTCGTACGCACGTGCGTGTCGAGTAAGCTATCGCGCGCGCGGGCGCCGGGCGACCGCGCCGCTCAGTCGCCGGGGGCGGGATGTGGGGCGGGTTGGGGAGAGGGTGCCACCCGCCCGAACCGGATCCGGCCCAGGCGTTCCTGCACCCGCGCGAGGTAGACGTAGATCACGGGCGTCACGTACAGCGTGATCAGCTGCGAGAAGGCGAGCCCGCCTACGACGGCGATACCCAGCGGCCGCCGTGATTCCGATCCCGCCCCGACCCCGAGCGCGATCGGCAACGTGCCCATCAGCGCCGCCATCGTGGTCATCATGATCGGCCGGAACCGGATGCTGCACGCCTCGAGGATCGCCTCGCGCGGCGTCTTCCCCTCGTTCCGCTCGGCCTCGATCGCGAAATCGATCATCATGATGCCGTTCTTCTTGACGAGCCCCACCAGCATGATCACGCCCACGAAGGCATACACGGTCAGATCGACGCGGAACAGCATGAGCGTCACCAACGCGCCGAACCCGGCGAACGGCAGCGCCGACAGGATCGTGAGCGGGTGGATGAAGCTCTCGTACAGGATGCCCAGGACGAGGTAAATGACCACGACGGCCAGCAGCAGCAGCAACGCGAGGCCGGACTGGCTCGACTGGAAGGCCTGCGCCGTGCCGCTGAAGGAGCTGGTCACGCTCGACGGGAGGGCCTGGCGCGCCACCCGCTGCACCTGCGTCGTCGCGGTCCCGAGCGACAAGCCCGGCTGCAGATCGAACGAGATCGTCACGGACGGCAACTGCCCGGAGTGGTTCACACTGAGCGGGCCAACGGAGGACGTGACGTCGGCGAGCGACGCGAGCGGCACGAGCGCGCCGGTCTTCGACCGAATGTAGAGCAGGCTCAGCGCCGAGAGGTCGCGCTGGTACTCCGGTAACAGCTCCATCACCACCCAGTACTGGTTCGTCGCCGTGTAGATGGTGGACACCTGCCCCGAGCCGTACGCGTCGTACAGCGCGTGCTCGACCTGCTCGGCCGTCACGCCGAGCGCGGCCGCACGCTCACGGTTGATCGTGACCGTTGCCTGCGGGTTCGAAATCTGGAGGTCGCTCGTGACGTTGAGCAGGCCGGGGAGCTGTGCCATGCGCGCCTGGAGGTCCTTCGAGCTCTGATACAGCGCTGCCATATCGGGGCTCTGGAGCGTCAGCTGGTAGAGGCTCTTTGTCAGCCGGCCCCCGATGCGGATGGGCGGGGGATTCTGAAGGAAAACCTGGACGCCCGGGACACCGGCGAGCTTGCGGCTGTAGACCCGGATCAACTGGTCGGCGTTCAGGGCACGCTGGCCGCGCGGCGTGAGGCGCAACATGACCCGGCCCTGGTTGATGGTGCCGCCGCCCAGGAACGACATTACGCCGCTCACACTGGAATCCTGCTGCAGAATGGCCATCACCTGCAGCTGGTGGCGCACCATGTCGTCGAACGACGTCCCCTGGACCGTCTCGGTGATGCCGAAGATCTGGCCGGTGTCCTCGCTCGGCAGGAATCCCTTCGGCACAATGACGAACAGCCAGGCAGTCGCGACGAGAATAGCGCCCGAGAACACGAGCGCTCCGCGCTGCCGCGCCATTACCCACTCGAGGCTCCGCTCGTACCATTTGAGGGCGCGCTCGTACACCCGCTCCGACGCGACGTACCAGCGGCCGTGCTGCTCCTCGCCCGGCGGCCGCAGGAAGCGGGAGCAGAGCATGGGGGTGAGGGTGAGCGACACCACCCCCGACACGAGGATCGCGACCCCGATGGTTACCGCGAACTCGTGAAACAGCCGACCGACGATCCCGCCCATGAAGAGCACCGGGATGAACACGGCCGCGAGCGACAGGGTCATGGAAAGAATCGTGAATCCAACCTCGCGCGCGCCCTCGAACGCGGCTTCCATCGCCCGTTTGCCTTTCTCCATGTGGCGGACGACGTTCTCGAGCATCACGATCGCGTCGTCCACCACGAAGCCGACGGAGAGGGTCAGCGCCATCATCGACAGGTTGTCCAGGCTGTAGCCCAGGACGTACATGACCGCGAAGGTGCCGACGAGCGAGAACGGCAGGGCGAGGCTCGGAATCACGGTCGCCGACAGGTTCCGCAAGAACAGGAAGATGACGAGGACCACGAGGCAGAGCGTGAGGAACAGCGTGAACTTGACGTCGGCGAGCGAGGCGCGGATCGAGTCGGAGCGGTCGTAGCGAAGCTGGAGATCGACGGCCGCGGGCAGCTGCTTCTTGAGCGTCCCCATCATGGTCCGCACCGCGCCCGCGACCTCCACGGTGTTCGTGCCCGGCTGGCGCTGGATCGCGATCACGATGGCGCGGTCGCCATTGAACCACGCCGCGCTTTTGTTGTCCTGCACGTCGTCGAGCACCTGACCGATGTCCTGCAACCGCACCGGGGCGCCGTTGCGGTACGCCACGACGAGCGGCCCGAACTCCGCGGCGTTGAGCAGCTGGCCGTTCGCTTCGACCGTGTAGGCGCGGTGCGGGCCCCACAGCACGCCGGTCGGCAGGTTCACGTTGCTCGCCGAGATGCCGTCGGCCACCTCGTCGATCCCGATGCCGCGCGTGGCGAGCGCGCGGGGGTCGAGCTGCACCCGCACCGCGTACTTGGCGGCGCCGTACACGTTTACCTGGGCGACGCCGCTGACCGTCGACAACCGCTGCGCGATGAATACCTCGGCGTACTCGTCGAGCGCGGGCAGCGAGAGGGTGCCCGAGCTGAGCGCGTAGTAGATGATCGGCTGGTCCGCCGGATTCACCTTCTGGTAGGACGGGGGCAGGATGCCGGTCGGGAGCTGGCGCAGGGTCTTGGAGATCGCGGCCTGCACGTCCTGCGCGGCGGCGTCGATGCTGCGGTCGAGCGAGAACTGCAGCGTGATCGACGTGCTGCCGAGGTTCGACGTCGAGGTCATCTGGTCGAGACCGGCGATGGTCGAGAACTGCTTCTCGAGGGGCGTCGCCACCGCGGAGGCCATGGTCTCGGGGCTCGCGCCCGGGAGGGACGCGTTGACATTGATCGTGGGAAAGTCGACGTTCGGCAGATCGCTGACGGGGAGCAGCCGGTAGGCCATCAAGCCGAAGACGAGAATGCCCGACATGACGAGGGTCGTCATGATGGGACGCTTGATGAACAGCTCGGACAGGCTCACCGGTTGGCCTCGATTTCCCCGCCCACGCCGTCGCCGCCCTTGATCTCGACCGCGGTGCCGGACACGAGCCGCAACTGACCGTCCGTGACGACCTGATCGCCCGCGCGCACGCCCTGCGCGATGATGGCGTACCCGCTGCTCGTGCGGGCCACCGTGACGGCCTGCGACTGCGCCTTCCCGTCCGGACTCACCACGAATACGTACGTGCCCTGCTGCCCGCTCATGACGGCCTGTGCCGGGATGACCAGTGCCGAGTCCTGGACGTACAGCCGCAGCCGCACGCTCACGAATTCGCCCGGCCAGAGCGCGTTGTCGGCGTTCGCGAACTCGGCCTTCAGGAGCACGGTGCCGGTGGTGGTGTCCACCGAATTGTCGACGAACGTGAGGGAGCCTTCCGCAACGGTCGTGTCGCCGTTCGAGGGGCTCACGAGCACCGGGAGCTGGTTGCCGCGATGGCGCTGGACGCCCGGGAGCTGTTGCGATGGCACGGCGAAACGCACGAGGATCGGATGAATCTGATTGATCAGGACGAGCGGGTCGGTGTTCGCGCGGACGAGGTTGCCTGCCCGGACGAGGAGGCGGCCCGTGCGCCCCGCGATGGGCGCCCGAATCGAAGTCCACGCGAGGTTGAGCGCCGCGGTCGCGACCATGGCTGAGTCGCCGCGCACCGTGGCCGCGAGCGCGGCGGCGGTGGCGCGCTTCTCATCATAGTCCTCCTTGGTGACGTAGTCCTGTTGCACGAGCTGTCCGTAACGGTCCGCCTCGAGCTGTGCGTTCTGCGCCTGGGCCACGTCCCGCGCCAGGGCGGCGTTGGCCTGGTCGAGTGCGGCCCGGAGCGGGCGGGGGTCGATCTGAAACAGCAGCTGACCCTGCGTCACGTCGTCGCCCTCACGGAAGGTGACGCTCGTGATGATGCCCGTGACCTGGGCCTGGACGGAGGCGGTCTGCCGCGGCTCGACCGTTCCGCTGGCCGCAATCTCGAAGGGCACCGCCCGCTGCTCGGCACGGGCGACCGTGACCGGGACGCGCGGGGGTCCGCTCGCGGCGCGCGACCGGCAGCCGAGGGCCAGCACGAGGAGAGCCGCGGCGGGCCGGAGCGTTCGGTGGCTCATCGGGGCGTGTCCGTGCTGTCGGTGCGGACGCGCAGCGGGCTCGCGCCGTCGAGCCCGAGAATGCCCGTGTCGTGCGCGAGCTGCGCGAGGGCGACGAACCAGCCGAATCGCGACTGGATCTCCTGCGCGCGCGCCGCCGCGAGCGCAGCCTGCGCGGTGAGCAGATCGAGCAGGCTGCCCGCGCCGGCCTTGTAGCGGCCCAGCGCGACCTCGGTGGACTGCGTGGCGCTCGCGAGCAGATCGGTGCTCGTGCGCACCTGCTGGGTCGCGGTGCGGAGCGCGTAGTACGACTGGAACACCTCGTAGACCACCTGCTGCTCGACGCCGCGCACCTCGTCGGCCGCGGCTCGCGCGGCGGCCTTCGCGGCCCGCACGTCGTAGACCTGCGATCCGCCGTTGAAGATCGGTATCTGGAGGCCGATCGTCGCCAGGTAGCCGTTTCCGCCGGTGTTGGAGCCGTTGAAGAAGTCGATCTGCTGCCAGGTGCCGCCGAGCACGAGGGACGGCAAGGCGGCGCCGCGGGCGGAGCTGATGCGCGCGGACGCCTGGCGCGCCGTGGCGCGGGCGGCGAGCAGGGCGGGCCGCTCGCGGGTCGCGCGCTCGATCAGGGAATCGACGGAATCGCGGATGCCCAGCGGCACGGGGCCGGGCGGCATCGGCGCGATATCGTACGGCACGTTGGCGGGCAGCCCCATCGAGAGCGCCAGCGCCCCACGCGTGGTTTGCAGCGCGCCCTCGGTGGATTCGAGCACGAGCTGGGCGCGTGACAGCGCGGTCTGCGCCTGAAGCACATCCGCGATGGTGGCGAGCCCGACGTTGTGGCGCTGCGTCGCGGCCTCGAGGTTCGTCCGCGCCTCGTCGAGCGACGTCTGCTGCGCGGCGAGCAGGGCCTTCGTTCCGATGTAGATGAAGTACGACTGCTCCGCGGCGAGGACCACATCCTGAATCACGGCGTTGTGCGTCCAATCGGCGGCGAGGAGGGCCTCGCGCGCCTGCCCGATCGATCCCGACCGCCCGCCGAAGTCGAGCAGCAGCCAGGACGCGGTGAAGGTCGGCCCGTAGTACTGCTGCTCTGCGGCCACGCGTCCGCCGAACGGCGCCGTCTTGAGCGTCGTCGCCGAGGCCTCGAGCGAGAGGCTCGGGAAGTACTGCCCGCGCGCCGAGCCGTAGGCCGCGGCGGCAGCGCGGGCCTGCGCCCACGCGGCATCGGTGGCGCTATTGTTCCGCAGGGCGATATCGACGACGTCGATGAGCTGGAGCTCCTGGATTCGGGCCCCGAGGTCGGCCGGGACGGTGGCGGGCAGGTTCGCCCGCGCGGCGCTCGTGGCTCCCGACGGGGGAGTCCAGAAGACGTGCGGCGCGGGTGCGGTGCCAGCGACGCCCGAGACCCCGGGCGGATTGCCGCAGCCCAGCACTCCCGTGGCCGTCGCAAGAACGATTGCCGCAGCGGGGCGGACCAGGAGACGGCGACGTGAGCAGGAAGTCGTCATAAATCCGTGTGACAGCGGTGGTTGGTCAGGGGGAGTGTCGATAGCAGCCTGGCGTTCCTCAGGGATACGCATGAACCTTGGCGATGTTGTGTGAGATGTAACTCGCGATGGGGGTCCCGTGGAAGTACGGCTCGACAAGTGGCTCTGGGCGGCCCGGTTATTCAAGACGCGGGCGCTCGCGGTGGAGGGGATCGAGGGCGGGAAAGTCCAGGTGAACGGGGCGCGGGTGAAGCGCGCCAAGCTGCTGCAGATCGGCGACCGGTTGCGGGTGCGGCAGGGGCCCTACGAGCTGTTGCTCACCGTCAAGGAGTTATCGGAGCGCCGGGGGCCCGCGGCGCAGGCGGCCCGGTTGTACGAGGAGGATCCGGAAGGCAAACGCGCACGAGAAACCCTCGCCGCCCGCCTCAAGCTCCTGCCCGCTCCCGCGTTCCGGGGTAAGGGCCGGCCCACGAAAAAGGAGCGCCGCGAGATCGAGCGCTGGCTCGAGGGGGGCGATGAGGGTCAGTGATCGCGCGCGTCAGTTCTTGAAAGCGCGCCGGCCGAGCAGCACGCCGGCCAGCAGTCCGAGCCCCGATCCGACCAGTGCCGTGATCGCGAACTTCTTCGGCTGACCGAACGGGACGAACTTCGTCTCGGCGGCGCTGATCTCGACCACTCCGACGGGCTTCGCCGCAATGCCGCCACCGCCGCCGGCGCTTGCCTGCTTCTTCGCGTCTGGCTCCGCGCCCCCCTCGGCCACCGGGGTCGCCGTGCCACCGCCGAACCCGTACGCAACCTTGGCGACGGGAATGATGGTCTTCCCGTCGATCACGATGGGCTCGCCATAGACGGTCTTCACGCTCGCGCCCAGGCGCAGGTGCTCGACCGCCGATTCAATGAGGTCATTGGTACTCATGGTCCCTCCAGGATTTGGCTGCAAGAGGGAATTACGCATCACGGGGCTGAAGCCGGCTTGAAGCGCGGATGAGGCTTGGTGTGGCGGACAAAGCATCCCCCCGCAGAGCTTTGGCGCTGCGGGGGGAATGGGTCGCCGCGTCGCTCGTTTACTTGAGCGCCTTCGGAGGCGTGGCGACCTCCACCTTGATCAGGTGGGGTTTAGCGGTCTCTACCTTCGGAAGCAGCACGGTCAGCAGGCCGTGCTCATAGGTCGCCTTGATCGCATTCGGGTCGACCGTGGCGGGCAGTGTGAACACCCGCTCGAACGCGCCGTAGGTCCGCTCATAGCGATGGACCTTCTCGGCGTTCACTTCAGCCGCCTGCTCCTTAGTACCCTTGATCGTCAGCACGTTGCCCGCAACTGAAATGTTCACGTTCTCGGGCTTCACGCCGGGCACCTCGGCCACCAGGCGGATAAACTCCGGCTCCTCAAAGATGTCCACCAGCGGCATCCAAGCCGCCACCGTGGCCTCTGGAATCGTCCAATCAGCGAAGCCGAACGGCTCATTGAAGATTCGGCCCATCCGCCGCTCCAGCCGATACAGCAGATCCAGCATCGGATCTCTTTGGGTTCTCGTTGTAATCCCTAACATCTGATATCGCCTCCTCCCGAGTTGCGTGCGTAACGTAGCAATCGCACGGTAAATCGCTGGTGAAGCGCGGGTGAGGGTTTCGAGCACCCGGCTTCATGCCCCGTGGACCGGGGCGCGTGTGCCGCGTACACTTTGAGCCGGACAAGGGCGGGTCGGGATTCCGAGCGGGGGCCGCGTGAGCCGGTACGACGTCGTGCTGTTGCATCCTCCCAGCATCTATGACTTCCGCGAGCGTCCCGCATTCTACGGGCCAATCGCGGACGTCATTCCGTCGTCGCCGGTGTTCGAGATGTACCCGATGGGCTTCGTCACGCTGGCCGCGCACCTGCGCCGCCATGGTTTCCGTGTGCGCATCGTGAATCTGGCGTTGCTGATGATGCGCGACCGGACCTTCGACGTCGACCGTTTTCTGCGCCGGCTGCGACCGCGCCTGTTCGGCATCGACCTCCACTGGCTGCCGCACGCGCACGGCAGCCTCGAGGTGGCCCGCCGCTTGAAGGAGATCCATCCCGACATCCCGACGGTGTTCGGCGGAATCTCGTCCACCTATTACCACGAAGAATTGATCCAGCGGCCGGAGGTGGATTTCGTGCTGCGGGGCAGCGTATGCGAGCCGTTCCTGCTTGCGCTCGTCCGGCAGCTCGCCGGGGCGCGTGACTTTGCCACCGTGCCGAGCCTGACCTGGAAAGAGGGCGGGGCAGTGCGCGTGAACCCGGCCGGCCCCACGCCGGGGGGACTGGACGACTACCCCATCGACCTCGGCATGATGATCCGCCAGGTGGTCGGGCACCTCGACTTCTGGAGCAACGTGCCGTTCCACCACTGGTGGCGGCATCCGATCACGGCCGTGTTCACGGTGCGGGGCTGCGGGCACGGCTGCCTCACGTGCGGCGCGGCCGACGCGGCCTTTCGGCGGTTCATGGCCGCCCGGCACCCGTTCTACCGCCGCCCGGAGGGCATCGCGGCGATGGTCCGGCAGTTCGCGACGCTCACGCGGGCGCCGATCTTCCTCGTCGGCGACGTCCTCGATGGCGGCATGGAGTACGCCTGCGCGGTGCTCGACGCGCTCGCGGCGTCGCCGGTGCCGAACCGTGTCGGCTTCGAGTTCTTCGCGCCTCCCCCGGCGGAGTTCATCGAGCGGCTGCGGGCGTCCGTCCCGCGGTGGTTCGCCGAGCTGTCGCCCGAAAGCCATGACGAATCGGTGCGCGCCACGCTCGGCAAGGCCCGCTACTCGAACGCCGAGCTCGAGGCGGCCATCGGGACCCTGCTCGCGAACGGGTGCGAAGGGCTCGATCTGTTCTTCATGGTGGGCCTCCCCGGTCAGACGTACGAGAACGTGATGGCCGGGATGGACTACGTCGCGGATCTGTTCACCCGCTTCGACCGCCGGCTGTCGGCGTTCATCACGCCGATGGGGCCGTTTCTCGATCCGGGAAGCGACACATTCGAGCGGGCGGAAGAGCTGGGATACCGGCGCTTTGCGCACACGCTCGAAGAGCACCGCCTGCTGCTCGAGACCCGGGACTGGGAGCACATGCTGAGCTACGAGACCCGCTGGATGACACGGGCACAGCTGGTCGATGCGACCTACGACGCTGCCGAGCGCCTGAGTGCGGCGAAGGTGCGCACCGGCCGCGTGAGTCCGGAGGCCGGTGCACGGGTGGGCGAGCGGATCGCGACCGCGCGGGATATCCGGCGCCGGCTGCGGGCAAACCCCGGGAACCCCGGGGCTACGCAACGGGGTGAGCCGCAGCTACGCGCAGACATCGCGGCGCTCGCGAGCGCGATGCTGCACGACAAGCGCGAGCTGTTCCCTCCCGCCGCGTTCCTGAACCAGTTCCGGCTGGGGGGCATCGCGCGCATCCTGCTGCAGGACCTGTTCGGCCGCGGGCGATCCCGGGCGTGAGCGCGCGTGAGGCCCGGGTCCACGTCTTTCTCGGGAAGGGGGGCGTGGGCAAGACGACCTGCGCGGCTGCAACCGCCCTCCACTTCGCCGAGCGGGGCGAGAACACCCTCGCGATCTCGACCGACCCCACCCCCTCCTTGTCGCAC
The DNA here is from genome assembly GCA_035518815.1 of Gemmatimonadales bacterium. GTDB lineage: Bacteria > Gemmatimonadota > Gemmatimonadetes > Gemmatimonadales > GWC2-71-9 > AG25. The sequence goes on along the minus strand of DATIXG010000022.1, from coordinate 26,553 downwards.
ATCTTCGAGCTCGAGGGGAGGCAGCGCGAGCGTCCGGTCATGCCCAACCTCTCGGTGACGGAGCTCGGGCTCGAGGAGGTCCGGGCGATGTGGGACGAGCGCTTCGGTCGGGAGGTCTACGCGGTGTTCTCGGCGTTCGTCGACATCGAGTACGAGAAGTTCGTCGCCTTCGTCACGTCGGTCCTGCCGGGGTTGAACGAGGAATTCATGGTGGATCACATCCGCCGCATCGCGCTCGACGGCAGGTACCGGCACGTCGTGTGGGACACGGCTCCCCTCGGGCAGACGCTGGCGCTGCTCGAAACGCCGGCGTTGCTCGCCGAGCACCTGCGAATGGCGCCCCGGGTGTACTCCCACCTGCGAACCTCGGGCGAGCATCGCGAGTCCGTGATGACCGTCCTGTCGCGGTGGGCGGAGCTCGCGGCCGCGTGCATGGCGTTCCTGCGGGAGGAAGTCAGCTTCTCGATGGTGACGATCGCCGAGGCGCTCGCGGTGCAGCAGCTCCCCGCGGTGTTCGCCGAGCTCAGTAAGTACGACCTTCGAGTGGATCGCTTGCTCGTGAACAACGTCGTGAAGACGACCGACTCGGACTTCATGAGAAAGAAGGCGGAGCAACAGGCGATTCAGCTCAAGCAGCTCCGGGACCGCTATGGACACGCGCCGTTGATCGAGATTCCTTTGTTACCTGGCGAGGTTCGCGGCGTGCCAGCGCTCCGGCAGATCGCCGGGGTGCTGCACCGGTGAGAGACCTCGTGGGAGGGGACATGAAACGGACCACGGTACTTGTACTCGCTGGCCTTGGCTTGCTCGGGCTCGGCGCGACCAGCGCTGCCGCGCAGGGGCCGAATGGGTCGGCCCTGTACTCGCAGAACTGCTCGCCCTGTCACGGCGCGAAGGGCGTGCCATCCAAGGGCATGGTGTCGGTCTACCCCGGGCTCAAGTCACTCGGGGACTCCGCATACCAGGCGAGTGTCTCCGCCGATTCGATCAGCGGTGTGATCCGCAACGGGTTCGGGAAGATGAAGGGGTACGGCAGCAAGTTTTCCGCGGAGGAGGTGGCGGCGATGGCGCAGTTCGTGAAGAGCCTCGCGCCCTAGCTACTGCGTGGGAATGGCCGTGCCGTGGATCGGGATTCCTTTGACGTACTCACACGGAGGCGAAATGGTACAGCTGAGAGTGAAGCTGGTGATCGTGGGTCTCGCGCTCTGTCTCGCGACGTCCCGCGCGGCCGCCCAGGGTCCGGATGGGAAAGCGCTGTATCAACAGAACTGCGCGGCCTGTCACGGTGCGAAGGGCGTCCCCGCCAAAGGGATGCTCACGGTGTACCCGGACCTCAAGGCGTTCTCGGATCCGGCCTGGGCCAAGTTGCCGGCCGACTCGATCGCCACGGTGATCCACAAGGGCTCGGGCAAGAACATGAAAGGATTCGGCGACAAGCTGTCCGCCGAGCAGGTGACGGCGATTGCGGCGTTCGTGAAGACGCTGGCCGCCGGCGCCGCGCCCGCGCCCTAGCCGTCAGGGCGGCCGCGGGGCCGGGAACGTGTCGTAGAACTGCGGCTCGGCGCCGCCGTGCCCCCGCAGCGACGAGAGGTACTGCGCCAGCTCCTCGATCTCCTGGTGGGTGAGGGCCGGCGGGCCGTACGCGGGCATCCGTGACTCGGGGTGGAACCGGCCGGGCGATTCCATGAAGCTGTGCAACCAGCCGGCGGAGTGGCGTCGTCCGACCTCGGTGAGGTCAGGGCCGTTCGCGCCGCCCACCCCTGCCACCATGTGACAACCGCCGCACTGCTGCGACTGGAAGAGCGCGCGCCCGGCGCGCTCCACTGACGAGAGCGGCCGCCCTACTTCCCTGGGCGCCGCGGGCGCGGCGCCCCGCGCCGACAGCCCGATCAGAAATCCGGAGCTTCCGAGCACGACCGCCAGTCCAGCCAGCGCGAGGGGGCGGCGCAGCAGATTCCGCGTGCTGTGCTTGTCCACGAGCGGTAGCGCTATCAGCACAACGATGAGCACGGCCGGCACACCGACCGCGACCACGCTTTCGAATGAGCCCGGGACCATGCGCAGCAGCTGGTAGAGCGGGAGGAAATACCACTCCGGGCGCGGCACGTACGCCGTGTCGGTGGGGTCGGCGGGAGGCTCGAGCGGCGCCCCGACGGTGGCGGCGAGCAGCACGAGCAGGGCGACGATCGTGACCGCGACGATCGCATCCTTGCCGATGATGTCCGGCCAGAACCGTACGCCGCCACGCTTGGTCGCCGCGTAGGCGTCGCGATAGTAGGCGGGATAGCCCGGGTCGTCGGTTCGTCGCGGCGCGCCCTGCTCGAGCGAGCGGGGCAGGGGCGCGATGCCCTGGCGCACGACGGTGACGAGGTGCAACAGGGCCAGCACGACGAGCGACAGCGGGAGCCAGAGGACGTGAAACGCGTAGAACCGGGTGAGGGTCGCCGCGCCCAGCTGCTCCCCGCTCCGCAGCACGGCGACGAGGAACGGGCCGACGACAGGAGCGGTCCCCGCGATGTTCGTCCCCACCGCGGTCGCCCAATACGCCTTCTGATCCCAGGGCAACAGGTAGCCGGTGAAGCTGAACGCCAGCACCACGATGAACAGCCCCACGCCCAGCAGCCAGTTCACCTCCCGCGGGTACTTGTACGCCCCGTAGGTGAACACGCGGATCATGTGGGCCACGAGCAGCACCACCATGGCGCTCGCGCCCCAATGATGGATGCCGCGCAGCAGCGCGCCGCTCGCCACGTGCCGCTCGACGAACTGAATGCTGTCGTATGCATGATCGGGCGACGGCGCGTAGTAGGTGCCGAGGACGATCCCCGTGATCACCTGCACCACGAAAACGGTCAGGGTGGCGCTGCCGAGGGTGTGCCACCAGGTGAGCCGGTCGGGGACTTCGCGATCGAGCAGAGCGCGCTTGGCGCCGTGAAGGTCGAGCCGCGCGTCGAGCCAGCGGAAGAGGGTGCTCACGTCCTACACAGCGACCTTCTGAGGCACGCCCAGACGGAAATCCTCGTAGCGGACGTACAGAATGCCGTCCTGGACCTTCACGTCCAGTGCATCGAGCGGCCGGGGCGGCGGCCCACCCAGGACGGCTCCCGTCTTCACGTCGAACAGGCCGTTGTGGCAGGGGCAGCGGAAGAGCTTCGCCTTCTCATCGTAGCCGTAGGAGCAGCCGAGGTGCGTGCAGCGCCCGCTGTAGACGGTGAACTTGTCCCCGTCGCCACTATAGAGCCAGACGTTCCGCAACACGCGGGTCTCGACCCAGGCGTCCTTCACCTCGCTGACGAAGTCGATCTTCACCGGCTCGCCGACGGCGAGCGCGGCCACCTCTCCCACGCGCAGCCACTCGTCCTCTGCCTTCCTGCGGAAGGCCGGGGAAAGAAACGCGCGCAGCGCCGGCACCCCGGCCAAGAGGACTGAGCAGACGCTCCCGAGCCCCGTCGCCCATTTCAGGAACGTGCGGCGCCCGGCGCTGATGACAGCTCTCGGTTCATCGGTCATGACCCGGCTCTCCCTGTTGTCCCCGCCGTCACGGCGTAGGAATCGCGGTCCCGTGGCACACCGTGCACATCTGCGGGTTCTTGCGCTTCAGCTGCTCGGCGTCGAACCCGGGCCCGTGCGGGTCGAAGCGCCGTCCTCCGAGTGCCGAATGGCACGTCAGGCAGTCGCGCTCGACGTGGCAGGCGACGCACGTTTCGAGGCTCTGCCGCGCCGCCTGCCCGTGTCCCGCGGAGAAGGAGCGGTTGGCGTCGTGGTAGTTCGACTGCAGCGGGCCGGAGCTCGCCAGGCCGGCGGACGCGTGACACGTCTGGCAGAAGCCCGCCACGTTGTGGCAGTCGCTGCACGACGTCTCGCGGGCGTAGGCCGCCGCGGGATGCCGGGCGAGGAAATTGACCGGATGGTACGCCGGCGCGGACCCGGCGTCGGGGCGGTGGCACGTGAGACAGTCGTCGCGCACGTGGCAGCCCGCGCAGAGCGCGGGCGTCGCGGCGGCCATCTCCTTGTGACCGGTGGTGAAGCTCGCTCCGTGAAATGCGGGAGGCCGGCGCGTGATCACGGCCCCCACGCCGCGCCCGGAGCCGCGGCGCGGCAATGCGGCGGCCACCCGCGCCGTGCCCATGTGACACGTGACGCAGCTCTCCTGCGTATGACACGTTGCGCATTCGGCGGGTGCGCGACGCGCCGTGGCGCCATGGGTCGAAAGAAAGGCCGCGTCTTGATGCGACGCCGGTGCCTTGAGGTGCACCACGATGGCGGTCGAGCGTGGATCGGGCGCGAGGGCCTGGATCGGCGGGCGGTCCGGCGCGTCGACGTGGCAGGTCATGCAGAAATCGCGCGCGTGACAGGTGGCGCAGCTCGCGGCCACGGCCGCGCCTCCAGTGGTCGCCGCGCGCGCGTGCCCGTGACCACCCACCCATCCGGCCTCGCTGTGGGACGGCGGCACCGGAAACGTCGCGATGTCCGCGCGCGTGAGCGCCTGTGCCTCCGGCAGGGCGAGGTGACACACCGCGCACAGCGTGTCGGGCGCCGCGAGGTGGTCGGTGGTGACGCCGTGACAGCCGAGGCACTGCTTCATGTTCACTCGCTGCACGGCCATCCACCCGCCCCCCTCCTGTCCGTGGCACACGAGGCAGGTCGGGGGCTTGGTCTGCCCTGCCGGGATCATCATGGCGACGAGGGCGTGGTCGAACCGCAGGTTGGTGCGGCGGGGTCCCTCGGGCGGGCGCCACACGACCTGCGGCAACACGGTCCCGTTGTGGCAGCCGGCGCACGCCGCGGGATCGGGGTACAGCGCCCCCTCACCCTCAGCGGGCTCGCGGTGGCACGTGGCGCAGCTCGGGAACAGCTGCCGGTGCTTGTAGTGATCGAAGTGTGGCGACGGTTGCTGGGCAGCGGCCCCGGGGCCGAGCAGCACGAGCGCGATGAGAGCCGGCGCGAGCGGTGGCCTCACGGAGCGCTTCTCGGCGCTGCCGGCATCTGCCGCACCGCGGGCGGAAGTCCTCGGAGCTCGTCATGGCTCGCCAGCGAGAAGACCACGCGGGCGCTCACCCGCAGCTGGTCCCAGTCGAACGCGGCCGCGTCCGGCCGCTTGCGATCTTCCACGTACTGGTTGGCGTCGAGCTCGATCCGGAGGCGGGGCGCGGGCCGATACCGAGCGGAGACGCCGTAGGTGACGACCGACGATTCGTCGAAGCGAAGCTCGAGCGGCCGGTCGAGGGTGCTGCCCTGGACTCCGACTGCCAGGCGCTCCCCCACCATGTAAGTGGCGCTGCCGTCAAACCCGCGCGACGATGCGCCGGGGCCGAAGTCGGCCCGGTAGCCCCCCTGCACCATGATCAGCGGCGTCGGCGTGTAGGTCGCGTCCCATGAGAACCGCCACCCCTGGCTTTCGACGTTCACGAGAGGCGTCGACGTCTCGGTGTTCGCGAACGTGTAGTACTCACCCGTCGCGCGGAGCAGGAGTGGGCGGACCGGTGTCACCGCGAATGATCCGTCGACCGCGGTATACGGAACGGGGGAGAACGCTCCCCAGATCGTCCAGAGATCGAAGCGCGGCCGGTAGCGCCGCACGGTCGCGCTGGCGTTGATCCGGCCGTTCCGCGCCGCGTAAGCGAGTGTCCCTTCCGCACTCCCCCACAATCCCTCGGCGAGGTTGTAGTCCGCGCCGCCTGAGACTTGGACTCCGGGAACGACCCGCACCACGGCCGTCACGGCCGCGAGCTCGGACGCGAAGTAGTCGACGCTCGGGTCCACCTCCCGCTGGTAAAGCACTGTCAGGTCGAAGCGGGGCGACGTCCAACCCGCGCCGCCGCCGGCCACGAGCGTCCGCTCCGGCGGCCGGAACTCGTTGAGCGGGTTCAGGGCCGGGCTCGTCACGGGGAGCACGGAGCCGCGCCACAGTCCCCAGCCCCCGTACGCCCGGACCTCGAGCCGCTGGTTTGCGCCGCGGAACGTGACCGCGCCGCCGTCGAACCCCGTGAACCCCAGACGCGAGGCGACTGTTTGGCGCCCGAGCTGGACCGTGAAGCGTTGCATGGCGTACTGCGCATAGCCCTCGAGCAGCTGCAACGCGGGCTCCGTACCGGGCCACGGGTCGCCGAGCGTGGTGCCGGCGCGCGCCTTGGCGTGGAACGCCAATCCTGGAACGCCGAGCCCCCACACCGACAGGTCGGCTGCCAGCGTCGCCGGGGCGCCGTCCACCTCGGGGCCCGGCCGGAAGAACGTGCAGTACGCGCTCCCCGGGAAGCAGCTCACGGCGTAGCCGTCCCGCGTCGTCGGTCCCCCGCTCGGACCGGTGATGGTGTCCGACGCCGGCACGCTGTCGATCGTCACGCCGCGATAGGCAGCGGCCTGTACCCGCGAGTCCACCCGCAGCAGATATCCCTGCGCCGCGGCGACGCGAACCGCGCCCGTAGCGAGCAGAGCGGCGAGCGCCGCGCGTCGGATAGCCGTCAGTGGAGCAGCGCCCAGAAAACGAGGATGACCAGCACGACTCCAAGGCCGAACGAGGCGAATCCCAGCACGACCGACCAGCGATTCGCCGCGGGCGAGGGAGCGGGCGCGACGCGAGCGTCGAGCCGCCCTTCCCGACGGGCGCGATCGTACTCGAGGGGGTGCTCCTCCTGCATGTACTCCGTGGTTGCGCGCCCCGTGAAGATGACGGTGTCGATGGGGAACTTCTCGGGACGAATGTGCACGTTGAAAAAGTGGATCGTGAAAATGAAGCACGTGGCAAGGAGCGCCTCGTCGCCGTGAATGATCGTGGCGATGTTGAACACCCAGCCCGGGAGGAACCTGGCGAAGAACGTCGGGAACCAGAGAAACAGGCCGGAGGTGCCGATGATGGCCACGCCCCAGAACACCGCCCAGTAGTCGAACTTCTCCATGTAACTGAATCGCTCGAACTGCGGTCGCGCGCCCATGCCGAGGAACCACTTGAACATCTGGATGATGTCGCGGACGTCCTTGAGCTGCGGCACCATGGAGTCGGGCCCCCACAGCAGGCGCATGCGGTCGGGGCGGGTGGCGAGCTGGTACGCGAGGTATGCGACGTGCGCGAAGAAATACCCGAACGTGATGAGCGCGCAGATCCGATGCAGCATGCCCGCGGCCGCGACGCCTCCGAACAGGTCGATCAACGGGCGGGCCCACCCTGCGTGGGAGAAATGCAGCGGCAGCCCGGTGGCGACGAGGCCCAGGAACGACACGATCACGAGCGCGTGCAGTGTCCGGTTGAAGCCCGAAAACCGCCACAGGTAAGGGCCCGCGCCGCGGTCCGCGGCGTTCAGCGCCCGAGGTGTCATGGTCCGTTCTCCTTGCTCGCTCCGTGCTCGCCCCGCGCGCGCGCCACGCCCGAGCGCACGAGCCAGAGCCCGGTGTGGATGGCGAAGAACCCCATCACGCCCACGAGCAGCGCAGTCATGAGGAGCCACGGCCAGTACAGCAGCGGATACCTGGTGCGCGCGCGGGGGTCGGGGTGAGCGTAGTACTTGGCGAACTGCGCACCCGCTCCCGGGTGACACTGCCGGCACGTCGCGGCCAGGTTGCCGGCGAACACCGACGATTGCGGATCAGACGCGGGGCGCATGTTGTGCGCCGTGTGACAGTCGCTGCACTTCGCGGCGAGCCCGAAGCCCAGCCGCGCGACCTTGCCGTGATACGTCTCGAGGAACGCCTCGTACAACTGCTTGTGACAGGTGCCGCATTCTTCGACGACGCCGAGCTGCCACTGGGGCTGATCGGCGCGAACGATTGCGTGGGCGGAGTGACAATCGCTGCAAACCGGCCGGCGCCAGGCGCCGCTGTCTGGCGCGCCCGCGGCGCGCGCGGTGCCGTGTGCCGAGGCGTTGAAGACCCGGGTCACGCCCGCGTGACAGGCGCCACACGTGGTCGGGATGTTCGCGCGATTGACCGACGACGCCGAGTCGCTCGCAGGGAGCACCTTGTGCGCCCGGTGGCAATCGGTGCACGTGGCCGAGACGACGAGCCCGTCGCGCGTGAGAGCCGCCCCGTGCACGCTCTTCGGAAACTCCTGCGCGGCGGTACTCCCGGGGGCGTTGGCGGGTGTCGCGAAATACTTGCCGATGATGCGCCGGTCGGCGTGGCACCGACCGCAGAGGGTCGCGATGCTGAAGCGGTTGATCGGCGATCGCGGGTCTTTGCCACTCAGCACGACGTGCGACCCGTGGCAGGTGACGCACGTCGGCGCATCGCCGGCCGTCCGGGCATTGGCCGCATGGCTCGAGGCGGTCCAATCCTGCCCTTCGCGGGCGTGGCACGTCTCACACGGCACGACTTTCACGCTCACGCGATGCGGGAAGCCCGCCTCGAAGCCCCGGTGGCAGTCGGCGCACCTGAGGCTCGCGTGGACGGTGCCCGCGAGGATCGTGGGAGGCACGTACAGCGCGGAGTCGGGCAACCACGTCGCGCCCTTGCCCAGGAGGAAGTCCCGATTCGCGTGGCAGCGCGCGCATTGCACGACCTGAGCCGCCTGACCCGCGAGGCTCCCCGCGCCTCCGAGCGCGAGGAGCAAGCAAGCCAGGCCGCGTAACGGCCTCATGATTGTGGCTCTCCCATCGGCGGGACCATGTGGCACACGTCGCATTGCTGGTCGGGGTAGTGATTCACTTTCTCAGCGTGACACGCCGTGCACACTTGCCGGGACCAGTGATTCAAGCCCGGTACCGACGCATGACACTGCGCGCAGGCGACGTGCGCTGCGCGTGTGTGCCGGCTGAGCGCGCCGCCCTTGTGGCAATCGAGGCAGGTCCGGTCGGGCTGGTGGTGAGGCTCGTGGCAGTTGTCGCACCGGAGGTCCTTCGCGTCCATCACGGGCGGCGTGTGGCAGGCGGAGCACGCGAGGTTGGCGGCGGCATGCGCCCGGTGAGAGAACTCGCCCGTGGACAAGGTGAACTGCACCTGGGGCACGCCGGCGGGGCCTGCGTGGCAGCGAGCGCAGTTCTCGACGGCGATCAGCGGATGGTGGCAGGCATCACAGCTCGCCCGGGAGGTGAGCGTGATACCGCCATGCTGGTCCAGGCTCGTGTGGCACTCGCTGCACTGTAGGGCGGCGCGGGCGACGTGCGGCGCGTGGCTGAAAGGCCTTCCCTGAAACGTGCCGCCCTGCCAGCGGACCCCCAGATGACACTGCAGGCAGGTGTTGTCGCTGAGCGGTGGCCCGAGATTCACCGCCGGAGCGCTGTAGGGCAGCGCGCCGCGCTGGCTCGCCTCCCGCACGAGCGCGAGCGATGCCCGCAGCAGCCCGTCGGTGTACAGGACGTTGTGGGCTCCCTTGCCCACGCGCACGAGCTGCACATTGTCCTCGGCCAGACGCACGAGGCTATCGGCGGTGGCGCGCTGGCGCATGGGGACGGCGCTCACGGCCTCGCGCGCCTTGTCGACCACCGCCGCGACCCGGTCCACCTTCCCGGTGATGTCGCGCTGCCAGGCGGGCAGCATGTTCGCGAACCGAACCCCGTGACACGCGAGACAAGACGCCTCGCCCGCGAGCCGGACGTTCTCATGTCCCTTGAACTGCGTCGGCTCGGCATGGCAGCCGAGGCACGACACGCGCGCCATGAACATCGAGCTCGGCGCGTCGGCGACGCCGTGGCCCCCGAACCCCGCGTAGAGCCGGCGCTGCGCGTCGTGCACGTTGGCATGACAGCTCTTGCAATCGAGCTCGACGGTACTCGCCAGGGAGACGACCCGATGGTCGATCGGCGTGTGGCACTGAATGCACGCGATATCGTGGTCGGCGACGTGCACCTCGTGCAGCCGCTTGGGATTCTTGAACTCCGCCAGGCGTTCGGGCTCGTTGTGGCAGCTGACGCATCGCGACAGCTCGGCCGTCCCCGTGCCCGTAGTCACTTCGCTGTGGCACGACAGGCAGTCGATCCGATCCCTGACGTACTGCGCGTGGTCCACCGTGTACCCGGCCGGCGAGACCACGCGAGGCGGCGTGGGATGGCAGCCCGTGCATCCCGCCACCGGCAGGCCAGCGGACCGGCCCTTGAAGTGGCAGAGAAAGCACGTCCCTTCGGTGACGGCGATGTGGCTGCCCTGCACGATTTGTGAGTGACAGCTGGTGCAGCGCAGCTGGATGCCGTGCCGGAGCTCCCCCAGGTGCTCCGTGTGGTCGAACCGGACGCCTTTGTATTCGACGAGTCCCTCGATCAACCGCTCGGAGTGGCAGCCGGCGCGCAGGCACGAGGCATCCTCGATCTCGGCCCAGGGTCGCGTGCCCGCGGCGCCCGTGAAGTACTTCACGACCATGTTGGCGGCCTGGAGCTTGGTCATGGCGTACGACTTGACCCCGGGCGCGATGTGGCACTCGATGCAGGCAAAATCGCGGTGCGAGGACGTAGCCCACGACTGGTAGTAGGGCTCCATGATGTGGCAGCTCTTGCAGAAGCTCGACTGACTCGAGTACTCGACGAACCCCACCGTGCCGAGGCTGAGCACGATGATCGCGAGGATGGCGACCGGTACGGCGATGCGGAGCCATCGAGGCAGGGGTCGGATCGAGCGCGGGGACATCGCCTACCCGTCCCGGCTCTGGTCCGTTTCCTTGAGGCCCCGCAGGGCCAACCAGGCGAGCACCACGGCCGAGAGCGCCAGGAACCAGACCGGCAGGAGGATGAGCTTGTGTTCCCAGCGGCGCTCCGCCGCCGCCTCGGCGGCCGCGTCCAGGTCCACTGATATGGAGCGCACCCGCCGGCTCAGCTCCTCGAGCCGCTGGAGATCGAGGCTGTGCTGCACCTGCGCGATCTCCAGATAGTAGGTCATCGCCGTCTGGTACCGGAAGCGAAAGTCGCCCACGCGTTCGCCGGCGAGCGCCATGCGGGTCACGGCGCGGTCTGCCGAGCGGAGGTCGTCTGTCGCTCGAGCCACGGTCTGCTGGATGCCGAGCCCAAGGGTCCGGATGCGCGTGTCGGACGAGTGGCACTTCTCACACAGCGCCGCGATGCCGTCGGCAGCCACGCGCTCGGTGCCGTGGTTGCTGTGGCACGCGAGGCACCCAGGGAGCCCGTGCGTGCCGGCGCCCCCGGCGTGGGGGCTTTGGGCGAAGGCCTGATCGATGAGCTGGTGACACCGGCCGCAGACGCTGTGGATCTCGCTCACCGTCGGTGGTAGCGCGGAGTGAGCGCCATGACAACCCACGCACGTGGGCGCGGCGAAGTTCTGCTGTTGAAACAGCGCGACGCCGTGCGCGCTGACCCGGAACTGCTCGAACTGGTCGGTGGGGAGCCGGTACTTCGCCATCAGCTGACGGTCGGAGTGGCAGCGCGCGCACGTACCGGGAATGTTCGCCGGATAGACGCGACTGCGCGCGTCGTCCGGCGGGTAGATCACATGCGTCCCGTGGCAGTCGGTGCAGGTGGGGGCGTTCGGGTCGTGCCGGTCGAGGAGCAACTCTCCGTGGCGGCTCGCGCGGAACTCGGCGAGCTGGCCGCTGGGCAGGCCGTATTGCCGCATGCGGTTGGGGTCGGCGTGGCACGACCCGCAGACTCGGGCCGCCGCGACCTTGTCCAAATGGCCCGTGAGTCCGCGATGCGCGGCGGGCAGTACGGTCGTCCCGGGATCGCCGCCGTGACAGTCGGTACAGCGCAGCCCGTGCTCCGCATGCACGCCGACGACGAACGCCTCCCGCTGTGCGGCGTGGCAGGTGAGACAACCGTACGTCGTGTCCGCCTGGATCGGGCCCTCGGGCCGCACCAGCGTGCCGAGCGTTACGACCAGCCCCACCAGCGGCAACGCGGCCAGGCTCATGGCGTGCTCGGCGGAGGCGGCTGCACGAACACCCCGGGGACGGCGGGTGCGTGCGGCGGCACGGAGCGCAGCTGCCGTCCGACCAGCCAAGCGGCGATGAACCCGAGGAAGAACACGACACCGAGCGCGGCGACCGCGGGGCGCCGCCGCAGGCGGCGTTCCGGATCGCGATCGAACAGGGGGAGCAGGGCCATCGCGAGACCGAGCAGCAGGAACCCGCCGAAGCCCCACGCTCCCAGGTAATACGTGAGTCCGCGGGACACGTCGGCCACCACCCACGACGTCGCGAGCGTTCCCGGCACCTGGGACGGGTTCGGTGGCTCACCGACGTCCCGGGGGTACAGCGCGGCTCCCGTGATCACGAGCGCCACCACCAGCACGCCGGCGATGAAAGAGCGCAAGAAGTGCTGTGGGAAGAACGGAACCCCCGGGCCATCGGGCGGCGGCGTGCGGGCGGGCGCGATCCCGTGCTTGCGCACGAGCGCGAAGTGCAGCATGAGCAGACCGAGGACGGCCCAGGGGAGCAGGATCACATGCACGGCGAAGAAGCGACTGAGCGTCGCGCCGGACACGATCGGGTCCCCGCGCAGGACCTCGACGACCAGGCCGCCCACCACGGGGATGCGCTCGACTACGTCCAGGGCCTCGGTGACAGTCCAGTAGGCGGCCTGGTCCCAGGGCAGCAGGTAGCCGGTAGCGCCGAACGCGAACACGACGAACAGGAGCGCCACCCCCACAAGCCAGTTGGTCTCCCGCGGAGGTTTGTAGGAGGCGTCGAAGAACACCCGGCCCAGGTGCGCGAGCGTGGCGAGGACGATCAGGTTCGCTCCCCACACGTGCAGGTCCCGCATGAGCCAGCCGAACGTGATGCCCGACACGATGTGCTGCACGCTCTGATACGCTTCTTCGGCGGAGGGGCGATAGTAGAAGGAGAGCAGGACGCCCGTCACCACCAGAAGGATGAGCAGGAGGTACGCAATTCCGCCGAGCGCGTGGCGCCATCCGGCGTGGCGCGGCAGGCGATAGCGCAGCGCGCGACGGAACGCCTGGTCGATCGGCAGGCTGGTGTCGATCGGTCCGTAGAGAAGGCCGAGGAAGCGCAGGACCCCGAGCAGATTGGCGTCCGTACTCGCCTTCAGGTCCGCCCAGAATCGCGCCGCCCACGTCGCGACGGCCCGCCGCGCGTTCCCCAGCATGCTAGGTGGTGGTCACGTAGACGACGTCGTCCAGCACGAACACGCGATAGCGTTGCAGCGGCAGAGTGGTCAGCCCGCGCACGACATTGCCGTGCAGGTCGTACACGAGGTAGCCGCAGGGCGACGAGACACGCTGCGAGCGCTCATCCCAGTTGAGCAGGCAACCGTCGGTCGGTGCCGTCGCTTGCAGGGCCGCGAACGCCTGCTCCTCCGTTCGGATCACCAGGACGATGCGCTCGCCCCAGTTGACTACTCGGCTCGCGCCGACGGGGAAGTCCGCGACTGGCCCGACCCGGTAGGCGCGCTGCAGCTCGGCGAGCTGGAGGTGCTTGGGGGGCAGGAGGTAGAAAGCGACGGCGATGAGCGTCCCCGCCAGCATCAGGGTGCCGACACCGGCCAGCAGGTACTCGTTGAACCCGAACACCCAGCCGGAGGGCGCCGGCGGACGGTCGGCGGGCGAAGGCGTCACGATGGATCGATACTATGGCTGCGCGCGCGCGCGTGCCAGAACGCTGGGGGGAGGGGTGGCATGCACGGTCAGATCGGCATTGGGCGGCGCCGGGAAGCCGGTCGACTGATGCAGCGCGGTGATCGATGACGCGAGCAGCGCCTGGAGCAGGAACGGATTGTGCACCCCGTTCCCCGCGGAGGCGTGCGCCGCCCAGCTCTTGCCGTACACCTTGCCGGCAAGGAGGTACGCCCGGTCGTCGGTGGCCGCCAGGGCGGCGTTGTAGAGCGTTCCCTTGGCGACCGACGTGATGGTGTTGCCGAAATCGAGATCGACCGAGTCCTGATGGGAGCTGCGCGCGACCATCTGCGCGATCAAGCCGCCATCGGTCGGGGAAGGGTCCACGATGCCATTGGCATTGTTGTCCGCCCAGATCTGGTCGAGCAGGATGTCCAGCGTGGAGATGTTCGCGTTGTAGGCGGACATGGCCGACGACGTGCTCGCGTGACACCCCGAGGCTACGCAGCCACTGAAGTCGCGTTGCGCCTGGGCGCAGGTCCCGGTGGTGGGGATGCCGTTCGCGTCGAGGCAGGGAATCGCGGCGAACAGGTGCCCGACGCTCTGGAACTGGAAGGCGCCGGTCGCCGCGTCGGTGACGGTGGTGCGCACGACGTGGCAGGTCGCGCACAGATCCGGGTTCGCACTGGTGCCGTGGCTCGAGACGATCTCGTTCGTGTCGTACTGGAAGCCCGGCGGGATCCAGCCGACGTTCTGCCCGATCACGAGCAGGCCCTGGGCGCCATGCGGCCCGCCGGCGCCTCTGGTCGCGGTCGCGACACCCCAGGGCGGTGTCGCGCTGCGGGAGTGGCACCGCACGCAGAGATTGTCGGTCGTCGGCTCCGAGATCGGAGCCCGCAACTGGTGCTGGTACGGCGAGCCGTGGGGGTTGTGGCACACCGTGCAGACGATGCGCTCGAGCGTAGGCGAGCTCTTCTCCACGTAGTTCTCGGTCTCGCCGAACTTGACCAGCATCGCGGTCTTGCCCTCGTGGCAGGGAGCGCACGTGGCGTTTCCGGCCGCGATGGCGAAGCCGGGCCCCGAGCCATGGGCGGATTGCTTCCATTGGTCGACAAACGGTGCATGCACCCCCGTATGGCATTCGCCGCAGCTGTTCGTCAGACCGGTGTCGACGTGGATCGAGGCGAGGGGCTGATTGGCCACGACCTCGGGGTTCTGCACGTGGGTGTAACCCGGTCCATGGCAATTTTCGCATTGCACGTCGTGGTACGCGGAGTCGGGCACGGCCGCATAGCCGGCGGCCTTGGTGACGGCGTTGCCGAGTTGGGATACGCTGTGGCAGTTGTTACAGGACGCCTGGGCCTGGCCCGAGGTCTGGAGGTCCTGCCACGCGTGGGCGTGCTTTGTATTGACCCAGTTCCCCTGGTGCCCGACGTGGCAATTGCCGCACGTCGTTTGCTTCGTGGTCACGGCGAAATAGCCAAGAAAACCCGCCGCCTGGTCGGGCGGCGGGTTGAACGGCGGGCGTTCGACGTATGAGACGCTCTCGGTTGTGCACGCCGCAGCAGCGATCGCGACGGCGCACACGAGCGCGCGCTTCAAAGCGCTACCTCGTGCTCACCCGAGTCACGACGCCCGGCGGCGGCGTGGCTCGTACTCTCAAGTCCGCGTTCGGTGGAACGGGGAAGCCGGTCGACTGATGCAGGGCGGTGATCGACTGCGCGAGCAGCGCCTGGAGCAGGAACGGATTGTGCACCCCGTTCCCCGACGAGGCGTGCGCCGCCCAGCTCTTCCCGAACACCTTGCCCGCCAGGAAGTAGGCACGGTCGTCCGTGGCCGCGAGCGCGCCGTTGTAGATGGTCCCCTTGGCGACCGACGTGATGGTATTGCCGAAGTCGAGATCGACCGAGTCCTGGTGCGAACCTCGCGCAACCATCTGCGCCAGCAGCCCTCCATCCGTGGGCGACGCGTCGACGATTCCGTTGGCGTTGTTGTCCACCCAGATCTGGTCCAGTAGCACATTGATCGTGGAGATGTTCGCGTTGTAGGCGGACATCGCCGTGGAGGCCGAGGTGTGGCACCCCGAGGCCACGCAACCGCTCGTGAAGTCTCGCGCCGACTGCGCGCAGGTTCCCGGCGTGGGGATGCCGTTCACGAGGCAGGGAACGGCATCGAACAAATGCCCGACGCTCTGGAACTGGAAAGCGCCGGTCGCCGCATCCGTGACGGTCGTCCGGGCGACGTGACAGGTTGCGCACAGCCGTGGGTTCGCGGTCGTTCCATGGCTCGAAATGATTTGACCCGTGTCGTAGGCGAAGTTCGGTGGAATCCACCCCGCCTGTCCGATTACCAGCAGGCCCTGCGCGCCATGCGGCCCGCCGGCGCCTCGCGTGGCGCTTGCCGCACCCCACGGCGGCGACGCGCTGCGGGAGTGACACTTGACGCACAGATTGTCGACCGTCGGGACGGACATAGATGCGCGGAGCTGGCCTTCAAACCCCGCCGTGCCGTGCGGGTCGTGGCAGACTACACAAACGATGTGCATCGGCGTCGTAGACCCCTTTTCCTTGAAGTTCGACGTTACACCGAACTTCACCGTCAGGGCGGCCTGGCCTTCGTGGCAGGGAGTGCACGTGGCATTGCCGGCCGCGTGGCTCAAAGCGGTCCCGGAGCCGTGGGCCGACTGGATCCACTCATCGACGTAGGGCTCGTGGACGCCGGTGTGGCACCCCCCGCATCCATTGGCGATCCCCGTATCCGCGGTGATCGAAGCCAATGGCTGGTTCGCGGTCACCTCGGGGTTCTGCACGTGCGTGTAGGCTGGCCCGTGGCAGTTCTCGCACTGTACGTCGTGGTAGACGGTGTCCGCCACCACGCCGTAGCCGCCCGGCTTGCCGAGGCTGTTGCCGAGCTGGGAGACGGCGTGGCAATTGTTGCACGACGCCGAGGCGTGGCCCGAGCCCTGGAGGTCGGCCCAGGCGTTGGAGTGCGCGGTGGTCTTCCACGCCGCCTGGTGACCCACGTGGCAGTTGCCGCAGGTCGTTTTCTTGTCAGAGACGGTGTAGTAGCCGACGAACCCCGAGGAAGCATCGGGCGGCGGATTGTACAGCGGTTTCTCGACGTACTGGGTGGTTGTCGTCTCCGTTGTACAGGCGCCCAGCACGAGCAGGGCGATCAATGCCGCGCGATTGTATTTCATACAAGCCCCCGGTCTGCGATGCGTTGCCGACATGCTCTGGTGCATCATGCTTGCGCCGACCCCGGCCCGTCAATGCGACTTTGGGGAACCCCCTAGTCGGTGTGGGACCCGACTCTGTGGCCAGCCGTCGTCTTCAGATACATGAGGATTTCTTCAGCTTGCTGCGCCGTAGGCGGCTTCACCTTCATACGTTCCATGTTGCGCTCCATGCGCGCGTATACCGTCGGCCAGTCCTCTTTGGAGTGCACCCGCGGGTCAGGAAGTGCATGACACCGGCTGCACACCAGGGCGAACGACTCCCGGCCCTTCCCCGCGGGAAGCACGGAGCCGCTGACCTTGAGCGCATTGACCGTCAGGTACTTGAGGATCTCGTAGCGCTCGGCCTCGGTCGGTACGCGGACGCCGAGGGACTCGGGTAACCACTCCATGCGTAACCACATGCGCCGGGCCACGGACGGCCAATCGGTCGCGCTGTGGGTCGTCGGCGCCGGCAACGCATGGCACTGCGCGCAGTAGTTGGCCGTCAGGTGTCCGCCCCGATTGCTTGGATCGGGCAGGTCGACGGGTTGCACGCCTTCCGGGGGCAAACCCACCGTGGCGGCGGCGAGGATCAGCCGGTCGGTGCGGCTCAGCGCGGGAGCCGCAACCGGTGCCTGCGACGCGGCTTGCGGCGCGGGCGCTTTCTTCTCGCATGCGGCGATGCCCAGGACGACCGTAACGAATGCGACTGCGCTCAGAAGGCGTGCCATGCACTCTCCCAGTGAGGTGAAGCGGAGTAGCGTAACACTCATCGTCCTCGCACGTAAGCATCGCCATGCTTCAATGAAGGCTGTCTGAAGGCCGGGTGAGGGTCCGCAGTCGCAGCCGGTCTTCCCGCTCGCGCTCTTCGAGTGCGCGCCGGACCCCCACGATGCCGGTGCGCAATGCAGGCGCCACGCGTCGCTCGAGGGTGTTCACCTGACGCGACGTCTGAGACAGGGCCTCGCCCAGCCGGCGGATCACCATCTCGCGCGGGGCGGCATCGAGCAGCAGCTCCGTGAGGCGCTCGAACTGCCCGGCGGCCTTGAGTGATGCCGCCCCGTGCGCGCCGGGGGGAGCGCCGCGCGCGGGCAGCGTGCGCACGAGCGGCGGCCGGCGCACGATCGTGGAGACCGGGATCCCCCACAAGGACCCGGCCTCCATCTCCAGGGCGATGTCGCGCGCCGGCCAGGCGACCGCGCGCAGCCCCGCGAGCCCGAGCGATGCGAGCGCGCCGAGCAGGGCGGGGTACGCGCTCGCGGTCGCCCGCTCAATCTGCGCGCGGGCATCGGCTGCGGGCCGGGCAAGCCGGAACAGCTCGCTGACCAGCGCTTCCCGCTTGCGGCGCAGCAATGCCGCACCCTTCGCCACACGCTCGAGCCGGCGGGTGGCCTGGATGAGGTTCATGCGAGTGGGGGCGATTCTCATGCCTCACCCTGCCGCTTCGCCCACGTCGCATCCGACAGCCGGACCAGATCGTCGCGCGGCAGCGTGTCGAGCAAGCGCCACCCCGCGTCCACGGTCTCCGCGATGCGGCGACGCGTGGCTCCTTGCGACACGAATTCGCGCTCGAATCGCTCCGCGAAGGTGAGCGCGCGGCGGTCGGCGGCTGAGAGGCCCGCGTCGCCCACGATCGCCGCCATGGTGCGCGCCTCACGGCCGCGCGTGTACACGGCATACAGCTGGTCGGCCCATTCCCGGTGCTCGGGGCTTGTCTTGCCGGCGCCGATGCCGGCGTTCATGAGCCGCGACAGGGACGGGAGGACGTCGATCGGTGGGAACACACTGCGGCGATGGAGCTCGCGGGACAGGACGACCTGCCCCTCGGTGATGTAGCCCGTCAGGTCCGGGATGGGATGCGTGATGTCGTCGTCCGGCATCGTCACGATGGGGATCTGCGTCACCGAACCCGGCCGTCCGGCCACGATGCCGGCGCGCTCGAAGATGCTGGCGAGATCCGTGTACATGTACCCGGGGTAGCCGCGCCGGCCCGGAATCTCTTCGCGCGCGGTGGCGATCTCGCGCAGGGCCTCGCAATAGTGGGTCATGTCGGCGATCACGACGAGGACGTGCATGCCGGCGTCGAACGCGAGGAACTCCGCCTCGGCGAGCGCGACCCGCGGCGCGAGCAGTCGCTCGATCGTGGGGTCGCGCGTCTCGTTGAGGTACAGCACACTCCGCTCGCGCGCGCCGCTCTGCTCGAAGCGTCCGAGAAACGCATCGGTCTCACGCGCGGTGATCCCGATGCCGACGAAGATCACGGCGAACGGCTCGTCGTGCGGCGCGCGCGCCCCCTCGACGATCTGCGCCGCGAGCTCGAGGCCCGGGAGGCCGGGACCCGAGAACACCGGCAGCTTCTGACCCCGCACCAGCGTGTTCATGCCATCGATCGCGGAGATGCCGGTCTCGATGAAGTCCGAAGGCCGCGCCCGGCGCGTGGCGTTGAGGGGAGCGGCCCAGATCGGGCGGATGGCTTCGCCCACGGGCGCGGGCAGGCCGTCGAGCGGCGCTCCCATGCCGTTCAGCACCCGGCCGAGCAGCTCGCGACCGACCGCCACCGACCCGACGTCCCCGGTGAGCGTCACTTCGGCGCGCGCCGGCCGGAGCCCGACGGTGTCTTCGAGCACCTGGATGACGCTGACATCGCGGCCCGCGTCGATCACCTGGCCGCGCCGCGCGGGCTCGCCCGGCGCCTGGATCGATACCCACTCGCCCAGAGCGACCGTCGGCGTGCGGCGGACGTAGATCAGCGGCCCCGTGGCCCGTTCGGCGCCGGCGTAGCGTCGCGCGACCCGGATCATCCTGGGGCTCCGATCGCTGCAACTGCGGCCTCGGCCGTGGCGGCGGACGCCGCGAACGTTTCGGGCGACGCCCGCCGGGCCGCGGCGAGGGCGCGGCGCACGGGCCCCAGGTCGATCTGCTCGAACGACACGCCGCGCTCGAGCGCGGCGGTGCCCGCGCGGTACAGCCCGTGCGCCAGTGCGGCCAGGCGATGCGTCTTCTCGATCGAGGAGTACGCGTCGTTGGGGTCGTAGGCGCTCTGGCCCAGCACGGTCTCGCGTACCACGCGTGCCGATTCGAGGAGCAAGCGGTCTCGGTCCTGCAGCGCCTCGGGGCCCACCAGGCTCGCGATCTCGCTGAGCTCGCGCTCGCGTTGCAGCAGCTCGAGCGTGTCGTGCCGGATCGCCGGCCAGTCGCTTCCGGCGGCGCGCGCGAACCAGGGCTCGAGCGCGTCGGCATGCAGGCTGTAGCTCGTCTGCCAGTCCACGGCGGGGAATTGCCGCTGGTGCGCGAGCGCCGGATCGAGCGCCCACAGGGCGCCCGCTACCCGGAGCGACGCCTGGGTCACCGGCTCGGAGAAGTCGCCGCCGGGCGGCGAGATCGCACTGATCAATGTCACGGCTCCCGTCCGGACCGGGCTCCCCAATACCTCAACGCGTCCCGCGCGCTCGTAGAATTTGCCGAGACGATTGCCGAGGTAGGTGGGATACCCTTCCTCCCCGGGCATTTCCTGCAGGCGGGCGCCGATTTCGCGCAGCGCCTCGGCCCAGCGCGACAGGCTGTCCGCCATGACGGCGACGCGATATCCCATGTCGCGGTAGTACTCGGCAATGGTGATGCCGACGTAGACGGATGCTTCGCGGGCCGCCACCGGCATGTTGGAGGTGTTGACGATCAGTACCGTCCGATCCATCAGCGAGCGACCCGTACGCGGGTCCACGAGGCGCGGAAACTCCTCCAGTACTTCCGCCATTTCGTTGCCGCGTTCGCCGCAGCCGATGTAGATCACGATGTCGGCAGCGCCGTACTTGGCGAGCGACTGCTCGATGACCGTCTTGCCGGTCCCGAATCCGCCCGGGACGGCGACACTGCCGCCCTCGGCCACCGGGAACAGAAAGTCGAACACGCGTTGGCCCGTGATGAACGGTGCGATCGCGGGCAGGCGCCGCGCCGCGGGCCGCGGCTGGCGTACGGGCCACTCGTGACCCAAGGCGAGCGCGGTTCCATCCGACAGGTGTCCGACCGGCTCGGCCGCGGTGAATTCCCCCGGCGCGAGCGTGGTCACGGTGCCGCTGACACCGGGAGGCACGAGCACCTGGTGCACGACGCCCGGCCGCTCTTCCACCGAACCGAGCGCGTCGCCCGACGCGATGCGCGCACCGGGTTCGACCGTGGGCTTGAAGGCCCAGCGGCGCGCTGGGTCGAGTGTGGGCGTGACGACGCCGGGCTCGATGAAATCACCG
Source organism: Gemmatimonadales bacterium (assembly GCA_035518815.1). Lineage (GTDB taxonomy): Bacteria > Gemmatimonadota > Gemmatimonadetes > Gemmatimonadales > GWC2-71-9 > AG25. The sequence goes on along the minus strand of DATIXG010000022.1, from coordinate 5,649 downwards.
ACACGCTCCGCGATGCGGCCGAGCGGCCGGCCCACTCCGTCCAGAACTGCGCCGAGCAGGCCCGGGCCGAGATGGATCGTAAGGGGCCGGCCGGTGGACGCCACGGGCTCCCCCACCTCGAGGCCGGTCGTCTCTTCGTAGACCTGTACCGTGGCGACGTCGCCCGCGACCCGGATCACTTCTCCCAGGAGCCCGCGCGCGCCGACCCGCACCAGCTCGTACAGCGCGGCGTCGGGAAGCGGCGCGACGATCGCGAGCGAACCGGAGATCCTGAGAATGCGGGACTCGGTCATTTGAGCCTCACGCGGTAGCCGATCACCTGGCGGAGCAGATCCACGATGTAGGCCTCGGCGAGGTCCGGCCGCGCCGCCCAGGCCGGTCCCGGGAACGGCACGAGCAGGGGGAGGGGACGGCGCCCAACCTGACGACGCAGCTCTTCCGGCAGGGCGTCGTAGCATGTGTCTTCGACGAGCGCCACGCCGACTTCGGGTTGCGAGAGCAGCTCACGGACCGCGGCGGCACCGGCGTCCGGTGTCGCGACCTCGGTCGGCCGCAAGCCCGCGAGCGCGAACCCCGCGGCGACCTCCGGCCGGCACACCACTCGCAACGCGTACGGCATCAGACGCTCACCAGGTCGTTCATGATCGTGGCGGGCGACACTTGCAACGCCCGCCCCCAGATGATGCGTTGCACGTCCACGGTTTCGGCGCGGAGCCGGAGCACGTACGCGAGCAGGGGCGCTGGCCCGAGCGGTGCCTGCCGGCTCATGAGCGTGAGGTGCCGGATACGCGCGCGCAGCACCGCGTCCTCGAGCGCCGCGGGGTCGTGGCTCAGCTGCGCCAATGGGGGCGCGAGCGGCGTGCCGGCAAATGCCGCGGCGAGCTTGCGTCCCGCGCTGGCGACGTCTCCCGCGGAGGCCGCGAGCTCGAAATCCGCGATCGCAATGCGGCTGCCTCCCGGGAGAAACACATCCTTCGGAACAACATCCTTGCCCTCGGTGGCGAGCAGGATGGCCGTGTGGGCATTCTCGAGATCGATGGTCTCGCGGACATGGGCGGCGAGCCGCGGCGCCCGGCCGGCTGCGCCGCTTGCCCTGGCGGCAAACGTGTGATTGACCGTGACCTCGAGCGTGAACAGGTCGGGCTCTCCCCCGGACGCGACCGCCAGCAAGGCCGATCCGTACGAATTCCCCCACGCGGTGAGGAGCGCCGCGATCGCCGCGGGCGTTGGCAGCGCCGCGAGCTGGCTCAGGGCCCGCTCCGGGAGCGCGGGCGTGGGAACGAGTCCCGCGAGCCGGGCCTCGGCCGGCGCCCCCTGCACCGCGCCGCGGAGCAGCGCGCGCAGGCTGCGCCGGTCCTCGTCCTCGAACAGCACAGCCAGCGGCTCGACGCGGGAGCCGCTCCAACGGGCCAGCACCCGCAACCGGACGGCTGCCATACGGCGGAGCGCGAGTTCCAGGGCTTCCGGGGCGGCTTCCCCCTCCTCGAGGGGGTAGCCGTGGCTCCGCAACGCCGCCCCGATCGCGGCCAGGTCGGGGAGCTGGGCCAGCGCATCGAGCGCCTCACGGCGCAGGAGATGAGTCGCGAGCCCGCGGGCGCGCGCGTTCACGTCCTCCCAGTGCAGCTTCATAGGCGCGCGAGCACTTGGATGGCGAGTCGCTGGCGGAGGCGCTCGAGCCGGCCTTCGAGGGTGTTGTCCACGACGACGGCCCCGTCGCGCGTCGTGACCGTGACGCCCGGCCGCGCCGCGGCGTCGCAGGTGACGACGAGCTGTTTCCGGTCCGCGACGGCCGTCCGGACCGCGTCGCCCAACGACTCGGGGCAGTGGATGACGGCGGGTTCGTCGCCCACGGCGTGCAGTGCGTCGGCCACGTGCCCCGGGAGCGCCGCGCGGTAGGCGTCGCTTCCCAGCGCTGCGGGAAGCATGGCCCGAGCGGCTTCGAAAACGCGCGCGAGGAACCGGTCGCGCGCTTCGAGGGCCGTTTTGCGCGCGGCGCGCTGGGTCTCGCCCAGCGCCCCTTGGGCGGCGCCCCGGAGCTCCCGTGCCCGGGCGTCCAGCACCTCGCTCCGCTGGCGTGCCAGACGCGCTTCGACGTCACGCGTGATGCGGTCGGCGTCAGCGCGGGCGGCGGCCAGGAGCGCGTCGGCTTGTCCGGCCGCCTCCCGCTCGAGCGCGGCGAGCAGATGGTCGATCACGCGCCCTTGCTGAACAGGATGAGCACCGCCACCACGAACCCCAGAATCACCATCGTCTCGGGAATGGCGATCATGAGGATGGCGGTGGTCGAGAGCTCGGGCTTCTCGGCCATGCTGGCGGCGATCGCGGGTCCGATCCGCGACTGCGCCCACGCGGTGGCCAGCGCGGGAATGGCGATTGCGAGCGCGGCGGCCAGGACCGTGAACAGGATCGTCATGGAGTCTCCTCTCGGGGCGTGAGCGTCATGCGGTACTCCGCGTCCAATGTCCGAACGGCTGGTACCGCACCCCGCCCGGGCTGTAGAACTTCCCGAAGAACTCGACGTAGTGCAGACGCAGCGCGTGGATCGTCGGGCTGAACAGAGCGATTGCGAAGTTGACCAGGTGAAACAACAGGGCGAACACGATGCCGACGGTGACGCTCCCGATCGCGCCGACCATGCGATTCGCGACCACCGCGAGCATGACCGAGGCGATCCCGAGCGCCATGATACGGGCGTAGCTCAGGATGTTGCCGAGCATCGAGAGCAGCTCGATGGGGGCGACCATTCCCTCGAGCACGATCAGCACCGGGAAGGCGACGAGCACGCCGATGACGGCCGGCGTGAAGAATCCCCCGGGCAGCACGTGCACCGCGGCCAGCAGGGCCAGGATGATCAGGAGGATCATCAGCGCGGACACCCCGCTGCCGAGCGCGCGGCGCGGGTGGCGGCGCAGGTTGCTCGCCACCGCGAGCCCGAGCCCGAGCAGCACGTGCACCGCGCCGAGTGCGACCGCGAGCAGCAGGAACGGGATGAGCGCTTCCTGGCGGTTGAACGCGAGCGGCTTGAGCCCGAACAGCCGTGCGCCGAGATCGCCGAACACCTCACCGTAGAGGAACCCGGCGATGATCGAGAACAGCGCGCATGGTCCCATGATCTCCGAGACATTGCGCAGCACCGTGCCCGGTCGCGAGCGCGCGTGCAGGACGAGGCCGAGCACGGCGAGCAGCACACCGTAGCCCACGTCGCCCACCATCAACCCGAAGAAGGCGGGGAAGAAGACGGCGACGAATGGCGTCGGATCGATGCTGCCGTACCGCGGCAGCGGCAGCAGCCGGATCAGCGTTTCAAACGGCCGGAAGACGCGGGGGTTGGAGAGCACGACCGGCGCGTCTTCCGAGGCCCATTCCTCCTGGGACAGTTCGCTCACCACCACTTCATTCCCGAACGTGCCGGCGAGCGTCGTTTGGAGATTGCCGAGCGCGGCGGCCGGGAGCCATCCCTCGAGCACGAACGCGCGGGGTGTGACCGCCGACAGCGGCAGCGCCTGGAGTTCCTGCAGTCGGTCGTGCAGCGCGGCACGGGCCCGCTTCAGCTCGGCCCCGTGCGTGCGCGCGAGCGCCACCTGCTCACGGCGGATTCGCTCCTGCTCGCCCGGAAGCTCGCCGAGGCGCTTCAGCATGCGCGGGATGGCGTCGGATAGTGACGCACCGCCATATGCCGCGGGCACGGGGATCTCCTGGACGCGCGCCTCAGCCAGCAGGTGTTCGACTCGCCCCGCCGCCTTCGACGACACCACGACCAGCAGCGCCGTTTCCCCGGTCGGCAGCGGGCGGGCATAGAGCTCAAACTCGTCGCCGATGACGGCGGTGAGGCTCGCCCGCAGCCGGTGGATCGACTCGACGTCGCCCCGCTTCAAGAGCACGTGGTACGCGGTGGCGTTGGGCCACCGGGCCTCGCTCTCGAGGAGGGAACGGAAGGCAGAGTAGAAATGCTGGTACTTGTCGATCAACGCGCGCTCCTCGGCGAGCGCGCTGCCTTGCATCGTGAGGCGCTCCGCGGCGCGGCGCACGCGCCCTCCGAGGCGCGCCCAGCGTGCGAGGTCGGCCACGCTGAGATCCCCGTGCGGCACGGGTCCCGCACCGGGAGGGATCGCGAGCTCGGCGAGCGCGCGTTCCACGTCCTCGAGCGCACGCACCAGGTGCCGACGGTCGCGCACCTGGGTCGGGGAGAGCTCGAGGGGGGCGAGGGATTGGGCGGCAGCGGGTGAGGCAAGGTGCAACGTGCCGAGGTCCTGCAACGCGCGCAACACGTCGGGCAGGCGCTCGCGCGGGCCAAGCACGCGGACCTTGGACATCTCGATGATCACGGGTCGCCTCCGATCACCCGGTCAACGACCCAGCGCGCGAGCGCGCCGATCCGGTCGGCGTCCACTTCGTCGAACCGCCGCGCCTCCCGCGCGGTCCGTTCGGCAAGCTCCGCCTCGCGGTGATTCCGCTCTTCCGCGATCTGGCGCTCCAAGCCTCGTGTCTCTCCCTCGACCTCCGCGGCGAGACTGGCTTCGCGCGCCGCTGCGGCCTCGCGTGCGGCTGCCACGAGCGCCTCCGCCTCCTCGCCCGCGCGACGCAACGTCTCCTCGAGCCGGGCCTCGCTCTCGAGCAGGCGGGCCAGGTCGGTCGCTCCATCGGCATGGCGGGTGGTGGCATGGGTCATCGTCAACGGTCCGTCCTCCGGGCGCGATTGCCTGGTATCAGGATCGCCGGTGGGGGGTCGGACGACTGTGAAGAGGCTGTAAAGGTTTATTCACGAACGGAGTGTGAAGAAGTCTTCACCTGGGTCAGTTTGTAGTACTGAAGGGCAAGTTGACGACCGGTGACATTCGCGGATGTTTCCTTGGTCACGGAATGTTGCCGAGGTCCCCAATCACCTTGGAGCGTCCGCATGTACTTCCCCACGTCGCACCCTTGGGCCGAAGGTGAGACGCTCGGCTCCTACCTCGAACAGCGTGGCGTGACCCGGCGGGACTTCCTCGCCTTTTGCGCCCAGATGACCGTCATGCTCGGCCTGGCCGAGACGATGTCGCCGAAAGTTGCCAAGGCGCTGGCAGCCGTTAAGCGCCCCAACGTCGTGTGGATCTCCCTGCAGGAGTGCACGGGCTGCACCGAGTCGGTATTGCGCAGCTCCGACCCGTCGATCGGCGATCTCGTGCTCGATGTCATCTCGCTCGACTTCCAGGAAAACCTGATGGCCGCGGCGGGCTTCGCGGCCGAGCGCGCGCTGACCGAGGCGATGCAGAAGAACCACGGCGAGTACCTGCTCGTGGTCACCGGTTCGGTGCCGCTCGCCGACGACGGCATCTACACGACCATTGCCGGCCGCCCCGTGAAGGAGATCCTCGTGGAAGCGGCGGCGGGCGCCAAAGCGGTGATCGCGGTGGGTGCATGCGCGCACTGGGGCAACATCCAGGCGGCGCGACCCAATCCCACCGGTGCGGTGGGAGTGAGTGATATCATCAAGGACAAGCCGGTGGTGAACATCGCCGGCTGCCCGCCGATCGCCGATGTCGTCACCGCGACCCTCGTCCACTACCTCACATTCGGGCGCGTGCCCGCGCTCGACTACGATGGCCGCCCGATGTTCGCCTACGGCGCGCGCATCCACGACCAGTGCCCGCGCCGCGCCAACTTCGACGC
>DATIXG010000021.1:0-3559 GCA_035518815.1 Gemmatimonadales bacterium | reverse complement strand
GTAGGTGACACCCACGGGCACCACGACGCGGCGCAGCCGGTCCGACAGGGTCCAGTTCGTCACCTGCTGCGAGGTCAGCGTGGAGTTCGGCACGATGACCTCGGCTCCGTCCCACGTCCGGATCGTGCTCGCGCGACCGCCGATCTCGCGGACCTGGCCCGGCAGGTCCCCAGCCTCGGGCGACGGTGCGGAGGCGAGGGCTTGCGCCGTAGCGACCAGCCGCCGCTGGATCCCCTGGGCGGCGGCGGTCAGTTCCGCCTCGTTGTCCCTGTCCTCCGAGCTGCTCGGTAACAGCCCGGCGGTTTGCAAGAGCGTGGACACCTGCTCGGCGCGCTGCGCAATTTCGGGTACCGGGATCGGCGCAACTGCGGGCGGGCTCGACGCCACCGGCGGCCCCGGCTGCGCGATGGCCGGAGACGCCGATACCACGCCGGCCGCACCCGATGTCGTGACGCCCGTCGGGGCGACGATCAAGATCCACGCGACCGCCGCGGCAATCCGTACCGTCGGCAGGCTAGGCCGGATGTTCTGTACCACTGCGTGTTGGGACGCCGGGCGACGGGTCTGCGTTACACCGCGTTGCCGTCCCGGCCGTCGAGAGGGCGACCCTCATGCAGCGACGGCGCCTGCCAGGGCCTCCCGCGTTCAGGCGCTGTTCATACTGACCTCACTCCTTTCCGGCGAGCGTCAACACCGGGCTCGGTGACTCGGCCCGATGCCGCTCGCCTCGTCGCTTCGTACGAGCATGGCCATCGCCGACCGCAGGCGGATGCAGCCGGCGGAATTCCGCAGCGGGCATGACCCGAACGACGCGTCCTTGTCCATCGAGGATCGTGACCGGGGCAATGAATTCTTCCATCGAAGGAAGCCTGACTGCGGCCGTCGAGTCGTTCATGCGTGGTCCCTCCCGTTCAGCAGATTCACGCCGTTGGGAGAATGGTTCGGGGCAGCGGGTTGCGCGCGGCGGCGCCCTCTTTAGGATCGGGCGCACCCTCCAGGAGGCGGGGCGGCGCCATTCGTCGAGCTGGCGTGAGCGAGGTCAGAGAGTCTGCGCCTCGTCGTCATCATCCTCGCTGGGGGGCTCGTCCGCCTCATTCGCCTCGATGGCCAGCTGCTTCATCAGGGCCTCGCCGTCCTGGTCGACGATGAGCAGATGGAGGTAGATCCGGTCGCCGATGCGTCGGGCGCTCTGCACCGTCACGCCGGTTGGTGTGAAGGCGATGGCACCCTGGACCGCATCGTCCACCGCGGACTCGAGCGCGGCCTTGAGATCGGCTCGATTCGCCGCCTTAGCGACCGGGATCCACGTGGTGACCTCGACGACGTACGCCAAGGCGGTGGTGGCGGCCAACGTTGTGATCGCAACAGTGATCAACGTCGTGACGATGCGCTTCATCGGTGTGTCTCCCGTCGCAGGTTGTTTGGACTTGCGACCGCTGACGTTCGGATGCCCGCGCCGTCGGCTTCGTGACAGGCCGAATCCGGGCCTTCAGCCCCTACGGCCAGCGTGACGACGTCCGGTAGCGCGGCTGACGTTCGGACGGGAATCCGTTACACTGGCCCCCGTGGCGAATGAGCCGGAGCGCGAGACGCGCCGGAATGAACCCCGCGCAGCACGGGTGACACCGAGCAGCGACGAGCCCGTCGTCTACATCGTCGACGACGACGAAGCGGTGCGCGAGGCCACGCGGGATCTCCTGTCCTCGGTCGGGTTGCGCGTGGAGTGCTTCGGGACCGCCCAGGAGTTCCTGCGCAGTTCGCGGCCCGATGCGCCAGCATGTCTCATCCTCGATGTGCGCATGCCGGGTTCGAGCGGCCTCGACCTGCAGCGCGAGATCGCCCAGACGGGCATGTCCATCCCCATCATCTTCGTTACGGGCCACGGCGACGTTCCCATGACCGTTCGGGCGATGAAGGCGGGCGCGGTCGAGTTTTTCACGAAACCCTTCCGTGATCAGGAGCTCCTGGACGCCATCCAGCAGGCGATCGACCGCGACCGGTCGGAGCGACGACGACGGACGGAGCTAGCGGAGCTGCGGGGCCGGTACGAGACGCTCACACGGCGCGAGAAGGATGTGCTGTCGCTCGTGGTCGCCGGGTTGCTCAACAAGCAGATCGCCGCCAAGCTGGGGACCAGCGAGATCACCGTGAAGGGCCACCGGGCGCAGGTCATGCACAAGATGAAAGCCGACTCGCTGGCGGAGCTGGTGAAGATCGCCGAGCGCCTCGGCCCGGTCGCCGCGGCCGACTAGCGCCGCTCCCCCGCCCCCAGTCCCTGTGGTTCGCTGACCAATCCCGAGGGTCGGTGAACCCATACCAAAGTATCGGTTCGGGGCGCCGTAGGTCGGTGGAGGCGGCTCCCTAGGTCGGTTCAGCGGCATCCTATGTCCCCCTAGGTGCCGACCAATGTCTGTCTAGGCGCAGCCCTCCTGGCGCACTACCGTAAGGTCGTGATGAGCCATGAGCCGCTGATTTCCATCGTGGACGACGACGAGTCGGTCCGCGACGCCGTGCAGACGCTGCTGGAGTCGACCGGGCGTCGCACCGTCGCCTTCGCCTCGGCGGAGCAATTCCTGGCCTCGCCCGCCCTGAGCACAGCCCAGTGCTTGATCCTCGATCTCCGGATGCCGGGGATCGATGGCGTGGAGCTCTTGCGCCGCATGCTCGCTGCGAATCACCGCATCCCGACCATCATTCTCACCGCGCATGCCGACGAGGTCGAGCGCGCGCGGGCGCTCGCCGCGGGCGCAATGGCGTTTCTGCCCAAGCCATTCCGGCCCGCCTTCCTTCTCGAAGCCGTGGAGGCCTCCCTCCGACGCGCATCGAATGCGTCTGACAACCCGGGAGGTTCGTGATGATCTGCGTGACAGAGCCGCGACAAGGAGCCAGCCGTATGCACCCCGATGCCACAGCGTCGATCGAGATGTACCGCACCGCGCCGACCATTTCGACCCGGACCGACCGGGATAGCGCGCTCCTCGCGGCCCTGCGGAGGGGTGACCCGATGGCCGCCGACGACCTGGTGGCGACCTACGGCGACCGCGCCGGCCGGCTCGCCATGCGGATCACGGGGAACGCCGAGGACGCCGAGGAAGCCGTACAGGATGCGTTCCTGTCCGTGATCCGGAAGATCGACATGTTCCGCGGTGACTCCGCCTTCGGTTCGTGGCTCTATCGAATCGTGGCCAACGCGGCCTATCAGCGTCTCCGGACGCGTCGCGGCCGGAGCGGCGATATCTCGCTCGACAACCTGCTTCCTGTGTTCGACGCGCAGGGGCGCCACGCCGCACCCCTCCCCGACTGGTCAATGAGCCTCGAGGACCCAGCGCGCCAGACCGACCTCCGCATGGTGCTCGGCGCCGCGATCGAGGAGCTGCCGGCCAACTACCGAGCGGTGGTGATGCTGCGCGACGTCGAGGGGCTCTCGCACCGGGAAATCGGTGAGGCGCTCGGCCTCACCGTCGTCAACGTCAAGACGCGCGTGCACCGCGCCCGGCTGTTCCTGCGGAAGCGGCTGGAGGCGCATCTGTCCCCGGCGGACGTCCCGGGCGGCCAGCAG
>DATIXG010000020.1:0-2147 GCA_035518815.1 Gemmatimonadales bacterium | reverse complement strand
GGTCGCCGGCGACTCGATGCCCGCGTTGAGCATCCTGTACCTGCCGTTCGACCACACCGCCGGCGGGCGCGCCGGACAGCCCACGCCGCAGGCCTACGTCGCCAACAACGATCGCGCGCTCGGCCTCATCGTCGAGGCGCTATCCCACTCAAAGTACTGGCGCGACACGGCGGTGTTCGTCGTCGAGGACGACGCGCAGGATGGCCCCGATCACGTCGACTCGCACCGCTCCGTGCTGCTCGTGATCTCGGCTTACGGCCGCGCCGGCGTCCGGCATCGGTTTGCGAACACCGTCGACGTGCTGACGACGATCGATCGCATCCTCGGCCTCGACGCCATGTCGAAGTTCGATCGCTATGGCCGGGTTCTGACCGAGTGCTTCGGCGGCACGCCCGATCTCACGCCCTATCGTGCACTCGCATCCGACGTCACGCTCCAGGAGTTGAATCCGGACCAGACGGTAGCCTCGCGGATTTCACGCACGCTCGACCTGAGCGCGCCGGATCGTGCCGACGCGGTGCAGATGAACCGCGTGCTATGGCTCGCGATCAAAGGCTCGGGGCGACCGTACCCGCAGCGCCATCCGGCCGGCAGCTAACGCTTTGTCACGCCTCGGGGACTAGCCGACGGGGTACCGGCTGACTGATACAGCAGCCGCATACTCTAATGAGCGCGAGGACGGCGGGCCGGTCACCACGGCGACCTTCGAGGAAGAGGGTGGCAAGACGCTGGCGGGAAGCGGCCGCCCTGGGTTGACTCCAGACGGCCGCCACCGTTCTTTCTTCCGTATCAACGGTAGTGCGTCTTCACCCGACCCCACGTCGAGGCCTTTACGGGCGTGGGCATCACGTAAGAAACGACCAGCACGGGATGCGCAGTGAACACATTGACCGTCTCAGTCATCGTCGACTCGTCCCCCAGGAGGACCCAACCGAAGTTCGCCGCAGGGTTATCGAGCCAGGCCTGCACGTCCTGCCCCATGAGCCCCGGCATCCCACCCATCCCGATATGCACCGGGCCGAGGGGCGTGGCGGGAATCCCCGTTGAGAAATGCAGGACATAGTCCCCCGGCCACGTGGAATATGGGTAGAAGTTGTTGACCCAGGTCGCATCTCCGGTCTGGGCTGACGCACCTAGGTCGCCTGGATCACCCGCGTCTGAAGAGGCCGAGCCCCAGTTGCTACCCACGCGGTAAAGAGAGGTGGGCGTGCCTGGGCCGGCGGCGGGCCTGCTGCAATAGAGCTGGAGATCCACGCCTGTGATGATGGCGCCGGCGGGGACAGCGCTCGAGACCGGGAAGTACACCAGTGCGCGCCGGAGTTCGTACGCGTTCAGGGTCTGCCACTGAAGGTAGCGCCCGGCGAGGATAGTCGGGCCGCTCCCGTTCGAGAGGGCGCCGCTCTCCTGGTAGAGGGTGTTGTGGCGCGCGCAGGGGATGCTGACAGTGGCGGCGTGCACCGAGACGGCGAAGGACGCGAGGGCGACCAGGATGATGCCGGACGGGAGCGCGCAGCGATGCCGATGGTGCCGGATGCGCGGGGAGCGGGCGGCGGGCATGAGCAATCCTCCGGGGAAGGGACGAGGTGGCCGACGATCGGACCTGCGGGATATCCTTGCAGCCGAGCTTCGCTAATTCTCGGCCGGGCAACCATACTCCCGCGGGTGCGCGAATTCAGCTGTAATCGCCTTCGAACGTGTCGGGGCGGGGCCGAGTCCTCGAAAGAAGCAGCGGCCCCTGACCTGCGAATGCAGACATTGATCATGGCGTCGCTGAAGCAACCTCTTTGCGGCCCGTCATGCCGTGGGGCAAGGCGAGCCCGACGCGCTTGCGAGACATGGGTCCACCACGATCCAGGTTGGCGAGCATGAAGGCGGCGGCGTCAGCGTAGGGAATGATCATCTGTGGGATGCTCGCCGCGAACAGTGGCAGCACCAGCGGATCGGGCAACAGCTTGGCCACTGCCGGCATGGCCACGGGCAATCGCTCGAGCGACACGCGCAGTCGGTGGATCCCGACGGCTGGCTGATCCACCATCGGCCCGGGGCAGAGCAACCGCCACTCGATCGTGGACCTTTGGAGGCGTTCGAAGTTGACCCGATGTGGCCAGTACGTGTCGCGCACCTTCGGCAGATCGAGGCCACGCCGG
>DATIXG010000019.1:0-5176 GCA_035518815.1 Gemmatimonadales bacterium | reverse complement strand
CTCCTTGATCATGCCGAGCAGCTGGAACGGGCTGTACGGCTTCGCGAGATACGCGGAGGCGCCGGCTTCCTTGGCGCGCTGCTCATCGCCGCTCAGGGCGAACGACGTGATGGCGATGATCGGCGTGGCGGCGGTCGTGGGGTCCGCGCGGAGGGTGCGCGTGGCCTCGATGCCGGAGATCTTGGGAAGCTGCACATCCATGAGGATCAGATCCGGGTGCTCCGACCGCGCCATGATCACGCCGGTCTCGCCGTCGGGGGCCTCGATCAGGCGATAGGAGGTGTTCCGCAGCAGATGGCGGAGCATCTTCCGGTTCAGCTCGTTGTCCTCGACGTAGAGGATGGTCTTCGCGCTCATGCCGTGCCTCCTCCGTCCACACGCAGCGGAACCTCGATGAAGAAGGTCGATCCGTGGCCCAGCTCGCTCTCCACCCAGATCCGGCCGCCGTGCATCTCCACGAACTTCCTGCTGATGCTGAGCCCGAGCCCGGTGCCCCCGAACTCGCTGCTGATGGTCGCGTCGCTCTGCCGGAAGGGCGCGAACAGCTCCGCGATCTTGTCGCGGGCGATCCCGATGCCCGTGTCGGAGACACGATAGACGAGGCGGTCGCCCCGGAGCTCGGCCGCGATCTCCACCCGGCCCTGGCGAGTGAACTTCAAGGCGTTGCCGGCGAGATTCGTGAGGCACTGCACGATGCGCCCGCCGTCGCCGTGCGCGAGCGGGATGTCGTCGGGAACCGCACCCACGAACTCGAGCCCCTTCTCTTCCGCGAGAGAACGGAGGGAGGTCCGCACGCTCGCCACCGTGTCCTGCACCGAGTAGTCGGCGAGGGCCAGCTCCATGCGCCCCGCCTCGATCTTGGAGAGATCGAGGACATTGTTGATCAGGCGGAGCAGGTGCTTGCCGCTGCTCTGGATGTCGTTGAGCGGCTCCAGGAGGCTCGGCGGCACCTCGCCGTAGATCTGGCCCAGGATCATCTCGTTGAAGCCGAGGATCGCGTTGAGCGGCGTCCGGAGCTCGTGGGACATGCTGGCCAGGAACTCGGACTTGTGCTTGCTGGCCGCCTCGAGCTGCCGGCTCTTGTCCGCGATCTCGCGGAAGAGCCGGGCGTTCTGGATGGCCAGCACGGACTGGTTCGCGAGCGTCTGCAGGAGATCCACGGTCTCCTGCGCGAAGGCCACGGGCTCGCGCCCCCACACGACGAGGACGCCCACGATTTGGCGCTCGAAGAGGAGCGGCACCGCGAGCAGGGACCGATAGCCCCGCCGCTCGAAGATGGCGCGGACCCGCGTGACCGTGTAGGTGCCCTCGGCGAGCACGTCGGGCACCTGCACAGGCGCCTGCTGGGCCGCCGCCTTCCCCGCCGCGCCTTCGCCGAGCCGGAGGGGCGTCGCGAGGAGCACATCTCGTAGATCGTCGTCGAGGCCGTAGGCGCCGCTGATGCGACTGAATTCCTGATTCGCCTCGTCATAGCCGTAGATGACGCCGCCGCGCGCGCTGGACAGCTGCACTGTGCGCGCCACGACCGTGTTCAGGACGGTCTCGAGGTCGAGCGTGGAGTTGACGGCCTGGCCGACCTCACCGAGCGCGCGGAGCTCCTCGACCGAGTGCGCCAGCGCATCCGTGCGCGCCTGCAGCTCCCGCAACAGGCGGACGTTCTCGATGGCGATGACGGCCTGATCGGCGAACGTCGCGACCAGCTCGATCTGACGATCCACGAACGGCCGCACCTCGGTCCGCCACAGGATGATGGCGCCCACCAGCTCGCCTTCGCGCAGCATGGGCACGCCCAGCATCGTCCGGAAGCCGCTGAGCTTCTGGAACTCCGACTCCTCGTATTCGGCATCGGCCAGGACATCAGGAATCTGCACCGTCCGACGCTCCAGTCCTACCCGCGCCACGCAGGATCCGCGGCCGGGCCGCCGCTCCTGCCCCTCCCAGAAACGCCGCAGCTCGGCGGAAGCGCCGTAGAACGCCCCGACGTGAAACAGCTCGCCATCGAAGCGATAGATGAGCCCATGCGCGGCGTCGCACAGCTTCGTGGCGTTCTCGATGAGCGTCTCGAGCACGGGGTCCAGCTCGAACGTCGAGCGGCTGATGAGCTTCAGCACTTCGCTGGTGGCCGTCTGCTGCTCCAGCGACTCGCTCAGCTCCGTGTTGGCAGTGGCCAGCTCGCGGGTGCGCTGCTCCACCTTCCGTTCGAGGCTCGCGTACGATTCTTCGAGCTGGGCGGCGGTCCGGTTGAACTCTTGGCCGAGGGCCTCCAGCTCGTCGCCGGTGCGCACCTCGATGCGGTGGCCGAGCTCGCCGGCGCCGATCCTCGCCGCGCCCTCCTGCAGTGCCCGGATCGGCGTCACCATCCGGCGGGCGAGCAGGACGCTGGCGAGCACTGAGAGCCCAAGGCCGGCCACGAAGAAGATCGCGCTCAGCACGATGGCGCCCTGCAGCGGGGCGAAGGCCTCCGCGAGAGGCTGCTCGGTGAACACCCGCCAGCCGAGCGGCTCGATGACCGCGGCGCTCGTGACCACGCGCCCGCCGCGAAGGCCGGTGGTCTCGGTGGCGACGTCAGCGCCTTGGGGCACCGTCCGAGCCGAGCGGACCTGGGGTAGCTCGGACAGGTTCCGTTTCTGGAGGACGGCGCTCATGTCCGGGTGCGCGACGAGGATCCCGCGCTGGTCGACCACGTACGCATAGCCGGTGCTGCCGACGTGAATCTGCGAGATGACGGGCCAGATTGCTCTGAGGTCGACCTCGGCGGCGGCGACCTCGGGGGCGCCCTCGCCCCACGCCACGGCGACGATGAGATAGGGCTCCGATTCGTTCCGGAACGACACCGGGCTAAAGTACGTGCGCCCGATCCGCGTCTTCGTGAAGCGGGGATCGGCCGAGAGATCGCGCCGGCTGTCGATCTCGTTCGGCACCAGGCGTGAGACCAGAAGCTGCATCCGGCCATCAGCGTCGAGTTGAACGATCTCGGTGATGGCCGGCTGGTCGCGAATCAGACGAAGGAAGTCGATCTCGCGCTGCTCGCGCGCCAGCGCAGGATCGGCGAAGGGCGTCTCCATGGCGGCCCGCACCTCCCGCTCGATGCCGGTCACGAACTGCTCGATCCGGCTGGCTGCCGCCAGGGCTTGCTGCCGCTGGAGGCGGATCAAGGCGGCCTTGGTCTGCCGATAGGAGAAATACAGGTTGACCACGCTGCTCAGCAGCAGCATGCCGCCCACGAGGAGGATAAGGACCGCCACGTACTTGCGGAAGAGGCGGCCCCGCGGTGTCAGTGGATTCATCGGCGGATCACGTCGGCGCGGAACAGGATCTGGCGAGGAGCGGTGAGGCCGAAAGCCGCCACGGTCTTGAGGTTGACGGCGAGGATGATGCGCTCGGCACCCTCGACGGGGAGGTCTCGCGGGTGCGCGCCACGGAGCACCTTCTGGACGAGCCGAGAGGCCTGCACGCCCTGCGCGCGATAGTCCGCGCCGTAGGAGACGAGCCCGCCGTGATTCACCCAGAGGTCCGAGGAAAATGCCGCCGGGATGCGCCGGGCCAGCGAGACTTCGAGGAGTCGTGCCGAGATGTCCATGACGGCGACGTCCGGCACGAGAAGCCCATCGCCCGGACGGAAGCTGTCGAGCGTCTGGTCGAGCTCGCCGGAGGTGCGGATCGTTCGCGGTGCGAGCTCCAGGCCCAAGCGGGCGGAGGCTGCAAGCGCGCGGTCGAGGGGCACACCGGAGAGCGGACCTGCCGAGTGGGAGATCGCCCAGACCCGGCGCACGGTGGGGGCCAGCGCCCGGAGCGCCTCCAGGCGCTTCGGCACGAGCTCGCTCGTGAGGCTCGACACTCCGGTCACGTTGCCGGCCGGCTGCGCGAGGGCCTTGACCACACCTGCGGCGATGGGATCGCCGACGAGCGTGAACACGATGGGGATGGCCTGGGTCGCCGCCTTGGCCGTGAGCGTTGCCGCTTCGCCGCTGGTGAAGATCACATCTACGCCGGACCTGACGAGCGCCTCGGCGGCAGCGCGCATCTGCTCCGGGCTGCCGTCGGTGAGCTTGACGTCGTAGACAACGTCGCGGCCATCCTGCATTCCGCCTTCGGCCAGCCCGGTCTTGAGCCCGTGGACGGCCGGGTGGTTGGCCGCGGGTGCGTCGTTCAGGACGCCAATCCGGTATGGCGCATGGGCGCGCTGCGCTACCGCCGGGGAGGGCCCGATGCCGGTGAGGATGATGGCCGCGAGCGCAACTGCGGCCGGCCGGCCGCGGTAGTGCTGCATCGCTATTTCTTCACCAAGGGACAGTCACTCTGGCTCAGCGGCCGGAACGCTTCCGCCGCCGGTATCGTAGCCCTGATCTTGTAGAGATCCCACGCGCCCTTGGACTCGGCCGGCTTCTTCACCTCGAAGAGGTACATGGGGTGGATCTTCCGTCCGTCCTCGCGCACCGTGCCCTTGCCGAACAGCGCGTCGTCCGTGGGCAGGGCCTTCATCTTCGCGATCACGGCCGTGCCATCGTCGCTTTTGAGCGCCTCGACGGCCTTCAGGTAGTGGAGCACCGACGAGTACACGCCGGCCTGCCCCATCGTGGGCATGGCGCCCCAGTGCCGCCGCGCGAAGCGAGCCGACCACTCGCGAGTCTGCGCGTCCAGGTCCCAGTAGAAGGCCTCGGTCAGGATCAGCCCCTGGGCCTTGGTCAGCCCGAGTCCGTGCACATCGGTGAGGAACACGAGCAGGCCGGCAAAATTCTGCCCACGCTGGACGGTGCCGAGCCGGGTGCCCTGCTCGATGGCATTGGTGGTGTCGGCCCCCGCGTTCGCGAGGCCGATGATCTTGGCGTGGGAGGCCTGCGCCTCGAGGAGGTACGAGGAAAAGTCCGCCGTGGGGAACGGATGCCGGACCTTGCCGAGCACCTTCCCCCCGTTGGCCAGGACCACCGCTTCGACGTCGCGCTCGAGGCCGAGGCCGAAGACATAGTTGGCGGTGAGGAAGAACCAGGTGTCCCCGCCGGACTTGACGAGCGCCTTGCCGGTGCCGTTGGCGAGGGCCCAGGTGTCGTAGGTCCAGTGGATGGTATTGGGCGAGCAGGCCTTGCCCGTGAGGTCCGACGAGGCCCCGCTCGAGACCAGGAGCGCCTTGCCCTTCTCGCGCGCGATCTGGCTGACGGCGAGGGCCACGGACGAGGTG
>DATIXG010000018.1:0-4834 GCA_035518815.1 Gemmatimonadales bacterium | reverse complement strand
TTGGGCGTCGTGTCGAACTCCAACGGGTCGGTGCGGGCGCTCCTCGCTGCCGCGGGGCTCGGGGACGCGCTCGATTTCGTCATCGACTCGGGCGTCGTCGGCGTTGAGAAACCGGATCCGAGGATCTTCCGGCTGGGCGTCGAGCAGGCGGGCGTCGCCCCGCACGAGGCCGTGTATGTCGGCGACCTCTACTCGGTAGACGTGCTGGGCTCCCGCGCCGCGGGTCTCGGCGCCATCCTCCTCGACCCGCGCGGCTATTGGGGCCCGCGCGATTGCGCCACGGCCCGAGACCTCATCGAGGCGACCGGGCTCATTCTGGGAACGATCAGGAAGGAGCAGTCATGAACCAATCGGAGATTCCACTGCGCCGCCTCCGCGTGTTTCTCGCGGCCGCCGGCCTCGTCACGCTGGGGGCCGTGGTCGCGTGGACCGCCGCGCTGGCCCAGCACTCACACGAGAAGATGCAGGAGGCGGGGGACGGCTCGGAGTGGCTCGTCAAGATGAGTCCCGACGCGCGCGCCAAGGCCATCGAGCGCCAGCTCCGGGGCTGGGAGACCACGATGGCGGAGGTCTCCTACCGCTACACGGAGATGTACTGGGGCGGCGTGGACGGCAACTGGGACTATGCCGCCCACATGGCCGAGGAGCTCCAGAAGGCGATGGAGCTGGGCCTCGAGCGCCGGCCGCAGTACCGCAAGAGCGCGGAGACCTTCGTGCTCAAGACCACGCTGCCGCAGATCGGCGAGGCGATCAAGAAGAAGGACCAGGCGCTCTTCAAGCAGCGGATCGAGGGGCTGCGCGCCGCCTGCACCGGCTGCCACGCGGCCGAGAAGCACGCCTTCATCAAGATCGGCGTGCCCACCGTGCGGCGAAACCCGATCGAGAAGCCGTAGGTTGTGAGGGCCGGCGCGGGATCTCGTTTTGAGATAATCTTGCGTGCGTCCTCACGCTCGCAGTGAGCCGGCTTCCCATGGAGACATGACACGTATGCGTCGCTCGACCGGAGCGGTTACGATGTTGCTGCTCACCGCGGCGCTGTGGGGTGGCCCGGACTCAGCCGCGGGCCAGGGCAATCCGGTGCGCGGTGGCACGCTCGTGGTGGCCATCGCGTCGGATCCAGGCCATCTCAACCCCGCGCTCACGACCGCTGGGCCCACACACGCCGCCGCCGAGCTCCTGTATAACGGACTGCTCGGCCGGGATGAGCGGGGCGACCCGATTCCCGACCTGGCGGAGAGCTGGCAGATCGAGCAGGGCGGCGCCGTGTATCGCTTCCGGCTGCGGAACGGGGTGAAATGGCACGACGGCGCGCCATTCACGGCTTCCGACGTCAAGTTCACTTTCGAGGAGGTCCTTCTCAAGTACCACGCGCGGACCCGGGCCTCGATGGGAGGGCTTCTGATCGGCGTCGAGACTCCTGACGATCGCACCGTGGTCTTCCGGTTCAAGCAACCCTACGCTCCGCTGATGCAGCAGCTCGATGCGACCGAGGCGCCGATCCTGCCTCGGCACGTCTATCAGGGCAGCGATCCCCAGACCAGTCCCGCGAACAACAGCCCCATCGGCACCGGAGCTTTCAAGTTCGTCTCGTACGCGAAGGGGGCCGAGATCCGATTCACGCGGAACCCGGCCTACTTCAAGCAGGGACTTCCGCACCTCGATGGGCTCGTCATGCGCATCATTCCCGATCCGTCGGTGCAGGTGCTCGCGCTCGAGAATGGCGAGGTCGACTTCCTGTGGGAGCTGCGCGGACCGCAGCAGGCGCGGCTCGCGGGCGATCCTCGATTCCGAACCGCCCAGACCGCATTCAATCCCGGAGGGTCGAACTGCATCATGACGGTGAGCTTCAACCTCGAGCGGCCGGTCCTCAAAGACCTTCGCGTCCGCCGGGCCGTGGCCCATGCCCTCGACCGTTTGCCGTTCGTGTCGCAGATCCTGTTCGGCGAGGGCAAGGTCGCGACCGCGCCCATCTCGAGCGAGATCCCCTGGGCGCATGCCACTGCCCTGAGCATTCCGAGGTTCGATCGGGCCGAGGCCGAGCGGCTCCTCGACAGCGCCGGGTGGAAGAGGGAAGGGGAAGGGCCGAGAGTCGCCCGTGGAGTCGCCGGGGTGAGCGAGGGAACACGGCTGTCGATCGACTTCGCCCATTTCCCGGCCTTCTCGAAGTACGGCGAGCTCTATCGCCAGCAGCTGGGCGCCGTGGGCGTTGAAGTCGTGCTGAGGCCGCTCGAGCCCGCCGTGTTTGCCACGACTGTCTTCAAGGAGCGCGGCTTCGACACCAATGTCATCTCGTACTGCAACGGGCCGGATCCGGAGATCGGCGTGCGACGGATGTACCATTCCTCCCAGATCGGGCCGGCTCCGTTCACCAATGCGGCCGCATACAGGAATGCCCGTGTGGACGCACTCTTCGACGAAGCCAGCCGGACCATCGACCGCGGCACGCGCTCAAGGCTCTACCGCCAGATTCAGGAGATCGTGGTCCAGGACCTGCCGTACTACTGGCTGGCGGAGACGTCGAGCACGCGGGCCTGGGCCGCCCGGTGCTCTGGGTTCAGGCCGTGGACCGGTCTCTTCGCTGAGGCTGCCTTCTGCAAACCGTGATCGCGCCGTGCCGTCTCGCTACCTGCTGAGGCGGCTCCTGCTGGTCCCGCCAACCGTGGCGGCGCTTCTCGTCCTGAGTTTCTGCGTCATTCACCTTGCCCCTGGCGACCCTGTCGTCGCCTTGGGCGGGGAGCACGGCGATGCCGCGCACTACGCCTTCATTCGAGCCCGCTTCGGGCTCGATCGGCCTCTGCCCGACCAGCTCGTCACCTACGTCACCAACGTCCTCCGCGGCGACCTGGGGGTTTCGTTCGTCCACGGTCGGCCTGTAGCGAGCATCATCGCGGACCGTCTGCCCGCGACCCTCCTGCTTGTATCAACCGCGCTGCTGCTCTCGAGTGTGGCCGGCGTGGGATTGGCGGCCCTGGTGACGCGGCTCCGCCGTCCTTCGGCGGATCTGACGCTGAACCTGGCCGCGCTGCTCGGCTACGCAACTCCTTCCTTCTGGCTCGGTCAGCTGGTCCTGCTCGCGCTTGCCGTGGGAACCGGCTTGTTCCCGGTCCAGGGGATGACGGATGCGCGCCGATCCTCGACCGGCATCAGTCATCTGGTCGATGTGCTACATCACCTGGCCCTGCCTGCGCTGGTCCTCGCCGCCAACGAGCTGGCCCTGACCTTCCGGTTGGTGCGGACCGGGCTGCGCGAGGCGCTCGAGACCGACTATGTGAGAACCGCGAGGGCCAAGGGTATGCCCGAACAGGTCGTCATCCGTCATGCGCTCCGCAATGTCCTGCTCCCGGTCGCGACGGTGATTGGGAGCCGTGCCGGGATGCTGTTCTCCGGAGCCGTGCTCGTCGAGGTCGTCTTCGCCTGGCCGGGGCTCGGCCGGCTACTGCTCTCCTCGCTCCTGGCCCGGGACTATCCGGTGCTGCTCGGGATGGTGCTGCTGGCCTCCGGCGGAGTCGTTCTCGCGAACGTGATTACCGACCTCGTCTATGCGTGGCTCGATCCACGCGTCCGCTACCAGTAGCCGGTCGGCCGCATTGCTCGAGCCAGCGGCATCGGTTACCCGCGTAGAGCTTTCCCGCCTGCTTCGGAGCGGGTCCGGCCGTGCGGGTCTCTTGCTCCTGTGCGGGCTCCTGGCAGGCACCGTCCTTGCGAGCCGCATCGCTCCCGCCGACCCCTTCGCCTCGGTTGGGCGAGCGCTCAGCCCTCCCACGCTGGCGCACCCGATGGGCACCGACGACCTCGGTCGCGACCTTCTCGCGGGCGTCGCCCACGGCACGCGGACGTCGCTCGTGGTGGCGCTCACGGTGACGCTGCTGGCCGCCGCGATCGGAATTCCGCTTGGCGCGATCGCGGCCTGGCGCGGCCGGCTCGTGGATGACGCGCTGATGCGAGTCACGGAATTCATCCAGGTTGTGCCCCGCTTCTTTCTGGCCGTCATGGTCATCGCGCTCTTCGGCCCCGGGCTCGATCGCCTGATCGTGCTGCTCGGTTTCACCTCGTGGCCGGTGATCGCGAGGGTGGCGCGCGCGGAAGTACTGTCGCTCAAGGAGCGCGAGTTCGCCGAGGCCGCGCGTGCGTTGGGCGCGCGTCCTCTCAGGATCCTGTTTCGCGTCCTGCTCCCGAACGCGTTGCCGGCCGTGGTGGTCGTGGCGTCTCTCAATGCGGCAACCGCGATCCTGCTCGAAGCGGGGCTGTCGTTCCTCGGGCTGGGGGATCCGGACGTCGTCAGCCTTGGTTACCTGGCCAACAATGCGCAGGGCTTCCTGAGAGTGGCGTGGTGGATGGCCGCCTTCCCCGGGGCGGCGATCGCCGCGGCGGTCCTCGGCCTGAATCTGCTTGGCGACGGCGTAAATGACGCTCTCAACCCGCGCGGCCCTTCCGGGGGTCACGATGGCACGCAAGACATCGCGCAAGGAGGAGGCACATGGCAATCCAGCTAATCCTGCTCGCGGACTCGTCGATACCCGAGGTCACGCTCGAGAGCTGCCGTCAGGTCTGCTCGGAATGCGCGGATCTGATTGGTGAACCGGTGACGTTCTGGCGTCTCGGGGGTGGCGAGGGCCCCGGTTCTGTGATCGAGGCGGCGCTGCGGGCCTCGCCCAGGGCTGCCGTGGAGACCGTGCACCCGTCGCAGGTGACCTCGCCGGCTCCGATGTCCGCGGCTCCGTTCGTGTGGCGGCAGGACGGGAGACCCGATTGGCGCGCGATGTGGAGCGACTTCTGCGGGCTGGCTCTCTTTGGGGGGCCGCCTCATCGGGGCCCGGAGAGCGTCCTGCGCGCC
>DATIXG010000017.1:0-5287 GCA_035518815.1 Gemmatimonadales bacterium | reverse complement strand
GCCCACCGTAGTCTTGGCGTCGGCCGGGTAGGTGGGGTGGCACGGGTCCTCCATCGCATCCAGGTGGTAGAGGTACCCGTAGAACTCGTCGAACCCGTGGACGGTGGGGAGGAACTGGTTCAAGTCGCCCAGGTGATTCTTCCCGAACTGGCCGGTGGCATATCCCAGCGACTTGAGAGCGATCGCCATGGTCGGCGCCGCGTCCGGAATGCCGATCGCCGAGCCGGCCTGGCCCACCGTGGTCAGGCCGGTGCGGATCGGCAGTTCGCCGGTAATGAAGTTGGCCCTACCCGCCGTGCAGCTGGCTTCGGCGTAGTAGTCGGTGAACCGCATGCCTTCACTGGCGAGCCTGTCCAGGTTGGGGGTCCGGCCCGCCATAATCCCCTGATTGTAAACACCGATGTTGGACCAGCCGACATCGTCCGCCATGATCACGACAATGTTGGTCTTCTGCTGGGCCGCGAGGCTGAACGGCGTGAGACATGAGAATGCAACCAACGTCAGCTGTGCGACCATCCCGAGGGATGTCCTTCGCCGGATACTCATGCAAGCTCCAGTTCTTGGTTACTCGCCAATCGCGAGTTGCTCATAGAATGTGAACATCCGCTTCCCGTCTCTTCATGCTGATCACGGTGGAGCGCCGGCCGGGCGTTCCCTAGGCGGCCTTCTTGAGCGCCTTCCGCAGGGTCGCGACGTCCTTGTCGTCGAGGTTGGTCTCGATGATCTTGCCGCCGAACGGCGTGACGGCGGACGTGAAGTCCGCGATGGTTGCCTTCTCGCCAACCAGGACCAGTGCCGAGGTGTCCTTGGCGAGCGAGGCGGCGAAGTCGTCGAGCCGCGGGTCATCGAACGCGATCTCGTCGCCGACGCCGAACATGGCGCCCATGGAGCCGCCCACCGCCGCTCCCGCCAGGGCTCCGCCCGGTCCCGCCAACACGCCGAGCAGGGCGCCCGTCACGGCGCCAAGGCCGGCCCCGGCGCCGACGGCGCTGTCGTCCTGGGCCCAGGTGCTGTGGATCCGGGTAATGCCGAGCTTGCTGCGCGACACGATGGCGGCATCCTCGATCCACGGGTAGACCGGCACGCGGTCTTCGAGCGTGTCGAGGGCCTTACCGGCGGTCTTCTTGCCGTTGAACACAAAAGCCTTGAATACGTACATACGGCCTCCCTTGAATGACTCCGAGAATCGTGCGGTCGATGGTGCCACGGACGAACCTAGGACGGATGGCAGGGCGAGACAGTACCCGATACGGGGGAAAAACGGGGTAGAGCGGGAGGGCGGCCGCCTAACTGCGCGCCTCAATCACTCGTTCGGCCACGGCCCTGGCAACGGCTTCACGCCTCCCGTGGACCTCGAGCTTCTGATAGAGGTTGCGGGCGTGCTTCTTCACCGTTTCCGGCGAGACGTGGAGCCGCCCGGCGATCTCCTTGTTGGAGAGCCGCTGGGTCAAGAGCTCCAGGACGTCGAGTTCCCGGTTGCTCAGTAACATCCCGAAAGCAGGAGATGCGGCCTCCGGGCTAATGGTGCGCCTGGTGGGGCGCTCCCCGAAGGCTGCCAACAGGGTCCTGAGGAACCCCGGTGGCACGTCGCGGGTTGCGAGCGCCTCGAGCAGTCGGAGCAGGCGCGGACCACGATCGACGAAAGGCCGCACGAGGCCCGAGGGCTCCGCCCGGCGCACCGTGGCCGCCAGGGTGTTCAGCGCCGCCTCCTCTTCCCCGCGATCGGCGAGCGCGAGGGCGCGGAGCAGCGAGAACACGATCGACTGGAACACGTTGTGGTGCGCGTTGACCTTTGCGAGCGAGCGCTCGATGACGGGCAGCGCCGACGCGCGCACGGCCGGGGAAGGATCGCGGAGGAGCGACTCGGCGTAGGTCACCGACGGCACCTCGAGCCAGAAGAACATGAAGTCGTCGGCCGGCAGCGGAGTGGACACGGGCGCCGGGCCATGGCCGGCATCGAGCGCCAGGCGCACCTCGAACCAGTCGGCGATGTGCAGCGACACTGCATCGCCGGCCTGCAGCGCCGCGGCGCGCACGTCCGCGGCGTAGCTCGCCACGCGGGCCGCGTCGCCCGCCGCTCGCGCGATCAGGCAGAGCCCGATCACTGCGTCCTGATAGATGCGGGTGTTGACCTCGTAACGCATGGCGACCACCTGGCCGAACTCGGTCGCCGCGTCGGCGAGCCGGTTCTGCGCGTAGGCGCACAGCCCGAGGATGTGGTGCGCGTGCCCCACGTGGTAGTGCTGAATCGTCGTTGCGTCGTGGGACGCGAGCATTCTCCGCGCCGCGAGCGCCGCCGCGCCCAGGTCGGTCGCGTACCAATGCATGACGGCCTGCGTGAGCAGCAGCCAGTCGATGCCCGGCTCCGCGGTGGCGCTCGCGTCCTCGATGGCGCGCTCGAGCAGCGCCAGGGCCTCGCGCTTCCGCCCCGCGACGGCCAGGCTGCCCGCCTTGTACCGGGTGGCCAGCCAACGGGCCATGCCACCGCGCCGTGGCGGGAGGGCGTCCAGCGCGCGCGAACCGGCTCGCAGCGCGCCCGCCGGATTACCACGCCAGTAGTGCATGAACGCGGCCAGGGCGTCGACGTCCGCACGGAATCGCCGGTCCGCGGGGTGCGACCGCCGGGACCCGGAGCGGCGCAGCAGCCGCGTCGCTTCGTCGATGAGTTCCCCCATGCCACGGAGGTCCCACCGGGCCATCCGGAGGTACGTCTGCGCGACCAGCAGCGGGAGCCGGCCGCGCTCCGCGCCGACGGGAAACAGCGACAGCCAGCGCTGCAGGACGTGTCGCGTCAGGTCCGCGTCGAGCACCGCCCGGATGTTTCCGCCCAGCAGATCCGCGGCGGCGTCGAGCTCACCAGCACGGATCAGGTGCCCGAGAGCTTCCTCGACGAGCCCCTCCCGCGCGAGCCATGTCGCCGCCGCGCGGTCGATCTCCGCCCGGCGCTCGGGCCGCGTCAGTTCGGGCAGGTGGTGTTGGAGGAGGTCCTGGAAGAGGTGGTGATAGCGGTACCACTCTCCGTCTGCGTCCAGGGGTACGACGAAGAGATTCAGCCGGAGCAGGCGGGCGAGCGTCTCCCGCCCCGGCGGCTCGCCGGCCCGCCCGGCCAGCATGTGGTCGCACAGCGGCGCCGAGAAGCGCGACAGCGGCGCGGTCACCGTCAGGAAGTCCATGATCTCCGGCGGCTGCGCGGCGAGCACTTCCGACGTCAGATAGCTGGCCACGAGACGATCGCCGCCGGAGAGCGTGCGCGCCTGCTCCTCCGGGTGCGGCGAGCCCCGCAGCGACAGCTGCACCAGCCGCAGCGCGGCGATCCATCCCTCCGCCCGGGCATGGAGGTTCTCGATGGTGCCGCTCGAGAGGACCGCGCCCCGCTCCGTGGCGAAGAACCGGCGCGCTTCCTCGAGCGAGAACCGAAGCTCGCGTGCGCGCACCTCGTCGAGCCATCCCTGCGCGCGCCAGTGGTCCAGCGGCCACGGGGGATCCACCCGCGATAGCACGAGCAGATGCATCGACGGCGGCATCGTCTGCACCAGCCTCTCGAGCAGGCCGTGGACTTGTTTCGACGCGAGCGCGTGATAGTCCTCGAGCACGAGGATCAGCGGCGCCTCCACCGCCGCCAGTTCCGAGACGAACACCTCGCACAGATACTCGAAGGGCGGCGGTGTGGGCGCGGCGAGCAGGGCCGCGGACCGCCTCAGCCGATGCGTCGTGCTGGCTTCGATGGCGGCCAGAAGGTAGCGCACCAGGCGCTCCGGATCGTTGTCACCCGGGTCGAGCGCCAGCCATGCCGTCGGGATCGCCTGCCGTGCCACCCACTGCGTGACGAGCGTCGTCTTGCCGAAGCCCGGCGGTGCGGACAACAGGGTGACCCGGTGCTGCGCGACGGCCTCGTCGAGCCGGTCCAGCAGCCGGCGGCGCTGGACGAACTCAGGACGCCCGAGCGGCCGGCTGAACTTGGTGCGGATGAGCACCGGATCGGGTCGGCGCATTTTCGGGAGGGAAGCCATCACGGCGCCGCCTGCTTCACGGCTCCTCGTTCACAGCGCCAGTTTCAACAGGTTGGCCATCGACCGCGTCATCCCGCCCGGCGGCGGCAGCAGGGCGTCGAGCTCCTTCTGCGTGTCGAGCCACGTCGTGAGCCCCAGCAGGATGTCGAAGTCGATGAGGGCGGCCAGGGTTTGCCATTCGGTCACGGTGGTCATTACCTCGCCGTCCATCACCATGCTGCGGTAGTCCATGTTGACGGAGCCGACCGTGAGATACGCCATGGCGTGAGCCGCCGTGGCCGGGGCCAGGTTCTTGTTGACCGCCGCGATCAACCCTTTCACGGCGTTCGTGAATCTCGCGGCGGTGGTCCGGGCGTCCGGACGCCCTTCGATCGGACCGGCCTGCCGCGCGATGTAGCGTACATACTCGCTCATGATCGGCCCCCACTCCGGTCGATTGATGAGGAGATCGGCGGCATCCCGGGAGAGCAGGAGGTTCGCCTTGAGGTGCAGCTTCGGACGCTGCGCGGTGTCGCCGGCGGCAAGGTAGTCCGGGGTCTGATATCCGACGTCCTTGAGGATGCGATCGAGGCTGTCGAGCACGGCGAGCACCGCCGGGTTCAGGGGCTCGACCTCTTGAAGCTCGGGCGAGCGCAACGTCTCGCGCGCCTGCGTGAGTCGTCCGCGCACGTCACCCACGCCGACGCGGGGGGTGTAGAGCCCCACGAGCAGTCGCCCACCTGCAGCGGCGATCGGCTTGCCGAGAGCGCTTCGCATATACACGAGCGCACTGAAGAGACCGTGCGCCCGCGCCATGGTGGGTGGTGCGGCGCTCGGGGCGGACTTCAAGGCGGGCGCGAAGATCATGACCGTACAGCCGCGGAGGGCGCTCCCCGTGAGGAGGGACGCGTACAGGTAGCTCTGCCACAGCGAGTCCGGGATCCGCAGGATCGATCCGGCGGGCATGAGGCTGTACAGCACGGCTTTCGCCACGTCGATCGGCTTGCCTGCGTACCCGGTCTGGTTGTGGAGCTGCAGGATGCGCCCGCTCCGGCCGCCGAACTCTCGCTCGCTCGCCACGGTGAAGGCCGCGACCCTGGCGGCGTAGTCGTCGGCCTTGGGCCGGGCGCGCAGCGGCCAGGGAATCTGATCCTCCGGAATGCCCTGCTGGAGCAACAGGCGGCGGGCCGCGTCGCGGACCGGTTGCGCCGCGGGCCCCTGAATCATGACGGCCCGGTCTTCCCAGTCGGGCCCGACGTAATGCTCGCCGATGCCCATCCCGGTGAACATCACGAGCC
>DATIXG010000016.1:0-5095 GCA_035518815.1 Gemmatimonadales bacterium | reverse complement strand
CGTAGTAGCCGTTCTCGGCGAGATACTGCAGGAATGCGGCATAGGGACGGCCGGGCAGCAGCAACGTCTGCGGGACGATGTACATCTCTTTGAAGCGGTCGTTGCAGAAGACGATATTCAGGTTCTCGTCCGTGTACACGACCGCGCCCGGCATGTTATCGAGGGCAACCTGGAGGTGCCGCTCTACACCCGTCGGCTGGTGATCGGCCATGTGTGCGTCAGACAATCGCGCCATCAGCGGTCCTCCCACTCAACTGCGGGCCCGTGAAGGTGTCATGCCGAAGTGGACCGCCACTATGTCGCGCCGGCCCCCCCAACGGCGCGGCCGCTCCACCCGCGCCGGGACGACAGGCAACATGAACGATCTGCCGGGTCGTCGCCCCTTCCCCCTCGGCCCCTGAACTTGACGAAGGCTCACACACTCGGGCGCCGCGCGCTCCAGGAAACGTAGGTACATTGACATCCCCCCGACGTTTCTTTTCCTCTACCAGTGACAGGGCTGGACTAGCGGCCGCCGAGCGCCCACACCTCATTGTCTCCTGTGCGGCGAACGCCGGAGCACTGGCAAGAAAGGTGTCGTTGATGTGAAGGCTAACGATGGAGCGCCCAAGAGAGCGGCCGCCGCCGACGGGGCGGCCCCCTCGCACGACGGGTTCGGCCGCGGTGGTGTCACCAAGACGACGCACCTGTCTAGCGCTCAGCGTCCGGCGTCGGCGGGGCCTGAAGGCCTTCCGTAGCCGCACGGCGATACCCAGGGAGCAATGCGCCGCGCCCCTGCGGGCGGCTCCAGCGCGGTGCTGGTGGGCACGGATGGGTCACGCGTAGTGCGCACAGACCTTCACGAGAATGCCCTCCCCGTGGCCGCCGGTGAACCGGAGCCTCGCGATCCGTTTGGGCCGGGGGACCGTGATGATATGGTTCGCGTACACGTTGAGGGTCGTGATACTGGCGGAGGACACGACGCCGCCGGTTGGGCCGAGCGCTTCCACCTTGACGGGCCCCGCGAAGGCGCCCAGGCGGTAGCTCACCTTGCGCACGGGGAGTGGAATGCTCGGCACCTTCACCACCATGCCGGCATCCCGGAACTGAATCCCCTTTTCCCCGGCGGTCTGATTGACGAACAGAGCCTGCGGGGACGGTGGTGGAGGGGTAATGGCAGTGAACGTGAACCCTCCGAGCACCGAGCCGCTGGGAATCGGCGTATTGTCAGGGAACAGCGCAAAATCGACGCACAGCGTGAACGACGGCATGGGTCATCCTCCTTTCTAGCGTGGAAACATCCGTGTCGTTAGGCCCAACGCTCGGGATCAGCGGCGGCGCCTTGCGGCGTCGGCTGCTTGCCGTTAGGCATGAACCCGCAGCACGTAGCTCACGCCAAGCGCGCATACATACAGCTCGACGCCGAATACGGTATGTGTCACAAGGCTCTTCAGCCTGGCTTGCGTTGGGTTGGGCGTTCGTGAGGCAGCCATGCCGAGGCCGAACGACGGCTGCAGGATGAAGAACGGGAACACGACGGTGCCCATGCCGTAGAGCAACGCGGGCAGCAACGTTGGTCGCGCAAGCCAGCCCCCTGATGTGAGACCGATGAACACACGCGCGCACACGACACCAATAGTGTAGTGGGCGATCCAGCCGACCGGGCACTCAAGGGGTGTCTGTGGCGCGGCGGTGATACTCGCATGCCGAACAGTGCCCCCCGGCATGTGGCGAAGCCAGCGTCCGAGCAAGCAGTAATTGAGCGATGGAATGCGGAACGTACGCTTCAGGAACAGATTCCAAAGGTCCATGACCAGCGAGGCGCCAATACCAATGGCAATTACACCAAGGATGTCGTGTGCGTGACTGCTCATGATCTACCTCGACCTGGACGTTGCACATCGTCACTACGAGCGGATAGCTGCATGCGGTGCGGTGCCAGCATGTCTGATCGAATCGCATCGCACCGGTGTTCGCGCACGACATCCCCGCCCAGCCCCCACCGTTGTCCCCGGCTTCGTCCTCATCCCCGGAGTGGCGTCCACATGAGGGCGCGGATCCCTGCGAGGATTTCCCATCCCTCCATTGTCTTCAGCGTCCACCCTACGGCTTCGAAGCCGAGTGGGACGGCGAGAGCGCACGCCCGGGTTCTTGCTGGGGGAAGACGAGGGACCAGCGTTACGCGCCGCCTCACTCCGCGATGACCGCAAAGAACACCTGGCCGTCGTACCGGTCATCCCAGTTGCCCGACCAATCGCGTAAACCGTACGTGACCTGCACGGCCACCGTCGCGCCGCTGATGCCGCCAGCCGGCACCGCGACCTGGACATCGAGCTGACCGAGGTGGTGATCATCCCCCCCGGAAAACTCGGCGATGAAGCCGGTCAACACGGCGGCGGCTTGTGCGACCGCCGCACCGAACGTCACGGTCGTCGACGCGACCTGCGGACCGCTTCCGGAGAGGGCACTGAACGGGACAGAGCTGACTTGGGTCTGCATGATCGCTCCTTTCAGTCGCGGCAGGGGTCGGGTGGCGCCGCGTGCGGATGCTCGTGGGCGGCCCCGGTCACCTTCGGCTTTGGGTCACAGTCCTCATGGTGCAGGCGGAAACCCGCCGGGGTGCGCTCGACGATCCAGGTTCGTGCGGCCGGGCGCGGATCGCCGCGCGTCGTGAGCCGAACAGCGTGCCTGCCGACGCCCAACGCCCGCAGGTCTACCTGGCTGCCTCTCCCAATCATCTCGTCGTTGCCGTACCAGGTCATGCGATCGTCGGGAAGCTGCCGACCGGCACTGTCGAGCATGGCCGCGTGGAGGACATACGGAATGGAGAGTGGCTTGTCTCGGGAGGTGTCGACACCCAAGAGGATGAGTCGCGGTGGGGGCGGGGCGGGGTGCCCGAGCGTGATGACGTCCTCGGCGACGCCGGTGCCGAGCCCGGGTGTCGCGAGGACACGCACGCGAAGCTCCCGTGCTTCGGCGAACAAGCGCCGAGGAACCAGCAACGTCGTGGTCTGCTGGCGCGGGGCGACACCCCGCCATACGTCGCCGCGCGCGTCGTACCAGTGCACCAGGTACCAGAGCGCTTTGTCCTTGGGTTGGGCGGCCCAGGTCAACACCACGCCGTCTTTGGTCTCCTCCGCGGATTGGATTTTGACCTTGGGGGCAGGCGGAATCTCCTCCTCGTAAACCTTGGTGTCGTTCTCCCAGATCACGAGCCAGCGCGATCCCGGCGGGAACGGGACGACGTCGCGGATGTGCTTGGGCCAGCACTTACAGCCGGCGTCGCAATTGCAGTGGAGGTCCGCGCAGCCCAACGGCTCGCGGTTCTCGTCCTGCAGTTCCGCGGTGAACTGCCCGCAGCGCTTGCGGTTCAACAGCTTCCCCGCGAAGTTGAAGGACGGGCGCCGCGTGACCTTCCGGTCGCGCGTGATTCGCAACCCGACGACGAGGATGTCGAAGTCGACGTCCTCGCGGAAGTGCGGCGACGCGCCCGGCGCCGACCCACCGCCGGCGGGGTGAAACGACGATCCCCGCAGCCCGTTGTAGGTGTACGCGCTCACCCACTGCGGGAAGAAGTAGGCCATGAAGTCGGAGTATCCGCTTGGCGGATAGACGGTATTGCTCGTCGGATCGAATCCGTACACGCCGATGCTGTCGGACCGGAAGCTCCCGTATTGAGGATAGTTGTCATCCGGATCGGCGGGAGACACGGTGCAGCCGGTCGCGCACGGGGCATGATGGCGATCGAGCGCGTGTCCGACCTCGTGCGGCACGTCGCCGATCGGTGCGAGGGCGTAGTCGACGAAGGTTGCCGCGGTCTTCCCCCCTTGCGGCGCGCAGCCACCGACGCTGTTGCCAGGCGTGTTGAGGATGCCCGCGGGGAGGCTGCCCAGATAGATGTCGCCGGAGCTCCCGCGCAGGTCGTCGAGGCGATCCAAGAGGTCGTTCAATCCATCGCCGCAGCCGTTCGCCACGTTGCCGGTCACCGACTCGCTGAAGTTGAGCGTCGTGTACCCGGTTTGGATGACGTCGCCGACGGGATAGGTCTGAATGAGGCTGACGATCGTCGCGGCGATGGCCGCCTGCGTCGGCGCGGGGAGGTTCGGCATTACCGCTTGATAGTTGATCCCGACCAGGTAGAGGTTCAGCGGATCGACCGGGGTGAACGTGAGCGTCCGGGTATAGCGTGCCGACCGCGACGCGGGCGCTCCCTGGTCCCAGAGCTCGCAAGTCACCGTCACCGTGCCCACGCACCACGCGGCGGGAATCATGAAGTTCAGCGTGTGGTCGGCGAGCGCCAGGTTGATCTGTGCGTCCCGTAGCGGGGCGATCGCGCCGCCGGGGTTGATGGGCGTCAACAGCAGCGTCGTGCTCGACGTCTGCACGGTGAGGCTCCCCGTCAGCTGACTAATTGGCGGAAGCCCTGCCGTCGGGTCCCAATCGGTGTACACGCGGACGCCGGTGTTCTTGCGGGCGACCAGCCAAATGGCGTTGTCCGGCTGTACCGACGCCGGGTCCAGGTAGCTGGCCGCGCGGAAGAATTGCACGGCCTGATTGCACTCCATGTCGGTGACCGTGAGATCGCCGCGCGGCGGCGTCGCCGTCGCCGATTCCAGGTCCGCCAGCACCACGAACTCGATGGTCCCGTCGTAGTCGTCGTCCCAATCCCCCGACCAATCGCGCAACCCAAGGCGGGCCTCCACGGTTACCGTGTCCGCGTTGACCGTCGCGTCGAGCCGGACTTCCATGCGGCCCACGTGATGGTCCCCCCCGCTGTAGGCCACCGTGTAGCCGCCGAGCCCGGCGACGGCCCGGACGACCGGGCGGGGAAACACCACGGTCTGCGACGCCGTGCGGGGGCCGCTGCCGCGTAACGGAGCCGAGAAGTCGATGGACCCGGTTCTGATCTGCATGGGCTGCCTCCCTGTCGTGCCGGCCGAACGGCCTCGCTCACCATCCGGCGCGCCCGAGTTTGTTGCCGCCGGCACCTCTGCGGGCGCTCACCCATTCCGAGGATAATTGTCGGCAGCGCGCCCAGGGTCGCGTTCCTCCGTGTCAGCTCGATGGACTCCCGGACCGACTGATGGCGGCCCGGGAGACCTGTCCCCCGGGGAGT
>DATIXG010000015.1:0-5408 GCA_035518815.1 Gemmatimonadales bacterium | reverse complement strand
CAAGGCCAACGTGATCCTGCCCGACAGGCACCTGCTCCGTGTCGGCGCGGAATACCAGTACCACACGCTCTACGACTTCTGGCCGCCGGTGGGCGGTTCGATGGGGCCGAACACGTTCTGGAACATCGACTACGGGGAGCGACGGCGGATCGATGCGTTCGCCGAGTGGGAGGCGCGCTGGACGCGATCCTGGCTCAGCCTGGTAGGCGTCCGCAGCGACACGGTCATGACGGACGCCGGCCCGGTCCAGGGCTACGACGACGCCCTTCCAGCATGGGGCGCCGACGCGGCCGCGTTCAACGCCTCGCAGCGTCGGCGCGTCGACTACAACTGGGACCTCGCGGCGCTCGCGCGGTACACGCCCGATCCCGCGCAGACGTACGAGGGAGGCTACGCGCGCAAGTCTCGCTCTCCAAATCTCCACCAGCGCTATCCGTGGTCCACGAACGCGATGGCGGCGCTGATGAACAACCTCGTGGGCGACGGGAACGGCTACGTCGGCCTGGTCGACCTGCGGCCGGAGGTCGCTCACACCGTGAGCGTCACCGGCGACTGGCACGACGACGCCCAGGCCTGGTGGGACGTGAAGGCCACCGCCTACTACACCCACGTCCAGAACTACATCGACGCGAGGCGCTGCGACTTCGGCCAGTGCAGCCCCGAGAACGCGACCGCGACGAACAGCTTCGTCCTGCTCCAGTACGTGAATCAGGCGGCACGCCTGTACGGCCTGGATCTCTCGGCGCGCCGGCTCTTGAACGAGCCGCGCTCCTGGGGCGGGCTCACCGCCAGCGCCGCGCTCAACTACGTCCGGGGAGACAACCTCTCCACGGGGGATGGTCTCTACGACATCATGCCGCCGAACGCGACGCTCGCGCTCGTCCACGAGCTGGGGACCTGGATCAGCACGGCGGAGATCCTGGCGGTCGCGAGCAAGCGCCACGTCTCCCGGGTCCGGAACGAGCTTCAGACCGGCGGGTACTGCGTGATGAACCTGCGCAGCAGCTACGAGTGGAAGTTCGTCCGGATCGACGCCGGCATCGAGAACCTGCTCAACCGCTTCTACTTCAACCCGCTGGGAGGAGCCTACGTCGGGCAGGGCCCCTCGATGAGCACCGCCAGCATCCCCTGGGGTGTCGCCGTCCCTGGCCCAGCGCGGTCCTTCAACGTGGCCCTCAGCTTCAAGTTCCATTCGTGAGCCCGAGGACGGCCATGCACCTCGCAACGACGATCGTTCGCAGTCTTGCCGTCACGGCTCTCGCGGGCGGAGCGCTGGAAGCGTGCGACAAGGGTCCCAGGATCGAGGCCCTCCCGCAGACGATCACCTTCGCTCCTGCACCATCACCCGCCGTCAACGACGTCTCCGCGACCGTGTCGGCCACCGCGAGCTCGGGGCTCCCGGTTCGCTACAGCACCAGGACCCCTTCCGTCTGCTCGGTCGACGCCCAGAGCGGGCTCCTGTCTGCGAACGCGTCCGGTACCTGCACCATCGCGGCGAACCAGCCCGGCGACTCGCGCTACGACGCGGCCCCCCCGGTCACCCAGGACGTCGCGTTCCTCTTTCAGGGCGTGATCACGTTCGCGTCCGCTCCATCACTGGGCGTCTACGACCAGGCGACCGTCACGGCCACCGAGAGCTCGGGCCTGCCGGTGAGCTACGGCACCGCGACACCGGCAGTCTGCTCGGTGGATGGCGGCACGGGGCTCGTGGTCGCACTGTCTGCGGGCGACTGCACGATCGTCGCCAGCGCGGGCCAGGCCCAGGCGTCCCAGACCATCCCGGTCTCCACGCCATCGGGGCCCGTTCCCCCCGGAGCGCCGTCGGGAGTCACGGTCACGGCGGGCAGCGCCCCGGGCACCGTGGCGGTCCGGATCGGCGCCCTTCAGGCGGGCGGCAGCCCGATCACCGGTTACGTCGTCACCTCGAGCCCCTCCGGCGTCACGGCGACGGGCGCGACGTTGCCGATCACCGCCACGTGTCCCTCGTCCTGCTCGGGCTACCGGTTCTCCGTGGCAGCGACCAGCGCCGTCGGGGCGGGTCCGCCGTCCGGACTGGCCGACATCGTCACCGTCTATCGAGTGGTCGCCACCTTCCGCGAGCCGGACACCCAGCCCAACGACTCGATCTTCGTCGGGACATTCACGTTCGACGCCAGCGCGGGCGCCGTGACCGGCCTCCAGGGCAAGCTCAGCGAAGCCATGACCGGCGGCCCGACCCCCTATCCGAACGACAGCATGACCTGGGTCCTTCTCGCGCATCAGCTGTCTTCGCTGCCAGTCACGCTGGACGGGGTGCAGGGATGGCTGGTCACCGCCTTCCGGCTCGACACGACGCACACGCTCGCTCAGGACCCGAAGTACGGTGGCACCGACGGATGGGAGCCCGGCTCCGGGATGGGGCTCTACTACGGCTATCCGGCTGCCAACCCCGGCAATGCCTACGTGAGGATCTTCGTCGGCTGGTCGGATCCGACCGCGGTGCCGACGCAGGGTCAGCTCGACTCGCTTGCGTACGCGGACTGCGCACCCGGTGGAATGATGGGAGCGACCTGCATGACGGGGACGTCCGTGGCGGGCTACGGGATGGTCGGGACGATGGGCGGCTATCCCATGTCCCAGGCGACGATGAAGGAGTAGCGTGAACCTCGTCTCGCACGTTCCGTCACGGAGGACGGGCCCGCGATCGGGCCGGGAAGATCGGCCGCTGCCGCGTTCCGTACGGACGAAGCTCGCGCGAGTGGTGGCTGCCGTTCTTAGCGTGGTGCTCTCGGGCGCCCCACGCGTGCTCGCGCAGCAGGCGCCCGTGGAAGTCCATCGCTGCGAATGCCGCTCGCACCGTGCCGGCCAGGAGTGCGAATGTGCACGCTGTCGGACGGCGGCAACGGGCTCCCGTGAGCGTCCGCCGTGTCAAGGGGGAGCGGCGGCGCAGCGTGCGCGCTCGAAGGCCCCGACGAATCCTGGGCCCTGCGTCGAGGGAACCTGCGGGACGGGTCACGATGGGTCGATGACGACTCCTGCCGGGGCCGACGATTCCTGCCCGCCTGCGGCCCCTGCGATCCCGTTCGATCCGGATGGGCGCGAGCTTCGCCTGGCGCGAGCCTGCTGCAGCAGCGCGGAGCCTCGCGAGCCCGAGACTCCGCCTCCGCGGCCTTTCCGGCCCTAGCACCCTCCATCGAAGGCGTCGGGCCTGGCCCGGTCCTGACGGCATCGGCCGTCGGATCCATCACACCATTGCGAAAGGCAGAGACATGAAAGCAACAGGATTCATCTTCACATTGATGGCGAGCATCCTTCTCTTCGCGTGTAGCAGCAACGACACCAGCGCGCCCGGCTCGCCGACGGGCGTCAGCGTGGCTGCCGGCACCACGCCCGGCACGGCGGTCGTGAGCTTCGCCGCCGCGACCTCCGGGGACGCGGCCACGAGCTACACGGTGACCGCAGATCCCGGGGGGATCACCTCGACCGGAACGTCCTCCCCCATCACCTTGAGCGGTCTGGCTTCTCAGACCGCTTACACGTACAGCGTGGTCGCCACGAACGGCTCGGGCCGCTCGGCGCCGGCGACCACCGGGCAGCTCCGGTTCTATGCGGTCGTCGAGACGTTCCACGAGCCGATGACCCAGCCCAACGACACGATCTTCACCGGGACGTTCACGTTCGACGTGACGAACAAGGTCGTGTCGAACCTGGTGGGATCGCTCACCGAGGCGATGACCATGATTCCCAATCCAAGCCCGCCCCCGGCGATGATCTACGGCGGGCCCATGACCGAGGTGGGCCTCGCCCACCAGCTCTCTGCCGCGCCGGTCACGCTCGGCGGCGTGGGCGGGCTCCTGGTGACCACCTTCGCGCTGCCCACCACCAACACCTTCGATCCCTCCGGCTTTGCGCCCGGGGGCACGCAGTACTACGGGCTCGGCAGCGGCGCCCCGAACCCGGGTAATGCCTACGCGATGATCTTCGTCGACACGGCCGATCCGACGACGGCGCTGGCGCAGGCGCAGATCGACATGCTGGCCTACGCGGACTGCACCGCCGGCGGCATGATGATGTCGACCTGCATGACGGGGACGACGACCGCCGGGTACGGAAGCGACGGAACGATGATGGGCTATCCGGTCTCCCAGGTGACGACCGAGCGGTAGCGCCGCGATCCGGCGGCCTGCCCCGGCGGGCCGCCGGATCCTCACGATTCGTCGCACGGGGACCGTGCGCCAGTCGAGACCGGGACAAGGAAGCAACTGAACCATGTTCGACTCGGTCCTGCGGCGCGAGAAGCTTCCGAGGCGCCGTTTCGGAGCGGGCGCGGTCATCACGGCGATCGTCTTCACCGGGGCCGGCGTCTTCGTCGCCTGGGCCCAGGCGCGCGTCCCGCACGTGCAGCGGAAGCAGGTGACGGTCACGTTCGTGAAGCCACCGCCGCCTCCTCCTCCTGCCACTAACGCGCAGCCGAAGCCGAAGGCGAAGAAGGTCGAGCCGCCGAAGACCGTGCAGCTCGCGCAGGCGATCGTCGCGCCCACGGTCGTGCCGCAGGAGAAGCCGCCGGAGCAGGAGCCGCCGCCGCCTCCGCCGGGCGCGCCCGGGGGCGAGCTCGGAGGCGAGGTGGCTGGCGTCGCCGGCGGGATCAAGGGCGGCGCCGTGGTCGAGGACGCGGCGTCGAGGGGCCCCGTCGACTTCGACCCCGGGAAGATGGAGCGGCCGAAGCTCCTGGGCGGGCCGGAGATCCGGTACACGGACGAGGCGCTCGAGCGCGAGGTGCAGGGGAAGATGATCGTGAAGTGCATCGTCTCCACCGACGGGAAGGTCGCCTCCTGCCGCGTCGTGCAGGGCCTGCCGTTCATGGATCGGGCAGTGATCGACGCGCTCGAGAAGCGGAGGTACGTGCCCGCGACGCTCGGCGGCAAGCCGGTCGAGGTCGACTACACGTTCGTGCTGAACCTGAGATTGCCCGAGTAGGCCTGGACGCTCACACCGCGCCGGCGGCGCGAGAAGGACGAAGGGGACCACATGCAGCAGTTCACGTTCACGGAGCTCTGGGCGCACATGGGCCTCTTCGCGAGGCTCGTGGTGTACGTGCTCGCGATCATGTCCGCCTCGTCGGTCCTGGTGATGGCCGAGCGGCTCGTGTCGTTCGCCAGGTCGAGGCGCGAGTCGCGCCGGTTCGCGGCGTCGCTGGCCGAAGCGGTCGAGGCGCGGGGCATCGACGAGGCCGCCAAGGTGAAGGCCGACAAGGGCATCGGTCACCTCGGCCGCGTGCTCGCCGCCGGTCTCGGCGCCTACACGATGACCCGCACCGCGAGGACCACCGCGGACCTCACCATCGAGTCGGTGGCGCGCGCGCTCGAGCGGCAGGCGCAGCGCGAGAACCAAAATCTGAAGAGGGGCCTGAACCTTCTCGCCACGGTCGG
>DATIXG010000014.1:0-19922 GCA_035518815.1 Gemmatimonadales bacterium | reverse complement strand
GATCGCCGATGTCGTCACCGCGACCCTCGTCCACTACCTCACATTCGGGCGCGTGCCCGCGCTCGACTACGATGGCCGCCCGATGTTCGCCTACGGCGCGCGCATCCACGACCAGTGCCCGCGCCGCGCCAACTTCGACGCGGGCCAGTTCGTCGAGGAGTTTGACGACGAAGCGGCGCGGAAGGGCTGGTGCCTCTACCACGTCGGGTGCAAGGGACCGGCGACGTACTCCCCGTGCCCGATCTTCATGTGGAACAGCGGCACCTCGTGGCCGATCGGCGCGGGGCATCCCTGCATCGGGTGCACCGAGCGCCATTTCTGGGATACGATGACGCCGTTCTACGGGCGCCTGCCCGACGTCGCTGGCTTTGGCGTGGAGCGGTACGCCGATACCCTGGGCGCGGCGCTGGCGGTCGGGGCGGCGGCAGGCGTCGCCGCGCACGCGGTCGCCACGGGTGTGCACCAGATGCGGGCGCGCAAACAGCTCCCCGTGATCGATTCCACGAAGGGTCAGGGAGGCGGCCATGGCCACAACTAAGGTCGTCGTCGATCCGATCACTCGGATCGAGGGGCATCTGCGCATCGAGGCTCAGGCGGAGGACGGCCGGATCTCGAACGCGTGGGCGACCTCAACGCAGTTCCGCGGCATCGAGATCATCATGCAGGGGCGCGATCCGCGTGACGCCTGGGCGTTCACGCAGCGCATCTGCGGTGTGTGCACCGTAGTCCACGCGGTCGCGTCGTGCCGCGCTGTCGAAGACGCGCTCGACATCACCATTCCGCCGAACGCGAACATCATCCGCAACCTGATCCACGGGATGCAGTTCGTGCAGGACCACGTGATGCACTTCTACCACCTGCATGCGCTCGACTGGGTGGACGTGGTGAGCGCCCTGTCGGCGAACCCGGCCGACACGGCGGCGATCGCGAAGAAGGTGTCGCCGTGGCCCAACAACTCCGAGACGTACTTCGCAGAGGTCCAGAACCGGCTCAAGCTGTTCGTCGGGAGCGGGCAGCTGGGGATCTTTGCGAACGGCTATTGGGGCCATCCGGCGTACAAGCTGCCGCCCGCGGTGAATCTCCTCGCCGTAGCGCACTACCTCGAGGCGCTCGACTGGCAACGCGACGTCATCCGGGTGCACACGATCTTCGGGGGCAAGAACCCCCATCCCAACTTCCTCGTGGGGGGGATGGCGTCGGCGATCAACCTCGACAGCCGCGCGACAATCAACGCGGCCCGGCTCTCCGATATCCACGACATGATCGCCCGCGCCCAGCGGTTCGTGGAGGAGGTGTACTTCCCCGATCTGCTGGCCATCGCCGGCTTCTACAAGGAGTGGGCGAGCATCGGGGGCGGCACGGGCAACTATCTCGCGTGCGGGGAGTTTCCGAGCAGGGATGTGCGCGACCTGAGCTCGCTCTACTTCCCCCGGGGGATCATCCTCGAGAAGGACATCACGAAGATCCTGCCGTACGACCACAAGCTGGTGCAGGAGTACATCAACAGCTCATGGTACGAATACTCACAGGGCGACGAAGCGGGGCTGCACCCCTGGGAGGGAGAGACCAAAGCCAAATATGCCGGCCCCAAGACTCCGTGGACTTACCTCCAGGGCGAGAAGAAGTACTCCTGGATGAAGTCGCCGCGCTACGAGGGCCGGCCCATGGAGGTCGGGCCGCTCGCGCGCATGCTCGTGGCCTACGGCTCCGGGCACAAGGAGGCGCGCGCGCTGATCAAGGAAGTGCTCGACCGGCTCGAGGTGGGACCGGCGGCGCTCTTTTCGACGCTCGGCCGCACCGCGGCGCGCGGCATCGAGACGGTGCTCCTGTCGCGGCAATTGCCGCTGTGGTACGACGACCTCGTCGCCCGCATCAAGGGCGGCGACACGAAGACCTTCAACGGAGACAGGTGGGAGCCGGCCAAGTGGCCCGCCAAGTCACAGGGGTACGGATTCCTCGATGCTCCGCGCGGCGCGCTGGGCCATTGGGTGCAGATCGAGGACCAGAAGATCTCCCGCTACCAGTGCGTCGTGCCGAGCACGTGGAACTGTTCACCGCGCGACGCCAAGGGACAGCCGGGGCCGTACGAAGCGGCGCTGATGGATCACCACCCGCTGGTCAAGCCCGATCAGCCGATCGAGATCCTGCGCACGATCCATTCATTCGATCCCTGCATGGCGTGCGGCGTGCACGTGCTCGACGCTACGGGAAACCTCGTTACCAGCGTGAAGGTCCAATGACCGGGCCCACGCTGGCGCACAAGGTGCCACCGCCCAGCGGCAACTATCGCTGGATTTACCTGTGGGAGTGGCCCATCCGCGCGATGCATTGGGCGGCGGTCGCGTCGATCGTGGTGCTGATCGTCACGGGGTTCTATATCGGCGCGCCCTACTTCATGACGTCGGGCGAAGCGAGCGCCCACTACCTGATGGGGCGCATGCGGTTTCTGCATTTCGCCGCCGCCGGCGTCTTCGTGGCCACGGCCATCGTGCGCCTGTACTGGATGTTCGCGGGGAACGAGTTCGAGCGCTGGCGCGCGCTGTTTCCGGTGTTCAAGAGCGACTGGATCAATCTGGTGAAGCAGGTCAAGTATTACCTGATGATCCAGCCCGAAAAGGCGCCGCACTACCTCGGCCACAACCCGCTCCAGCAGCTGAGCTACACCGCGCTCTACGGCGTCGCGGCGCTGCAGGTGATCACCGGCTTCGCGATGTACGGGCAGTCGCGGCCCGGCGGGCTGTGGTACACGGTATTCGGGTGGGTCGTGCCCCTCCTCGGCGGGATCCAGATCGTGCATTTCGTGCACCACGTGTTGACGTGGGTCTTTCTCATCTTCTTCCCGATCCATCTGTACCTCGCCCTGCGCGCCGATATTCTCGAGCGGACGGGGACGATCTCCTCCATCATCAGCGGCGGCCGGTTCGTGCGCAGCGATGTGCAGTATGTCGACCAGCCCAAGTGACGGGAGCAAGGCCACTGTCGTCATAGGGCTCGGCAACCCGCTCATGGGCGACGACGGGCTCGGGCTGGCAGCGCTCGAGCGCCTGCGGCGCGACTGGGACCTGCCGGCGGACGTCGAGCTCGTAGACGGGGGCACCTGGGGCTTGAACTTGCTCCCCGTGATCGAGGACGCGGCGCGCGTGCTCTTCATCGACGCGATCGACGTCGGCGCTGTCCCGGGCACGGACGTCGTGATCCTGCGGCCGGACCTGCCGCGCGTGCTGGCGACGAAGCTTTCGCCCCATCAGGTCGATCTGCGCGACGTGCTCGCGCTCGCGGAGCTGCGGGGAACGCTGCCGGCGGAGACGACGGCCATCGGCCTGCAGCCGGGGCGGGTCGAGATGCGCGACGATCTGAGCGATGTGCTGCGCACGCGCCTGGACGGCCTCGTCGCGTCGGCGGTGCGCCACCTGGAGCTGTGGGGGCATCGATGCGCCCCGAAGGCCGCCGCGGTCCATGCATGAGATGAGCATCGCCATCGAGGTCTGCCGCATCGCGGAACAGCAGGCGCTGGCGGCGGGACCGGGCGCGGGGAGCGTCGTGGCCGTCGGCGTGGACGTGGGGGAATCCGCGGGCGTCGAGCTGTCGAGCCTCACGTTCTGTCTCGAAACCCTCCTCGCCGACCCTCCCTTCGCAGGCGCCAAGCCCGTGATCCGACGTTCGCCCGGAGACGTGCTGCGGGTCAGCTACATCGAGGTTGACGATGGCCGTCCGAACGATTGACGTTCGCGAGCGGGTCATGGCGCGGAACGACGAGCTCGCGACCGAGGTGCGCGGGCGCCTGCGCGATGCCGGGATCCTGACGTTCAACCTCGTGTCGTCGCCCGGCTCAGGGAAAACCTCGCTTCTCGAACGCACCCTCGCCGACCTCGGCGAAGAACTCGGCATCTCGGTCGTGACCGGGGATGTCCAGACGCAGAACGACGCCGACCGCCTGGCGCGCCACACCGACCGCCTGGTGCAGGCGGTGATCACCCACGGCGCCTGCCACCTCGACGCGAGCCAGGTGCGAGCGGCGCTCGACGCCATCGACCTCGCGCGCACGCGGCTCTTGTTCATCGAGAACGTGGGCAACCTGGTCTGCCCGGCGAATTGGGACCTGGGCGAGGACGCGAAGATCGTGGTCTTCTCGGTGACCGAAGGCGAGGACAAGCCGGTCAAGTATCCCAGGCTGTTCGAGCAGGCGCGCTATGCCGTCCTCAACAAGATGGACCTCCTGCCATACGTCCCGTTCGACGTCGATCGGGCGTTGGGGTTGGCGCGACGCGTCAATCCTGACCTCGAGTTCGTGTTCACCTCGGCGCTCGCGCCCGACGGTATGGACGAGTGGTATCGATTCCTGCGGACCGCGGTGCGGCAGGGCGTGGCGGCATGAGTGTGGCTGCGCGGTTCTCCGTCACCGGCGTGGTACAGGGAGTCGGATTCCGGCCCTTCGTGCATCGTCTCGCGCGGCGCCACGCCCTCGCGGGCTGGGTCGAGAACCGCGCCGGCGACGTCCAGATCGTCGTCGAGGGCGACCCGGAAGCCGTAGACGCGTTCGTGCACGGCCTCGAAGCCGAGGCGCCGCCCCTCGCCCGGATCGAGCATCTCGAGCGTACGGCGTGCGACCCGCTCGGCATCGACGGGTTCACGATTCGCGAGAGTCGGGACGACCGTGACCGCGGCCAGCCCGTGGCCCCCGACGCGGCGCTGTGCAGCGCCTGCGAAGCCGAGCTGTTCGATCCGGCGAACCGGCGCTATCACTATCCCTTCATCACATGCACGGATTGCGGTCCGCGCTACACCGTGATCCAGGCGATGCCGTACGATCGCGAGCGGACGAGCATGCGGGCGTTTACGCAATGCGCGGCGTGCGAGCGGGAATACCGCACCCCCTGGGATCGGCGCTTTCACTCGGAGACGAACAGCTGCCCCGCTTGTGGACCCAAGGTGTGGCTCGAGGCCACCGGGCACCCAGGGCTTACGCCCGGGGTCAGTGGGGCGACCGGAGTGAGGGCCGGCTCGGGAGCCATCACCGCCGCGGTGGAGCTTTTGGCCGCGGGGTACATCGTGGCGATTCGGGGACTCGGCGGGTTTCATCTGGCGGTCGACGCGACGAATGAGCAGGCCGTGCAACGACTGCGCGCTCGCAAGCACCGCGACGCGAAACCGCTAGCGGTCATGGTGCGGACCATCGATGAAGCCCGTACGATCGCCGAGGTCGGGGCGGCCGAGGCGCAGCTCCTCGAATCGCGCGAGCGGCCGATTGTGCTGCTTCATTGTGGGACCGGTCTGACTGACCCCGGCCGCAAAGCCGGGGTTAATGGGGTGTCGTGGCACCCCGGGCTTGCGCCCGGGGTTAGTCCGGGACTCGACACCGTCGG
Organism: Gemmatimonadales bacterium; assembly: GCA_035518815.1. Classification (GTDB taxonomy): domain Bacteria; phylum Gemmatimonadota; class Gemmatimonadetes; order Gemmatimonadales; family GWC2-71-9; genus AG25. The sequence continues at coordinate 14,559 of DATIXG010000014.1, read as the reverse complement.
CGTGATGCTCGCGTACACGCCCCTGCACCACCTGCTGCTCGAGCGCGTGGCGCGGCCGCTCGTCATGACGAGCGGCAATGCGAGCGACGAGCCCATCGCCACCGGAAACGTGGCCGCGCGGCGCGAGCTGGCCGGCATTGCGGACGCCTTCCTGCTGCACGACCGCGAGATCGTGGCGCGCTACGACGACTCCGTGGTGCGCGTGGCGGGCGGCGGTCCCCTGTTCCTCCGTCGCGCGAGGGGCTATGCGCCGCTGCCGCTCCCGTTGCCCGTCCCGGCGCCCGTGCCGCTCGTCGCGGTCGGCCCGCACCTGAAGAACACCTTCACGCTGGCGCATGGCGATCGCGCGTTCGTGAGCCAGCACATCGGCGACCTCGAGAATCTGGAAACACTGGACCATTTCTACGGCACGCTCGCGGCCTACCGCCGCTTGTTCCGCTGCGATCCGCGGGTGGCAGCGCGCGACCTGCATCCGGGGTATCTCTCGACCCGCGTGGCGGAGGAGCTCGGACTCGAGCGCGTGATTTCGGTGCAGCACCATCACGCGCACGTGGCCGCGGTCCTCGCGGAGCACGGCGTCACCGATCAGGCTCTGGGAGTGGCATTCGACGGCACGGGCTACGGGGACGACGGGAACGTGTGGGGAGCGGAATTTCTCGCCGCAGACCTCGCCGGATACGAGCGCATCGGCCACCTGCGCTACGCGCCCCTGCCGGGCGGCGACCTGGCGGTGCGAATGCCCTGGCGGGCCGCGCTCGGCTATCTGTGGCTCGAGCCGGGTGCCGCCCACGCGTTCGAGGCTGCATTCGCCGGGGTCGTGGAGCGCGAGCGCTACTTCGCCACGCAGCAGCTCGCGCACGGGCTCAATGCGCCGCACGCATCGTCCATGGGGCGTTTGTTCGATGCCGCCGCGGCCGTTCTGGGCGTGCGGCGCTTGGCGCAGTACGAGGGACAGGCGGCGATGGAGCTGGAAGCGCTGGCCGGCAGCCGTACGGCGGCGGCGCTGCCCTTCCCGCGGACGGAGAATGGCGCAGGCCGCGCGACGCTCGACCCGCTCCCCCTGCTCGTCGCGCTGGGCGAGGGGCGCGCCGCCGGCGTCGCGGTGGCCGACCTGGCCGCGGCGTTCCACGAAAGCGTCGCGGCGGCGACCGCCGAGCTCGCGGCTCGGGCGGCGGCCGGCGCCGAAACCAGGACGGTTGCGCTGTCGGGCGGCTGCTTCCAGAATGCCCGCCTGCTCGAATCGGTCCGCGCGCGGCTCGAAAAGCGCAGCCTGCGCGTGCTCGTGCCCACGCGGCTCGGGCCCAACGATGGGGCCGTGAGCTATGGCCAGGCCGCCGTCGCGGCCGCATTGCTAGGGAGGTAGCCCATGTGTCTCGGAGTCCCCGGACGGATCGTGGAGGTTCACGGGCAGATCGCGACGGTCGACTTCTGGGGTGTGCGCCGTGAGACGCGCCTCGACGTGGTCGACGAGCCGGTGGCGCCCGGTGACTACATCCTGAACCACGTCGGCTTCGCCATCCGCAAGATTCCCGCGCACGAGATCCAGGAGACGCTCGCCCTGTACGAGCTGCTGCTGCGCGAGGCGGAGAACGACATGATGGCGGCCGACGTGCGCAGCGAGATCACCGCGACGCGACGAGACTCCGATGCTTGACACGGCGCTGACCGGCATCGCGCGCGAGCTGAAATTCCGCGACCCCGCCAAGGCGCGGGCGCTCGCGCAGGCCCTCGAGAAGGTGAGCCGCGAGGTCGGGCGCGAGCCCGTCTCCGTGATGCACGTGTGCGGCAGCCACGAGCAGTCCATCGCCAAGTTCGGCCTGCGCGCCGTGCTGCCCCGCACGCTCAATGTGATCATGGGGCCCGGGTGCCCCGTCTGCGTGACGGACGTGCCCGAGGTCGACGAGGCGGTCGTCCTGGCGCAGGACGGGATCCGGATCGCCACGTACGGGGACATGCTGAAAGTGCCGGGCACGGCGCAGTCGCTCGCGGACGCGCAGGCCGCGGGCGCGCGGATCGACGTGGTCTACAGCGCTGCGGAAGCCGTGGAGCTGGCGCGTGATGCCACGGCCGAGGTCGTGTTCTTCGCGAGCGGCTTCGAGACCACCGCCGTCGCGACGGCGGCGGTGGTGCTCGCCGATCCGCCACCCAATTTCTCTGTATTGTCGGCCCACAAGTACATCCCACCGGTCATGGAAATCGTGGCCGAAATGCCCGCGACGAAAGTCGAGGGATTTCTCGCGGCCGGGCATGCCGCGACGATCACGGGCTGGCGAATCTTCGAGCGGTTCGTCGAGCGCCACCGGATCCCCGTGGTGGTCGCCGGGTTCGAACCGCTCGACATCCTGGCCGGGCTGGTGAAGCTGGTCGAGCTGGTGCGGGACGGCACGCCGCGCGTGGTCAACATGTTTCCGCGCTGCGTGACCCCCGAGGGAAACCGCAACGCGCAGGAGCAGCTGTGGAAGGTGTTCCGCACCGTGGGGGGCCAGTGGCGCGGCATCGCCCACGTGCCGAACGGCAATCTGCGGCTGCGGGACGAGTTCGCCCACGTGGATGCGCGGAAGAAATTCCGGATCGACGTCCGGCGCCTGTGGAACCACGCGCCCTCGACGCTGACCCAACTGTGCATCTGCGGCGACATCATGGCCGGCATCGCGTCGCCCACGCAGTGCTCCCTGTTCGGCAAGGAATGCCTGCCCGACAATCCCGTGGGCGCCTGCATGGTGTCGAGCGAAGGCACGTGCCGGATCTGGCACCAGTACGGAGGTCATCCCGACCTGTGAGCGCCACGATCGGAACGGGCGCCGCCGCGAAAGAGGCGGTCGTCGGCATGAAGCATGGGGCCGGCGGGCGCGCGATGCGGCGTCTGATCGAGGAAACGCTGACCGCGGGGTTCCTCGATGTCCCCGTCGACGGCATCGGGCTCGCGGCCATGGACGACGGCGCGGCGCTGCGCGTCGGCAACCGCTGGCTCGTGATCACCACCGACTCGCACGTGGTCCATCCGATCTTCTTCCCGGGCGGCGACATCGGCCGGCTGGCGGTCGCGGGGACCGTGAACGATCTCGCGATGATGGGCGCCACGGAGCCCCTCGGCCTCACCTGCGCGGTCATCATGGAGGAGGGGTTCCGCCGCTCCGACCTCGAGCGCGTTCAGGCCTCGATGCGGTTGGCTTGCCAGCAAGCAGGGACCACCATCGTCACCGGCGACACCAAAGTGATGGGACGCGGTGAGCTCGACGGCATCGTGATCAACACCACGGGCGTCGCGCTTACGGACGCCGTGATTCCCGACGCCGGCCTCAAGCCTGGCGATCGTCTGATTCTGACGGGGACGATCGGCGACCACGGCATCGCACTCATGGCCAGGCGCCACGGTCTCACGTTTGAGACGGAGCTCCTCTCGGACGTCGCTCCGATCAACGGACTGATCAGGGCCGCGCTCGCCGCGGCGCCGGGAAACGTGACCGCGATGAAGGACCCGACGCGGGGCGGCGTGGCGAGCGCGCTGCACGAGATGGCGGAGAAGAGCGGGGTCGGGATCGTCATCGAGGAGCCGCTCGTGCCGGTCTCGCCGCTCGTGCGCTCGGCCGCGGAGATGCTCGGCCTCGACCCGTTCCACATCGCGAATGAGGGGAAGGCGCTGCTCGGCGTGCGGCCGGACGCGGTGGACGCGGTGCTCGCCGCCCTCGTCGCGCACCCGCTCGGCGCCGCCGCGGCCATCGTGGGCACGTGCACCGCGGATCACGCCGGCCGCGTGGTGCTGGATACCGGTCTCGGTCGGCGTCTCATGGCGGAACCCGAGGGCGAGCCGCTCCCCCGGATATGCTGACGCTCTCAGCAATGCGAGCGACGGTGGTCCTGTGGTGACCGCGCGCCGGAAGACGCGGGCCAAGGCCAAGGCGCGAGCGAAGCCTCGAGCGCTGCCCGAGCCACGGTTGTCCGAGATGCCCGCGCAGCCGATGGCGGTCGTGTACACCCGCGGGGATCCGGCGACGGCGGCGCAGACGGCGATCCCGGCGCTCTTCGGGGCGGCGTACGGCGCCCGCGCTGAGTTCAAGAAGCGGCGGGGGAAGGTCTTCAAGGTCGGCCCGCTCCGGGCTCGGTGGCCCGACGCCAATGTCGTCGCCCGGGACCGCTGGACCGGCGTCTGGGGTCTGCCGCTCCCTGCCGGCATCGATGCGCTGCCGCAGAAGAACCCCGACGTGACCGTCAAGCGCGAGGTATGGGAGTACGGACCGGTGGCCGAGCTGTTGCACGTCGGGTCGTACGCCACGGAGGGGCCGACGGTCGCGCGGCTGCACGCGTTCGTCACCGAGCAGGGCTACGAGATCGCGGGGCCGCACGAGGAGGAGTATCTCACCACCCCACGGGCCCGGGTGCAAAAGACCCTGATCCGGTTCCGCGTCCGGCGCGCGGGGGGCGGGGGCGGGGGCGGGGGCGGGGGCGAGCGCTGATGGAGCACATCCAGGTGACTCGCGATGGCGCGGTCGGCATCCTCACGATCGACCGCCGCGAGCGCTTCAACTCGATGGACGTTGACACGGCGCAGGACTTCCGCAAGGCCGGCCTTCAGCTCGCGCGTGACGACCAGATTCGGTGCGTAGTGGTTCGCGGGGCAGGGGGGGTGTTCTCGAGCGGAGCGGATCTCAAGTACATCCGCGAGAAAGGCGACTCGGCCGATTTCGGGTACCTGCATCCCGAGGGCGTGGGGCCGGGTCAGGGCTACGGCGAGAGCTTCAAGCAGATCCTCGAGTACATCCACAGCGCGATTTCGGAGATCAAACGCGCGCCGAAGCCGTTCATCGCCGCCGTGGATGGCATTGCCGCGGCGGGCGGATTCGGCATCGCGATGGCGTGCGATCTCGTGTATGCGTCCGAGCGGGCGAGCTTCGAGTGGGCGTACCACAAGACCGCGCTGACCGGTGCGGAGAGCTCCACGTTCTTCCTGCCAAGGCTCATCGGCCTTCGCAAGGCGCTCGAGCTGGTCCTCCTGAACCCGAGGCTCTCAGCGCCAGCGGCGTGTGACATGGGGCTCATCACGGGCGTCTTCCCCGCCGACACCTTCGACGCCCAGGTGATGGATGTCGCGCAACGACTCGCCGCCGGACCCACGCGCGCCTACGCCGTGGCCAAGAGTCTCCTCAACCAGGCCGCGGGCGTCGACCAGCTCGACTACCATCTCGACGAGGAGTTGCAGCAGCTCGCGCGCATCGCGGAGACCCCGGACTTCGCGGAGGGTTTGCGCGCGTTCTTCGCGAAGCAAGCCGCGGCGTTCGACGGGCGCTAGCGGGTTGCGGCGGCACCTCGAATGGCGCGACTCTCGCCAGTGTGTGCCGAGGCTCGCAGCGTTTCGCCGCGATGTTTCAGGCCGAGCAGCATCCGCCGCGTCATGACGAATCCAGCGGGTTCAATCGCAGACGTCAACAGCCAAGTCCAAACGGTCCGCGCGCGCACGCGGCTGCGCGACATGAGGAGAGTTCGTTGCTCGTCGACCGGGTAGAGGCCGAACTGCCACACCCAATCGATGCCGCCCATGTTCCGCATATCCAGCACGAGCGCGCGACACGCATCGACGGCTGCCACCGGCCACGCCGGGCCCCGCCCAAGGGGAATCCGGTCACCCACAGCCAGGTGCTGAAACTCGGGGAGTATGCGAGTGGCACTCGGCCGATCGAGATAGCCGAAGAGGCGGTCGAGCCAGTCGTAGCTGTAGAGCCCGCCACGCTGATATCCCATCTGGAGCAGCCAAGGCCAAATGTGCTCCGGCCGCGCGTTGACGATGACGGCCATCGTGCCCGAATACGTCGGATCGATGATCAGGCTATCACCCGCCATGACGCGGGTCAGATCGGACGGCGTAGTGCCCCAACGGGCCATCCAGCGTCGAACCGGAAACCAGTACAGCACCATGAGCGCGAGGATGACGATGACCAAGGGAACCATGATACTTGCCTCGATCCGCGCGGTCACGCCCGGCGCATCAGCCCTATGGCCGCCGTCACCGTGATCGCCAGGTACATGAAGAACCCGTACACACACGCGGGATAGCCGAATACCGTGCCGGGCGCGCCAGGCGCCGGGCACGTCTCAGCGGCCCGTCCGAACAGCTCACCGTACGTCAACACGCCCGAGAACAAGAGCCCGAAGATTCCGAGGGCCAGGATGACCTGAAGTGCTCGCTTCATGGTCTCAAATCAACGGCCCTGCACCGTCAGGCGGCGTGAGCGCCTGCTGAAGGTCCCTTCACCCGGCATTCACCGGCGGACCCGCTGAGAGGTGCTAGGCTGTGGGGGACGACCGATGGAGGTCTCGATGAAGCAGACGAGAGGGATAGCGCGGGCGGCTGGGCTGATCACCACGATGGCCGTGGCGACTCTCGCGCCGGCGACGCTAGCTGCTCAGCACGCCGATCCCCGCGGGGCCATCTTCCTGACCCAGGGCTGCACCCAATGCCACAGCGTGTGGGCGCTCGGATTGAAGGCGAAGTCGGACGTAGGACCTGATCTGACCTTCGCATATGTGGACGTCGTGAATCGCTATGGGGTCGACCTCCAAAGCTTCTTGTACAACCCGGAGGGCGTGATGCGCCTCATGCTCGCCTCGCATCTCAACCTGTCCGCGGCGAGCCGCGACTCCATCGCGCACGTGCTCGAGGGGATCTACAAGCAGCACCGCGCGGACGCGCGGCACGAGATCCCGTCCATCGTGGCCGACACGCCCACGAGGAATTGAGCGCCGGGTCGGGGTAGCGTGAGGGAAGGGAGGGCACATGAAGACCGTCTCGATCGCCATTGCAGCTGTGGCTGGTCTCGCCCTGGTCCCGCTCGGAGCGGCGCGCGCGCAGCGGCACGACCCGCGCGGGGCCATCTTCGTCGAGCAGGGCTGCACCAAGTGCCACGCCGTGAGAGCGCTCGGCCTCAAGGCCGAGTCCGACGACGTGGGACCCGACCTCACCTTCGCTTATGTGGATGTCGTTGACCGGTACGGCGTGCACCTGCGCGAGTTCCTGGCCGACCCGTCGGGCGTGATGCGGTTTGTGCTCACCACGCATCTCAAGCTCAACGGCCTGACCCGCGACTCCGTCGCGGACGTGCTCGAGGCGATCTACAAACAGCACCAGGCCGACGCTCCCCACGAGATGCCACCGGTCGTCGCGGACTCCCCCCCGTCGCACTGAACGTCCGGCGCCGGGTGTCAGGGCGGCGTGAGGGTGAGGAGCTCCAGTGGGTCCACCGCCACGCGCCCGTAGAACGCCCCCCAATGCAGGTGGGGGCCGGTGGCGCGTCCCGTCGCGCCAACCTTCCCGATCACCGCGCCACGCGCGACCGTGTCTCCCATGGCGACGTCGACACTGCTCAGGTGTTCGTACGCCGTCACGAGCCCGGCGCCATGATCGAGCAGCACGGTGCGGCCGCCGTAGTAGTAGTCCCCCACCAGCGTGACGACGCCCCGATTGGCGGCCTTGATGGACTCACCCATCGGCGCGGCGAGATCCGCGCCGCGGTGCCGGCTCGCGACCCCCTCGGCGAACGCGCGCCGCGCGCCGAACCCGCTGTGCACCCGCCCGGGCACCGGACGCAGGAATGCGTCTTTCCACAAGCGGGGCTTGTGATGCGATTGGCTGAGCGCAACGACGACCAGCGCCGACTCGGCGGCGGCGCGCGCGGCGACGGCTGAGTCAGGCTGACGCCGGTACTGCGGAGGCGGACGCAGGCGTTCGGATCCGACCGGGCGCACGCTCACGGGCACGCGGATGGCGATCGAGTCCGCGATCGACACGTCCAGCGAGTCGCCCGCGTCGAGCGGAACGGGTAGCAGCGCCCAGGCCTCTCCGCCCGCCGTGGTTTCGAAGTGCAGCGGCTCACCGGCCGCCGTCCCGCGCAGCACGGGGACGGCGAGTGATTCGGGATGGACGATCAGCACGGCCAGGGATCCCTGCATGGGGCGCTCGGGTCGGACGGTCACGCCCGGCACGGTGGGGCCCGTCGCTAGGACGAGCAGCGCGAGCGCGGGAGCCTGATAGGCCTTTCCTCGCGGCCTCACGGCCGCTTCATCTCCGGCTGACCATCGTCATTCAGACCCCAATAGGGAGGGATGATGCGCAAGAACGTGGGGGATGGCGATTCCGTCATTCGCGTGATGATTGGCCTCGTGCTCCTGTTCGCCGCCGCAGGCGTCTTGAATCTGGTAGTCGTCTCGATGGGACTGGTTTTCGTCGCCGTGCTGCTCCTATACACGGCCCTGACGGAGTGGTGCCCACTGTACTCCTTGCTCGGGATCAACACCAGAGCCAACCGCCCTGGCAAGCCCGGCGGGGCGCCCGGGCATCAGGGAGGGTGAGCCATGGCTGACCTCCTGCTGCAACCGTTCGTCGAGGCCCTGGGCGAGGAATTCCCGATCACGGGTACCACCCGCGATCAGCTGCGCGCGGCGATTCGCTATGCGATCCTCGCGCCCTCGAGCCACAATTCGCAACCGTGGGTGTTCCGGCTGTTCGACGAGCACCTGGATCTCATGGCCGATCGCTCGCGCCGGTTGCCGGTGGTTGATCCGGACGACCGCGAGCTCCTGATTTCCTGCGGCGCCGCGCTGTTCAACCTCCGGCTCGCCCTGCGGCACTTTGGTATCGCGGAGCGCGTGGAGGTGTTGCCCGATCCGGGCAATCCGGATCTCCTCGCGCGCGTGACCGTGCAGGGCCGGGCGGAGCCGTCGGAGGAGGACCACGAGTTGTTCGAGATGCTGCGCAAGCGGCACACCGATCGGTCTCCTTTCAAGAGCAGCCCGGTCCCCGAGCCGGTGCTCGCGACGCTGGCGGCGGATGCGGCGAAGGAAGGCGCATGGCTCGCCGTGGTGCGCGCCGAGTCGGCGCGGCACGAGGTCGCCGAGCTCGTCGCCCGGGGCGATCGCGTCCAGATGGCCGATGCCGCGTTCCGGCAGGAGCTCGCTTCCTGGATGCGGCCGAACGGCAGTCACAAGCGTGACGGCATGCCGGGCTACGCGCACGAGCTGGGACGTCTGGGCGCATTCACAGGTCCGCTGATCGTTCGCACGTTCGACGTGGGCAAGAGACGCGCGGCGCACGACGAAGCGCTGGCGCAGGGGTCTCCCGTGCTGGCGGTGCTCGGGACGGACCACGACCGCCCGGTCGCGTGGCTCGCCGCGGGGCAGGCCCTCGCGCACATCCTGGTGCGCGCCAGGCTGGCGGGCGTGTCGGCATCGTTTCTGAATCAGCCGATCGAGGTCCCCAACCTGCGGTTGCCGCTCCAGACGTTGACCGCCCGTCCGGGGTACCCACAGCTGCTGCTGCGGCTGGGGTACAGCACCCGCGCCCGCGTGCGGGCAACCCCGCGCCGTTCACTGGAGACGACTCTCTCTGGTGAGTTATGAATCGCCTGCAAGGCAAGGTTGCGATCGTCACCGGCGGCGCCATGGGGATCGGCGAGGCCTGCGCGGCGATGCTCGCGGCAGAGGGAGCGGCGGTGGCGCTCACCGACGTCAATCGCCCCGCGGGCGAGGAGGCCGCGCGCCGGATCGGTGAGCGGGGCGCGCAGGTCGTCTTCCTTGCGCATGACGTCAGCTGGGAGGAAGACTGGCAGCGAGTGGTGGCGGACGTGGTGCGCCGCTTCGGCCGGCTCGACATCCTCGTGAACAACGCGGGGCTCGGGATCATGGGCGACGTGGAGCATGCGACGCTCGAAACGTGGCGCCGCCTGATGGCCGTCAACCTCGACGGGGTGTTCCTGGGCACCAAGGCGGCCATCCCCGCGATGCGGCGCTCCGGAGGCGGCTCGATCATCAATATCTCGTCCATCGAAGGGATCATCGGCGACCCCGATCTCGCGGCGTACAATTCGAGCAAGGGGGGCGTACGGCTGCTGACCAAGTCGGCCGCGCTGTACTGCGCGCGCGAGCGCACCGGCATTCGCGTCAACTCGGTGCACCCCGGATACATCCGCACGCCGATGGTCGAGACGGCCGTAAAGGCGTCTCCCGATCCCGCGGCCATGTGGAAGCGCCTGGACAGCCTGCATCCCGTCGGCCATATCGGGAAGCCTGACGACATCGCCTATGGAGTGGTGTACCTCGCCTCCGACGAGGCTGCTTTCGTAACGGGGACGGAGCTCGTGATCGACGGCGGATACACGGCGCAGTGACGATGCAACTCGATTCGGCGGCGGCGGGCGCGCTCGCGGCGGCCGGGCTCGCGGGGCTGGCGGTCGGCATCGAGCGGGAATGGTCCGGCCACGCGACCGGGCCCGCCGCCCGCTTTGCGGGCGCGCGCACGATGCTGTTGATCGGCTTGCTCGGCGGCGTGGCGGGATGGCTCCTCGCCGGCGGAGCGTTGCTCGCCGGCGGCCTGCTGATTGCCGGGGCGAGCGCCCTGATCGTGGCCGCATACGTGATGGCGGCGCGCGGCGGCGGCGAGAGCATCGAGGGCACGACAGAGGTCGCGGCCCTCCTCGTGCTGGCCCTCGGCGTCGTGTCCGGGCTCGGGTTTCCGCTCCTCACGTGCGCCGTGGCGTCGGTGATGGTCCTCGCCCTGGTCGAGAAGACCCGGATCCACGGGGCGATCAAGCGGGTGGGCGAGCGCGAGCTTGCCGCCGCACTTCAGTTCGCCGTACTCGCCCTCGTCATCCTGCCCCTCCTTCCTGAAGGACCGTACGGCCCGTTCGACACCATCCGCCCGCGCGCCCTGTGGGCCGCGGTGCTGCTCTTTTCCGGTCTCAACTTCGCGGGCTATCTCGCCCGCCGCGCCGTGGGGGTCACCCGGGGGTACGGCCTGACGGGGGTGCTCGGCGGGATCGTCTCGAGCACCGCCGTCACCCTGCAGTTCGCCCGGCGCAGTCGCGACGAGCCGGGGGCAGGCGCCGCGCTCGGCGTTGGGGTCCTGAGCGCGTGCACGGCGCTCGTGCTGCGGGTCGGACTGGTCGGCACCGTGCTCAACCCCGCGCTCGGCGCGAGACTCGCGCCGTATCTCGCCCCCATTTTCGCGCTGGGGGCCGCGACCGTGGCAGTCGCCGTCGCACGGTCGCGGCGCGAGACGCCGCGAGATCCGCAAGGCGACGAGCGCAGCCCGCTCGGGCTCTGGTCCGCGCTCCAGATGGCGTTCGCCTTTCAGCTCGTGCTCTTCGCGTTGCCATTCATCGAGCAGTGGTGGGGCGCTACCGGGGTGCGGGCATCGGCGGTCGCGATCGGCATCATGGACATGGATGCGCTGACCTACTCGATGAGCAAGCTCGGCACGGATGGGGGCACGGTCGGGCTCGCGGCCGAGGCCATGCTGATCGGCCTGCTCGCGAGCACGCTGTTCAAGCTTCTCGTGGCCCTCGTGTTCGGCTCGGGGCCGTTCCGGCGCGTGGTGGGATTCGGGTTGGTGACGCTGGGGGCAGCCACCTGTCTGGCCGTGTGGATCGCTCGTTGACGTCCGGCACGTCGATGCGGTGTACCGGCGCGCCGGCGAACACAGCGCCGCCCTCGAGTCGCTGATACTTCGGAACCACGCTCAACGCGCCGACTTGGGTGCCTGCGCCGATCTCCACCCCGATGCCGATCACCGCCTCCACGCCGATCGTCACGTCCGGGCCGAGCCGCACGGTGCCGGTCCTCACGACGCCGCGCTCGACCGTGTGACCGGACAGGTGGACGCCATGCCCGATGACGACGTGATCCCCGAACTCAAGCAGGTTGTCGTCCGTGATCGCCAGGCTGTTGATGTACACCCCGCGCCCGAGCCGAGCCCCGTTCCAGCGGTGGTAGGCGGTCCACAGGGGCGTGGCGCGGAACAGGCTCCCCGCACACAGACGGACGATGTGACTCAGCGCCAGATACCGCACCCAGTCGAGCAGCGGCCAATCCACCTCCGTGATGCGCATCGCCGCATCGGCGGGCGTCCGCCAGCCAAAGAGGCGGATCGCCGCGGCGGAGAGCACCATCAGGGCGAGCGCGAAGACAACGTAGGCCGGCGCGATCATCATCGCGCGGAACACGAGCGCCCAGCTCGACGACCACCTCAACAGCCACGCAGCCGGGACCACGGCCAGTCCCAGGACGATCGTCTGGACAAACGCGAGCGATACGACCGCCCACGTCATGCGCCAGGCTTTGCTCGCTCGACTCCGTAGAGTGGGGCTCATGAGGACACCATAACGGTCTCTTCCCATCGGTCGCGATGAAGTGCGTGTGAAGATCCCCTCGGCTACCGCCGTACGATGGGGCGCGCGGGTTATCATACCGGGCGTGCACGTCCCCTACGACCCCCGCATCGCTCTCCTGGGCGAAGGCCGGCCCTTGGTGCTCGTTCCCGGGATGGACGGGACCGGGCAGTTGTTTCACCGGCAGGTCCCGCTGCTCGCCCGCCGTTACCGGGTGGCGACCTATGCCCTGCGCGAGGATGCTCGGGGGATGGACGTGCTGGTGGACGATCTCGCGGGGGTGATCCGCGCGGCATCCCCGGAAGGAGCGCCGGCGGTCGTGGTCGGGGAGTCGTTCGGCGGGACCGTGGCGCTGAGCCTCGCCCTCGCGCGGCCGGGGCTGGTGCGGCAGCTCGTGGTGTTGAACTCCTTCCCGTACTTCGAGCCGCGATCCCGGTTGCGCCTCGCGATTTTCGTTCTGGGCAAGGTCCCGTTCCCATGGCAGGTGATGGGCATGGTGCGGCGACTCACCGCCTTCCGCCTCCATTCGCGCCACACGCATCGCCGGGAGATCCGGCGGTTTCTGGAACTGACCGCGGGCACCACGCGCCGCGGATACCTCGCGCGCCTGCGCATCCTGCTCGACTATGACGTGCGCGACCGGTTGCGCGAGATCACCGCACCGACCCTGTTTCTCGCGTCCGAGCGGGACCACTTGGTACCGGCCGTGGAGCAGGCGCGTGGCATGGCGGCCCGGGTGCCGGGCGCCACCGTGCACGTCCTCACGGGCCACGGGCACATTTGCCTCATCGCTCCCAACATCGATCTCGAGGAGATACTGCGCAGCCATGAACCAGCCCCATCTGCATAAGCTGCTCACGGAGCTGCACGCGGAGCTCGTCGCGACCCGCTCGGTCGACCCGAAGGATCGGGACCTGTTGCGGGAGCTGGCGGAGGACATCCGCGCATTGGTCACCAAGGCCCCGGCGGCGGCCCCGGCGGGCGAGCGTAGCGAGCTGCGGCGGCGCCTGGCCGAGGCCGTCAACCGGTTCGAGGCGTCGCACCCCGATCTGGCGAAGACGCTCGCGAACGCGATCGACACACTCGCCTTCTACAACCTCTGAGCGGTGGGGGGACCCCCGCTCACACGCGCGCCGGCCGGAGCGCGGTCGCGAAGAAGCACGCCGCGGCGACGACGATAATGAGCGGCCCACTCTCGCGATCGAGGCGCATGGCGAGCCACGCGCCCCCGAGCGTGGCCACGAGCGCGAGCGCGACTGCCAGCACGAGCATGGTGGTGAGGTTGCGAGCGAGCCGCCGCGCGGTTGCCGCCGGGATGATCACGAGAGAGCCCATGAGCAGCACGCCGAGATAGCGCAGCCCCAGGGCCACCGTGAGGGCGAACGCCAGCAGATAGAGCAGGTTGAGTCGCCGCACGTTGATCCCCGATGTGAGCGCGATGTCGGCGGAGACGAGCGTCACGATCAGACGATCCCGCATGAAGAGCACGAAACCCGTAACGGCGGCCGCCCCGACGAGGCCGGCGGCGAGCTCCCATCCGGTCAAGGCGCCCGGCGCTCCGAACAGTGCGTCCATCAGCTCCTCCCCCGTGGTGAGCAGCGCGCCGATGGCGAGCGCCGCCGAGAACACCACGCCGATCACCGCTTCGGTCCCGATGCGGGTTCGGGTCTCGAGCGCCCACACGAGGAGCGCCCCGGCCACAAGCGCGGCGAGCGCGCCAACGAGGGGGTGCACGCGCAGCAGCAGGGCGAGGCCGATGCCGGGGAGGGCGACGTGTGACAGGGCGTCGGCCGCGAGCGTCATGCGGCGCATCAACGCGAAGCACCCGAGCAGCCCGGCGGCGACCGCCATCGAAGCCGAAAGCGCGATTCCGCTAAGATGCATGGTCGTCATGGACGTGGAAGCCGACCGGCGCCCCGTAGACCTGCGCGAGGATCGCGGGCGTGAGGACGTCTTGCGGCGGACCGAAACAGGTGCGCGCACGTGACAGGCACAGCACCTGCGTGGCCTGGCGGAACACGACGCTCAGGTCGTGCGAGATCTGCAGCACCGTGACGCCCTCCTGCGTCTGCAAACGGAGCACGGTTTCGTGCAGTCGCTCCTGTCCCGGCTCATCGACTCCGGCAGTGGGCTCGTCGAGCAGCAACACCGTGGGCCGCCCGAGCAGCGCGAAGGCGATGAGGAGGCGCTGGAACTGGCCGCCGGAGAGGGTGCCGATCAGGGTACGGAGGACGTCGATGGGGAGCCCCACGCGGCCAAGCACGGCGGAGATCTCCTGGCGCGACGTGCCGACGAGGCGCGCCCGCGCGAGCAACAGATCGGCGCCGGTGATCGGGAGGTCGCGCTCGAGGTCGAGCTTCTGCGGCACATAACCGATGCGCGTGTTGGGCGCCCAGCGAACCGTGCC
>DATIXG010000013.1:0-6486 GCA_035518815.1 Gemmatimonadales bacterium | reverse complement strand
CCTCCCCTCTCCGGGCGGCCGAGGGGCTGCCCGATTTCGCGAACAGGAGCTGCAACAGGTCCCGCGTCGAGATCATCCCGACGGGGCGGCGCCCGCTGACGACGGGAATGTGGCGGATATGATTCTCGAACATCCGCGCCAGCACCGTCTCGATGCTATCGTCCGCTTCCACGGTCACGACCGGCGCGTTCATCACGTCCCGCACCCTGCGTGTACGCGCCGCACGATAGATCCGCTCCGCATGGCCCGTGAGGCGACTGCCGAGCACCTGAGCCCCCGCCGGCTCACCCTCGGACGCCGGCGCGGCACCGACTCCGAAGTCCGCGTCGGTCAGGATGCCGACGAGATGGTTGCGGTCGTCGACGACGAGCAGCGACCCGACCTCGAGCTGGAGCATGAGGAGCGCGGCTTCTTCCAGCGTTGCATCGCCGTGCACCGTGACCGGCGGCCGGAGCGCAATGTCCTTCGCCTTGAGTGCCTTCGTCATTTCACCTCTTCTTCGACGGCAGGATGCCCCACGGGAATTGACGCAGGGAAGAGTCCAGCGAACCTTCGCCCGTAGCGCGTGAAGCCATCGTGAGGCCAGGGACAAGCCCGCCGTGAGACGGCATCGTGGTCGACTCCCCCGAGGGGGCGGACCGATGAAGCACCCTTCACGTCACGTTGGGGCGTCGCTCAGTGCCGGCGACGTAAGCTCCTACTCAGGAAGAGGAGGGCAGTGCGGATGGCCTTGACCACAGCGCAGCGAGAACATCTGGAGCGCCGACTCCTCGAAGAGCGCGAGCGGATCGTGAGTGCGCTCGGGCGCTATGCCTTGGAGACCCATGGCACAGTACGCGACGAGTCCGGCGACATCTCCGTGGCCCGGTTCCACATAGCGGACATGGGGAGCGACTCCGCCCATCAGGAGTTCGATGCGGCCAACGCGGCCCGGCAGACCAGCGAGTTCGAAGAAATCGACGCCGCCCTCCAGCGGCTGTACCAGCAGCCAGATGACTACGGGCGCTGCGAGCGCGCGGGCGACCCGATTCCGTTCGAGCGGCTGGAAGCGGTGCCATGGGCCCGGACTTGCCGAGCGCATAGCGATTGAGCCTCATTCGCCCGAGCTTGCGCACCCCTACCACCCGGAGGCATGTCCCATGGCCCAACGATCGAACCAGGCACCGCCCGGCAGGCGCCTTCACCTCCGACACGTCAAGTTGCGGCTTGAGAGGTGCCATAGCGGCCTGATCAGCGTCGGCGCGTGGAAGGGCTCGTGAACGTCGTTACGGATCGACCGAGCATTCCCGCCGTGCATGGGAGTGCTGTCTTTTCCTGGGACGACGCGCGCGCGGAGTTGAGCGGCCTACCCGGAGACCCCACGAGCCTCAACATCGCCCACGAGGCCGTGGATCGTCACGCCGCGGGGCCCGACCGGGACCAACTGGCGATCCGCTGGCTTGGCAAACGGCGCGAAGTCCGAGACTACACGTACGGCCAGCTGCGCCATCTCACCAATCAGTTCGCCAACGTCCTCGAGCGACTGGGCGTCGCGAAGGGCGACCGGGTGTACGCGCTCCTGGGGAGGACTCCCGAGCTCTACGTGACGGCCCTTGGAACGCTCAAGCACCGGGCCGTCTTCTGCCCGCTGTTCTCCGCCTTCGGCCCCGAGCCAATCCGCGCGCGCCTCGCGATCGGTGACGCACGAGTGCTCGTCACAACAGAGTCGCTGTACGCGCGCAAGGTCGCCGCGCTGCGAGCCGCCCTGCCTCACCTCGAGCACGTCGTCCTCGTAGGAGACGAACTCGCCATCACCGCCGTACCGGGAACGCAGGACTACGGACGCCTCATGCGCGAGGTGAGCGACGAGTACACCATCGGCAGGACTGACCCGGAGGATGCAGCGCTGCTCCACTTCACGAGCGGCACGACCGGGCTGCCGAAGGGGGCGTTGCACGTGCATCGAGCCGTTGTGATGCATCACGTCACCGGCCGCCTCGCGTTAGACTTCCGCCCCGGCGACGTGTTCTGGTGCACGGCGGACCCTGGGTGGGTGACGGGCACGTCGTACGGCATCATCGCCCCGTTAACGAACGGGATCACGTCGATCGTGGACGAAGCCGATTTCGACGTAGAACGGTGGTACGGAATTCTCCAGGACCAGCGGGTGACGGTGTGGTACACCGCGCCTACCGCCATTCGCATGCTCATGCGGGCCGGCGCCGACGTCCCGCGACGCTACGACTTGTCAGCTTTGCGCTTCCTCGCGAGCGTGGGAGAGGCGCTCAACCCTGAAGCCGTGGTGTGGGGCGAGAAAGTGTTGGGCCATGCGTTTCACGACAACTGGTGGCAGACCGAGACCGGCGGGATCATGATCGCGAACCGGCCGGGGATGGAGATCCGCCCCGGCTCGATGGGATGGCCGCTCCCCGGCGTGGAGGCGGCGATCGTGCGGCCGACCGACGACACCGGCGTGGAAACGGTCGAAGAGCCGGGGGTGGTGGGGCAGCTCGCCCTCCGGCCGGGGTGGCCCTCGATGTTTCGCGCGTACTGGGGAGACGCGGAGCGCTACCGGGGCGCGTTCGTGGGGGGGTTCTACTTGACCGGCGACCTCGCCCGGCGCGACGGCGACGGATATTACTGGTTCATCGGGCGGGCGGACGACGTCATCAAGACCTCGGGACACCTGGTCGGGCCGTTCGAAGTCGAGAGCGTGCTCCTCGAGCACCCTGCGGTCGCGGAGGCGGGCGTGATCGGCAAACCGGACTCTGTCGCCGGCGAGGTGGTCAAAGCATTCGTGGCGCTCAAGCCCAACCAGACGGCGGGCGACGCGCTCGAGCGAGAGCTGCTGGGCTTCGCACGCACACGCCTGGGCGCCGTGGTCGCCCCAAAGGAGATCAGCTTCGTCGCCACGATCCCCAAGACGCGCAGTGGGAAAATCATGCGTCGCCTTCTCAAGGCCCGAGAACTGGGACTCCCCGAGGGAGATACGTCCACGCTCGAGGGGGGCTAGATGGGCACGACGGTTGCCCGTCAGCCCGCCATCGAGCGCGACCATGCGCTGGCGTTGCTGCGCGAGATGCTGCGCATTCGCCGCTTCGAGGAAAAGGCGGCCGAGCTCTATAGCGATGGGAAGATCCGCGGCTTCCTGCACCTCTACATCGGCGAGGAGGCGATCGCGGTCGGCACGCTCCAGGCGTTGACGCCCGACGACGCCATCGTCGCGACCTACCGCGAGCACGGCCATGCGCTCGCCCGCGGAATACCGGCGGGCGCCGTAATGGCCGAGATGTACGGCAAGGCGACCGGCTGCTCGCGCGGTCGAGGCGGCTCGATGCACCTGTTCGACGTCGGCCGCCGGTTCTACGGCGGGTATGCGATCGTGGGCGGCGGCCTCCCCATCGCCGTGGGGCTTGCCCTGGCCGACAAGCTTCAGGGTCGGCCTCGCGTGACGGCGTGTTTCTTCGGCGACGGCGCGGTCGCCGAAGGCGAGTTCCACGAGTCGCTCAACCTCGCGGCCCTCTGGAAGCTGCCGGTGCTGTTCCTGTGCGAGAACAACCGCTACGCGATGGGCACGGAGCTCGAGCGCCATCAATCGCAGCCCGACCTGTACCTCAAGGCCGAGAGCTACCGCGTGCCCGCGGAGCAGGTGGACGGGATGGACGTGCTGGCGGTCGAAGCAGCGACGCGTCGCGTGGCCGACGCGGTACGCCGGGGTGAAGGCCCGTGCTTCCTCGAGCTGCTCACGTACCGGTTCCGCGCCCACTCGATGTACGACCCCGAGCTGTATCGCACCAAGGAGGAGGTCGCGCGTTGGAGGGAGCGCGATCCGATCACGACCTTCGAGAGGCGGCTGCGCGAGGGGGGCCTGCTCACGGATGCGAGCGTCGCGACACTGGAGCGCGAGGTGACGGCCGAGCTTGCGGCGGCGGTCGCGGAGGCCGAGGCAGGGCCATGGGAGCCGGTGGCGGACCTGCTGAAGGACGTGCAGGCGGCCACCCAGGCGCCCGCGCCGTCCGCCTGAATTGGCCAGTCGACTGCTCTGGCGTGAGCGCCGCTTGCCCGAGCATTCATGAAGGCTTCACTCCGAACGTGCGATGCTGAACGGGTGGACGCCGGAGTCCCATCATGGTGAAGACGACCTACCGCGAAGCGGTGCGTGGTGCGCTCCGCGAGGCGCTGCAAAGCGACCCGCGGGTGTTCCTGATGGGCGAGGACGTCGGCCGCTACGGCGGCGCCTACGCTTGCAGTCACGGCCTGCTCGAAGAGTTCGGGCCGGACCGCGTCCGCGACACACCGCTTTCCGAGTCGGCCTTCCTTGGCGCGGGGATCGGAGCGGCGCTCGGCGGCATGCGCCCGATCGTGGAAGTCATGACCGTCAACTTCAGCCTGCTCTGCCTCGACCAGGTCGTCAACAACGCGGCGACGCTGCGTCACATGTCGGGGGGGCAGCTCGGCATCCCGCTCGTCGTCCGGATGGCGACGGGCGCCGGCCGCCAGCTTGCCGCGCAGCACTCCCACAGCCTCGAGGGATGGTACGCTCACATCCCCGGTATCAGGGTGCTCGCGCCGGCGACCGTCCCCGACGCACGGGGCATGCTGCTCGCCGCGCTGCGGGAGCCAGACCCGGTCTTTATCTTCGAGCATGCCGCCCTGTATCCGCTCGAGGGAGAGCTCGATCCGTCCGGTGGGGTCGCTGACATCACGCAGGCGGCGGTGCGGCGCCCGGGGACGCAGGTCTCCGTGATCGCCTACGGGGGCTCGGTGGGAAAGGCCCTGGACGCCGCGCAGGAGCTCGCGGCCCTGGGCATCGACGTCGAGGTCGTCGATCTCCGAACCTTGCGTCCCCTGGATGACGCGACCGTCTTGGCGTCGGTCCGCCGGACCCGCCGCGCCGTCGTCGTGGACGAAGCGTGGCGCTCGGGGAGCCTCGCGGCCGAAGTCAGCGCCCGGATCATGGAAGGCGCGTTCTACGACCTCGACGCTCCCGTCGCGCGCGTGTGCAGTGCCGAAGTGCCGATCCCCTACCCGAAGCATCTCGAGGACGCGGCCCTGCCGCAGGTCGCCGGAATCGTCCGGGCAGTCCAGGGGCTCATCGGCGGCGCGCGTGGCTGAGTTCCGCATGCCGCTGCTCGGCGCCGACATGACCGCCGGCCGGCTGGTCGCCTGGTACAAGCAGCCGGGGGAGGCCGTCAGTCGAGGCGACATCATCGCCGAGGTCGACACGGACAAGGGTGCTATCGATGTGCAGGTTTTCACCACGGGCGTGGTCGAGAAGATCCTCGTGCAACCCGGTGAAAAGGTGCCGGTCGGTACGCCCCTCGCGCTGATCCGCGACGTGGGGGAGGTCGCGGCAACGGCTGCGGCGCCCACACCCGCCCCCACTCCTGCTCTGACGCCCGCTCCCACTCCTGCTCCAGCGGAGCGCGTGCGCGTTTCACCGGTCGCGCGGAAGGCCGCATCCGCGTTAGGGGTGGACTTGGCATCGGTCCACGGCACCGGGCCCGGCGGCGCGGTCACGCTCGCGGACGTCCAGCAGGCGGCGGCCGGTCGACCGGCCGAAGGCGACCGCCACAGCCGCATGCGAGGCGCCATCGCGGCTGCGGTGGCCCGCTCGAAGCGGGAGATCCCCCATTTCTATCTCAGCACCACCATCAGCCTGCACGAAGCCACGGCATGGCTCGCCCAGCAGAACGCGACCCGCCCGGTCGACGAGCGCTTGCTCATGGGCGTGCTATTCGTCAAGGCGGTGGCAATGGCGCTGCACGAGGTCCCGGAGCTGAACGCACGTTGGGACGGGCAGGCGGCGGTGCCGAGTGAAGCGATTCACGTGGGCGTTGCGACGTTTCTGCGCGAGGGCGGACTCATGGCGCCTGCCCTGCACGATGCCGACCGCCAGAGCGTGGATGAGCTGATGCGGAACTTCCGCGATCTCGTGAACCGGACCCGGGCCGGCGCCTTGCGAAGCTCGGAGCTTTCCGACCCGACGATCACGGTGACGAGCCTTGGCGACCGTGGTGTGGAGGCGGTGTTCGGCGTGATCTACCCGCCGCAGGTGGCGATCGTCGGGTTCGGGAAGGTGGTCGAGCGCCCGTGGTCGGTCGCGGGGCAGGTCGTCTCGCATCCGGTCGTCACGGCCACCCTCGCCGCCGATCACCGCGTCACGGACGGCCGTCGTGGCGCCCTGTTTCTCGCTGCCGTGGACGCGCTGCTGCAAGACCCCGCCCGGTTATGACCCGATCCGAGGTCAGGGACGCCGTGCTGCGCATCCTCGGCACCATCGCGCCGGAGGCCGACCTCGCGCATCTGAAGCCCGACGTCCCATTCCGGGACCAGCTCGATGTCGACTCGATGGACCTGCTGAACTTCTTCATCGCGATCGACAAGGAGCTGCACGTGGACATCCCCGAGGTCGACTACTCGAAGGTCGCGACCTTGGATGGGTGTGTCGCCTACGTCAACGCACGGCTCGCCACTCGAGCCTAACGCTTACGTCGCAGCCTTCTT
>DATIXG010000012.1:0-33888 GCA_035518815.1 Gemmatimonadales bacterium | reverse complement strand
ACTCGATTGGACTGGGGGAGGATGGCCCCACGCATCAGCCGATCGAGCAGCTCGCGTCGCTGCGCGCCATCCCGAATTGCACGGTGATCCGCCCGGGAGATCCAGCGGAGGTTGCGGAAGCGTGGCGGGTCACGATCGAGCGCCGCGACGGGCCCGTGGCGCTCATCCTCTCGCGGCAGAAGGTAACCGCGATCGATCGCAGCAAGTACGCCTCAGCGAGCGGACTACGGCAGGGAGGTTACATCCTCGCAGACGCTCCGGGCGGCAAGCCGGCTGTCATCCTGATTGGCACGGGCTCGGAGCTCGAGCTCGTGCTAGGCGCGCATGAGGAACTCACCGCGGCCGGCGTCGCCAGTCGTGTGGTGAGCATGCCGTGCATGGAGTTCTTCGCGAGCCAAAGCCGCGAGTATCGCGACAAGGTGCTTCCGCCGTCGGTGGGCGCCCGGCTGGCAGTCGAGGCAGCGATCGCTCAGCCCTGGTACCGTTGGGTGGGCGATCAGGGCAGCGTGTTGGGCATCGAGCGGTTCGGCACGTCTGCGCCGGCGCCGCGGATCTATCAGGAGTTCGGGTTAACCGTCGAGAACGTGGTGAAGAGGGCGAAGGAGCTGCTCGGGTAGACGGACCTCACCACAAGAATTGCGCGTTCACGCTCCAATAACTCCCTTGGCGCCAGTCCTGATCCAGCCTGGCGCTTTGGGTGTTCGCCCCTTCGATGTAAAGGGTCAAGTTTAGTCCGGGGGAGTACATGAGCCTCCCCATCACACCGGTGTTCTCCGGAATCGGGTGCGTAACCCCGGTCGGGTCGGTGTACTCCCACTTCGGAAATCCATAGACGTAAGCGTCTACACCATACTTGCGCTGGAAACAGTAGCGCAGGTTGGTGCCCGTTGCCCGCAGCCGGGATGACCCGCCATCGGTGTATTCGTCGGTCTCCAGGGACAGATTCGCTGTCGCGACGAAGCTGTGGGGTCCCCGATCAGTGAATCCGTAACCAACGCTGTACATCGCTCGCCGAGCTCGACCAGCACTCTCTCCCGTGTATCCCAACTGACCCTTCGTCAACGCCGTCACGCCCGGCACCCCCGCCACGATCGGGGTCATGTCATTGCCGGCCCTGAGCGTCCAGCCGAGCTGCAGCCATCCCGCATCGCTGTTCAGCGCAAAGACTCCACCTTCGAAGCGGTAGTTGAAGCGTTTGAAATTTTGGTCTCCCTCGCCAGGCTCCACGCCGATTTTCACACCGACGCGGTCCGCCAGGAAGGCGTACAGCCCGTAAAGCGTGTACGCATACCCTCCCCCCTCGATCCCGGGCGCGTAGGGCTGATGGTTCGGTGCGGTAGCCGGAGTCATGGTCATGAAGCGTGGCGCGCGCCCCGCCTTGACGACGGTTCCCGCCAGGCCGAAGACGTTATCGTTCGCGATAGTGCTGATCTGAGCGGAGAGGTCGCTCAACCCGATGTAGCCGTCGCTCCGTACGCATGTGGTCTCCTCAAACGCGGGGATACTCACGTCCCGGCCGCCGTATCCGCAGAAGTCACTCCAAAGGCCCACGTGCTCCCCGATAGGGCCCGTTATGTAGCCGTCAATGGGTCCGATGAGGTTGCTCACGGCAGGACCTGCGGTGGGTGGCTCCAACGTAGGATCGCCGGGAGCTTTGGTCTTATAGACGAGGGTGCTCCGTGCACGCGCCGAGAGCATACGTGCGAGCGTCTGCTCCAGCTCCTCGTGACCAATCGCGCCTTCCGGGCCCGCTCCCACTTCGGTTACCCGTGGCAAGCGGTAGCCGTTGAGGCGGAACCTCATTCCGGTGAAGGTGAAGTCCGGGGCGGTGGTCCAACTCACATGACACTGGCTGCAGGTCAAGCCGGTCTGGCGTACAAAGGCTGGCACGCGCGCGTCGGCAGCCCGCGTGAGAAGTGCCAGAGCGAACAGCGGTGCCGCAAGCTCCAACCGCGGCATGCATCCCTCCTGCCTGGCTCGCGCCAACCAACAGCGACCGCGACACCCGAGACGCTACAGTTCCCAAGGGCGCGCGTCAACGCCGGTCGACGCTGCGGCGGAGGGATGTGTGTGGAAGTCAGGGGCGCGTAACACCCGCTCCCATCCGCTGCAAGACGAGCCGCGCCGCCGCGCGGCCCGACCCGACACAGGCCGACAGGCCGGCCCGATCCACGCCCGCCCCGGCGATCGCAATAGGGGGGAGGCGTCCCAACTGCTCGCGGATCGCCGCGACGCGGTCGGCATGCTGGGGCTTGTAGCGGGGC
Source organism: Gemmatimonadales bacterium (assembly GCA_035518815.1). GTDB lineage: Bacteria > Gemmatimonadota > Gemmatimonadetes > Gemmatimonadales > GWC2-71-9 > AG25. The sequence continues at coordinate 31,624 of DATIXG010000012.1, read as the reverse complement.
AACCCACGGACCCAATGAAAAGTCCGGGTCCAGACCGGTGGGTGGGTAATCGACAGGATGCGCGCCAGCTCGGCGTGCGCGACCGCCCCCGGGTGACCCGACACCGAGCCCAGGAACGCCCGCAGCAGGAGGAACCCCGCGGGCGCTCGACCCGGATACTTGAGCGAGGCGTAGGTGCAGGCCCGGAGTGCGTCCGCCGATCCAGCTCGCGCGACGAAGCCCGTCCCTGCCAACTCCGCCTCCACATCCTCCCGCCGATAGGCGAGTGAGACGGTGAGGCTCGGGAAGTACAGTACCTCTTCGAGATCCACAGCCGGCGGCACCCCGACGTTTCGCACAAGACGGGCCATGGTCCATGCGGGCACCGCGCAGACCACGCCATCGACATCAACCGCCGAGCCGCCCGTGAACATCAGGCGGTAACCGTGCGCCGCCCGCGCGATGCCGAGCACGCTGCGCGAGGTGGTGACCCGGGCGGCAAGGCGGGCCATGAGCGCCTCAATGATGTCGGCCATGCCAGCCGCAAAGCTCCGGAATCCCTTGCTGAGCGTCCCTTCGCCCTGGACCTCGATTCCGAGCAGCGCTGCCGCCTCGCCTTCGCCGAGGGGCTCGAGTCGACCGTCCGTCAACACGGACGAACCCCGCGCGACCTGATCGACCAGCCGATCTCCGATCCCGACTTCTCGGGCCAGGTCCTGAAGCTCGGGCTCGGCCGCGAGGAAGCCGTCGGGGCCGCCTTCGACCACGAATCCGTCGCGTCGTTCGGTGACGATCACCCCGCCCGCCCGTCGCTCACTCTCGAACACCAGGGGCGGCACCCCAGCGCGCTCGAGCTCCCAGGCGGCGGCGAGGCCCGTGATCCCTGCACCGATCACGGCGACCTGGCTCACCGGACCTCTCTCACGGCCAGGCGCGCTCCGTCGCGGCCCGCCGGGTCTGCATCACTGCCCATGCACGAGCTCCACGACGGCCTGGAGGGCTTCCACCGGGGTTTCCGGCAGCACGCCATGGCCGAGATTGAAGATGTGCCCCGCTCGCCCCCCGGCCCGCGCCAGGATATCGCGCGTGCGAGTTTCGATGGTAGACAGTGGCCCGAGCAGGACGGCGGGGTCGAGGTTGCCCTGAATCGCCCGGGCTGATCCGATGCGCTGCCACGCGACGTCCAGGGGAATCCGCCAGTCGACGCCGATCACGTCGCCGCCGGCTGCCGCGAAGTCCTCGAGGAAGCCCGCGGTGTCGGTCGCAAAATGGATCACGGGGACGCCCGCCGCACGCGCCAGTTCGATGGCGCGGCGGCTGTGGGGCTGAACGTACTCCCGATAGTCCTCGGGAGCGAGACAGCCCACCCAGGAGTCGAACAGCTGTAGCGCCCGGGCGCCGGCTTCGGCCTGGGCTGCGAGGTAGCGGCCGACGAGCTCTGCGAGGCGCTCGAGGAGCGCGTGCCACGCACGCGGCTCGGTGTGCATGAAGCGCTTGGTCGCCGCGAAGCCCCGACTCGCGCCTCCTTCGATGGCGTAGCTGGCGAGGGTGAACGGGGCGCCGGCGAATCCGATGAGGGGGATGCCCGCTGGCAGCGCGGCTACGACATGACGGATCGCCTCGAGCACGTACGCCAAGTCCTCCAGCGGATCGACGGGAGGGAGGGCCGCGACGTCGGCGGCGCTTCTGATGGGACGGGCGATCTGCGGACCTTCGCCCTCGGCGAACGAGAGCCCGAGGCCGAGCGGCTCGAACGGCAGGAGGATGTCGGCGAAGAGGATGGCGGCATCCACGCCCAGACGGTGGATGGGCTGGAGGGTGACCTCCGCCGCGAGATCAGGGTGGTGGCAGAGGTCGAGGATCGAATGCCGGCGGCGGAGGGCACGGTACTCGGGCATGTACCGCCCGGCCTGGCGCATGAACCACACGGGCGTGCCGCCGGCCTGCTCGCGGCGGCACGCCTTTAGAAAGCGGCCGTCAGCCGGCAACCGTGTGCTCGCGCGCCTCGGCGGGAGCGATGAGGATCGTGTCCCCTTCGATTTTCACGCGGTAGGTGGCGACGGGAAGGACCGGCGGGCCGTCGAGGACCTGTCCAGTTTCGAGCGAGAAGACACCTTCATGCCAGGGGCACGTCACGGCGCAGCGGGCGGGGTCGAGCGTTCCTTCGCTCAACGACGCGCGCGCGTGGGTGCAGCGATTCGCGATCGCGTGGATCGTCCCATTCACATTGAAGAGCGCGACTGCCTCGCTCCCCGCGTAGACGCGCATGCTCGAACCCACCGGGAGATCCGTCAACGCGGCCACGGGAGTGTATCCATCGGCGCGCGCGGGGCGCCGGGACACCGCCTGGGCGGACCCCGCTCCGCCAAGAGTGTCGAGCATGTCCCAGAGGGACATCTGGACGCAGGTGAAGGTGGGCGTGTCGCGAAGCGTGTACGACGAGGCCACGCTCTCGCGCAGCTCCATTACGAGGTCCAGGAAATCGCCCGGCTTATCACCCTCGAAGGCGACGATGAATTCCTGATCATCGAGCCCGTAGGAATAGGTCGTATTGAGACGGATGGTCGGGTACTTGCGCCCGACGCGCACGTGTTCGTCCATCATGACCTGGCGCTCGGGCTTGGGGAGCATGTACCAGCCCCTCGTCTTGATGAAGGGGTAGACGAACAGGTAGCGCGCGTCGCTCGGGCGGATCACGAGCCGGGAGGGTTCGTTGGGATCCTCGGGGAACTCGTAGATCGAGCGCCGGGTCATCGCGAGATAGCTGTACGGCAGCGACAGATACGCGCCCAGATCGGTCCGGTTCAGCGCGGTCTGGAGCGCGACCAGCGCATCGAGGTTCTCGGCCACCTGCCAGAGCAGGAAGTCGCAATCGCCCCGGATGCCCACCAGGCCGTACGGCCGGAGCAGCAGGTGACCATTGAAGCTCTCGATGGTCTCGCCGAACTCGATCTTGGAGCTCGCCTGCCGCTCGGCGGACAGGCGGCGCCAGGCGCCGTCCAGCTTGAAGAAGGCGAACCGGACAACCTGGCGGCGTTCAGCGGGGGTGTGCGTCATGGGGCCATCTCCTGCGAAGCGGCGTCAGCGCCCGCCGGTCGGCGGGGTCCATGTCATCGGCCGAGGAAACGGTTCAAGTGACGAAGGTAATAGAATAGCGCGCCACCTGCGGCCACGAACGTCAGCGCCATTACCAGCATCCCCGGGCTGTGCGAGTCGCGGTAGTGCCATAGGCTCCAGCCGGCGAACCCGATGCAGAACGCGATGCCCGTCGAGATGAGGAGGCGGTGGAACGGAATCATCTACCCTTCAGGCCACCGCCTTATCGAGCACCATGAGGATCAGCAGGGCCGGCAGGTACACCACCGACGCGAGGAACACGCGCCAGGCCCGCGGGGTCGTCGTGGCGTTCGTCAGGACGGCAGTCACGCCCGCGTACGCGACACCGAGTGCGAGGGCACCGACGAAATAGTGCGCGCCGGTGACCCCCAAGAGGGTCGGCATCAGGCTGACGGGTACGAGGGCGACCGCATACAGGAACGCCATCCACGCGGTTCGGCGGCCATCGGTGTCGTCCACGGACAGCATGGCGAATCCGCCGCGCTTATAGTCCTCGCGGTAGATCCAGGCGAGCGCCAGGAAGTGCGGCAGCTGCCACAAAAAGAGGATCCAGAAGAGCGCCAGCACCGCGGGGCCGAGCGAGCCGCCCGCGGCGGTCCACCCTCCAACGATCGGCAGAGCCCCCGGCACCGCACCGATCAGCGTATTCAGCGAAGTCGTGCGCTTGAGGGGTGTGTACAGCAGCACGTAGCTCGCGAGGGTGAGCGCCGCGAGGCCGGCGGTGAGCCAATTGACGGCCAGGGCCAGGTAGACGACGCCGGCGCAGGAGATAGTGGCCGCGAACGCTCCCGCCGTCCGGGGGCTGATGCGGCCCGAGGGCAGCGGCCGGCCGCGGGTGCGCTGCATCAACGCATCGCGGTCCCGCTCGCGGAGCTGGTTGAAGGCGTTCGTCCCTGCGGCGACGAGCGCAGTCCCGATGAGCGTATGGACAAGCAGCCCGATCTGCACACCGCCCGCCGCCCCGAGGTAGAACCCGGCGGCGGCGGTGAGCAGCACCAGCTGAGTGATGCGCGGCTTCGTGAGCTCGAGAAACGCTACCAGATGTGCTCCGACATTCCGGCCGCAATGAGAATCAGGGCCAGTGGGATCGGCACGATCGCCAGGATCCGGAGGTTCCAGCGCTCGAACTTCAGATGCATGAAGTACAACCCCACGAGCAGCGCCTTCCAGATCGCCAGGAAGAGCAGGAGCGCCAGCTTCACGTTCTTCGAGATCGGCAGCTCGAACGCGAGCCCCAGCTCCAGGGCGGTGAGGACCGCCAGATAGACCCAGATGAGGATGTAATTGGGACGCTTGTGCGCGGTCTCCATGAGGTCCTCAGACGAGGTAGACGATGGTGAACAAGATGATCCACACCAGGTCAACGAAGTGCCAGTACAATCCCACGACCTCGATCCCCGCGAAGTCCTGCGCCGTGTACTTCCCGGGCAGCGCCTTCGTGACATACAAGTAGAGCATCGAGAGCACGCCGCACGTGACGTGGAAGCCGTGGAACCCCGTCATCGTGAAGAAGGTCGAGCCGTAGAGACCCATCGTGGCCGCGGGGAGGGAGCCGGCCGCGACCATCTCGGCGAGCTCGCTGCCCTCGCGCACGCCGGAGGGGACGAACCCGTGCTCCACGAGGTGGATGTACTCAAAGACCTGAATACCGACGAAGCAGGCGCCGCCGAGAATCGTCATGAGGAGCCAGAACCGCAGCTTGTCCGGGTAGCCATCCTGGATCGCGGCGTACGCCTTCACCATCGAGACAGAAGAGCAGATGAGCAGGAACGTGTTGAACGCGGTGATCTTGATGTTGAGCACCACCCCCGGTTTGGCCCAATCGCCCGCAGCGCCGAACCGGAGGATGACGTAGGACCCGATCAGCGCGCCGAAGAACATCACCTCGGACGCGAGGAAGATCCACATCCCCAGCTTCTTGTTGTAGACGTCGAGCCCCCGTTCCGCCGGGAACGGCGGGCGCATCGCGTCGGCCATCGCCTGAGTCATCGAGTCGTCCCTTTCGGCGTCAGTGGCCGTGGGCCGGCGTCATCGCCGGCTCCCGGTCCGTGGGGAGCTTCTTGGTCTGGGGCAAGTAGTCCTCACTCATGCCCGGCACGCTGAACTCGTACGGCCCGCGGTACACGGTGGGCGGCGTCTCCCAGTTGCCGTGCGGCGCCGGTGATGGCAGCGTCCACTCGAGCCCGTTGTCTTCCCAGGGGTTGAGCGGCGCCTTCTTGCCCTTGAACATGCTCCACCAGAAGTTCACGAAGAAAATGATCTGCGACCCGAACAGCAGGAACGCGCTGATCGAGATGAAGGTGTTCAACGGCTGCAGCGGCTTCAGGAAGTCATAGATGTTGGGGTCGTACAACCGGCGCATGTGTCCCGCCATGCCGAGGTTGTGCATGGGGAAGAACGTCATGTTGTAGAACAGCATGGTAAGCCAGAAGTGCACCTTCCCCCATCCCTCGTTCATCATGCGCCCGAACATCTTCGGGAACCAGTACACGATGGCGCCGAAGATAGCGAACAGGCTGCCGCCGAACAGCACGTAATGGATGTGAGCCACGATGAAGTAGGTATCGTGGATGAACATGTCGACGGGCGTCGCGGCCATGAAGATCCCGGACAGACCGCCGATCGTGAACATCGCGACGAATCCGACCCCATGCAGCATCGGCACGTGGAAGCGCAGATTGCCGCGCCACATCGTGCCCATCCAGTTGAACACTTTGATCGCCGACGGCACCGCGATGAGCAGGGTGGACACCATGAACGAGGACCCGAGGGTCGGGTTCATCCCGCTGACGAACATGTGGTGGCCCCACACGATCCATCCCAGGAACGCGATGCCGCAGATGGCGAACACCATTGAGTGGTAGCCGAAGATCGGCTTGCGGCTGCCGTTCGCGATGAGATCGGAAGCGATGCCCATCGCGGGCAGGATGAGGATGTAGACCTCAGGGTGCCCGAAGAACCAGAACAGGTGCTGCCACAGGAGCACCTGTCCGCCGGCCGCCGGATCGAAGAAATGCGTACCGAGCACCTGCTCGAAGAGCAGCATGATCGCCGCGCCAGCGAGCACCGGGACCGCGAGGAGGCCCAGGATCGCGGTAATGAACAGCGCCCAGATCGACAGCGGCATGCGGAACCACGTCATGCCGGGCGCGCGGTTGTTGATCACCGTCGTGATGTAGTTCAGCGAGCCCAGCACCGACGACAATCCGAACAGGATGATCGAGACCGACCAGAGCTGCTGGCCCAGCGCGGCGCCCGAGAGGTCCTCGCGCGCCGACAGCGGTGCGTACATCGTCCAGCCAGCCCGCGCGGCGCCTTCCGGCACGTACATGCTCGCGAGCATCACGCCACCCGCGGCGAACGCCGACCAGAAAGACGCCATGTTGATGCGCGGGAACGCCATGTCGTGCGCGCCGATCTTCAGGGGGATCAGGAAGTTCGCGTACACGCCTACGAGCAGCAGCATGATGGCGAAGAACACCATGAAGGTGCCGTGCATCGTCACCAGCTGGATGTAGTACTCGGGGAGGATCACGCCTCCGGGAGCCATCGTCTCCGGGAGCAGGCTGCCGCCCGGCATGGGCTTCCCGGGGAAGCCCAGCTGCCAGCGGATCTGCATCGCGAGGAACCCGCCGACCAGCAAGAAGAAGAGACTCAGGAACAAGAACTGAATCCCGATGATCTTGTGATCAGTCGAGAAAATGTACTTCTTGATGAAGCTCCGGTCGTCGTGATGCGCGTGCGCGGTGTGCGACGCGGCGGCTACGGTCGTCATGATGTCCCTTCCCCCTTGGCTTTCGCGGCCCGGTCTGCAGCCCACGTGTCAAAGTCCGCCTGCGTATGGGCGAACACCTGCGCGCGCATCTTGTAGTGGCCCATGCCGCACAGCATCGAGCACCCCAGCTCATAGTTGCCGGGGACCGTCGCCTCGAACCACACCCTGATTTCGAGTCCCGGCACCGCGTCCTGCCGCACCCGGAACTGGGGCACGTAGAACGAGTGAATCACGTCCTCGGCCGAGAGGTACAGGACGACGGGATGTCCCGTCGGCACGTGCAGCTGGTTGCGGACGACGATGTCGTCTTTCGACGCGGGGTCGTCGGGATCCAGGCCCGTCGGATTCGACGTCTTGTCGATGAGGGACTGCTTCACCCGGCCGAGCTTGCCGTCAGGCCCCGGATAGGTGAACCACCACTCGAACTGTTTGGCGTGGACGCCGATGGTGTAGGCGCCAGCCGGCACGCTCGAGCGGCCCTTGATCTTGACCCACAGGCCGTTGGACGCGATGCCCAGGATGACCATCGTCACCGCAGGGATCGCTGTCCAGATCACTTCGGCGGGGGTACTGCCGTGGGTGTAGTGCGCCTTGCGACCGGGGCGCGCCCGGTAGCGGATGACGAAGACGATGAGTCCGACCTCGACGAGCACGAACGTGATCCCGGTGATGATCAGAATCGCCAGGAACCCCTTATCGATGCTCCCTGCAAACGTCGAGGCTTGGGCCGGAAGCCACCATGCCATGGAGCGTCTCCCCTATTTCGCCGTGAAGGTGAAATCCGAAGCCTTCGTCTCACCCGCCTTCACTGTCACCGTCGCCGTCTGCACGCCGAACTTCTCGTGCCACGCCTCGATCGTATACGTGCCGGGCGGCAAGCCCTTCAGCGCGAACGACCCATCCTCGCCGGTGGTGGCGAAGAACGGATGCGGCTGGACACCGGCGAACGCGTGCATCCAGCCGTGCACGTTGCACTCGAACGGCAACATGACCTCGGTGACCGTAAACCCGGGCCGCTGGGTCACCATATTCGTGGGCTGGCTGATGTTGAAGGGCCGGTTCTTCTTGCCGAGAGCTTTGATGTTGTGAAGGACGCCGTCCGAGTTCTTGATCGAGAGTCCCTGACCCACCATGATACCGAAGACGCGGGGGTGATAGAGACAGCCGTTCTGATCAATCTCGACGGGCGTGCTCGGCGCGGGATACTTTGCGTCAGCGGGAAGGCCGGTCTTCACGTACACGAAGACATTCGCGAGCATGCCGTTCTTGGCGAGCACCGCGGGGTCGACCGGCCCCGTGGTGTACTTGCCTTTGCACTTGGGCTCCTCGCCCATGTCGATCGCCGGATTGGCCGGCGCCTTGCCGACGAGCTTGACCTTACCGGTCACCGTCGCGCCGTCAGAGGCCGCGCCCGCGGGGTGGCGCGCCACCGCCAGGGCCAAGACCACGAGTCCCGCTCCGACTGCCGCTACCGCACCAAACCGACGCATCGTCCCTCCTCTAAAGGATCCCAACTGGTCTGCCGTCACGCTCGCCGCGCCCCGCCTGACCCGCCGCGGCGCTGAGCCCGCACGATCACCAACATCCCGAGGCCGAGGGTCACCACCATCGCTATCACGGGAGAAATGAACGTCCCGGGCGGCGTGGGCCGGTCCAAGGCAAGGAAATACCACGTGCTCACGGCCATGCGGGCCCCTCGCTCCCCGTTGGAACCGTCCCAAGCGAAGAACGCGACCGGAATAGCCCGCCCCACGGCGAACTGAAGTTCGTTCGTGGAGTCCGCTGTCGCAAGGGCGCGCGTGAGCACCACCCGCCACTGTCCTTTGTCATAGACGGCGTCGCCGTGGAAGCCGCCCGAGGCCGCGAGGCTGTCGAACCGCTCGATCCCCCGGGCCGTCCCGGCCACGGCTCGCCGCGGCGCGCTGCTCCAGCGCCACTGGTAGACCGGGTCGCCGCTGGCGCCCATCAGGAAGTAGGGTCGCTGCATGCCCTCAGAGAGCTTCACGGGGAACTGCACCGCCAGTTGGTCGGGCCAGAGCTCCGCGGTGACGGGACCGGAATCGTCGCCGGCCATGATGTTGAGTACTTTTGTCGTGAATTTCAGCCACGCCGTGTCCGGGCTCTGCGAGCGATCGTCCCAGCTGATCCGCATGGCGATCATCGAATCGTTGTGCACCGCCTGCACCCACACGGCGGTGACGGCCGGCGCGAACCAGCGCGGCTTCCGGATGATCTGCCCCACCAGCGGGAAGTAGTAAGTGTCCACCTTGGACCAGGCGCTGTCGTCCGGCGAAACCGGCAGCGCCCCCGCCATCTGGGGCGCGTGGATCACGTCCCGGACCTCAGGGGCCTTCTCGGGCGAGAGGCTGCGCACGTACTGCGCGACGCGCCACAGCTCTTCCTCCGTGAGGAACTTCTGCTCGAGGAGATCGGAGAACGAGGGCATCGGCGTGCCGTCGAGGCCGGTCCGGAGCCGATGGTAGATCTGGTCGGTCGTCGACCCGCCTCGGAACAACCAGTTCTGATGCAGGTTCGCCGCGAAGATCGGATCGCCAGCGTCGGTCTTCAGCGTAGGCGCGGACGGGCCATCGCCGCGACCGTCTCTCCCGTGACACTTACGGCAGCCGATCGAGTCGTAGAACTGCCGTCCGATCTGCGCCGCCTTCTCGCCCCCGCTCGGCTCGCCGGCGAAAGTCAGAACCTGCGGATGCTGGCTCGTGTCGGAGAAGAAGGACGAGAACGTCTTGATGTACGCCATGACGTCCCGGCGCTCGGCGTCCGAGAGCCGAGCCTTCCAAGCCGGCATTGCCGTGCCGGGCAACCCCTCATTGATGACATACATCAGGTCGGCGTCGGTCGGCAGGTTGCCGGTCGCAGTGCTGCGGACCTTGTAGATAGCGCCCGTGAAGTCGCGCGGTTGGGGCAGCATGTAGTGCTGCGCCGCGCCCTTGGAGTCACCGCTTTCACCGTGGCACCCGGCGCACCACTTCACGTAGACCTCTTTGCCCTTCGTGGTATCCTGGGCGGACACCACGACGGCCAACAAGAGCAGGGCGTTCAATGCTCCCCCCCTTCGTGCTTCTCCCAGGTCCTGGGCTTCCAGCCGGTCTGCTGGTAAAGGAACAGGATGACCTGCCAGATCTGGCGCTCGGTGAGGAAGTCTTCCCAGCGCGGCATCGCGGAGTTCCACGGCGTCCCTTCGCGTGGCAAACCGGGGCCACCCTTGGCGACCCGCCAGAACACGAAGCTTTCCGTGAGCTGGGCGATGGTCCCGTTATCCTGGAAGTTCGCGGGCAGCGGGTTGAACCCATGCGCGTAGTGCCCGAGCCCATCCAGGTGGTCGCCGTGGCAGGGCATGCAGTTCTCGTAATAGGTCGTCTTGCCCGCCGCGAGATAGTCGGCCAGCGAGTCCGGGTGCTGGCGCAGCGGGTTTTCGAGCCCGGTGAGCTTGACCGGCTTGCCGCGGAAGGTGATCTCGTCGGGCGGCGCCGGGTGGATGGACCGCAGGTTGGGCGGCGCGGCGACCGTGGTGCGCACCTGGCCGTAGGTCACGAGGCCCACGAACGCGGTCACGACCGCGAGCACGGCGGTGCGCACCCAGCGCAGCCGCGGCTGGACGAGCATCGCCTGCAGCGGCTCCTTGAAGAGATTCCAGCGGTCCTCGTTATCACTGACGTAGATGAGCACCCCGGCGAGCACCGTCACCATGTACTGGAAGAGCACGCTCTTCGGGACGATGGCACTCCCCGGCAGGACCGGCACGACGAAGGCGAAGAGGATGTAGGCGAGGACCATGATCCCCACCGCCTGCCAGAAGGGGTGGTCGACGTAGCCACGAGACTTGGGCGCCGGCGTCATTTGTGCCCCGCGAGGAATTGGGCGAGCGCGTCGAGTTGTGCCGCGCTCATGTCGGTACCGAATGTCTTGGGCATCACGCCCGCAAAGCTCTCGAATCCCTTCGTCACGTCCGAGGCGGGGTCGACGATCTTTTTGCGTATCGCCGCCGCGTCACGACGGCTGCCAACGTGCGTCAGGTCGGGAGCGATCGTCTGCCCCTCCCCATCGAGCATGTGGCAGTTGCGGCACCCGGCTTCCTTGATGAGCGCCTTGGGGTCGGTGCTGCCACCGGCGAAGCCGGCCGCGGGGGCGGGGGCCGACGCGGCGGCCCCGAGGTCCGCACCGGTGACATCCACGGTTCCGCCCTGCGACTCGAGGTAGGCGACCAGCGCCCACGCCTGTTCGGGAGGGACGAGCTTGGTGATCCTCGGCATGATCGGCTGGTAGCCCGAGACGACGTACGCCGTGGGTTGATCGAGCGACTCGAACAGGTACTGCTTGCAGGTCTTCCCGGGCTCGCGCTTGCCGCAGCGGGCACCGATTTGGCCCGTCCCCTTCTCGTCGGTGAGGAGGTTGGGCGCGCGGGTGCCGAGTCCGTGGCACGCTCCGCAGCCACCGACGCCGCTGAACACCTTCTCGCCGGCGGCGGCGATCTGCTCGGGCGTCGCATTGGGCCCGAGGGTGATCTTCTGCGGCACCTCGGACTGCATCTGCGGGATCTTGTTGCAGATCAGCGTATACACGAACAGCGTGCCGAGCACGACCCCGATGACCTTGAGGTTAGTGGCCCACATTCTGGCCCTCCTTGCCCGGACTCACGAAGGTGGATTTCTCGGCGAGCCCGCCCAGCCAGAACACAAATCCGACGAGCCCGAGGAAGATCAACACGCACAGGCTGATCATTCGCGAGGCGTACCCCAAGGCCGGCGTGGCGGCGTACTTGCTGGTGTCTTCCATCACCTGCCAGATGTGCCAGTACTGGCGAATACCCGAGCGGGCGAACCCCATCAGGCCCATCAGCCAGGTGAAGGTCACGGCGAGGATGAACAAGGCGTATTGGGAGCGGGCCGGCATCTTGCCCCACTGAATCTCGCCCACCGACTTCGCGCCACGAGCCATCATCGTGTCGATCACGGTGACGCAGAGGATGCACGCCAGCACCGCGCCCACCTGGTACACGCTGAACCCGATGCGGACGATCGCCTCGACGAAGTAACCGCGGATGCCGTAGAACAACACGATCCCCGCCGCGATCACGAACATCGCCCCCTGGATCTTGGTGCCGGTGGAGGCCCACGGAACGGTGAATTCCTTGTTGCCACGGCGATACATCAGGAAGGAGAGGAACGTCGCCAGGATCATCAGGTTGACGGCGGTATTCTTGGCGCTCATGACGCCCAGGGCGCCCAGCAACGGGTGGTGCGAGCCGCCCATCGCCGCGAGCTCCTTCGAGTCCGCGATCATCGTATGGGGAGTGCCCCACACCATGGCGCCGAGCACCAAGACGATCAGCAGGTACTTGATGTAGGGCCGGAACCGCTCGGCGCCGGGGATGCGGCCCATGCCGATCCACAGGTAGTAGTTGCCGGCGAGGAACAGGACGGCGATGAGGAACGCCTGGATGACCCAGAGCCAGCTCATGAAGCCGCCCATCATCGTGATGCCCATCGACTGGTCGTACTGGTAGATCTCGCGACCCAGCCAATAGCCGGCGAAGGGGAGGACGATCAGGGCCGACATAGCGATGAAGTTGCCGACGTATCCCATCCAGTCGTAGTACGCGCGCTCCTCGTCGGTCTTGGCGGCGAGGAACCGGTAGCTCGCGTAGGCCGCCGCGATCGCGCCGCCAAACACGACATTCGCGATCAGGCGGTGGATGTTGATCGGCATCCAGGTGGCGTTGGAAATCGCGTGCCACAATTTGATGGTCGTCGGGTCGGTCGTGGACGAAATGTCGCGCGGTGGCGTCATCATGTAGGTCAGCCACGAGTTGGCGATGAGCATCACGATCGTGCCCCACACGTTCAGCAAGATGCCGAGCGTCCAGTGCACGATCTTGGCCCGACCATACTTCCAACGACCCCAGCCGTAGTAGTACAGGTAGAGGGTGAAGGATTCGAAGAAGAACAACCCGGCATACAACCACATCGACGGTCCGAAGACCGTCGTCAGATACGCCCAGAACCTGGTATACAGCGTCGAAAGCAGGAAGACCAGGATCGCCCCCCAAATTGCCGTCGCGCTGTAGGCCACGAGCAGCAGGCGCGTGAACTCCTTTGCGAGGCCGTCGTACTTGGCGTCCTTGGCGAAAATCCCGATGGCTTCCGCCACGACGGCGAACATCGGGACACCCAGCACGAAGGCCGCGAACATCAGGTGCACCTGGGCGGCGATCCACACCGCGCCCCGCGCACCGATGACGGGAAACTCGCCGTAGCTACGGACGCTGTCCGCCGCCGCCGAGAGCAGAAGGTGCGTGGTCATCACCCCTCCGACTCGGCGAAGAACGGCCGGCGTTTCGAGAAGTCGATCGGCATCGCGTTCCGGACCTCCCCTAGCAGTTCGATCGTGACCTCGCTCGCGCCCTGACGTCGGGCGTACTGCTCTACACGCTCCGTCACCACGCCGCGCACGAACGACGGAATCCGCGCGAGGCGCGCGCGCGCCTCGGGGCTCCAGCGCAGGGCCGGCGGGAAATCCCCTCCGTAGGTCACCCGGCGAGCGGGCTCAATCACGGCAGCTCCGGGCCGCGGCTCGTAGGTGCACGACGGATCGGCCGCGAGCACGTCACCGGTCTCGGCGAATGCGCGGGCGCGGCATCCTCCGCACATGGCCCGATACTCGCACGCCCCGCACTTGCCCCCGAGTGCGCCTTCCCGCAACCGGCGGAACAGCGCCGACTCGCGCCACAGCTCACCGAAGGAGCGAGTGCGCAGGTCGCCCGCGACTTCCGGGAGATACGGGCAGGGCGTGAGGTGCCCGTCCGGGGTGATCCGGCAGTACTGGGTGCCGCAGGGGCAGCGTGTCTCGTAGTTCAGAATCGGCGATTCGGGATCGGCGGCGTGCACGTGCCGCATGAAATGCGGCGCGCACTTTGCGCGCACGAGCATGACGCCGCGGTATTCCGCCTGCCAGCGGGCGAGATCGGCGAGCACCGCCTCGTACTCGGCGGGGGAGAGGTCGCTCAAGCCGGCGCCGCGTCCGGTGGGCACGAGGAAATAGCAGTTGAACGCCACCGCGTGCTGCTCCGCCGCCCACGCGACCAGGCGCGCGAGCTCGGCCCGATTGCCCTTGGTCGCCGTCGTCTGGATGATGAAATCGAGCTCCGCGTCCCGCAGCCGGCCGAGCGCCGCCTGCGTGTCGGCGAGCGAGCCCTTCAAGTGGCGGAAGTTGTCATGGTAGGTGGGCCGGAGCGAGTCGACGCTCACCGCCACGCCACGCACGCCGGCGGCTTTGAGCCCGGCGATCCGCTCCTCGGTGAGCAGGGTGCCGTTCGTCCCGACGACGACCGTCGCGCCGCGATCGGTCGCGGCCCGCGCGATCTCCGTGAGGTCGTCGCGCAGCAGCGGCTCTCCACCCGAGAGGATCAGGAGCGGCGCCGGATTCACCGCCACGAGCTCGTCGACGATGCGCAGGCAGGTGGCCGTGTCGAGCTCCGACGTGGCGCGCTCGGACGGGCCCGCCGAGATGTAGCAGTGGGCGCACTCGAGGTTGCAGCGGCGAGTGAGATTCCAGGCGACGACGTGCGGCACGTAGTCCACGTCAGTCCCCCGCCTGCTCCTGCAGCATCCGCTCCATGGCCTCCCGGGCCTCTGCGGGCGTCGCACCCTTGAAATCGACCGGGCACTTGCCTGCCTTCTCCTCGATGTCGCGAATCGGGCAGCGCGTGATCCCCTGGGCCTTCGCTTCTTCGATGAACGCCCGCATCTCGGGCGTCATGGCGTCCCGGCCCTCGGCTTCCGCGCGGATCTGCTTGGCGCGCAGCTCGGTGAACATCACCATCATCGTCTCGACGTCGAACTCGTCGGCCTCGATCATGGTCTGCTTGTTGTCATCCATCACCATCGTGGTCACCCGCCCGATCTCGTGGTTCCTGGCGAAGCGCTCCACGGTGTTGCGCGCCAGCGGCCGGGCGATGAGCGGGACGGCCTGGAGCCGCTGCCACGCCTCTTCGGTCCAGACGATCGGGTCGGTGGCGACGCGCGGGCGGCGGCTGACGTTGCCGGTGACGGGGCAGCGCACCTCGATCTCCAGGACTTCGCCGACGTCGTCGGCGTCGTGCCCCTGGACCTTGGTGGTCTTGAGCTGCTCGGTCGCCTTCACCTCGGCGAGCGCGATCTCCTCCGCCGTGCCGATGCCCATGATGAGCTGCATGTGCGTGGGCAAGAGCTTCCGGATCGCCTCGTCCAGCCAGCGGTTCGTGACGATGTCCGCCGCGCCGGCGGTTTGCTCGAGGACGTACTCTTCGACCGCGCGGCGCGCGATACCCTGCGCGAATGGTGGGACCCGAAGGATCCGCACCTCGGCATCGGGCGCCCAAGGCATGCCGGCCTGACCGTCTTCCTCAATCCACGGAATGTCTTCCGGCCGGATGCCCACGGTGCCGATGAGGAGCGTGTTGCACGGCGCGATGCGCAGGAGGTTCTCCGCCTGCGAGCCGAGCTGCGTGTTCTCGACGCGGTGCGCGCCGTGGCGGGCCAGCACGAGCAACGACGGCTTGATCTCCTCGGCCCATTGCATCACGACCTGGAACGGCTTGCCGACCAGGATCTGGGTCTTGATCGGCACGTCGGGAAACTCCTGGGCCATCACTTCGGCGCGCTTCAGATTCGCCTGGCACAGCTTGAGGAGACCCTTGTCGATGATGTTGTTGTGCAGCTCTTCCTGCTCTTCGAACTTGAAGACCTTCGACGCCTGGTAGGACAGCACGTCCTTGATGTTGTGGAACACGACGTGGTGGTACTCCACGTCGAAGGCGCTGCACACGTAGAGCGAGCCGCCGAACGCCTGCGCCAGCTCGAGCGCCACCCGCATGGCCTTGTAGCTGTAGGACGAACCGTCGACGCACACGAGGAAGCGCCCGTCCTGGAACGGGCGGTCGTCGCGCACGATGAGCAGATCCTTCTCGATCTCGCGCAGCACGCGGGCCACGACGCCGCCGAGCTGGGAGAACGGCTGCCGGCCCAAGCCATGCGCGCCGATCGTGAGCAGATCGTACTGGCGGCCCGACGAGCCGACGAGGCGCGCCGCCGAGTCTTCGTCCTCGGCGATGATGCGGCCGTTCTCGCCGACCTGGACGTCGGTGCGGACCTTCGTACCGCCGTCGTAGCTCGCGGCGCGGTTGGGATCGAACCCAATGAGGCCCGGCAGGTGCCCCGCGCCGCGATTCACCTCACTCACGATCTCTTCGTAGTTGATTCCTTCGAGGAGCTGGCGGGTCAATGCGACGCCGGCCGCTTCGCACCGCTTCCCGATCTGATCGAGGAAGCTGTCGGCGATCAGCTGGAGGCCCTTCTCGATCAACTTGTCGTGGATCTTGCGCTGCTTCTTGATTTCTTCGGGAGTCTGGAACTGCGCGGGAAGGCCGGTCTCGAGCTGGCGGAAGCGGACGTCGTGGAGACGGGCCGCGTAGACGTGATTGCCCGTGATGCGTCCGCCCGACTGACGACACAGCTCGAGTGCCCGATCGATGGCCCAATCTGAATGCTGGGAATTGTCGACGGGCGCGAAGATCTCACGATACACCGGCACCTCGGAGCGCTGGAGTCATGCCGGGCACACACACACTCTCGCCGAGTCCTAACCGAACTCGGTGCTCATCGGCGAAAAACGCGAATGTTGGGCTCGGCCGCAACGGCGCACGGGCCGCCGTTGCATGTCAGGTCGAATTCGGCCGCCGCGAGTATGTCCCCCGCAAGGGGACCTGTCAAGACTCGCCTGGTTTCACTCGGGCACGAGTTGTCTGCCTGTTTCGTCCCATACGGTGATGGCATCGACAGGGCAGGCGTCGCACGCCCGCAGCAGTCGCTCACGCTCGACCGCGTCGGGCTCGACGAAGACCGCGATGGTGTCCTCATCCAGCTTGAAGGCCTCGGGGGCCTCCTTCACACAGTCCCCGAAGCCGACGCACTGGCTACGGTCGATCACCACACGCAGCCCATGGACCTGGCGTTCGACCAGGTCGCTCACATCCCCTCGAGCCCCAACTCCGAGCGGGCGGTGTCCATGAGGTCCGGCGTGATCTCCGCGATGCCGCGATCGCGGGCGTATTCCGCGTAGATCCGCTTCACCATTCCCCGAACGAACCCCGGCACGCGCGCCAGGCGCTCCTGCGCCTCCGGCGACCAGGACGGAAACGCGCCCGCCGCCCGTCCCGCGTCCCCCGCCCCCTCATCGAACGCATCCGCCCGCCCCGTGGCCACGGCGCCCCGCACCGTCTCGAGCGGCTGCTCCGAGATCGTCCTTCCCCCGATCTTCACGCCGAGCGAGGCGACCAGCTGGGTCTCGTACGGATTCGTGAGCATCGCCACCACGCGACCGCACTGGGGACAGCGGAAGGATGCGGCAAGCGTGCCGTCGCCGGGCAGGGCTCGCTCCTCGAACGCCATCTGCTTGTCGCATTCGACGCACAGAAACTTCATACGTGCCCCGCGAGCGCACTCCACAGCGCGTCGGGTGGGTCGAAGGGCACGCGTGCCAACAGCGGAATCCCGAACTCGGCGGCCAGGGATTCGCCGGCGCTGCCCCGAAACTGCCCGCCCACCATGTTCTCCACCACGCCGAGCGCCGTCGCGCCCCGCTCCACGGCGGCGCGGAGCGCCCGCCGCACGGCATCCGCCGACTCGGGCGTGGGAATCGTCACCGTCAGCACGGCGGGCGGTGCCGGAAGCAGGTCCGCGAGCTCCTCGAAGCGTCCGAGTCCGGGGGGCAGGTCGACCAACAGCCGGTCGAGCGACCCCCACGCCACGTCCGCAAGGAATTCCCTCAGCGCCGCTGCTTCCATTGCTCCGCGCCACACGAAGCGGTCCGCCTCGGGGCCGTGAAAGGCCAGTGGTCGCCCATCGTCGAGCAAGTGAGCCATCGACAGCACCCGGACGCCCTCGACCCCGGTCGCGGGAATGACCGCGTCCCCTCGAATCGCGAGAGGGGTCGAGGGAGTCTCGAGCAAGCGAGCAGCGGTGGGACCGTTCAGATCAGCGTCCAGCACGCCGGCGGGTCGGCCGCTCCGCTGCAGTGCGCGAGCGAGGCGGGCCGTGACGAAGCTCTTGCCGACGCCACCCTTGCCACTCATGACGGCCACGACCCGACCTACCGACTCCATCCGGGCGGCGACGCGGCGGCGCTGCTCCAGAACCTGGTCCAGAAGGCCCGAGCGATCAGGTTCGGACAAGTCGTGATACGTGCGAATGTTGAGTGGCATAATGGCAGTATTATGTCTAGCTTCCTCCCGTTCCGCCATGATCGATGAACTGAAACAGAAACTGCAGGCCGAAGTCGAGCGCCTGAATCACGAGATCAACTTCGTGCTTCCGAAGGAGATCGAGAAGGCGCGCGCGCACGGCGATCTCCGCGAGAACTCGGAGTACAAGGCCGCCCTCGAGCGCCAGCAGTTCACCCAGGCCCGTGTCCACCACCTGCGGCTCCGCCTCGGCAAGCTATCCAGCGTCACCGAGCACGACATTCCCCGGGACCGCGTGGGCTTCGGCTCGCGCGTCACGGTTGAGGATCTGGATACGAAAACCCGAGAGACTTACTCCCTCACGCTCGGGGAATTCATCGAGGGGAGCGAAGAGGACGGCAACGATATCCCGGTGTCGATGGCCTCACCCTTGGGCAAGGCCCTCGTTGGCCTCCGAAAGGGACAGACGGCTAACCTCGCCCTCCCCATGGGGAAGCGCCGCCTCAAGGTCGTCCAGGTCGTCACGGTGCACGACCTCGCCGCAGGGGGTGCCGACGAACCACGTTCCCGCACTTGACGTCACCGTGCTGACCGTGTCACTTCCATAGCTGGTTAGGAGCAGGGCTGGACGCGTGCCGGCGCCGTTCTGAAGGCTGGCTCGCCCAACGCGAGGGGTTGCATGGAAGTCCACGCCGAGGCCCAGGACGAACGGTTCTCCTTCACGCCGTTCACTCGGCACTCGTTCTTCACAGATATGAACCGCTGGATCGTCCAGCGCGTGATCTGCCCGAGTCGGCACACGATCGTCGACTTGGGATGCGGGCCGGGGGCAGTGACGCAGTTGATCGTCGAGCAACTGAGCCAGGGGGCCGACGCACGGGTGATCGGGATCGATCCCTCACCCAGCGCTCTCGAGAAGGCGCGAGCGGCCATCAAGTCGCGGTTCGCCGAGTTCGTCGAGGGCAGTGCGGAATGGCTGTCCCGGGTGGTTCCCTCCGCTGACGCCGTGATCTTCTGCAACGCTATCCACCTCGTGCCCGACAAGAGCCAAGTGCTTGCCGAGATTCGCAAGGTCCTCAGGCGCGGTGGCGTGCTGGCGTTCAACACGACCTTCTTCAACGGGGCCTACGTCGACGGAACGGCCGGCTTCTGGCGCCGCTGGGTAGTGCGCGCGGTGCAGGTGCTGCGGGAGCGCGGCGTCGCGGTCCAGCACGAAGCGAAGGCGACGGCGCGCACCTTCCTCTCGGCCGAAGAGTACGCCACCCTGTGCGTGAAGGAGGGGTTCCGCCAGCCCACCGTCGAGCTCCTGCGAGTCGAGATGACCCCCGAGAGCATGGAAGATATCGGGCGGTTTTCCCTGTTCATCGAGGGCGCCCTGCCGGGCGTCCCGCTCGAGCAGGGGGCGGAAGCGCTGAAGGAAGGGCTCCACCGCGCGCTCGACGAGACCGGCTTGAGCACGGTGCCACGCAACTGGCTACAGTGCTTGGCGGTCGCCTCGTGAGGGTGCCAGCACGAAGCTGAGGCGCCGATGCGCCTCCCGCAGCGCCGTTTCCACGAGCTCCGGTTTCTCGCCCCGCGCAAAGATGAACCCCGGGTAGCGCGCCCCCTCGGGGAGGGGCACGAGCAGCTCACCCCTATACGCGGTGATCACCACGTCCTCGACGAGCGGAACCGCTCGCGCCTCGTCGACTCCCCTCACCTCCTGAAGGGTGCCCCTTCCCGGCACCGGAATCATCATCACTCCTGAGGCCCGCGCCTCACGCCGGAGCGACGGCAGTTCCATGCCGAGGGCATGACGGAGGATGAGTTCCTCGAGCGACCCGTCCCTTTCCCCTCGTCCCTCGTCCCTCGCTTCAAACCGCAGCGCCGCACTGCAACGCCCTCCGATCGGCCGTGCCGCGAGCTCGATCAACCATGTCCCTCGCTCGTTGACGCGCAGCTCGGCGTGCACCGGTCCCTCGATGAGCCCTAACGCTGCTGCCGCGGCCTGTGCGGTCGCCGCGAGAGCACGTTGCGCTGGCTCGGGCAGCCGGGATGGCGTCACGTAGAGCGTTTCCTCAAAGAAGGGGCCATCGAGCGGGTCGGGCTTGTCGAACAGGGCCAGCACGTGCAGGCGGCCATCCGTCAGCAAACCCTCGAGTGCCACCTCGGGGCCCGGTATGAATTCCTCCACCAGGATGTGGCGAGCGGGCTCGCCGCAGCGGGCGACCGCCGGCTCCGAGAGGATGGCCCGCAGGCGCCCGAACGCCGCGATAAAAGCGCGCGCATCGTCGGCCCGGATCACGCCACGGGAGGCGGACAGCCGGAGGGGTTTGAGGACGCACGGGTACGGGACGTCACGCGCCAGGATTGCCGGATCGGCGTCGATCCGATGGAGAACGAAACGCGGCACCGGCACGCCGGCCAGCGCGAGCGCTTGGCGCTGGCGGTTCTTGTCGCGAGCCGCAAGTGCTGCGGGTACCGGATTGCCCCGCAGCCCCAACCGTTCAGCAATCGCCGCGGCCGCGACCGCTGTGTCGTCGTCCACTCCCACCACCGCGTGGATCGGATGGCTGCGCGCGAATTCCGCGGCTCGCTCCGCGGCGCGCTCAGGATCCGCCAGGTCGAGCGTGAGCAGAGCCTCCGGCTGCGCCTGCTCGAATGTGCTCGGCAATTCAGAGGCGACGGTGAGCGCGACGTCGAGGTGGCGAGCGGCTGCTACGAACGCGGTGGTGCGGTATGTCGTGGTGGGCAGGAGCAGCAGGACGCGCGGCGCCACGCCGCGTTCCTACTTCTTCGAGGCGGCGAAGTAGGGATTCGAGCCGGCAGTGTGGTCGGTGACGTCCACGAGGCCGCGCACGGCAGGGATGTGCTCGCGGAGCATTCCTTCGATCCCCTGGCGCAGCGTGACGTCGGCCATGCCGCATCCCTGGCACCCGCCGCCGAGTCGCAGCATCACGACGGCGTCCTGCACGTCGATCAGCTCGACCGAGCCGCCGTGCCGCGCCACCATTGGATTCACCTGCCGCTCGAACAGCTGCGCCACCTGCTCGTACAGGGCGTCGTCGTCCACGGGAGCGTTGGCCCCGCCTTCGCGCCGCGGCGCCACGGTGGGCGCGTCGGTCGCGAGCGCGTTGCGAATCGCCGCTCCCACGAGCTTGCCGACAGCGGTCCACGGCGTGGGGCTGCGTTTCACGACCGTGACGAGGTTGCCCGACACGATGAGCTCGGTGATGCCCGCGCCGGGGATGGCGAAGATCGCTTCCGCAAGTGGCGATCCGGCCGCTTCATCCGGAGACGCGAACCGCCGCACGCCACCGGCGTGCAGCGGCTGGCTTACGAGGAACTTGCAGCGGTCGGAGTCGACCGGCTCGGCGGTGATGCGGATATCCGCGGCGCTCATGCTCAGTCCGCCACGGCGGCGCCAGCAGCGGCCGTGCGCAGCTGTTGCGCCGCCTGCACCATGTTGCGCAGCGCGGCGAGCGTCTCGTCCCAGCCTCGTGTCTTGAGCCCGCAATCGGGGTTCACCCAGATTTGCCGGTCGTCGAGCACCGCCCGCATGCGCTCGAGCGCGCCGACGATCTCCGCGGTGCTGGGCACGCGCGGCGAGTGGATGTCGTAGACGCCCGGGCCGATCTCGTTCGGGTAGCGGTACTCCTTGAACGCCTCGAGCAGCTCCGACCCGGATCGCGCGCTTTCGATCGAGATCGCGTCCGCGTCCATCCGCTCGATCACCTGGATGACGTCGTTGAACTCGCTGTAGCACATGTGTGTGTGGATCTGCGTTTCGTCCTTGACCCCGGCGGTCGCGAGGCGGAACGCGTTCACCGACCACTCGAGATAGGCGGCCCATTCCGCGCGCCGCAGCGGCATGCCCTCGCGCAGGGCGGGCTCGTCGATCTGGATCACCCGAATCCCCGCGCTCTCGAGATCGCGCACCTCGTCGCGGATGGCGAGCGCGATCTGTTTCGCCGTCTCCGAGCGCGGCTGATCATCGCGCACGAAGGACCACTGCAGGATGGTGACCGGGCCGGTCAGCATCCCCTTCACGGGCAGCTCCGTCTTGGACTGGGCGAACGTGCTCCATCGCACCGTCATGGCCCGGGGGCGGGCCACGTCGCCGAAAATGATCGGCGGCTTGACGTAACGCGACCCGTACGACTGCACCCAGCCATGCTCGGTGAACGCGAACCCGTCGAGCTGCTCGCCGAAGTACTCCACCATGTCGTTGCGCTCGAACTCCCCGTGCACCAGGACGTCGAGGCCCAAGCTTTCCTGAAGCTTCAGGGTGTTCACGATCTGCGCTTCGATGAAGGCGTCGTACGCCTGGGCGGTGAGCGTGCCGTCGTGCAGCTTGCGGCGCGCCGCGCGCACCTCGGCGGTCTGGGGGAAGGAGCCGATCGTCGTCGTGGGGTAGAGCGGCAGCCGCAGCTGCCGCGCGCGCCGCTCGCCGAACGGCGCGTGGCGGCGCAGGTCCTTCTCGGTGACGGCAGCAACCCGCTTCGCGACCGCAGGGTTGTGAATCCGTTTGGACGTCCGCCGCCGCGCGATCGCCTTGGCGTTCGCTTCGAGCTGCGGCGCCACGCTCGCGCGGGCCGCCCCGCCCGACACCGCTTTCGTCAACGTGACGACCTCGGCGAGCTTCTGCTTCGCGAAGGCCAGCCACTCCTTCAGCTCCGCGTCGAGCCGCCGCTCGAGGTCGAGGTCGATCGGTACGTGCAGCAGGGAGCACGAGGGCGCCACCCACGCGTCCTCGGGTCCCACCCGCGTCACGGCCCGCTCGAGCGTCGCGAGTGCGGCGGCGAGGTCGCTCGCCCAGATGTTGCGGCCGTCCACCACGCCGAGCGACAGCACCCGGCCCCGCCCCGGCGTCCAGGCCTTGAGCAATCCATCGAGCTGTTGCGGCGCGCGCACCAGGTCAACATGGATGCCCTGCACCGGCAGGCTGAGCGCGACGTCTCGGTTGTCGTCCAGCGCGCCGAAGTAGGTGGCGAGCAGCAGCTTCACCTGCGGCACCCGCTCGGCGAGAAACTTGTAGGCGGTCTGGTACGCCGCGCGCTCCGCAGGCGTGCGGTCGAGCGCGAGGCAGGGCTCGTCGATCTGCACCCAGGTCGCCCCCGCCGCGGCAAGCTTCGCGAGGATATCGGCGTAGACCGGCAGCAGCCCGGCGAGTAGCTCCAGACGATCGAACCCAGCCGTCCGGCTCTTCCCGAGCAGGAGGAACGTGAGCGGCCCGATCAAGACCGGTTTCGTGACGATACCGAGCGCCTTCGCTTCCAGGAACTCGTCCACCGGCTTCGTTCCCGCCAGGCGGAACGCCTGACCACGATGGAATTCGGGCACCAGGTAGTGATAGTTGGTGTCGAACCACTTGGTCATTTCCATCGCGACCACATCCCGCCCCGTCCGCTGCGATCCACGCGCCATCGCGAAGTACGTGTCCAGATCGACCCGATCCTCGACCCGACCGTACCGCTCGGGTACCGCCCCCACGAGGGCGCAGGTGTCGAGCATGCGGTCGTAGAACGAGAAGTCGTTCGAGGGAATCAGGTCGATGCCGGCCGCCTGTTGCAGGCGCCAGTGGGCCGCCCGGAGCTCGGCCCCCACCCGGCGCAGGTCCGCCTGCGACACGGTGCCGTTCCAGTACCCTTCCGTTGCCCGCTTCAGCTCGCGGTGTGCGCCGAGGGGCGGGAAGCCGAGTGTGTGTGAGCGTGGCATAGGGCTGGAAATCTAGCAGGCTCAGAGCCGTTGTGGTGCTCGGAAAACCGCCGGACCTACCGCCCGGCCTCCCCCAGCCCGCCCGCCCCGTGCTCGACGCTCCAGATGACCTTCGGGTCATCGCTGGCGAACGCGTTCACATGCACCATCCAGCCGAAAATGCGCTCCCGGAACCGTCCGCCGACCGCGTCGCACGCCTCGCGCGTGGCGATCGGTGAGCGCGGGCCGAACACCGGGGCGCCGTCCCGAACCTCCCGCCAACGCTCCCGCGCTCCACGCGGCGGCAAGCACCAATTCACGTGCTCATGCCACCGAGCGACACCGAGCGGGATACGGGCATCGAGTGCGTCCTCGCTTGTCCGCGCGGGAGCCGTATACATCGCGCCCACGAGCTCGAATGAGCCGTCGGACCGCCGCCGGTACAGGAGGGAGGTCGGTCGCTCGGGATCGAACTCGAACATCGCGTGCACGGCGTACCGCCAGTTCGTGAAATGGGCAATCGCCTGGGGCACTTGGGGGAGAAATTGCCGGAAGCCGTCGGCCTCGGCGCTGCGGACGTCCCGGTACCTGCCCAGGGCGTTCCGCATTTGAACGACCAGGGCCGCGGCGCGTGCGCTATCCGCGGCCGAGCCCGGACGCGCGGGCGTGAAGCGCATGTGCAGGTCGTGTACGCTCAAGTCACTCATCGCTTCGTGGACCGCCATCGCAGCACTATGGTCGGTCGTATCCATCCCGCCCTGCTCGACCAACGTGTCCGCCTGGCCGGCGAGGGGAGCGCGCCCGAGCACGCTGAGCAGCACGAGCAGGGCGAGGCCGGGTCCCGCTTGACGGGAGCGCCCCGCGCGTGCAGGGTTCGCAGTCCTCATATCGCTCCACCCTCGTGCTGGGAGGCCGTGTGCGTCTGGCTGAATTCGCGTCCCTCGTGCTCGCTGCTGCCGTGTCGACCGGCGGGACGTGTGCCGGAGGGACCCCCCCGACAATCGCGCCCACGCCAAAGCCGAGCAACGCGACAGAGGTCGTGATCTTCAACTATACGTACGACCCGCTCACCCTGACGGTCCCCGTAGGAGCGACTGTCACCTGGGTCAACAAGGATCTGGCCCCGCACACCGTCACCCACCGGGCCTACGGTAAGGACAACTTTGACTCGGGCAACCTTCTGAATGCCCAGAGATTCATGAAGACGTTCCGCAGAGCCGGAACGTACGACTACATCTGTGCCCTACATCAGGGGATGCAGGGCACGGTGGTGGTGAAGGATTCAACCGCGAAGGACTCGACCTCGCACTAAGGCTTGGTCGCGAAACGCACCGTGTCTGCCACCATGGGCTTGAGCGGGACGTGATTCGGGTCGGCGAGGACGTCGATCAGGCGGTGCTCGCCCGGCGCCACGTTCTCGAAGGTGTAGGTCGACGTTCCCTTCCCAAGATGCACGATCCCCGCCACACCCACGGGAATGGCCTGATCGGCTGGGGTGACTTCCGTGTCAAGGAAGAGGTGATGGTGCGCGGTACCCGCCTTGTGGTCCGCGACGGGGGCGATTTCGATGCCCTTGGCTTCCAGGGTTACGGTAACCGTGGTCCCTTTGATCACCGTGTCGCGAGCGGGGGAGAGGATGCGCACCTTGGGGCCCTGCGCGCCGGCGACGCCCGCCCCCAGCATGAGGACGCTCAAGGTCGCGACGAACGCGGCACGCCGGCTCGAAAGCTCCATCGTCATGGTCAGGTTCTCCATTGCGTGGGGGACGGGTAAACTGATCGCCCGTTAGGCCGGGCGCCAGGGAGCGGTGTTCCAGCATGCACCAACGCGCGGTCTCAGCCGCCTCGTTTTTGACGATCGACCGCCCGTTCGATGGCGGCGAGCAGCTCCTCCCCATGCACCGGCTTTCGCAGGTACTCGGCGACCCCCGAGGACAGATAGCGCGCTTGCACTTCGGGCGTGTCGTCCGCCGTGAAGAGAACGGTGGGAAAACGGACGCCCCGGGCTCCGAGGTGGCTCTGGATTTCGAGCCCCGTCATCCCGGGCATGTGGGCGTCGAGCAGGAGGCAGTCCGGCCGGTTGCCGTCCCGCTCGAGCGCGTCGAGGAATTCCTGGCCGGATGCGTAGGTGGTCACGGTCAAACCGAAGGCCGAGCAGAGCCGGCGCAGGCTGATGCGCACCGATGGCTCGTCATCGACGATCGCGACGGAGATGGGCCGGGTGCGGACGGCGCTCTGGGGACTCACTGTTCGATCCCGCTCGTTCTCGAGACGAGGAGGCAGTGCACGGTGGCGCCGCCGCCCGGGTTGTTTTCCGCCCAGAGACGGCCGCCATGGGCGGCGACGATCGTGCGTGAAATCGAGAGTCCGAGCCCGAGTCCCTCGGGCTTCGTGGTGACGAACGGCTCGAACAGGCGGTCGACGAGAGCCGGGGGAATCCCGGTGCCGTTGTCCCGCACCGAGATGCGTACGTCGCTTGTCGCCTCGGCCCTCACCGACAGCACGAGTTTCCGACCTGGCTCGGGCGTCCCGCTCATCGCTTCACAGGCGTTCAGGATGAGGTTGAGCAGGACCTGCTGCAGCTGCACGCGGTCGACCACGAGGGGTGGGAGGTTCGGCTCCACGACCGCCGTGGCCGTCACCCCTCGTGTGATCAGCTCCGCGTGCGCCAGCTCGAGCGACTCGCTGAGCAGCTCCCCGGCGTCGACCGATTGGAGGCGCGTCTCGCCGCGCTTGAGGAGTGCCCGCAGGCGCTGGATCACCCGCGCGGCGCGCTGATCCTCGGTCACAATGTCGTCGAGAATCGCGCCCACCTCCTCGAGGTCGGCGGGCTCCCGGCCGAGCAGCCGTCGGGCCGCTTCCGCGTTGGCCAGAATCGACGCGAGCGGCTGGTTGAGCTCGTGCGCGAGCGCGCCGGAGAGCTGGCCCAGCACGGCGACCCGGGCGAGATGCGATAGCTCGCGGCGCTGTTCCTCGATTTCTACCTGCGCCTGGTGTCGGCCCGTCACGTTCGCGCGTCGCACGACCGCGCCCCCCGCGGAGCGCTCGAGCGCCTCGACGCTCAAGAGGTAGTGATCCTGCCGCCCGTCGTGGTCGTAGTCGTACTCCGTCTCGAATCGCCGATCGACCCGCGCGAGCACGCCGGTGGTCCCGGCCAATACGCGCAACGCCACCAGGTCTCCCCGCAGCGCAGCGGCGGCGCAACGCTCCAGGTAGTTGTCGCCCGCCCGCGTTCCATGGAAGGCATCCTCGCCGGGTTCCGCGAAACGCCGCCACGAGTCGTTGGTCTCGAGCACCATCCCGCGCGAGTCGAGGATGGCCACGTGGTCGTGCAGCGAGGCCAGCAAGGTGCGATACAGATTGATCGCGTTTCGGCGCGCGCTGCCGACCGCCGCGATGCAGAGTACGGGGATCGCGGTCAGGACCACGAACAGCTGCAGCGTCAGGACGCTGTCATCGGTCGACCACGAAAGAAACGGACCATACCCGCGATCGGCGCTCCAGATTGCGGCGAACGCGACGGCGGTAAGGGCGACGCTCGCGCCACCGGGGCCGAACCGCAGCGCGGACCAGATCAGGACCGGCAGGGGAGCGTACAGGGGAAGGGCCGGATGGAACTGACCCGTGTCGCTCAGGGCGAACGCCACCACGCACGTCAGGGTCAGCGCGGCCGCGAGGAGAACCGCCTCGATAACACGCCCGGGGACAAGTTCCTCGCGGCGGCCTTCCACGACGCTCGTGAAGGTGAGCAGCAACGCGGGCAGCAGCGTGAGGCCGGTGAGCGCGTTCGACAGGAACCATGCGCCCCAGGGACGCCAGTACGTCGGCGAGGCACCGTGCAGGACCACGTTCGCGGCACCGAGCGTGGCGCCTACAGCCGGCGCGACCAACGCGGCGACGACGACGAACCACAGGAGCGGGCCAATGCTGTCCAGGCGGGGAGGGCCGCGGAACAGCCAACCCAACAACAGCGCGGCGGTCAGCGCGCGAGCGATGTTGGCGACGTCCGCCAGGAGCACCCATGAGAGGCCCCATTGCGGCCAATGCGTGACGAAGTGTGCCGCCGCCGCGACAAGGATGTACCATGGCCAGTCCCGGCGAGAGCAGATGAGGAGGGCCGCCGCAAGCACGGCATAAGGAGGGAAGAGGACGGCCGACCCGATGGCGGGATAGCGGAACAATGCGCCGACCTCATTGCCGAACAGCGCGATCAGCGCGAAGACCAGCAGCCCGGACTCAAGGGGAATAGTCCGCGCCTGAGGCTCGGCCGCGCCGCTCGATACGCGCCCGCGGGGCGCGGCAAGGATGGACGGCACCCCGCCCCCCTCAGGCTCAGCCCGAGGACGCTCCACAGAAATGCCGCCGTCTACCGCGGTTGTACCACCGACGATGAGCAGGGTCCCAGCGCTGTGGGAATGGGTGAATCAAGGAATACGGGCGCGGCGAGGGGGGAGCCATTGGACCTTGGGTCCATGGGCACGACATGAATAATGATGAATGGGGCCAAGCGGTTAGAAATGGCCAGGGGCAAAATAACTGCCGACACGCGGATGTTCAGTTGCTGCCGCGGCGACGAGGGTGTACCCGCGCAGGAGCGTGACGAGCGCGACGCCGAGCAGGCGCGACGGATTGCCCTTCGTCCCCGTGCGATTGACACAGTTGTTGACACACCAGGGCCCGACTAGCCGGGCTTCGGTCGGCACGGGACGGCGCGAACGCTGCGGGCGCGGCGGCCGGGATCGCGGCCGCCTTCCCGCAGCTGGACCGATACAGGTTGTCGCAGAGGTTGATGCTCACCTCTAACGCGTTTCAGAAGTACACGGTCGCAGCCAGCGAAAACCCCTGGAGTGACCCGGTATACTCCCAATGAGTAGTCCGACCCCCGCCGCTGTCGTGCCCGTTGGCACGCTCGTAGGCAAAGGAGGCGGTAGCAGCCCCTCCCAGGCTCAGCCGCGAGCTGACGAGGTATGCCGCGCCCAACTCGACAAACGCCCCGGCAGTCCATCCGTTGTCGCAATAACTCGGGGCATCGGTGCTACCGGAGCATTGGTGCGTATACCCACCGACAACGCCCACGGTTTGGAAGCTGGCGATCGTCGCTCCGCGAGCCTGATAGAATCGACGGCCAACGCGAGCGCTTAGGACCGCGCTCGAGCTGTATCCGTCCGAAACCACCGTGTCGCTCTGGTAGGAGCTCTCGTGTGAGTGGCCACCATTCACGCGCACGTCGAGCAACCAGGCGCGCGTCGGCGTCGTGAACCGCAAAAAGCCGAGGCTCGCGAAGGCAAGTCCCACGCCGAATTGCGCGCCCCACTGACCGCGGTGAAACGGCGTCGTGTCGCGCGGCGTGCTCTGACCTGAGGCGACGACCGGCATCAACCCGACAACGAGGAATAGCCTGGAACGGAAAAAGGTAGACACAAGCGCCTCCAAAGAAAGCGAGGCGGGCAAACGTAGGCACCCCTGAAAGCCCCAGCTAGTCGCCCGGCACGCGGGACTTGGACCGGGCCAACTGGCGGTGGTCGGAGCGGAAATCGAAGCGGCGATTGGGACACCTTTGATACAATCGGCGCCTGTGCCACCGGGCCTCGTGGCCCAAACCGCTGGCGTCGCGCGCGTTGCCAAGTGGCCAGGGGCAGAATCGAACTGCCGACACGCGGATTTTCAGTCCGCTGCTCTACCAACTGAGCTACCTGGCCGGGCTATGCCGGCAAAGAACTTAGCGGGCGAAGTGACGTGGTGGGAGTGGGTTCCGCGCGACTTGACGCTGGGTCGCGCCGCCATGAACGTACCTCACCCTTAAGACGAGCGCCCCGTCTGAAGCCTGTCACCCATACCCTCATCGACACGGTCAGGGCACCGACCGACCAGGTCTTCGCGCTCCTCACGGATCCCGCCCGCATCCCGAGCTGGCTCCCGGGATGCGTCAGCGTCCAGAGCAACGGCCCGTTCCGCAAAGGCTCCCGTCTCCAGGTCCGTTTCGGTGAGCGGCTGACTGAGTTCGAGATCGTCGACTTCACGCCGCCCGCGACCTTCGGCTGGTTCGAGCGAGGACAGCGCCACGGCTGGCGAACCTTCTTTCGATTGGACCGCACCGGTGAGGCCACCGCGCTGACGGTCCGCGCGATCTGGATGCCTCACTCGTTCCTCGCCGCCTTGCGCGGGCGCTTCCTCGAAAAGCGGGACGTGCGCCGTCAGCTCCAACTCATCCTCGCGAACGTGCGACGCGTCATGTCAGGGTGAGGGCCGCTTCTCCTCTTGGGGACCCCGCTCGTCGTCACGCTGCAACGCGATATAAGTGACCGTATCCCAGGCGTTGTGGATCCCGACAAAGAGGAGCATCAGCACACCTCCGCCGATCGCGAACAGGGCGGGACCGGGCCTGCCCTGCAGCACGAGCGCCGAGAACAGGAGATCGGCATAGACAAGCAGCGGCAGAATCACGTGCCACAGCCAGTCCTCGAAGACCGGGCGGTAGAACGTGGCGTGGCGCGCGCGGTTCGTGACAATCAGGGTATACACGATCCCGACGCCGCCGCAGACGGCCAGCATGACTCCCACACTGGTGAGCCGCTGCCATGGGGCCGAGAGAATCGCGGAGACGAGCAGCGCGGCGCAGAAGTGCACCACGGTCGGCGTGCCGAACGCATTGACTTCACGAACGCCGCCCTTGGGACCCACGTCCGCCACGAGCGCAATCACCACGAACTGCAGCCCCGTAAGCGCCCCGGCCGACGAGCCCACGATGACGTAGAAGCTCTCCCACGCCGAGAACAGCGAGCCGTCCGGCGGCACTATGCGCTTTCTCCCTTCTTCCGCATGGCGGCGACGGCCGCGGTCAACGCCCCGGCGTTCAGCACGTCGGCCATGACTCCGATCTGCTCCTCCCACACCTCCGGCGGGACCTCCCGCCGGATCTCGGGATCCAACATGTGATGCACGACGAGCCCCAACTGGGCTCCGGCCAATGGACCTGCGTACGAGGGATCACCCAGCACGACCGTTTCCGCCGCGATCTCGGCGCTTTCCGCATCCGGCGCGCCGAGGAGAACCAGCAGCTTGTCCTTGCCGTGCTGCTCAGCGAGGCGCTTGATCGCCTCCTGGCTCTGCACGTCCATGGCCCCGGACGCCGTTCAGACGAAGCACTCCGTCGCGATGAATGCGACCGTTCCGCCGGCCGCCGTCACGCACGCGGCGATGGCCGGCCCTGACAGGCCGTCCCGCTCGCCGAGTGCGATCGTCAGTTTGTTCTTGAGCATGCGCGCTAGTTCCCCTCCTTTCCCGCTGGAGTCATCGTGTCGTCGAGCCATTGCGTGAGACTGGCCGCGGTGATGGTCTGCCCTGCCAGGCGCGCCACCTCACGGCCGTCCTGAAACAAGAGAAACGCCGGGAGCCCCATCACCCGCAGCTCCATGCAGAGGCGGCGGGCCTGGGAGCTGTCGAGCTTCACGAACTTCACATCCGGGCGGGCCTGGGCGAGCGCTTCCACGTCCGGCATCAGGGCGATGCACGGTGCGCACTGCGGGCCCCACACGTCCACCAGCACCCGTCCTTCGGCGACCATGTCGCGGAAGGTGTCCTTCGTCGCTTCAGCGAGTAGACCAGCCACCGTCACGCTCCCCGTGGATTCCGTTCGAGCAGCACCGACATGCCGTCTGACAGCTGGCACATCCGGCCGAGAAACAGGCTGCCCTTGGCGATTAGCATCGCGCGCTCCGCCGCGCCGCTCGCGAGGCGGCGCAGAGCGTGCGGAAGATAACAGAGGGCCGACGCCAGATGCCCCTGCGTCGGCGCGAACCCGGTCATGCCGCGGTCGCGCACGAACGCGTCGAGCTCCTCGCG
>DATIXG010000011.1:0-5591 GCA_035518815.1 Gemmatimonadales bacterium | reverse complement strand
CCGACGAAGAACGGCCGGCGGCTGCTGCGCGGCCGCGCACGCTTCGCCCGGGCGCGCAGTAGCAGGTCGAAGCCGAGCCCGATCAGCATCGCCGCGACCGCCAGCTCGAGGCTGCGCGCGAGCGTCGGCGGGATCTGCATCCGGAGCATGATCATCGAGATCGCCACGCCGAGCAGCCCCGCGGTGTGACCGAGCCCCCAGAGCGCGCCGACGAACGCCGAGCCGACGACGCTCTTGCGGTCGCTGACGATCGTCGAGACCGCAGCCATGTGGTCCGCGTCGAGCGCGTGTCGAATGCCGAGGAGGAAGCCGAGACCGAGAATCGCGGTGGGGTGGATATCCATGGTGTCACGCTCCGATTCGCACGGCGCCCGCCGGCCGGCCGCAGGCTCCGAGCGCGATCTGACTCGGGAGGTCCATCTCAATGGCCCCCTCGGAAGGAGGCCCGCGAGCGCTCGAAGATGTCGGTCAGCTGCTTCGCCATGACGCTGCGGCCGATGCCCTTCTTGACGGACGATCCGAAGCCCGCAACCTGTTCCGTGGACACGCGACTGTGGTAGACGATCATCGTTCCCTCCGGCACCGGGACCAGTCCCGCGAACGCTTGCGACGTGTCGTAGCCGTGGCTCACGTAGAACTCGCGGTCCGCTGTGGCGTAGAACCCTCCCACCGCCATGGCCATCCGATGGCGCAGCGTGTAGTTCGGGCGGCCGTCGAGGTCATAGCGTAGCCAGTAGAAGTGCTCTTCGAGCCCCGCTGGCTTCCCCTCCGGGTACGAGAGCAGGAGCCGCTGGAGCGCCGGGGCGTATTGCGCGAGGAGCAGCGCCGCTTGGGAAGCCCGTCGCAGCTCGGCGGACGGGTCGAAAGGTCCGCCGCGGCGCTCGTATGCTGCCATGCCATCGAGCCCACGCTCCACGTAGGCTCGCTGACGCGCGAGAAGCGATTGCTTGAGCTGCTCTTCGACCCGCGACTGCGCGGCACCGCCGGCGGACGCCAGCGCGTTGAACGCCCGGATCTCGTCCGCAGAGAGGTTTAGCGTGTCTCCGGGGCTGGCGGCGAGATAGCGATTCGCCTCTGCCACCCCACCCGGCTCGAGCACGAGCGCCGCGAAGTCGGCAGGGGTTCCGGGGCCGCGAATCGGGACCGAGGCCGCGAGCTGCGGGTCTGCTTTCAGGTCCACGGCCGCCCGGAACGCCTGGAGAACTTCGTCGAGTGGTCCCTGGACGAGGAACGTGAGGTCGACACCCAGCTCGCGGTCCGACGACTCCTTGGGATCGGAGTGCACCATCTCGCCGTGTCGGAGGCGCGCGGCGGCGTCCGCGGGAAGGTTGAGGTCCGCCGTCACCCGATCGATGGTGAAGTCGGCGGCTGGCGACGTCCGCGAGGTGAGCACCAGCAGCGCTACGGTCAGCACTCGCAAGCCGCTCGCGCGCATCGAAGTCCCCCCTCAGCCCGCAGGCGTGGACGCGGCGGCATGGGTCCGCCGTGCCACGGATTCGAAGTGCTCGAGGATGCTGGCGCGCGTCGCGCCGTCCACGATCACGGACCAGGGCCGCCCGTGAAGCCGTGCCGCCATGGAGCCCCCATCGCGCAGGACGACGCCCTGCGTAGTCTGGAACCCATCCTCAGGCTCCGGTTCGGCTGGCTCCAGTATGCCGAGCGGGTCGGCGAGCGCGTGCTCCAACCGCTCCAGCAACGAGGGGGACCCCGACACATCCCATGCCACGTGTCCGAGCGGATGGCGCCGGTGCGTGGCCCGCGCGGAGTCGTCGTGCACGACCGCGTCGCAGAGCCGGCAGAACGCAAGGCCGCACTGCTCGCAGTGGCGCCGGGCCAGGTGCGCGGGGTCGAGGCGGCAGCGCATCGAGGCGAGCGGCAGGCGCTTGTAGAAGGCCGCCACGGTCTCCTCCTCTCCCGGCTGCGCGCGCACCTTCTCGCCAAGCGCCATCGCCCGTGCACGCACCTCCGGTCGCAGCGCGAACGTGATCGCCTCGGCAAGCGTTTCGGCCGTGAGCGCGCCGATCGGTACCGGCGGCGGCCCCGCGCCGGACTCGGCGACGATCCGCCCCCAGAAGTACTGGTCGCCGAAGAAGGGCACCACGGCCGTCGGCAGCCCGTTGCGCAGTCCGGCAGCGGTGGTGCCGGCGCCGCCGTGGTGACAGACGGCAGCGCAGCGCGGGAAGAGCCAGTCATGCGGGAGATCGTCCACGAGGTGCACGTGCGCCGGGACGGAGTCTCCACCGAGATGCGCCCAACCTCGAGCCACGAGGCCGCGCACGCCGGCTCGCTCTAGGCCGTCGAAGATGGTCCTCGTGAGCGCCGCAGGATCGGGGGCCGGGCACGAACCGAATCCGACGTAGACGGGTGGGTCGCCTGCCGCCAGGAACCGCCGGAGCGCATCCGGCGGCTCGAAGTGGGCGGCCTCGTCGAGGAAGACGAACCCCGTCAGGTCGATGTGCGAGGCCCAATCCTCCGGCTTCGGGAGGACGCTCGGCGACCAGAGGTAGGCATGCGGCACGGCGAGGTCTTGCAGCAAGCTCGCGCCGTGTTCGCCGAGGTGTAGGCGCTCGAGCCCGAGGCTTCGTTCGCGGAAGTCGTTCACGAGGTCCGAGAGCCCGAGCCACGTGAGGAAGTCGAACGCCTCGAAAGAGAGACGGTTGCGGAGTCCCGGGTGCGCCTCGGAGATCACGTGAGTGAAGGGGTGCGGAAACGCCCGGGTCGGGCTCCAGGGCATCGTGAACATGATGTGCAGCGGCGCGTGCAACGCCTGCGCCACGTGGACATGCCCCTGGCTCGGCGGGTTCGCGATCACGGCGTCGGCCACGAAGGGCGCCGCTCCGGGTCGTCCTGGATCGGGTTCGGTACATGCGGCCCACGTGGATGCGAGGATCTCGGACATGATCTCGCGTTTGCGTGGCACCTGCTCCACGAGCTGATCGAGGTGGTGCGGGATCAGGTGCCCACCCGTCATCACCATGTACTCCATCAGCTCCCGCGGATCGCCAGCGAGTGGGAAGAACTCGACGCCGTGAGACTCGACGAACTCGCGGAACGGCGCGTGGGTGGCCAGCCGCACGCGATGGCCGTCGCGCGCCAGGCGCTCGGCGATCGGGAGGAAGGGCTGTACGTCGCCCCTGGAGCCGACGATCAAGATGGCGATCGCGAGCGTGGGAACCGGCCCCGCCTCCCCGGGCGTGTCCTCCACCGGTGGTACGTGAGAGGCAGGGGCGTGAAGGAGGTGCTCGTGCTCTCGCGCGCTCAGATCGTCCAGCTCGACCTCGACCCGGTCGCCATCGGGAGTCGACACCCTTCGGACCGCATGGTGAAAGAGCGCGCGCACCCGCGCATGCCGGAGCCTGCGCTCGAAGAGTTGCCGCGCCGCGTCCGTGACGCTCATCGCCGGGGCTCTGGAGACGTAGCAGCGGTCACGAGCCGCTGACCGAGGTGGATCTCATACACGGCCACGCCGCCTTCGGCCGCGATCGGCCGGGCTTCGCCGTCGAACTCCCGCAGAAGGGCCGCCACGGCTTCGTTCCCTCTCAATACCTCGGCGCGGAACTTCGTGATGCCGCGCTCGCGGGCGGCAGCAGCCAGCGCACGCAGAAGCAGCCTCCCGAGACCACGGCGCTGCATGCAGTCGACCACGGTGACGGCGGCCTCCGCGGTCTCCGGCTCCTCGGCGAGGCGCACGAAGCGTGCGACCCCGAACGCGTCGCCGAGCTGGGGTCCGACGGTTGCCGACTCCGCGCCGATCGCGACACGGTTCCAGCCGTCCAGGTTCAAGAGATCCCCGAGGAATCGGTCAGGTAGCCGGGGCATCGCCGCGAAGAAGCGCAAGTAGCGCGACTCCGGTGACAATCGAGCGAACCCCCGAAGCAGCCAGGCCCGATCGTCAGGGCGCAAGAGGCGTAGTCGGACGTTCGTCCCGTCCGAGAGGCGATGGATCGAGACATCCTCTCGCCCGGTTCGCCGAACCCGTGCGGAACCGACGGTCACTTACCTGCGGCCAGCTGCTTCACGTGGCCGGCGGCCGCCGAGAGGTCGTCGGCGCTCAGCTTGCCGATGAACGCCGCGTGCTTCGGGTTCTCCTTGATCAGCTTGACGAGGTCGTCCGGCGCGGCCGCCGCGACCTTGGCATCGCCGGCAAGTGCGGGGGCCTTCAACGCCTTGCTGAGGGGCGTGTCGGCGTGGCCCGTGTCTCCGTGGCACTTGGCGCAGTTGGCGCCGTACACGGTGGCTCCGTCTGCAGCCCCGGCGGCGGTGACACCGGCAACAAGGAGAACAACTGCGCTTCCCAAAAGCGTTCGTATCATCATTCCAAAACCCTCCTCTCAGGTACGGACGTGCTTCCTTCAGCGTAGCGAGCAGCAAACACCGTGCCTCGGCGCCGGACGAGCAACGCATGCGAAGAGGGCGAGATCGATGCGCGAATTCCCGACAGATCCGTGGTGAGGCCGCCACGCGTACGGGGAGCATGTGTCGGCCCCTCGTCGAGTGTGACGAATCATCTGGGTCGGTACGGACGGAAGGTGACTGTGTCGACGACGATCAACCTCGACGGCAGCGTCGTCGGCACCGCCACCGCCGACCTCGGCGCCTGGGGCAGTGTCCAGCCGAGCGACCCCGCCTGAAACGACGACGGCCGCGGCCGCCGTGGCGGACGCGGCCGCGTTCCCGCGTGCCTCCCTCTCGCTCTGGCGCGCGCCGATGGACTACGGGCCGACAGCGTGGACTTGCGACACGGCGGCGATTGCCCCCTCGCCATGGCAGACCTCGCAGGCCTCGGCGCCCGCGCCCGTCGTGTTGGTCTGCGCGTGGGCCGCAGCCGCATCGGAGTCGTGGCACGCGAGGCAGGCATCCTGGATCGGTGGCGTACTGCCGACCACGGTCTCGTTGGCACCGTTGACCTGGGTCAACAGAGTCGGATGCGCACCGGTTGGCAGCGGTAGCTGGAACGTCGTCCCTTTGTGGCAGCTCGCGCAGTCGCGGCGATCGCCGGGGAAGAGGACGTCGCTGAAGTCGTTGGCGTTGCCGCCGAAGCCGTAGATCACGTACGGCGCGTGAGTGAGGCTCGCGCCGGTATGGAGCTTGTGGATCATGTGCTTGAGATCGATCGTGGCGTCGCCGGGATCGGCATTCGCCACGCCCTTCCGGAACGCGAAGTCGGAGTTGGACGGATTGTGGCAGACCACGCAGTATTCGGTCTGGTTGCGCAGGTTGCCATGGATGCTGAAGCCCTGTGAGAACACCCCGTGGCAGCTCTGACAGTTCGCGATGTCGACGACCTGACGGCGCGCCTGCGCCGTCGAGCCGTCGACGCTGAAGTCGAGGACGGCGTTCTGTAGCGCCTCGTTCGCACTCTCCGCCGCGTGTCCGGTCGGGACAGTGAGAGAGACGGTGCGCCGGCCCTCGATCCCGATCCGCCAGGTGCCGGTCGCGGTCGCCGGCAGGCCGTTGCCAGCCGAGCTGACGTACGTGAAGACACCGTCGACGTCGGGACCCGTGAGCGTGCCCGACGAGCCCCCGCCAACGGCAGTCGGGGCGATGACCTGGTCGCCCGCCGTGAGGTTCTGCCCCGCGGGCGGGATGCT
>DATIXG010000010.1:0-2879 GCA_035518815.1 Gemmatimonadales bacterium | reverse complement strand
TATCGGGAGGGGGATTTCCTCGTGATGCCGAGCCGGTACGACGGCTGGGGTCTCGTAATTCCCGAGGCGATGGCGAGCGGACTCCCGGTTATCGGGTCGGTCGAGGCCGGCGCCACGCTCGATCTCGTGCGCGACGACGTCACTGGCTGGCGGGTGTCCGCGGGCGACCTGGCGGGTGTCGCCCAGGCCATGCTACGGGCGTTAGCGCAGACCCCGGAGGCGCTCGACGACATGCGGCGACACTGCGTCGTGCGGGCGCGGCGCTACGACGCCTGCGTAGGCGCCCGAGTGTTCGAGCGAGCGGTGAGGGTCATGCTCAACCCCATCCGCTAGACTGCAGGACGATCTGGATGCCTCCTTACCGGATCGCGGATCGCGGTGCTGTCGCTGGACACGAGCGGCAGTCCGGTCAGTAATATCAGCAACAGTTCCTTCCAGGAGTATTACAACCCGGCAACGAAGCGTCGGTGGCTGTGGGACGGCGGCGTTGCGGGTGGTCAGCTGTGAGGCGGGGCTGGCTATCCTGCGCCGATCGTCCGTTTCGCGATGTGGCTTCTCAACCGGGACAAACCGTACGCGATGCTCATCCCGAGAAGGGTGATGACGATGGTGACGAGCTTGCGGTTGGGCTTGTATCGCCGCGCCGGAACATTCGGCTTATCGAGTATGGTGATCGCCGGCGTGTCGCGCACCTCCTGGACGCGCGCCTGATCGAGCTGGCGCTGGAGCTCCACGAACCGGGTCTGCGTCAACTCGACTTGGCGCCTCAGCCGAGCCTCGCGGAACGAAAGCGAAGGGGAGGCCCGCACGTCACCCCGGTTCGAGGTGAGGAACTGTTGCAGCGAGTCCTCGGCCGCACGCAGCTGGTCTTGCACATCCGCAAC
This sequence comes from Gemmatimonadales bacterium, assembly GCA_035518815.1. Classification (GTDB taxonomy): domain Bacteria; phylum Gemmatimonadota; class Gemmatimonadetes; order Gemmatimonadales; family GWC2-71-9; genus AG25. Next base: position 1,995 of record DATIXG010000010.1, on the reverse strand, counting down.
TCTGCCTTCCAGAAACTCACGCTCGTTGCGTGCACGCGAGCGCCGTACGCTCACGTTGAACTGATCCAGACCCGAAAGTAATGCCTGGGCGATCTCGCTTGCCAGCAGGGGGTCACGTGCGTCGACCGCCAGCGTAATGACGTTGGTCTTGACGTCGGGACTGACGCTGATGGAACGGCGCAGCCGCCGGACAGCTCTCTCTCGCCGATCGCGCACATTGCGCCCCTTGGCATGCAATAGATCGATCAGCGGGCGCGAGGTCGTGTCATTCGACAGGTGCATCGACATGTCAAGCATTGGCTCCAGGATAGAGCGCGTCTCGAGCAGGTCCGCGAAGTAGGCAGGGGATTGGCTGGAGCCGAGGCTTGCGCCGACGCCGAACTGATCGGCCAGCGCGCCGAGGCCCGCGGGCAGCGACCGGTTGTTCTGACTCTCAGCGATGAACGCGGCGGTACTCTGAAAGTGCTGGGGGGCCAGCAGCGCGTAGACGGCCCCAAGCACTCCCACAAACGGCGCCGTCCTGATCGCGGCCAGTGTCGCACGGCGGACGTCCTCCGGCAGCGGTCGGAGGACCCGATGGACCCACTGCGGGATCACAGCTGCTGGAGCAGCACGATAATGGCGACCGTGCTCGAAAGGATCCCGGTGAGCGCCGTCGCGAGCGCGAGCCAGTTGGTGGGCTGGACCGAGGCCTTCTCCGGCACGGACACCTCGGAGCCAGGACCGGGCGTCGGGTCCTTGGTGGCGAACAACCACTTGACCCGGCTGCGGACCTCACCGCTCGCGAAACGCACGCTGAGATGCGCCTCGTCCGCCTTGTACGTGGGTCCCCCCGCCGCGAGGAGATAGTACTTGAGCGGTTTCCCCTTCTCCCACAGCACGCTGCCGGGAGAGTTGACCGCCCCCGACACCTTCACCGTCGGCTGGTACTGGGGAATCTGGATCGAGTCGCCCGGCTGCAGCACCACGTTGTAGCGGGAGGCCGTGTCCGACAGGGCGCGCTTCAAGTCCACGTTGATCCGCCCCATGCTCTCCGTCTGGCGCACGAAGCGGATCCCTTCGCCATAGGCGAGCGACGTGAGCCCGCCCGCGCGCGCCAGGATGTCCGCGAGCTTGTCGTGCTTGGTGCGCAGGGAATAGATGCCGGGGTAGCGGACCTGACCGATCACCGTCACCGTGTGCTGAAAATCGAAGCCCGGCTGCATCAGGATGAGCACGTTGTCGTACGGCTTGAGCGTGACCTCGGGGGCTCCCTGTCCGGTGAAGGGCATGCCCGGCGGGCCGAAGTAGCGTCCCGAGCTGTCGCGGGTGTAGAGGTAACTCGAGTCGAGCGGCACCCGCAGGGTCGTGGCGAGCTGGCCCCCGGCCCGATCCTCCGGCATGCGTCCGACCTCGGCCTCGCGCAGGTCCGCGCCGACCACCGGTCCCCGGGCGAGGAGCACGAGATCCCGCAGCGTCATCCCCGGATGCCACGGGTACATCCCGGGCCGATTGACGAGTCCGGTGATGCTGACGTAATAGGTCTGGTAGATCGGAGGGAGGGAATCCACGACCACCGAGTCGCCGTCCTCGAGCGGCAGCGGCGGTATGAGCACGCCCCCAACGTTGAAGCCCGGATCGGGATCGCCAGCCCGGGCTCGCGCGCTGCTCGTGGCGGGGGCCCCGCCTGCAGCGCCAGGTGCCACCGGCGCCGTGCCGAGCGCGATGTCGTGCAACACCCGCGCCGGCGTAGCGGGCGACCGCTCTTCCGGTGGCAGGTAGCGGTAGACGACCAGGCGTCCGAGCGCGGCGTTGGGCTTGAAGCCGCCTGCCGCGCGGAGCAGGTCCGTGAGTGTCTCCTCGTTGCGCAGCTCATAGATCGCCGGGCGGGTGACGGCGCCGCTGGCGTACACCCGCACGCCGTGCACCGGTACGAAGACCACGTCCCCTGATTCGAGCCGCACGTCGCCACGACTGTCGCCGCGGAGCAAATAGTCGTACAGATCGAGGGTGTCG
>DATIXG010000009.1:0-4779 GCA_035518815.1 Gemmatimonadales bacterium | reverse complement strand
CTTCGCCGAGGCCTGGGTGGAGAAGATGGGCACCTTGAGCTGCTCGGCGAGATCCTGGGTGGCCTCCATGACCGAGCTGTGGAACTGGCCGATGACGGCGGCGACCTTGTCCTGCGACGCCAGCTTGCGCAGGCCGGCCACGCCCTTCTCCGGCGTGCCGGCGTCGTCCTCGATGACCAGCTCGATCTTGCGTCCGCCGAGAATGCCGCCCTGGGCGTTCAGCTCCTCCGCGCCCATCTTGGCGCCCCGGACGATGAGCTGGCCGGCGCCGGAGTCGCCCGGAGGCGAGAGCGGGGTCAGCACGCCGATCTTGATGGGCGCCTGGGCGAAGGCGGGCGCGACGAGCATGACCGCCGCGCTGGCGGCAAGCATGAGAGACCTGAGGGCCTTGAGCATGGTCACTGTCCTCCAGAGGTTGTCGTGGGGATCACGCATCGGCATCGTATTCGGCAGGGCTCGCCGCCGTCAAGGTATCTATCGAGCGCCGGAGAGGCGCTGGACGAGCGTGAGGTCGGCAGCCGGGAAGGCATAGCTCGACAGCGCCGCGGCCTCGACCCAGCGCATCTCCTGGCTCTCCTGCGGGTGCGGCTCGCCCAAGACGTCGCACTCGAAAAAGTGTATCCTCACCGTCTTCTCGGGATAGATCCAGGTGACGGTGTCGAGGAGCCGGCCGACGGAGGCCTCGACCGCCAGCTCCTCGCGAAGCTCCCGTTGAAGCGCGTCCTCCGGTCGCTCGGTCGGGTGAATCTTGCCGCCGGGAAACTCCCAGAGCCCGGCCAGGTGCGTGCCTTCCAGCCTCCGCGTGATGAGATAGCGGCCCTCGCGCTCGACCACCGCGGCGACGACGTCTATCACCTCCATTACCGCTCGCCGGTGATGAAGTGGAGTCCCGCCAGCTTGAGGCGGACGGTGTCCTGCTGGCTCTTGGGCGCCGCCTCCGGCTGCTCGGCCATGAGAGTCAGGGCCGACTGCAGGTGCCCGATAGCCTCCTGGTTTGCGCCCACGGCGACAGCGCCGTCCGCCGCTGTCAGGAGATAAGGCAGAGCCTGAGCGCGGCGGTCGCTGTGCGACCAGTGATGGGCCAGCTGATCGCAAACTTCCGCCGTGCGACCACGATAGAGGTCTTCAAGAGCTTCCGCGGCCCGCCGGTGCCGGGCCTGGCGGTCGGTCTGCAGGAGCGCGCCGTAGGTGACCTCCTGGGTGAGCACGTGACGGAAGGCGAGAGTAGCGACGGCCGCATCGCTCCCACGATCGACGAAGCCCCGGCGCTCGAGCAGGGCGAGGTCGTCCTCGAAGCGCTCGGAGGATGTCAGGCCGCGCAGATGGGCGAGGGGAAACTCCTTGCCGAGCGCGGCGGCGTCGGCGAGCATCTCACGAGCGGGTGCCGGGAGCCGATCGACTCGGGAGGCAATGAGGGCGCTGATGGTCGCCGGCACGACCCCTTCGGCTCCCTCGCGCAGATCATAGACGCCGTGCTCGCGGACGAGGTCGCCTCGCTCCCGTAACGCCCGCAGGAGCTCCTCGACGTAAAAGGGATTGCCCTCGCATCGCTCGACCGCGACGCGCTGCAGGCGGGGGCTCGCTGGATACGGATCGATCTGGGCGTCCACGAGCGCGTGGATGTCGTCGCGGCCGAGAGCCTTGAGCGGGATCTCGCGAATCCCGGCCAGCTCCAGGTTGGTCCCACGGATGGGAAAGCGGGAGGTCATCAGGAACATGAGAGGTAGCCCGCGTGCCTCGAGGGCCAGGTGACGCAGGAGCTCCTCCGAGGACGCGTCGAGCCAGTGCAGGTCCTCGACGACAAAGAGCCGTGGGCCCTGGCGACACTCTGCTTTGACCCAGGCGGTGACCGCGTCGCGAAAGCGGTCCTGGCGATCTTCGCGCGCAGATGGATCCCGCTTCTGGGCCAGGGTCTCGCAGGAAGTCCCGAGCACGGGCAGGATCTCGGGCACGAGGGCGGCCAGCTCAGGAGCGAGGTCCCACAGCCGCCGGTGGAGACGATCGCGCGCGTTGGACAGGTCGGCTTCTGCGTCGATGTCCGCGAGCCGACGCAGGAGATGACGGAAGACGGAGTAGGCGGCTGTGCGCGTGTGAGAGAGGGCGGCGCCCTCGACGCGATCATCGATGCTGAGGCTCTGGCGGAACTCGTACGCCAGCCGCGACTTCCCGATGCCGGGCTCGCCGACGAGGCATACCGCTTGGCCCTGCTTCTGCATCGTGCGCTCCCAGCACTCACCCAGCGCTACGAGCTCGGCCTCGCGGCCGCGGAACGGTGACACCCCCCGTCTGAGCGAGGCCTCCAGGCGAGAGACCACGGTCCCTTCGCCTTCGACAACGTAGCCCTCTACCGTCTCGGCGTGGCCGCGCAGCCGCATGGGACCGAGCGAGCGGAACCGGAAGTAACCCTCGCCCAGGCGATAGGTCGCGGCCGCGGCGAGAATGCCCCCGGGATCTGCGGCCTGCTGCATCCGGGCGGCGAGATTGGTCGTCAGGCCCTGGGCCGTGTAGTCCATCCGGAGGTCGTCGCCTATGGCCCCTACCACCACGGGACCGCTGTTGAGCCCCAGGCGGACCTGGAATGCGAGGCCCTTGTCCCGCCTCAGCGCCGCCGCGTAGTCGGCGAGGGCGCGCTGGATCTCGAGCGAGGCGTGCAGCGCGCGCCGGGCGTGGTCTTCGTGAGCGATGGGAGCGCCGAAGAGCGCCATGATGCCGTCGCCGGTGAACTGGTTGACGGTGCCCTCCCAGCGATGCACGGCATCCAGCATGCGCTGGAAGGCGCCGTCCATCACCGAGTGGAACTCCTCGGGATCGAGGGCGCCGGCCAGCTCCGTCGAGCCGTGGACGTCGACGAAGAGAACCGTGACTTCCTTGCGCTCGCCGCGAAGGGCGCGTCCTTCCTTGAGGATGCGCTCGGCGAGATGATTGGGGGTGTAGGCGACCGGCGCGCGGGCCGCGGCAGCGGGTTGGGCAACGGACGAGGCGAAGGGGGCGCCGCAGGCGTCACAGAACCTGGCGCCGGGGCGGGCGGCATGCCCGCATGCAGGACAGCTCGCCTCGAAGGGACGGCCGCAAGAGTCGCAGAAGCGGGCGGCCTCGCGGTTGGCGTGGCCGCAGGCCGGGCAGATCACAGAGGCGCTACTCCTCGCGGAGGCCGGCGTCGATAGCCGTCCCGAATGTCGTCGCCAGGTTCCAGAACGCGGCGATACCAATCATCTCGAGCACATCTTCCGTGGAGAAGCCCGCCCGCTCCATGTCCCGGAAGTCGGCGGCCTTCACGCCGGCACGGTCGCAGGCGACCTTCACGGTGAACTCGACCATGCGCCGGTCCCGCTCCCCGAGCGGCAACGTAGCGGGGGCGGCGCAGTAGCCGCTGAGAGTGTCCTCGTCGAATCCGAGCTTGTTGAGCCATCCGCGGCTCAAGTTGAAGCAGGCGCGGCATCCAACGCTGTGGGCAATGAGCATGCCTGCGATGTACGGTCCCGATCCGAAGCGGCTTGGAATCGGATTCAGCTCCTCGCGTACCTCGACAAAGCCCTTCAGCACTCGCGGGTGCGCGGCCATGGAGCGGACACTCGGCCCGGCCGTTTGGCTTGGTGTCCGCTTTCGAGCGATCTCCAGGAGTCTCAGGAGCTCGGGCGAGAGCTTGTCTTCCGGGACCGGCTCGAAGAATGGCACGCGTGGATCTCCGCGGCTAGTCGTCGGCGAGCCCGGCCAGGGCCGCCTGGGAGAAGACAATGTTCATGATCCAGTAGGCGGCGAAGGCGATCATCTCGAGGATCTCCTCCTTGGAGAACCCGGCCTGCTGCATCTCCTGAAAATCCTTGGCGGTGAGGTTGGCCGAATCGGTGGCGATCCTGAGCACGTAGTGGACGAAGCGGCGGCCACTCTCGTTGAGGGGCAAGGCATCAGGATGGGCACACATAGCGTCCATGGCCCCCTCGTCGAAGCCTAGCCTGTCGAGGTGGAAGCGTGCCCCCGCGAAGCACATCCGGCATCGCTTGGCGTGAGAGATCAACATGACGGCCACCATCTTCGCGTCGACAGGAAAGGAGCTGTCCTGGTTCAGCTTCTTCCAGGCGTCGAAGCGAGCCTCGATGATCCGGGGCACATGGCCGAAGATCTGCCAGTTGAGCGCCCGCTCCTTGGTCCCCTGGAGCCGCTGATATTCCTCGAGCAGCTGCCGCGATGCCGCCGGAATGTCGTCGTCTTTGGGGACGTCGAAGAATGCCATGACCACTTCCTCCTGGGCATTCGAACGGCGATGTCCGACGACGTTACCACGAAGCGCTGGACGAGACAAAGGCCGGCTAGGACGCCGTCCAGCCTCCGTCGACCGGTATGACCGCGCCCGTCACGTAGCGGGATGCATCCGAGGCGAGGTAGAGGCAGGCCTGGGCGATGTCGTCGACGTGGCCGGCCCGGCCAATCGGGATCCGGTGCTTCAGGAGATGGCGGCGGAACTCCGGCACGCCCATGCCGATGGCGGTGTCGATGGTGCCGGGTGCGACCACGTTCACGCGTATCTCGTCCTGCACCAGCTCGACGGCCGCGGCGCGCGCGAGCTGGTTGAGGCCGCCCTTGGAGGCGACATACGGGGAGAAGTCGGGAGCGGCCACGCTGCCGAGGGCGGAGCCGATGTGGATGATGCTGCCGTGCCCGCGCTCGCGCATGAGGGGAGCCACCGTCTTGGTCAGCACGAAGGCGCCCACGAGGTTGATGCGCAGGACCTCGGCGAAGTCGGCCGCGCTGATGTCGAGGAGCGGCGAGCGCAGCCGGACT
>DATIXG010000008.1:0-7328 GCA_035518815.1 Gemmatimonadales bacterium | reverse complement strand
GCCTGTAGTGTCCGGCGCGTCCAGGCTCGTAGTCGGCAGTCTCCCGGCGGTCCGTCGAGTGTGCAATGCGAGTTGAGGCTTACTTGGTCGGTGCATGCCTCGTGCGGGTGCTCCTCGCCGCCCCCATGACGCCGTCCGGGTCACCGCCTGCGGCTGCGTCCGGCGACGTGATCCTCGAGCGCGCCTCGCTTTTCTACCGCCATACCCCGGCGTTGTTCGCTACGGCGCGATACGTCGTGCGCATCCCGGGCGCACCGCTCCATGAGGAATCGCAGGATTTCGGGTGGGGTCCGCACGTCGAGGCCTGGATCCGAATGCCGGGGATGTACGTGATGCAGGTCCACCACGACCGATTGTTTCTGGTGGAAGAAGGCCGGCTGGAGCCACACACCGAGGCTTCACTGGCTGCCGGCCTTCAGTCCGCGATCGATTCCGCCTTCGGTGGCCAGGGCCCCCCGCTCGCACCGGCACCACTCCAGCTGTTGCGGACAAGCACCCTCGCCGAGACGCGCGACGTGTTTCGCATGAAGCTATTGCACTCGTTGACCGCCGCCGCCGTGCGAACGGTCGCCGGGCCATCCGGTGCGCCCCTCGATGACGTGGAGCTTGTGGCGGACAACGGAACGGTGCACGCACGCTTCGATCGACGACGAGGCAACCTCGTGGGAGCGAGCATGGTGTACGTCCCAGCGCCTGGCGCGGACACGATTCGCGCCGAAGTCTCCTACACGACCCCATCGACCGAGCCTCCGCAACCCCTGCCTGAAGACCGATTGCGAGCCGGGCGCCGCGTCACCCGGCTCGATGAGCTGGGTGGCGAGGCCCGCGCGGCTTCCGAGTTCCTCGATCCAGGTCCGCGGTTCGTGTCCAAAGGCGGCGCCCCGATCGGCATCTCGAGCCTTGGCAAGAAGCTCGTGGTCCTCGAGTTCTGGGCAACCTGGTGCGCTCCGTGCCGAGGCGCGATCCCTGGCATGGCGAAGTTCGCGCAGTGGGCCCAGGACTCCACATCGGCCGTCGCGGCCGTCCTGATCGACACCGAGGAACCGGAAGGCGACCTCGCCAAGCTGCGGCCTCGCGTCGAACGCTACCTGGAGAAACTCGGGGTACAGATGCCGTGCTGGATCGATTCGGGCGGGGTGGCGCATCGATCGCTCGGCAGCGGCCTGCCGTTGACGGTCCTGGTGGACGCGGACGGCCGGGTGCTCGAGACGCATGCCGGATTTCATGTCGATCTCGCCGACACGCTGGTCGGACACGTCCGCGCCCGGCTGGCTAGCTCGCCATAGAACCGCCGTTCCAGTGGTGCTGCGGACGGCGCGTCGTCTTGAGTTGCCCCCAGCTGCCTCGCGTCGCGGGCCTCGGCAAGTCAACAAGAAGCTCCACGGCTTCGACCTGCGCGTTCCAAAGTCTGAGCGAGACATCTAGGGCCGGGCCATCAAACCAGTCCTGCGGCACCTGGATCGGTCATAGAACCGCCGGATGAACCTGTTGAGCTCCTCCAGCGATATTCCTTCCTCCCGTGCGAGCAGCGACGCATGAAAATCCGACGTTAGCCTGCGGCGTCGATCACGAATGGTCCGAGTTTCAGCGATCTCGTAGCTGCCGAACCTGTGGTGGTGATCCTCCCAGGCACCTCTCGGGTGCGCCGGCGTGCCTTCGAACATCAGCGTGCGAACCTCACGACGGAGCCGGACCACTTCCTCGCGCTCGTCGCTCGTCAGTCCATCGCTGCGACGTCCATCATCGAGATCGGCCTGCCGAACCCAGTGGCGGATCGTCTGGGCCGACGGCTCGAACTTCTTTGCCAGCTCTTCGGGCTGCGGCTGCGCTCCAGCTCGATCAGGCGACGGCGAAACTCATCCGGATACCGCGGCGGTGGGGCTGCCTTCTTCGGCATCGTGGTGACCTCCGACCCCAAGGGTCAGGTGTCCACGAAACCGGGTCAACTCCAAGGGCGCCAGACGCGGGTCGCGACTCAACAGCGTCACCGGCGCGGTCACACTGGCCGGAGGTTCGGCTACTCCTCCAGCTCGAAGTATGCCACGCGGCCATCGGCGGCGAAGCTGAACGTCCAAAAGCGCGGCTTGTCGCCGCTTGTGCGGTAGAAGCGGTTCTCGACGATGGGCGTTCCGAATGCCAAGGCGTGGCCATGCGCGAGGGGTTGATAGTCGATGAATGTCGGGGGTGACGCCTTCGCCAGTTCGGAGCGCAGCTCGTCGAGGGACCAGGTTGTCAGGCGCAGGACACCGGGGAGAAGCTCCGCCGGAACCCGACCATCCCTGATAGCGGCTAGAATGCGTGCGACGGTTTGCGTACGGGACGAATCAGGGTCAGCCCTCGGCCGCATGGTCGCAATGGAGCGATAGGCATCGTCGTAGAATGCGGCGACTCCCCGCGCGATCGAGTAGGCGTGGGCGGACTGGAGATTCGTGAGCACGATCACGGTGAGCCGATCATCGGGGTAACGGGCAATCACCGAGCTGAAGCCGGTGCGGAACCCGCCGCCGTGCTCGACTTCGGTGTGTCCTCGAAACGGCGTGATGAACCAGCCGAGTCCGTACGGGGTGGGATCGCCGTTGGTGAGCCGTGCGGGCGTGAACATTCGCTCTCGGCTGCGCGCCGAGAGCAGCGACGTGTCGTCGAGCGCCGCATCCCATCGCGCGAGGTCGCGGGCGGTACTGCGAATGCCGACGTCCGCACGCGCCTCCGCGGCCGGCGAGATGCGAATACCGGTTCGCAGCTCGCCCTGCCGGATCACGTAGCCCGTGGCCGCGGCGGACGCCACTGATGCGGAATCATTGACGCGGGTCGAGCTCAGTCCGAGCGGCTCGAAGATCGACTCGCGCATGAACTCCGGGTACGAGCGGCCCGCAACCCGCTGGATCACCAACCCCAGAAGGAATGGTCCACATCCATAGGACCAATCCGAGCCGGGCTCGAACTTGAGCGGCGCCGCCTTCAAGGCCTCCAGGAACCCCTGGGTCGTTCCAGTAGTGAAGAACGAGTCGGGCTCGTCCCAGTCGTCGCGCAGCCCGGACGTGTGATTCATGAGCTGCTCGAGCGTAATGGCTTGCCACGCGGGCGGAAGATCCGGCAGGTGCTGGGAAAGGCGGTCACTCAACGCGAGCTGACCGCGCTCGACGAGCAGCAGCACGGCCGCATCCGTGAACTGCTTGCTCATCGAGGCGATCTCGAACTCGGTGCTGTCGGTGACGGGCTGCTTCCGTTCGAGACTCGCCAGCCCGAAGTTCGCCGCCAGCACCACGCGGTGATTCCGGGCCACGAGGAGCGCGAGCCCGGGGATGCGCCGGCGCGCCATTTCGGCCCGCACGTAGTCCTTGATGCGCGTTTCGCTCGGGTGAGCGATCGAGCCGACCGCGGCGAGGACGATCAGCGGGGCGGCAAGGAGCCACATGTGTCGGAGACTAGTTGGCCACTCTCTGCGCGACTCGAACTCTCCGATGAGAGCGCCGAGCGCAGGTGGCCACTGTCATCGCAGGATCTCCAGTTTCGAGCTCACGACGTGCCCGCTCGCCTCGAGTCGAACGAAGTAGACTCCGGCCCCGAGCCGTTCGCCGGCATCGCGACTCAGGTCCCAGCGTCGCTCGTGCGCGCCCGCGTCCAGGGCCTCGTCCACCAGTGTCCCCACGCGGCGACCGCTCGTATCGAACGCGGTGATCTTCACAGGGGAGCGCTCGGGCAGGGAGAAACGCACCACAACCGAACGCCGGACTCGTGCCGGATCGGGCGAGACGCTGAGCGCCCAACGAGCCACCGGCGCACCCGGCAAGACGGCGGCCGTCGAGGATCCCGGTGCGCCGATGTGGAGATGGTCCACGAAGCACCCCCCGATGCATTGGTCGTCCACGCGCACGTAGGCCTGCTGGAATGGGTAGCTGCCATCCACGTCCGTCGACTGACCGAGGCTTACGTCGCGCAAGGTCCCATCCACCGTGAATGCCTCCTGTCCGAGCGTCAGATCACGGTACGAGAGCGTGGCCACGCCGCCTGAAACCGCGAAGTTCGCGACCACTCGGATCTCGTACCAGTGCGCGAAGGCCAGCGCGTCGCCCACCCGCGTGCCGACGCAGGAAAGGTAGGTCGTCGGCGAATGTCCGCCCACGACGTCGAGGCCGAACACGCAACCGTCCTGCGTAGTGTGGCCACTCGGCCCGGCCAGCGCGTCCTTGTTGCACCCTCCGGGACCCGCGAAGGCCCAGCAGCTCCACACGATCGCCGTGTCCACGGTCGTGTAGTGGAATGCCACCGGCAGGAAGCGATCGGCTTCCGCCACGGGCTGCCCCTGGGCCCCGTTCGTCACCTGGGTGGTGTCGATGCCCGGTCCGTGGACGACGCTGATCGTGTTGGGAGTGCAGCTCCAACCGGCCTGACCGTTCAGGTCACCGGTATCCATCTCCTCGAACACCTCGTCGAAGTCCGACGTGGCGCGCGCGGGCGTCGAGCCGGCCATCATGACGAGGCCTAACGCCACGACTCCGAGTCCGATTGCCGACCGCCGCGCGCGCGCGGCGGGCCCGGATGGCCTGATCGGATCCCTGGTGAGCATCAACGCGTGGCCGGGAAGCCAACTGGACAGGGATCCGAGACCGATGCGGGCGCCGGAGAGGGTGCTCATGAAGGCCTCCAGATGCAGTCGGCCGACCCGCCGACGGCGGGCGGCGGTCGGGGTGGATTCGGAAGATTAGACCCAAATAATACCCGTCAATCACACCGCCTCGCTGCGGGCCGCCGAATCTACCGGCAAGAGGCGCACGTCACCCAGATTTTCGTCTTGCCACTGCATGAAGATCGTTTATTCTGCCGCGCAGGTCGCGGCCAGCAGGTCGCCATCCACTCTCGGGAGGCCCCCGCCATGAAGCGAATGCTCGCGTTGTTCGCGCTCGTGCTGGTCGCGGCCATGGTGGCGCACCCCGCTCGATTCGCGGAAGCAGGCTCACCGCCCGCCGCGGGTGGTCCCTACCGGGTGGTGTTCGACCTGACCAGCCGGGACAGCCTGGACCAGAAGGCCGTGGTACGGTGGCTCACGGAGATCTCGGCCTCGAACCCGGACGCCAAGATGGAGGTCGTGATGTACGGCAAGGGGTTCGAGCTGGTCATGCCGGACCGCTCGACCATGCTCGCGGAAGTGCGACAGGCTGCACGCAACCCCAACATCTCGTTCAAGGTCTGCCAGGTGGCCCTGAAGAACAACCGATTGGAGCGCAGCCAGCTCATCGACGAGGCCCAGGTGGTGCCCGACGGGATCCGCGAGATCGTCACGAAGCAGCAGCAGGGTTGGGGATACATCAAGGTGGGGCACTGACGTCCCCAGGTGCCGCGCCGCCGTTGTCGGGCCGCACGAAGCACGCCTCACGTTCCATCTGGTTGCGACAGATGCGTGGGGCAGGTCGCGCGTGCCTGGCTGCCACCTCATTTCCAGGGAGACTAGCGATGCGCCGTGTCCTTCCGATTCTCGTTCTGATGCTCTCGGTCGTGGCCCTCGTGCCCGCCGCACACGCCGCCCAGATGAAGAAGCGTGTACTGCTGCAATGGACGGAGGTTGACTCTCTCGGCCAGTGGGTGATGACGAAGCACGTGGGCAACCTGCTCGACGACCTCGGCGAACAGAACGTGCAACTCGAGGTGATCGCGTACGGCGCCGCGACGTTCGCCGTCACCAAGGACCGTCCCCAGACGAAGTTCGCCGACGAGATCGCGAACCTCACGAAGCGGGGCGTCACGTTCCATGTCTGCCACCACGCGATGGACCTGCTCGGGGTGAAGGACGACGAACTTCTCTCGACCGTCACCCCAGTCAAGGGCGCGATGTGGTACATCGTGACGAAGCACGGCGAGGGTTGGCAGATCCTGCGGCCCTAGCCGCACGGGGGCCCGTTCTGAAGCATGCGTCTCCTGGCCGCCCTCGGCCTGTCGGTGCTCCTGGTGGGATTCGCGCTGTCCGCTCCCCCCGTTGCGGGAACGAACGACGTGCGCCCGGACTCGCTGCCGGAGCCGAAGGGCTACTCGATTCCCGCTGATTCCGAGATCCCGGGCGGTCCGCTCGGGGTCTCGATTCGGCGTGGCCGGGCGATTGTGCTCGCCACGCGCGACTCGCTGCCGCGCCACGTCGGCAACCGCCTCGCGTGCACGAATTGCCACCTCGACGCTGGAACGCGGGCGTCGTCCGGGCCCTGGGTCGGAGTGTTCGCCACGTTTCCGCAGTACAACGCGCGCGCCGGTCGCGTCTTTCGCATCGAGAACCGCGTCAACGAGTGTCTGCGGCGGAGCCTCAACGGCACGCCCCTGCCGTTGGACGGTCGCGACATGACCGACATCGTGGCCTATCTCGCATTCCTCTCACGCCACGTTCCCACCGGCAGCCATCCCGACTGGCTGGGCTACCCCCGCCTGCCGGCGCGCACTGCCGACGCGCGAGCCGGCGCGACGATCTTCGCCTCCTCGTGCGCTCGCTGCCACGGTCCGAACGGCGCGGGCACGAGCAAGGCGCCGCCGCTCTGGGGCGCCCAGTCGTTTGCGATCGGCGCCGGCATGGCGCGCCTGCAAACCGCCGCGGCATTCGCGCGGTGGAACATGCCGTTTGACCGACCCGGCACGTTGAGCGACCAGCAGGCCTACGACGTCGCCGCCTTCATCCTGTCGCACCCGCGCCCCGACACACCCGGCAAGGAGCGCGACTGGCCGAATGGCGACCCGCCGGTCGATGTCGCGTACTCCACGCTCGCCGGTCGCAGGCAGAGCGCGCCGACCCACCCCTGAGGAGGGCCGCATGACGGGCGAGTCCGCATCCCGGCCGGGTTGCGGCGTGAGCCGGATATGCACACTCTCCCCTTCCCGATGCCGCGGAGTTCGGCCGGTGCATGTCCTCGGCTGGAATCGGTGCGAGCACCCACGTCGTCGCGTACGATTTCGGCGACGGCGCCTCCGCGGAGCGCTACTCGGGCTGGAAAGAGCCGCTGGCGGGCTTTGACGGCGTCCTGCTCTACGAGGGCTCGTGGAGCGACTCGTGCAGCGTTCCCACACGCGCGATCAGTGTCGGGGATGAGCCTTGAGGTGGGTCCCCTGCCTGTTCGGACTGAGCTCGACGCGCGTCAACGAGCGGCGCCGCCTTCTGAGAGTGCGGGGAGCCGTGCGGCCGGTCACGGCGCCGGGGTGAGGCCGTGGCGGCGCATGACCTCGCCCAGCTTCGCGCGGTCCGGAGGTCCGTCCGTCGCCTGCATCACCGCGGCCACCTCCTGAAAGTACTCGGGACCGATCGCCGCGGGCGTGACGACGCACAGCGCTTTGGCGTCCTGGCTGCCGTTGTTGTC
>DATIXG010000007.1:0-10190 GCA_035518815.1 Gemmatimonadales bacterium | reverse complement strand
GGTGCTGGAGATTGGCGGTGGTCTTGATCTCGGCGAGGAACCGCTCGCTGCCGAGGATCGCCGACAGCTCGGGGCGCAGCACCTTGAGCGCGACCTTACGGCCGTGCTTGATGTCCCGCGCGAGGTATACGGTGGCCATGCCCCCGGCGCCGATCTCGCGCTCGATGAGGTAGCGGTCGGAGAGGGCCGTGGTCAGGCGGTGCATCACTTCGGTCATCGATTCCCCGCGAGCTGGGAGATCAGGTCAGCCAGAGCGAAAGTGCGACGGGTGAAGATGGGTGGCTGCGGCAAGGCGCACAACGGCCTGGCAGGGTGAGGCAGTATTGGAAACACGACCGCATCGCCAAGCCGAGTACCGCGTTACGCGTGCGAATCATCCGGTTCGCAACGAATAGATGCAACAGATAGTCGTCAGCTCCCCAAGTTGGCGCCGCGGCACGGTGGCACGTGCGCGGCTTCGCGTCTCGACCTTCGGGTTTGCCAGGTTCGCAACCGGTGAGGTGCTGGCGTGGCGAAATGGCAAACGCGGTAGCCTCGCACGCTACTGGGCGAAGGCCCTTGTGGGTTCGACTCCCACCGCCAGCACCGCCGCTCACGCTATTGACTCGGCCCTTCTGCCTGTGGAAATTGACGGTGCGTGCGAGGCTACCGCGTAGCCCATGCTACGCTGATCGGGAGCCGGAGGGGCGATGCCCTTCCGGCTCCCGTTTTTCATCGCCTTGGAGCCACTTGCCACGCTTCGGGCGCCGGGGGTGAGGCAGTGCTGAGGGCCGCAGCATCCCTGTCCAGCTCGGCACATGGCGCTGGAGGTCGGGGCTAAGGGCGCCTACACGCGAGGGCACGCCGAAACATGCCACGTGAACGCGTGCCTGCCCGAGCTTGCTCCGCGCCCCGAGGTCGGTATTTGTGGCGCCCTCGCGTGTAAAGCGCCCGACCGCCCCGACCTCCAGCGCCACGCGCCAGTTGTGCAGAGGGTAGACGTGATACGCGGGGGGGGTGGACCGGGGCGCGACGCGAAGCAGGTCGGGCAGCTCCTAAGGCGCCATCCGGCGCCCGCCACCCGTAGGCACTGTGGTCCGTAGTAGACCCCACGTTGACAGCCGGTCTGTAGGTTCGTTGTTGCGAATTAGCCTACATTGTAGTATACTACATCGTAGTATTGCAGGAAGGATGGTGGATGGAGTTCGCGTTCGTTGAGACGACCGCCTTCACCCGCCGGATCCGTGAGGAAGGCCTGGAAGACGAACTCCGAGTCCTGCAGCAGGAGCTCCTTCGCAATCCGGAAAAAGGCCTGCTCGATCCTGGTACGGGAGGGCTTCGAAAGGTCCGGATGCGCGTGGGCTCGACCGGCAAGGGGAAGGGTTCGGGAGCGCGGGTTCATTACCTGTACCTCGCCGGCGATCGGCTGATCTACTTGATCTTCGTGTACTTGAAGGGCGAACAGGCGACTCTAACCGCGGAACAGAAGAAGCAGCTGCGTTCAGTTGCCGAAGCGTTCAAGAGAGAGCGTTGACTGGAGGGAGCAATGGAGGACCGTGTCTTCAAGGACGTGTTGGACGCCACCCGCGAAGCGCTGGGGCACTACAAGGGAGAAAAGAGAGATCTTCGGACGACGGTCCTACCTGAGCCCCCGCGCGCCATGTCGCGACTTGAGGTCCACCAGCTCCGCGACAAGATGAAGGTATCCCAATCGGTGTTTGCGAACTGCTTGAACGTCAGCACCAAGCTCGTTCAAGCGTGGGAGGGTGGCATCCGCCGTCCCGACGGTGCCGCGCTTCGCCTGCTTCGGGTCGCCGAGCGGGCGCCGGGACTGGTCTTCGCCATGGGCAAGAAGGAAGCCGAGTCCCGCCAGCGGCCCAAAGTGAGGCGCCGCAAGTCGGCTAGGGGATGAACGGGCGGAGCCGCGCTTCGGGGTGCCGGGGGTGAGGCAGGGTCGCCTCACGAGGCTCATTAGCGGGAGACCTAGGCGGCCTCTCGCGCGGCCGGTATATTCGCCCCCCATGTTCCGCACGCTAGCGAGGCGCCTCGCCGCAGCGGCGCTGACCGGGTGGTTTGTCGTCGCCACGTCAGCGGCGGACAGCTTCTGTCCCTGTCACGCGCATGCGGCCGCGTCACCGGCGCACGCGATGGCCGGCCACCCCGCGGATTGCGCGCGGCACGGCTGGCCCGCGCCCGACCATCGCCCGGACGCACGGGGACATGGATCATCCTGCCTGCACCACTGTTGCGGCGCCTGGCGGGTCGCGGCGCCGCAACTCGGCGCCACCCCGGTCTTCGTTCCCGGCGCTATCATCGTGCGCCCGATGCCGTCGACCGGCATCGACTTTCTCTCGGACCCGCATCTCCTCCTTCCATTCCCGACAGGTCCCCCCTCAGACCGTCGCCTCGCGTAGCACTCGCCGTACAACCATCACGTTCTGATCAGCTCTGCTGCGACGCGGGGACGCCTATGCCGCGCCGCGCCGAGCCTCGACAGGCGACCGCCGCGGGCGGCAACCCGCGCAATGGGGGGAGACGTGCGCGATGGATACACGGACGGACGGGAGAGCGGGCTATGCCCTTCTCACCGTCCTGGCGCTGCTCACGAGCGCGAGGACGGCAGCGGGACAGCAGGGTGTCGTAGCAGGTCGGATCGTTTCGGCGGCGAGTGGCGCCGCTATTCAGGGCGCGGAGATCCTCATCACGGGCTTGGGTGAGCAACGCACGACGAGCGCGGGGGACGGGCGTTTCCGCGTTGCCGGCGTCGCACCCGGAACGGGCATCGTGCGGGTGCTCGCCCTCGGGTTCGTTCCCGCTGAAGCGAGCGTCACCGTGAAGGCCGGCGACACGACCACGGTCGAGCTGAAGCTTACCCCGGGCGTGATTACCCTGCCCGAGGTGGTCATCACCGCCCCGCCGGGGCCCGAGGTGAGCGGTGCGGACCTCGCCGCCAGCACGGCCGTGCTCACCTCGCAGCAGCTCGACCGTACGCCCTCCTCCGCCCCCGATGACTATCTGCGCGGCGTGCCGAGCGTCCAGCTCCCTCTCATGGATGCCGCTTCCAACTTCCCGGCCCAGCCGGGATTCAGCGTGCGGGGACTGGGCGTCGGCGACAACGCGACGCGCGCACTCTTGCTCATCAACCAGCGACCGTCGAATGGCGCGTTCTTCGGCAACGTCTGGTGGTACCGCGTCCCCCTGCAGGACGTGGACCGCATCGAGCTCATTCGCGGTGGATCATCCGACCTGTTCGGGTCGTACGCCATGGCCGGCACGATCCACATGCGCACCCGGCCGACGCCGGCGGCGCCCACGGTGTGGGTCGAGACGAAGGGCGGCATGCTCGGCACGTTTCAAGGAGACGTCTATGGCGGCGGGCGCGTGGGCCCGGCCGTCCGGGCGTCTGCCGGAGCGAACTATACGAGGACCGACGGATACATCTTGCTTCCGGACTCGACGCGCGGGCCTATCGACCGGTCGGCGGGAGCGGAGGCGGTGACGGCCCGCGGCGCCCTCGACTTCGACCTCTCGAGCTCCGCGACGCTCGAGGTGCACGGCGACTACCTGAAGGACATGCGCACCGGCTCGACCGAGCTGAGCCCCAAGGACGTCGAGGTGTACAGCGCCGGCATGAGCTATTCCCACGTGCTTGCTGGCGGCGCGCACCTCGCCGTCGCGGCGGACTACCTCCACGAGGACTTCACGACGGACAACACTAGCAACGTGGTGTTCGGCGATCGCTCGGCCGAGTATCTGTCCAACCGCCACGTCACGCCGGCTAACGACTTCCACGCTTCGGTCGTGTATTCCCACCCCTTCTCGGCGCGCACGAGCGTGACGCTCGGCGGCGACGCCCGCCTGATCGACGGGCAGGACTCCTCCGACATCTATACCGCCTCCGGGTTCGCCTTCCGGCGCGTCGGGGGCGGGAAGCAGCGATCGTTCGGCCTGTTCGCGCAGGCTCAATGGCAGCCGACCCCCGCGGTCGTGGTCTCGGCGGCGGCGCGCGGCGACTTCTTCACGAATGCCGACGGCTTCATCAACGACACCCTGAGCCAGTCGTATCCCGATCAGTCGTTCAACGAGTTCAACCCCCGGGTCGGCGTGCGCTGGACGCTCAGCCGCAGCGCCCGGAGCGAGGTCGCGGTCCGTGCCGCGGGGTACCGCGCGTTCCGCGCCCCGAACCTCTCGAACCTGTACCGTTCCTTCGGCACGACCACGTTCGTGGGGCTGGCCAATCCCGAGCTCACGGCCGAGACGCTCACCGGCGCCGATGGCGGGCTCGACGTGCGCGCGGGACCCCTCGGGCTCCAGGTGAACGGGTTCTGGACCGAGGTTGATCATTTCATCGGCGACGTGGTGGTCGCCTTCGATCCATTCACGGTGCACCGGGAGAACGTGGGCACGCTGCGCAGCCAGGGAGTGGAACTCCTGGCGAACGCCCTGTTCGCGCGCGCGTTCGTCGCGGAGCTGGGCTTCGTCTACACCGATGCCAAGGTGGTCGAGAGCAGCGACCCCGAGCTCGAGGGGAAGCGGGGCGAAGGGGCGCCAAAGACCGTGTGGACCGCCTCGTTGGGCCTCGCCCCGACCCGGGGATTCGGTTTTCAGGTGCGGGCGCGCCGGCTGAGCGATCAGTACCAGGACATCTCGAACGAGCTCTATCTCCCGAGCCACTTCGTGATGGACGTGTCGGCCAGCTATCTGAGCCCGGCCGGGTGGGAGCTGTATGTCGAGGGGAAGAACATCCTGGACGAAGAGTACATCGCCGAGGCGGAATCAGGGTCGCTCGGGGCACCGCGCCAGATCCTGGCCGGCGCCCGCGTCAGGCTCGCGGGGCGATAGCTTGGGGGCGCGATCGGGATGTCATGGCCCCCCACCGGTTCCGGCCCCGAGCGCGCGATCCAGGGCGGAGCGCGCTTCGGAGGCGACGCCCGTGATCGGCCCGATGTGCTCCCAACGCAGCGCAGCACCGGCATCGATGAGCAGGGTCGTCGGCACGCCGACAATCCGGAAGGTCTCCTCGATCTGCCCCTGCGGATCGTGCCCCACGGGGAACGTGAAGTGTTGCTCGCTCACGTAGCTCCGCACGCCGGCATCGCTGCCGCCGTCCACACTCACCGCGAGCACGCGGACGCCCCGCCGCGCGAACTCGTCGTGCAGCGCCTGGAGCGTCGCCATTTCCTCCCGGCAGGACGTGCACCACGTGGCCCACACGTTCAGCAGCGTCACGGGCTCACCGGGTGCCACCCGTGCGCTGTCGCCTGCCAGCGTCGCGACCGCATAGGCCGGAACGAGATCCCCCACTGCCAGCGGACGGAATGCGTCCCCGCGGGCCGCGCCTGTATCCTTGCGGCAGGCGCCGGCGAGCAGCACCCCCCAAACAGCCGCCGCCGCGCCAATGCGGCTCATCGCAGCTCGGCCCATCGCATCATCACGGCCCATGTTCCCACCCGGTTGATGAACTCCGCGGCGCTCGATTTGCCCCCGCCTCCTCCTTGCATCGACGCCATCGCCCGGGCGAGCCGCGCCGAATCGGCCCGGGCCGCGGCCGGCGTGCGCTCCTGCCAGGCGACGACGAGCGTGTCGCGGGCCACCGCCACGACGGGATAGCCCGCGCTGCGACCCGCCGCGCTCAGCGTGTCGCCGGCGCCGAAGGTGCGACCGCCGTCATCGGACACCTTCACCACGATCGGCGGCACCTCGCGCGTGCCGTCGTCCCATGCCACGATCACCCGGCGCGCACCGGCCAGGGCGAGCTGCGCGTGCGCGGCCCGCGAGGCGGCGGCAACCCCCAGCTCGACGGGAGGCGCGAAGCTGCGGCCCCAGTCCTCCGATCGCGTGTAGCGCACGCCCGCCGCCCCCGGCCTGCCCGTCCACCACGCGACGTGCAACGTCCCGTCCGAAGCGACTTTGATCGTCGGCCCCGCATCGGGGCAGTAGTTCACCTGCCACGCATCGTCGTGGACTTTCGCCGGCGGGGACCAGGTCAGCCCGTGGTCGGCAGAGGATGCCACGACAACGTCGCGCACTTCCGTCACGTCGCCGTGAGCAAAGATGCGTCGCCAGGCAGCGTACACGCGGCCGTCAGGCCCGGCGGCCAGCGCCGTGCGGCAGCATGGACACGAGGGACCCGGCTCGACCGCCACTGGCGGCGACCAGGTGCGTCCGCCGTCGCGCGAGGATGCGACAAAGGTGTGGGAGGTGTCGCGGACGATCGCGAGCCAGCTCAAGTAGATCGTGCCGTCGGGCGCAACCAGCAGCGCGTGATCGTCGGTCGAGCCGCCGTGAGTCGTGTCCGCCTGCACGGTGACCGGGGAGGACCAGTGGCGTCCACCATCGCTCGACGACGCGAAGCGCAGCGCGTTGGTCGGCCACTGGTGACCAGGCTCCGCCTTCGTGAGCAGGTAGGCGGCGTACAGGGTGCCGTCCGGCGCGTAGGCGAGTTTGGGCGGGGTCTCCCCGTAGATGGTGAGCGCGCCCATGGGGTCCTGCAGTTGCGCGACATCCGATCGGAGCACATCGGGTCGCACGATGAGGCGCCCATCCGACCCGCCCCCGGGCGCGCCGGTCCAGGCAGCGGTCATCCGTCCTGCCGCGCTGACCGCGAGCGCCGGCGCGGCGCCGCTCGCTTCGGCGGACGATAGCGACACAGCGGTCCGCCAATCCAGGCCGCCGCGCTCGCACGCCGCGCACACGAGCGCCGCGAGCCCCGCCACCGAGAGCATGCGCATCTCAGGACCCTCCGCCGGACAACCGGGTCCGGAAACCCGCGAACAGCTGGCGAGGCGTCCCCTGGGCACGGAAGCCGTATTCGCTGACAACGTAGACCTTGTCGAACACGTTTTGCAGCGCGAGGTACGCCTCGAACCCCCCACCCACCGACACCGTTCCCGACAGATCCGTCACGAAGTACGGGTCGATCGCCACCGTGTTGCTGATGTCGCTGTAGCGACGGCCGACGTAGCGGCCCTGAACGAACGCCGTCCACCGATGCCCGAAGTAACCGATCGAGGCGGCGGCCATATGATTCGGCGTATCTCCCTGGGTGTTCCCCTCGACCGAGGGATCGGGCGGGTTTTCCGTGATGATCGATTCGGTGTAGGTATATGATCCTGCCATCCGCCAGCCGCTCGTGAGATCCACATTGCCGAACACCTCGATGCCGCGCGTCCGGACTTTGCCGACATTGACGGGCTGGGTGGTATAGACGGGGTCGAAGGAAATGGGGTTGTAGGTGATCACATCCGACAGATTGTTCTGAAACACGTTGGCCTGGAGGCTGGCGGGCCCTGCGGCATACTCGAGCCCCACCTCTCCTCCGACCAGGGTCTCGGGCCCGAGCTCTGGGTTCGGCACGTTGGCGTAGCTTGCCGCCGAGTACGGCCGGTAGAGCTCATCGAGGTTCGGGGCGTTGAACGCCCGGTACACCGCCCCCCGCAGCGTGACGGCGTCGGCGGCGTGATACCGCAACGCGAACTTCGGATTCACGCTGGTCTCGGTCCTGGTCTCGAAGCTCTGGTGCTCTCCCGGCGTCTGGTTGTGATGCCCGTTGATGTTCTGCCAGCCGTCCACCCGCACGCTGCCCAGCAATTCGATCCGCGGCGTGGCGAAGTATTCGAGCTGGGCGTAGATCCCCCCGGTCAGCTGGGTGCCGCCGCCCACCTCGTGATAGAGGAAGCTGTCCGGAGCAGCATACACGTCGGCACTGTCGTCACCGATTACCACGTGCGCATCGAGCCCCGCCGTGGCGATGGCGTGGCCATTGGAGATGAGGCGTGACCACAGGAGCGAGCCGCCGAAGAAATCGGCCGGGGTGTGGTGGCTGTTCGAGACGAATTCATCCGTCCCCCGAGTGGTGATCGGATCGGTGTTGTCGGTCCAGGGAGCGTCGTGCTGGTAAAACGCGGTCGCGGAGATCGCGGTCCCCGAGGCCGAATGACGCTGCAGACCCCCGCCGAGATCGAAGATGTGCTGCCCGTCGCGCCCCAGGGGCGACCCTTGGCTCTGGTACATCCCGAAGTAGTTCGCCCGCAAGAACGCGGTGGTCTGCTCTGACAGGCGGAGGTCGAGCTGCGCCAATCCATTCCCAGCCCGGCTCCAGCCGTTCTCGTCGATCGGGCCCCGGTCTTCGGGAATCGGGCGTATGTAGCCGTCGGTATCGTAGAAGGTGCCGTTCAGCGTGAGTCTGGCCGTCGGACTCAGCTCGACGCTCCCCAGTGCGCCGGCGCGAACGGTGTTGTTGGTGCCGTAGCTCACGCCCGCGCCGAACTGGTTCTTATCGGGCCGCCGCGTGATGATGTTCACCACACCGCCCAACGCGTACGTCCCGTAGAGCGATGAATTGCCACCCCGCACCACCTCGACGTGATCCACGATCTGGGCAGGGACCTTGCCCCAGGGCACATATCCCGACATCGGGTCGTTGAGCGGGATGCCGTCCAGCAGTACCAGGGTCGTAACGTATCCGCCAATACCGCGCATCGAGATGGCGTTGGAGGTGTAGTGCGCCACGACCGCACTCTCGAACGGAATATTCAGTCCGGGGACCGTCCGGATCGCATCGTCCAGGGTGAGGGCCGGTGTCGCCCGGATCTCCTCGCCGCGGACCACGGTCGTACTCACCGGGAGGTCGGATACCGTGCGGGGCGTTCGAGTCGCGGTCACGACGACGGGACTGAGCTCAGTGGGCTTGGTCGAGTCGGGCCGTGCTTTGGTCGTGTCCTGCGCGACCAGGGCCCGAGCGGCGAAAACCATGAGAGCAATCCCCGAGGACATCCTGAACAACCAACCCATTGAACCCTCCTTGCACGCGCTGGCCGGCCCGTTGGTGAGATCGTTCGTGGTGACGCCGGACGCCACCCCTCGGCGCACTGGTGCCGAGCGCGACCGTCGATGGCGGGGAGTCACCGGCGCGGCACGCCTGAGGGCGCACCGCGTCTCGTCAGGTTGTGAGGGAGCCGGGAGGAGCGGTCGAGTAAGGGCGGAGGTGTTTCGCCTGAGCGGTTGTCGCGGTCGAGAGCGGTGTGGGAACGACCGCGGTTTGGACGATGGGCGTGTGGACAAGCGGGGCGCAGGGTGTCAGGGCGGGCCCGGGCTGCCCGGGGCAGCAGGTGCAGCGGCCCAGCGGCAGCGGGTGAGACCCGTGATGCGAAGCGGGGTGACCCGCCGGCGAGTGCTCCGCTCCCGCGTGCCGGTACCCCAGACCAGACTGCGCCATGGGGCATGTGTGAAATCGGCCGGGTGTGGTCAACGAGAGGGCCAGCCATGGCCCGGCGAGCAAGCCCACAATGGCACGTGCTACACACCGTTGCATCGCGACAAAGCTAGCGTCGGTCCGGAAGACCGCAACGCGCGTCAGCAAAGGAGATCATGTTCGGCGGCCGGCGTTGGAGGTCGGGGCGGCCAAGCGCGGCACGTCGCTCTCACTCTTTCCCTACCCAAGCCGTAACTTCGACCCACCCTCGCCTCAAGGAGCGGCACCGATGCCCGACCTCCTCCCCGCCGAGCGCCACCCCCGCGGCACGCTCTTTATCGTCGGCCTTTATGCGTTGATCTGCGCCGTCACGTGGTTCGCCATGTACTTCCTCGTCTACCTCGGGCGGGGCGGTGTGACGCCATGAACGTGAACCTCTACGAGCGCATCTGGATGTGGGCCGCCGGCGCGCTCATCGCCGCGTTCCTCGTCACGGTCATCGCGACGAGCCTCACGCAAGCACTCGAGCCGCCGAGTCACGTGGAGACGATCGATCCCACCAGGGTGTCGAGCGATCCGCGGTTCGCCACTCCCGGAGTGACTCACGACGCACGAGGTACCACGGCAGTCGTGGTCGCCATGACCTTTGCATTCACGCCCGACGAGATCCATGTCCCCGCCCACCAGCGCGTCACGTTCCGCATCACGAGCACCGACGTCACCCATGGATTCGAGATCGTCGGGACGAACGGCAATGCCATGGTCATTCCAGGCTACGTGAGCCAGTTCACCACGGTGTTCGACCACCCCGGCGAGTACCTGATCCTCTGCAACGAATACTGCGGCTTGGGCCACCACCTCATGTCGGCGAAGCTCGTCGTCGAGGAGGCGAAGCCATGACGAGCACGAATCGCCTGGCACTCGCGAATCTCTGGGTCGCGATCATCGCCTTCGGCGTCGCCGCCGCCATGGCCCTGATGCAGGCCCTGTCGCGCGCGGCGCTCGAGCTCCCCTGGCG
>DATIXG010000006.1:0-17365 GCA_035518815.1 Gemmatimonadales bacterium | reverse complement strand
CTTCCGACGCCGGTGACGAGGACGACTTTACCACGAAAGTCAGGCGGCACGGACGATGTCATCCACGGGCGGGGCGCCGCGCTGCGCGAAGCGGACGGTGCCGTCGCGCCCGATGACGTAGACGGTGCGCTGGATTCCCTTGCCGTCGTCCTTCAGCGCATGATACGCGCCCGCGATCGTGCGGTCGGGATCGGACAGCAGTGGGAAGTTGAAGCGAAACTTCTCGACGTAGCTCTTGTGGCTGTCGATATTCGCCGGGTTCACACCGAGCGGCTGCATCTTGACCCCAGTGAATTTTGCGATCTCATCGCGCACGGCGGAGAGTTGGCGGTTTCACCCGGGGGTGTTGTTCCCGGGATAGAAGATCAGTGCGACATGCTGCGCCTTGAGCACTTCGGCGAGCCGATAGGTCTTGCCGTCGGACGCCGGCGCCGCAAACGCGGGCGCCCGGCCACCCACCTGCAGGAGATCGCTCATAGAACTCCCTTCCCATGTGGAGCGCCGCTCCGCCGCGCTTCGAGTTGCTCCAACCATGCGAGGGGGATATCCAGCCCCCCCAGCGCCGCATGCGAGTCGCCGAACTTACCATCGCCGTGCCAATCGGAGCCGCCGGTGATGGCGAGCCCCAGCCGCTCGGCGGTGCGCGTCAGCCGCGCTTCAACGGCCGGTGAGTGGGCTGGATGACGCACTTCGAGTCCATCGAGCCCATCGCGCTGGAATTGCGCCACCCGGTCCTCCGTCCCGTTCTCTCCGAGGTGCGCCGCGACCGCCAGTCCACGGACGTCGTGCACCAGGGCCGTGACCCGGCTGAGCGTCGGCAACGGCTTTTCGACAAATGCGCCGCGCCCGCGCGCGAGAAATCGGTCGAACGCCTCGCTGACGTCGGCGGTCACGCCCAGCTCCACCAGGGCGCGCGCCACGTGGGGCCGACCCACGGCACCGTCGCCCGCCTGGTCGGCGACGTGTTCGAAGTCGATCCCAATGCCGAGCCCCTGCAGCTTCTCGACCATCTCCTCGCCGCGGCGGTGCCGGGCCGCGCGCTTTTCCGCGAGGAACGCCTGGAGCGCCCTGTGGTCCGGCTCCATGAAGTAGCCAAGGACGTGGAGCTCGCCCCAGGGCGCGGCGGTGCTGAACTCGCAGCCGCATACGACACGCACGCCGACCGCCGCGCCTTCGCGCGCGCATTCGGCGAATCCGGCCGTCGTATCGTGGTCCGTCAGCGCGATGGCCGCGAGTCCCGCCGCGCGGGCCCGGCGGGCCACTTCCGCCGGGGCACACTCCCCGTCCGAAGCGGTGGAGTGACAGTGCAGATCAACCCGCGCCGTAGGAGGCCTCCGGCGCTGTCCAGGCAGGCTGCGATTGGCGGAACAGCTCGATCAGATGGCGCTCGGACAGCTCACGCAGCGCGGCGTCGGGACTGCGGGCGCCAACCGGCGCGTAGCGCGTGAAGCGGCGGCGCCGCGCGGGCCCCGTCCCCTGGCGGAAGACCAGGCCGAACTGATCCTTGTCGTACACGGTCTCCCGCCCCGAGGGGAACACGTCCCAGGACTCACCGTCGATGACCACCGTGCGCCGCGCCATCACGGCTCCGACGGCGTCGCGAGCGGCACCTCGGTCCACAGGTCCCACGCGTCCGGAGCATACGTCGCGAGGCCCTGCAGGCGCCGCTCGAGCTTCACCTCCTCCGGCAGGCGCGAGGCCTGCGCGCGGTGGGACATCTCCGTCGGGCTCTCCGAGAACTCGATGAACAGCTGGGGGTCGGCGGCGCTGCGGAACACCCAGATGCGCTGCCCGCGCGCCTCGGCGAAGCGCGACAGCTCGCGCAGCGTGGCCAGGTAGTCGGTTTCGCCGGTCGCCGGGACACGCACCCGTGACGCCGTGAGCACTCGAGCCATGGTCATACCGCTCCCTCGGGAAAGTCCTGGAGCAACGTCTTCACGTCGGCCAGGAACCGGTCAGCGTCCGCGCCATCCACCACGCGATGGTCGTAGGAGAGCGACAGCATCCCCATGGTCCGGATCACGACCGCGTCGGAGCCGTCGGGGAGCTCGATGGCGCGCGGGCGTTTTTCGATCGCGCCCACACCCATGACGGCAACCTGGGGCTGGTTGATGATGGGCGCGCCGGCAAAGGATCCGAACACGCCGGGATTCGTGATCGTGAAGGTGCCCCGCTGAATCTCATCCGGGGAAAGCTTCTTGGTGCGCGCACGCTCGCCCAGATCCTTGATGGCGAGCGCCAAGCCCATGAGCGACAGCTCGTCCGCGTGCTTGACGACGGGGACAATGAGACCCCAGTCGAGCGCCACGGCAATGCCGATGTTGATGTCGTGCCGATAGATGATGTTGTCGCCCGAGACCGCAGCATTCACCACCGGATGCTTGCGCAGCATCTCGGCGCAGGCTTTGGCGATGAACGCGAGGAACGTAGGGTTCGCCCCGCGCTCGGCGTAGGCGGCCTTATGCGCGCGGCGCAGCCCCGCGATCTTCGTGTAGTCGACTTCGAAGAAGCTCGTGACGTGCGCGGACGTCCGGCGCGACATGATCATGTGATCCGCGGTGATCTTGCGGATCTTGGAGAACGGCTCGACGCGGTCCCCGGGCCACGGCTCGACAGACGGGCTCAACGGCACGGACGACGCAGGACGGGCGACCGGTGGTGGTGCCGCAGTCGGCGGCGCCGCTTGCGCGCGCTCGATGAACGTCAGGATGTCCTGCTTCGTCACGCGCCCGGAGATGCCCGTTCCCGGAACCGCCGCGATGTCCACCTGGTGCTCGGCCGCGATCTTGCGGACGAGCGGCGTGGATCGGGTACGGAGGCGGTCCTCGGCGGTCTCGCCTCCGTCCCCACCACCGTCCCTCACCACCGGGGCGGGAGAGGGCGGCGGCGGAGCGCTGGCGCCCCCCGACGCAGCGGGCGCCCGCTGGGCTGCTGCGGGAGGGGGCGCCGGCGCGACGACGGCCGGCGGGGGTGCCGGTTTTGGTGGTGCTGGCGGAGGCACCGGGGGCGCAGCGGTGGTCCGCTGGGCTGCTGCCGAGGGGGACGCGGTCGTCGCTGCGCTCTTGTCGGTCTCAATCACTGCCACGAGCGTCTGTACCGGCACCGTCTGCCCTTCCCCGACCTTTACCTCAGCGAGCACCCCGGCCGCGGGCGCGGGAATCTCCGCGTCCACCTTGTCGGTCGAAATCTCGAACAGCGGCTCGTCCCGCTGCACCGAGTCTCCGACCTTCTTGAGCCACTTGCTGACCGTGCCCTCGGCGATGGATTCGCCCATCTGGGGCATCAGCACGTCTATTCGGGACATGACTACTCCAAATGCGGTGTCAGGTGTGAGGTGTCAGGTGCTAGGAACCCCTGGCACCTAACACCTGACACCTCGCACCTCAGTACTTCGCCAACCATCTCGCCGCCTTCACCACGTCTTCCGTCTGCGGCAGCACGAAATCCTCGAGCGTCGGCGCGTAGGGCAACGGCACATCGTGCGCGGTGACCCGCATGATAGGACCGTCGAGCCACTCAAACGCCTGCTCGTTGATGCGCGCTGCGATCTCGCCGGCCACGCCGCCGGTGCGGGTATCCTCGTGCACGATCAGCACCTTGTTCGTCTTCCGCACGGTGTGCATGATGGCTGCATCGTCCATGGGCACGAGCGTGCGCAGATCGAGCACCTCGACCGACAGTTTGTCCTCGTTGGCGAGCTGCTCGGCGGCCTCGAGCGCCTTCCATACGGTCGCCCCATAGGTGACGATCGACAAGTCCCGCCCCTCGCGAGCGAGGCGCGCCTCCCCGATCGGCGTCAGGACTTCCGTGTCCGGCAAGTCTTCCTTGATCCGGCGGTAGAGCCACTTGTGCTCGAGGTACAACACGGGATCGTCGTCGCGGATCGCGCTCTTGATCAACCCTTTCGCGTCCCGGGCCGTGGCCGGATAGACAATCTTCAAGCCGGGCGTGTGGAAAAAAGCCGCCTCGACGTTCTGGGAATGAAACGGGCCGCCGCGCACGTACCCGCCGCACGGCCCGCGGACCACCATGGGTGTCGAGAGGCCGGCGCGATAGCGGGCCGTCGCCACGTAGTTGGTGAGCATGTCGTATGCGCACGAGATGAAATCAATGAACTGCATCTCGGCCACGGGTCGCAGCCCCATGTGCGCAGCGCCGGCCGCCGCCCCCACGATCGCCGCTTCGGCGATCGGCGTGTCGATCACCCGTGCTTCGCCGAATCGCTCGAAGAACCCCTCGGTCACCTTGAATGCGCCGCCGTAACGACCGATGTCTTCTCCCAGGAGGAAGACCCGGTCGTCCCGCTCCATCTCCTCCCACAGGCCGGCGCGCAGCGCCTCGAGGTAGGTCACCGGCGGCATTCAGAGACTCCGATACCAGTGCCGCGGCGTGACCGGCGGATCGAGGTACACCCCCGGCAGGGCGGAGTCCGGCTCCGGCAGCGGCTCGTTCACGCAGGCGTCGACGGCTGCGTCGATCTCCTGACGTACCTGCGCGTCGATCTCGGCGAGCTCGGGCAACCGCGCCCACCCGCGCTCCGTGAGCTGTGCAACGTATCGATCGATCGGGTCGCGGTCGCGCGCCCAGCGCTCGAGCACCTCGGCGGGAACGTAGCGCTGGTCGTCGTGCTCCGCGTGCCCCTTGCGTCGATACGTCTCCACCTCGAGGAAATGCACGCCCTGGCCCGCGCGCGCAGCCTCAACCGCGCGTCTGGTTGCCTCATACACCACCAGCACGTCGTTACCGTCCACCGACTCGACGGGAATACCGTACCCCCGCACCCGGTCCGCCAGACGGGGCACGGCGAACTGCCTCTCGGGCGGCGTCGAGTATGCCCAGTAGTTGTATTCGCCGATCACGACCAGCGGGACGCGCTGCACCGCCGCGAAGTTGATCCCCTCGTGAAAGGTGCCGGTGGACATGCCCCCATCGCCAATGTAGACGAGCGCCACGCGCGGCTCACGCCGCATCTTGAACGACAGGGCGATCCCCGCCATCACCGGGATCATGTCTCCCAGGTGGGAGATCTGACCCAGGTAGCCGAGCTCGAGGTCGCCGAAATGCACGTTCAGGTCACGCCCCCCGGTGGGGGACTTGGCCTTCGCCATGTACTGGCGCAGGATCTCGATCGGCTGGGCGCCCATCACGAGCATCGAGCCGAGGTTGCGGATGAGCGGCGAGAGGAAATCCCGCTGCCGGCCCCGCTCGAGCGCATACGCCGAGGCGACCGACTCCCCCTCCTGGCCGAGGGATCGAAACAGACCTCCGATGACCTTGCTCTGCCGGTACAGGGCGACGAGTCGCTCCTCGAGCGCGCGGGTGAGCCGCAGGTACCGGTACATCTCCAGCAAGCGCTCGCGCGTGAGGTCGGCGGGAATCGGCGCGGGAGCGGGCGGAGCGACAGCAGCGGCGGCGGGAGCGGTGCGCGGCGTCATGAGGTAAATTGAGAAGATTGTATGGCGAACATCAAGCTGCGTGTGACCGGAATGACCGGCGGCCCCTGTCAGGCCAAGGTGGAACGGGCCCTCAGGACAACCGCCGGCGTGTACTCCGCGGTCGTGGACTTCGTGACGGGTGAGGCCGAAGTCGACTTCAACGACGACTCGGCGACGACGACCGAGCTCGTCCGGGCGATCGAGCGCGTGGGGTACGGAGCGAAGCTCGCCGGTTAGTACGCCCCGCGCAGCTCGTGCGCCGGCTCCGCGCGCCTGTGCACTTCCGCGAGAAATCGTTTCGCCAGCCGATCGATTTCCGCCTCCCCAACCTGGTCGGTCGTGAGGTCGACCCGTGTGTAGTGCCCCCCCTCCGGTCGAGCGGAAATCACTACGTGACCCAGCGTGCCGCTGTAGGCCCGGCGCCGCGGTGCCTCCTCGGCTGGCACCATGCGGCCGCCGAAGAACGCTTTGGCCATGTCGAGCACCACGTCGGGCGACAGGGTCGTGCGATGGAAGTAGCGCATGCGTTCAGGCTGCCCAACCGGGCTTGAAGCGCCGGAGCGTGAGGCTGTTGAGGACCACGGACAAGCTCGACCACGCCATGGCGGCGCTGGCGATCACGGGCGACAAGAGCACTCCCAGCACGGGGTAGAGAACGCCCGCGGCCACCGGGATGCCCAGGATGTTGTAGATGAACGCCCAGAAGAGGTTCTGGCGGATGGTCGTCATGGTGCGGCGGGCGAGGTCGAACGCGACAACCACCCCGCGCAGATCCCCGCGGATGAGAGTGACGTCGGACGCCTCGATCGCGATGTCCGTCCCGGAGCCGATCGCGATACCGACGTCGGCCTGGGCGAGCGCGGGCGCGTCGTTGATGCCATCCCCCACCATCGCCACGCGCTGCCCCTCCGCTTGCAACGTGCGCACGAGGCCCGCCTTCTCGGAGGGCAGCACGTCTGCGAGCACACGGTCGATCCCGACCGCGCGCGCCACGGCGTCCGCACTCGCCCGCGCGTCGCCGGACACCATCACGACCGTTAGGCCCAGCGCCTTCAGGTACGCCACCGCGTCCCTGGACGTGGGCTTTACGGGATCGGCGATCGCGATGAGACCGGAGACGGCATTGTTCACGACCACCGCCACGATGCTCTTCCCTCCCCCGGAGAGCCGATCCGCCTCCTGCCCCAGGGCGCCGAGCGCGAGGGTTCGCTCGCGCACCTGCCGTAGCGATACCACCTCGACGACCTGCCGATCCACGGTGCCCCGGACCCCCCGGCCCTCGAGGGCGGTGAACCCGTCCACTGCGAGCAGCGCGACGCCTTTGTCCTTGGCCGCCGCGAGAATCGCGCCGCTCAGCGGATGCTCGGAGCGCTGCTCGACCGACGCGGCCCACTTGAGCACCTCGTCGGCGGCACCGGCCGACTCCTGGACGGCCACGACGTCCGTCACCGCCGGTCGGCCTTCCGTGATGGTCCCCGTCTTGTCCACGAGGACCGTCCGCACGCGCGACAGCATCTCGAGCGCTTCACCGCCGCGGATCAGTACGCCGTGCTCGGCCGCCTTTCCGGTGCCGACGAGCAGCGCCGTAGGCGTCGCGAGGCCGAGGGCACAGGGACAGGCAATGACGAGCACGCTCACCAACGCCACCGTGGCGAACACGAACGCGGGCGCGGGGCCCACGTCGAACCAGACGACGAACGCCGCAATCGCGAGCGCGAGCACGATAGGCACGAACACGCCCGCGACCCGATCGGCGAGACCCTGGATAGGCGCCTTCGAGGCCTGTGCATGCTCCACGAGCTGCACGATCTGCGCGAGCGCGGAGTCCTTGCCGACCCGCGTCGCGCGCAACGTGATGCTGCCCGTCGTATTTACCGTACCGCCGATCGCTGCGTCGCCGACGCGTTTCGGCACGGGCATCGGCTCGCCCGTCAGCATGGATTCATCGACCGCCGATCCCCCCTCGGTCACCACCCCATCGACCGGAATACGCTCGCCCGGCTTGACGATCACGTGGTCTCCGGGCTCGAGCGACTCGGCCTCGACGTCGACTGCTTGCCCCGCACGCACGAGATGCGCGACCTGCGGGCGCAGCGCGGCGAGGCGGTGAATGGCCTCGGAGGTACGGCCCTTGGCGCGCGCCTCGAGCAGCCGGCCAAGGAGAATGAGCGCAATGATCGCAGCGGCCGCCTCGAAATAGACGTCCGCGGGAAGACCGGCCCGGACGAACAGCCCCGGCGCGAGAGTGGCGGCGAGTGAGTAGAGATAGGCGGCGCCGGTGCCAACGGCGATCAGCGTATTCATGTCCGCGGTGCGGTGGCGGAAGCCGCTCCAGGCGCCCGTGAAGAATTGCCGCCCCGACCACGCGAGCACGGGAAGCGTGACGAGCGCCAAGACGGCCTTCACCCACGCAGGGTCGAGCGGGAGCACCCCGCGCAATCGCTCGGCAACCGGCATGAGCAGGCGTCCGAACACGTCCACCTGACGAGCGACACTCCCCGCGTGGGCGCGTTCGAGCGACATCGACCCCACCATCGCGACGACCGTCGCCACGGCCGCGACGACGAACTTCCGGGTCAGGACGCGGACTTCGCGCTCGCGCGCCACGCGCTCGCGCTCGATTGGGTCTGCCGCGTCGATTGGCGCGGCGAGGCGGAAGCCCGCCGCCACCACGGCGCGCTCCAGCTCGCTCGCCGTCACCGCGCCGGGCACATAGTCGACGGTGACAGTCTCGGTCGCCTGGTTCGCGCTGGCACGGATCACGCCACTCAGGGCGGCGAGCGCCTCCTCCAGCCCCGTCACGCTCGCCGCGTAGTGCAGGTCTTCCACCGCGAAGCTCACGCTGGTGGTATCGCACCGGTATCCCGCGTCGCGCACGGCCCGGACCAGATCGGCGGCACTCGTCTGCGCGTCGTCGAAGTCCACGGCCGCCTTGGCGGTCGCGAGATTGACGGTCGCATTCGTCACCCCGCGGGTGGCGGCGAGCGCGCGCTGCACCGTGCGCACGCAGCCGGCGCAGCTCATTCCCTCGACCGGGAGGACGATCCGCGCTTCACTCATGGGTCAATTATCGTGCAGCCGGTGCGGCGGCACGCCGGGGCCACGCTCTCCCCCGGCCGGCTCGATCACCAGCAGTCCCTTCAGCATGTTCATCCCGCACCGGAATGGCACCTGTCCTGCGGCGGGCGCCGTGAACTCCACCGTGGTGGTCTGGAAAGCGGGGAGGGCCGTGTCGATCCCCAGCCGGTCGAACACCACCCGCTCGGAGCAGTCGGCCGTCTCGTCGCGATAGAACTGCAGCCGCACGGGCCGGCCGGCCTGCACCACGATCGTGTCGGGCGTGTATCCCCCCTTCACGGTGACGTGGACCTCCTGCACGCCGTCGGCGAGCGGCGCGACGACGGCCCGGCCACGCGAGAACAGGAAGTACCAGAGCACCCAGGCAATCGCGGCAACACCACCAGCGGTAACAGCGATTTGGGCTGCGGTCACACCCTCTCGTAGTACTCGATTCCGAGGTGAGTGATCTGCTCTTCACCCATCATCCACCGGAGGGTGTTCTTGAACTTGGTCTGCTGGATGAAGAGATCGTGCTCGGGGTAGAGCCCGGGCGCGGTCTGCGGGCTCTTGAAGTAGAACGACAGCCATTCCTGGATCCCCGACATCCCCGCCCGGTGCGCCAAGTCGAAGAAGATCGCGAGATCGAGCACGATGGGGGCGGCCAGAATCGAATCGCGGCACAGGAAATCGACCTTGATCTGCATCGGATAGCCGAGCCATCCGAAGATGTCGATGTTGTCCCAGCCTTCCTTGTTGTCGCCGCGCGGCGGATAGTAGTTGATTCGCACCTTGTGATACACGTTGCCGTACAGCTCGGGATACATGTCGGGCTGGAGGATGTACTCGAGCACGCCCAGCTTCGATTCTTCCTTGGTCTTGAACGACTCGGGATCGTCGAGCACTTCCCCGTCGCGATTCCCGAGGATGTTCGTCGAGTACCAGCCGGCCAGGCCGAGCATCCGCGCCTTGAAGGCGGGAGCGAGCACCGTCTTCATCATCGTCTGGCCCGTCTTGAAGTCCTTGCCACCGATGGGGATCTTGCGCTCGTTCGCGAGTTGCACCATGGCGGGGATGTCCACCGTGAGGTTCGGCGCGCCGTTCGCGAACGGCACGCCCTCCATCAGGGCCGCATAGGCGTACAGCATCGACGGAGCGATCGAGGGATCGTTCTCGTCCATCGCCTTTTCGAACGTCGCGACCGTCTGATGCGCCGGCCCCGGAGTGATGAAGATCTCGGTGGAGGCCGCCCACACGATGACGACGCGATCCACACCCGTGGACTTACGGAACTGGCGGATGTCCTCGCGGAGCTGTTCCGCCAGATCGCGCTTGGTCTTCCCCTTCTTCACGTTGGTGCCGTGCAGCCGCTTCACGTACTGCTGGTCGAACGCGGCCGGCATGGGCTGGATGCCCTTCAGGAACGCGGCGATCGGCTCCAGATGCTGGCCCTCGAGCACGCCCGCCTTCGTGGCGGCAGTGTAGGCGTCATCCGGAATCGGATCCCACGCGGCGAACACCAGATCGTTGAGCTCTGCGAGCGGCACGAACTCTCGGATCTTGGGGCTGCGGCCGTCGGATCGCTTGCCGAGGCGGATGGTCCCCATCTGCGCCTGCGATCCGATCGGCAACGCGCGGCTCCGCCGCACGTTCTCGACACCCGCGATGAACGTGGTGCTCACCGCTCCGAGCCCCACCAGCATCACTCCCAACTTTCCCTTGGCGGGCTTGATGTCCCGTGGGGCGCTCTTCGGTGGCACGCTCAATTTCCTTTCGGTGAGTGCAGCGCGGCCGCGCGTTCAGGCAGCGTATCGCGTGAGCGCGCCGGTCGCTCAGGGCTGACATCCCGACCGTCGGCCGCCCGCGCCACGTGGACGACGCGCTGCACGACGGTCACGACGCTCACGAGCGCGAGAATCATGACGATCCCGAGGAGCAACATGCCCTGGCGCGCGGCGCCGAAGAACATCGTCGCCCCGCCGAGCAGGAGAATCCGCTCCGCACGCTGTGCGATCCCGACGTTCCCTTCGAGTCCGAGCCCCTCAGCGCGCGCCCGGGCATATGAAACGGTCAGCGAGCCCGCGAGCGCCACGCAGCATGCAACCACGGCGAGCGTGAGACGCTCGGGTGCGATCCCGCCCTGCAGGAAGTAGACGGCGATCCCCGTGAACACCGCCGATTCGCCCAGGCGATCCAAGGTCGAGTCGTAGAACGCTCCGAACGTGGTCTTCATGCCCCCGTCGCGCGCCACTCGGCCGTCCAGCATGTCAAATACGCCGGACAGAAGGAGGAGAAACCCTCCCCACCGCACGTGTCCGAACCCGTAGGCGACCGCGGAACACACAACAATGAGCGTCCCGACCGTCGTAATGGCGTTGGGGCGTATGTGGAGGCGGACCAACACCTGCGCCAGTGGTCCGAGGAGCCGCGTGAAACTGGTGCGGACCACCCGGGGGATGAGATTCATAGCCGGAGGAACGTAACCGCCGCTTCGGATGGACGGAAGGGTAAGCGCGGGAGAAGTCCTAGTAGAGCAAGTATTTGAGCCTCGCGTGCCGGAACCGCACGAGCGCCTGATCCCACGGTTGCCACACCGCACCGGGCTCCTGTTGTGCGAGCACAGCCGTCCGCAGCTCCGGCCCCCCAGCGAGCTGATCGAACTTCGCGACCGAAAACCGCAACGAATCCGGATACAGCGCGCGCAACGCGACGAGCAGCGCGACCGCGGTGCGCGTCGGGTCGTAGGCGCGCCGGTCCGTCACGCGCAGGCGAACCACGGTGATACGCACGCCGCCGTACTTGGCGTCCGTCGGCGCCAGCGGGGTGAGCGTATCCGGCGCCAAAGCGACACCGTCCAACCCGTCCCGCATGCGCTGTATCACCGCGCCCGCGTCGATCCACGGCGCCCCAACGAGTTGAAACGGCTCCGCCGTGCCCCGACCCACCGACAGGTTCGTCCCCTCGAACAAGCAGGTCCCGGGATAATGCAGAGCGCTCTCGAGGTTCGGCATCGCGGGCGATGGCGGGATCCATGGCAGGCCGGTTTCATCGAAGTACAGCGAGCGCCGCCAGCCCGCCACCGGTACCACTGTGAGACGGGCGTGAATGCCGAGGACGTCGTTGGCCAGGAGGAGCAGCTCGCCCAGCGTCATCCCGTGGCGCATCGGCACCGGCAGAAATCCGACGAAACTCTCGACCGACGCCGGCCGCTCGCGCACGTCGCCCTGCACCACGTCGCCGCCCAAGGGGTTGGGGCGGTCGAGCACGACGAACGGCTTGCCGAGGTGCGCGGCTGCCTGCATCAGCACGACGCCGGTCGACACGTAGGTGTAGTAGCGGGCCCCGACGTCCTGGAGGTCCACCAGGACCGCGTCCACGCCGCCCAGGCGCTGGAGCGCGGAGGCCCTTGCCGAACCATAGAGCGTATAGATTGGAAGGCCGCTCGCGGAATCGACGGCGTCCGGAACGTCGGGACGGTCCTCGGCGCCCCGAAAGCCGTGCTCGGGGTTGTAGAGAAACGCGACCTGCACGCCGGGCACGGCGCGCAACAGGTCCACATCGCGCCGGCCGGCTCGATCGATCCCCGTCTGATTGGTGAGCAGTGCGACTCGCTTTCCCGCGACGACGTGGAGCGAGTCGCTGAGCAGCACTTCGATGCCGGGCCGCACCGGGGCCGCGGCGGGCGCGGCGCAGGCGAGCAACCCCAACAGCGAGACATGATGCGCGCGCATAGGCTCCTCGTACTTGCCGCTATCGTCGGATGCGCCGGGCGCGCGGCGCGGACGGCGACCGCCCCAACCGCCCAGCCCGCCCGCCGGCCCCCGGCCCCCGTTTCCGTCGATTCACTGCTCGGCACGCTCAGTACGCGCGAGAAGGCCGGACAGCTCGTCGTCCCGTGGATCTCGGGCGCCTACGCGGCGATGGATGATTCGGACTTCCAGATCGCCACGCGCTGGGTCGATTCGCTCCAGGTCGGCGGGCTGATCGTGTCGTTCGGATCGCCGTTCGACATCGCCGCGAAGCTGAACGCCCTTCAGACACGCTCGCGCCTGCCCCTGCTCGTCTCCGCGGACCTCGAATGGGGTGCCGGGATGCGGCTGCGCGGCGGCACCGCCTTCCCCAACATCATGGCCGTTGGGGCGACGGGCGACCCGCGCGACGCGTACGCGATCGGCGAGGCGGCCGCCGTCGAGGGGCGCGCGGTGGGGATCCACGTGAATTTCGCTCCCGATGCCGATCTGAACAACAACCCCGCGAACCCGATCATCAACGTGCGCTCGTTCGGCGAGAACCCGCAGACGGTCGCGGGACTGGTCGCGGGGTACGTGCGCGGCCTCCAGGAACATGGGATGCTGGCGACGCTCAAGCACTTCCCCGGCCACGGCGACACGCGGGTCGATTCACACATCGCCCTGCCCGTGGTCACGGGCGACTATACCGAGCTCGATTCCGCGGAGCTCGTGCCGTTCCGCGCCGGCATCAGCGCGGGGGCGGCCGCGGTGATGAGTGGCCACCTCGCGGTCCCGGCCGTCACCGGGTCGTCGGTTCCCGCGACGCTCTCGCCCGCGGTGTTGACCAGTCTGCTGCGGGACTCGTTGCGCTTCGACGGTCTGGTGGTCACGGACGCGCTTACGATGGGAGCGATTGTTTCCCAGTTCGGGGCGGGTGAAGCGGCCGTCCAGGCCTTCCTCGCGGGCTCCGATCTCCTGCTGATGCCGGCGGACCCCGACTCGGCCATCACGGCCCTCGTGGCCGCCGTGGCGAGCGGGCGCGTCACGGCCGCCCGGCTCGACGCGTCGGTCCGGCGCATGCTCGAGATCAAGCGCCGGCTGGGGCTGTTCGCGCGGCGCACGGTGCCCCTGGATTCGATCATGCCCACCGTGGGCAGCAAACGATTCCTCGACGCCGCCGACGATCTGGCGGCTCGCTCGCTGACGCTCGTCCGCGACGCGGGTGGCGCGCTGCACGCGGTCCGCGCGCGCCGCTCGCGGCTCGCCCTGATCGCGTACGCCGACGAGCAGAACGGCACCGTCGGCCAGCGGATCGCGGACGCCCTGCGCCTGGGCGGAGACACCGTGGATTTCTTCCGCCTGTGGCCGATGTCGGGCAGCGCGTCGTACGACTCGGCGCGCGGCGCGATCGCGCGACAGCCGCGGGTGGTCTTTGTGGCGAACGTGCGGCCGATTTCGGGACGGGGCACGATCGCGCTGCCCGACTCGCTCGCCCGCCTGATCGCGGTGACCGACTCGGGCAAACCCACGGTGCTCGTCGCGCTCGGGAGCCCCTACCTGCTCGATCAGGCCCCCAGCGTGAAGTCCTACCTGCTGGCGTGGAGCGGGGTGCGCGCCGCTGAACGCGCGGTCGCCCGGGCGCTGCTCGATCAGGTGCCCATCACCGGGCACCTGCCCATCCGCCTGCTGCCCAACTACCCGGTGGGCCACGGTGTGATGATCCCGGATGCACATCCGTGAGGGTGCGCGTACTCCTCGGGCTCGTGGCCGTCTCCGCGGCCTGCCATCACGGGCCACAGATGCCCGTGAGCGCCGGTGTCGCCGGTGGCAATCCGACGGTGCTCGGCTTCGACACCGTTCGCCTCGCGGCGGCGGTCGCATACGTCCGCGCCGCCGCGGAGAGCGGCGCGTTCCCCGGCGCGGTGCTGGCGGTGGGCCGGCATGGCCGGCTCGCGCTGGTCGCGGCCGTGGGCCACTACGGCGTGGATGACAAGCGGCCCGTCGAGCCGCAGACCATGTACGACCTCGCATCTCTCACTAAAGTCGTGGGCCTGACCACCGCGTGCATGCTGCTCGTGGACCAGGGCAAGCTCGAGCTCGACGCCCCGGTCCAGCGCTACGTCCCCGCGTTTCAGGGACGATACAAGGAGCGCGTGACGGTGCGGCACCTGCTCACGCATTCCTCGGGGCTGCCGGCCTGGAGGCCCCTGTACCGCGAGGCGGACACCCGCGCCGCGGCACTCGCGCTCGTGGACACGACGCCACTCGACGCCGCACCGGGTGAGCGATTCGTCTATTCCGATCTGGGCGCGATGGTGCTGATGCAGGTGGTCGAGGCCCTCACCGGGGAGCCGCTCGATCGCTTTCTCGATGCGAACGTGTTCGGCCCACTGGGCATGACCGATACCCGCTTCCTCCCTCCGCCGAGCTGGCGGCGTACGATCGCGCCGACGGAGCGCGATACGACCTTCCGGTTCCGGCTCCTGTGGGGCGAAGTGCACGACGCGAACGCGGCGCGGCTGGACGGCGTGTCGGGACATGCGGGGTTGTTCTCGAACGCGCTCGACCTGGCGCGCTTCGCCACGATGCTCTTGAACGGAGGCGCCTGGGAGGACCTTCAGCTCATACGCTCGGAAACGGTCGCCGAGTTCACCACGCGGCAGGATCTGCCGCGCGGCTCGAGTCGGGCCCTCGGGTGGGACACGCCGAGCGAGCCCCGCGCCGCCGGCTCGAGTGCGGGCACGCGCCTGTCGCCGCGGTCGTTCGGGCACACGGGCTTTACCGGCACGTCGCTCTGGATGGACCCCGATCACGACCTGTTCATCATCCTCCTGACCAATCGCGTGAACATGCCCAGCGCCACGACGGCGATCCGCAGCGTCCGTCCGCGCGTGGCGGACCTGGTCATGGAGGCCCTCATCGCACCGGAGCTCTGACCGGCGCGCGTAACTCGCTGTGCCGTGGTGCGTTCCACCGCGCCGCCGTTGACACGTCCGCCGGCCCGTCCTAACTTGCCCGCTGACAGAGGAGGACACACCAGATGGCGACCACGCAGGGCACGACGCCCATGACGCTGACCCTGACCGATCGGGCGGCGGCCGAAGTGAAGAAATTCATGGTGGATGAGAACGCGCCTGTCGAGACGGCCGGGTTGCGCGTCGGCGTCATGCCGGGCGGCTGCTCCGGGTTCAAGTACAGCTTGAACATCGAGGACAAGCCGCTCGAGGATGATGTCGTGATCGAGACCGGCGGCGTGCGGTGCTTTGTCGACGGCTTCAGCGCGCCGTATCTCAACGGCGTGACGATCGACTTCCGGAGCAACTTCCAGGAGTCGGGGTTTGCGTTCGAAAACCCCAACGCGACCGGCGGATGTGGTTGCGGGACGTCCTTCACCGTCTGATCCACCGCGCTCCGTTTCCCACGGCTGGTCCGGCCCGCGCTCGTCGCGGGCTTTTTCATATCCGCTAGGGAGCGCCCGTGCGACCGCTCGACATCGCCGTCATCGTCGTCTACTGCGTCGCGGTGATGGTGGTGGGGCTGGCGCTCGCCGGCCGTCAGCGCGACGCGAGCGACTACTTCCTGGGCCACCGCGGCCTGCCCTGGTGGGCGCTCATGTTCTCGATCGTCGCTACCGAGACGTCGGCGGTGACGGTGATCTCGATCCCGGGACTCGCGGCGCGGGGCAACCTGACGTTTCTCCAGATCGCCTTCGGGTACCTGGTGGGGCGCATCGGGGTCGCGGCACTCCTGCTGCCCGGGTACTTCGAGGGGACACAGGACACGGCCTACCAGCGTCTCGAGCGCCGCTTCGGCGGCGCCGCGCGTCGCACCGCGTCGGCCGTCTTCCTGGTTACACGCGCGCTCGCCGACTGCGTTCGCATCTTTGCCACCGCGATCCCGCTCGCCATCATCACGGGGTGGAACCTGCCGCTCGGCATCCTGGCCATCGGGGTGGTGACCCTCGTGTACACATGGGTCGGCGGCTTGCGGGCCGTCGTCTGGGTGGATGTCATCCAGCTCGGGGTCTACCTGCTGGGCGGCGTGGCTACGATTGTCGTCGCGACCCATCTCGCCGGCGGCATGAGCGCGTTCGCGCGCGCCTGGGCCGAGGGGAAGCTGCAGGTGCTCGATTTCCGACCGTCGTTCTCGGTGCTGTACACGTTCTGGGGCGGCCTGGTCGGCGGGGCGCTGCTCGCGGCCGCGTCGCACGGCACCGATCACCTGATCGTGCAACGGCTGCTCGCCGCGCGTGGACTTGGCGACGCGCGCCGCGCGCTCATCGGCTCGGGCGTGTTCATCATCGCGCAGTTCGCGCTCTTCCTGCTCGTCGGCACGAGCCTCTGGCTCGCGGGAGCGGATCACGCCGGCATGCGCAGCGACGCGATCTACCCGACCTTCGTCGTGAGCCAGCTCCCGGTCGGGCTCGCCGGGCTCGTCGTCGCCGGCATCCTCGCGGCCGCCATGAGCAGCCACGCCTCGGCGGTGAACTCGCTCGCCTCCGCGTCCACGCACGATTTCTACGCACCCCTCACGGGCCGCCACGACGCGATGCACCTGCTCCGCGTAGGCCGGTGGCTCACCCTCTTCTGGACCATTGTGCTCGTCCTCGGCGCGATGGCATTCCGCAATCAGGGGACACCGGTGGTGCAGCTCGCCCTCAGCGTCGCGTCGATCACCTATGGCAGCCTGCTCGGCACGTATGTACTCGGCGGTGCCTGGCCCCGCGCACGCGAGCGTGACGTGATCGTGGCCATCGTGGCGGGTGCGCTCCTGCTCGCGCCCGTCGTGCTCGGGGCCGTGATTCCCGGGTTCCCGGTGCACTGGCTCGCAGGACTGGCCTGGCCCTGGTATGTGCCGCTCGGGACGGCCGTGACGATCGGAGTGGGAATGGTGAGTTCGGGGGTCAGGCGGTCGAGCGGTCAGGCGGTCAGGGCGTAACCGATGCCAGCGACCGCCCGTCCGCCGAATCACCCGAGCGCCGCCGTTCTTGTTGGTGTCGATGCCGGCGCGTCCCACTGCACCGTCGTCATCGGCAGCGAAGATCTCGAGGTGCGCGGACGAGCGGCGGGCCCGGCGGCCGCAGTCAAGCCAAGTGGCGCGGCCGCCGCAGCCGCGGCGATCGCCGACACGGCCCGCCGGGCG
>DATIXG010000005.1:0-5163 GCA_035518815.1 Gemmatimonadales bacterium | reverse complement strand
CGGGAGCGGTCGGCTACCTGCTCAAGAGCACGCTGCGCCGGGAGCTCCTGGACACAATCCGGGCCGTACACGCGGGCAGACGGCGCATCCCGCCCGAGGTCGCGCAGGCGATCGTCAAGCATCGCGCCGACGAACTCTTGTCGGAGCGCGAGATCGACGTGCTTCAGCTGGTTGCGATCGGGCGATCCAACAAGATGATCGGCGACGAGCTCTCGATCTCGGCGGAGACGGTGAAGTCCCACATGAAGAGCATCCTGGGCAAGCTGGCCGCCGACGACCGCACCCACGCGGTCACGCTCGCAGTGAAGCGGGGCACTCTCACCCTCTAACCCTGCTGCCGTTCGGTCTCAGCCTCTCTCCAGCCCGCACGCTCAGAACTG
This sequence comes from Gemmatimonadales bacterium, assembly GCA_035518815.1. Lineage (GTDB taxonomy): Bacteria > Gemmatimonadota > Gemmatimonadetes > Gemmatimonadales > GWC2-71-9 > AG25. The sequence goes on along the minus strand of DATIXG010000005.1, from coordinate 4,783 downwards.
AAGCTTGACCGCCAGTTGAATCGAGCGCGGTCCGCCGATCTGGTAGACAGGGTTGAAGCCCCCGCTGGCGCCGCCCGACCCCAGGCTGTTGGCCAGCGTCTGGGTCGAGCGGCCGAACAGGGGACTGCTGAGGTCGCCGTTCGGGGAGCCGAAGTTCGGATGGTTGAAGATGTTGAAGAACTCCGCTCGGAACAGGAGCGTGACGTCCCCAATGACGCGGAATCGCCGCTGCAATGCCATGTCGGCTTGCCAGGCCCCGAAACCCCGCAGCACGTTGCGACCGAAATCCCCCTGCTGCCCGGCGGGGGCAGGGGAAAAAGCCGCCCGGTTGAAGATCTTGCCGCCGGGGTATTGATCGCCGTAGAGCTCGAGGGGCACTCCCGGGTTGAGGTTCGGGCGGTAACGAAGGACCGTACCCGCGGCGAAGGAAGTGGCGCCATAGACGTTGACGGGAGACGCCGATCGGGCGAGGACGAAAACGTCAAGCGACCAGCCGCTCAATATCGCCCTGGCCGCCCCCTCCGACCCCAGAAACGGCAAATCGTATGTGACTCCGGCGGTGAACGAATGCCGAATGTCGAAGTCGGAGTCGCCGCGGTCGAGGTTCGCGCTCGCGTGGAAACCGGGTGTATTGAGTAGGGTCCCAAAGGCATCCGTCGAGGCGGAGTCAATCGAATGCGAGAACGTATACGACGCCAAGCCCTGGAATCCGTGCGCCAGACGCCGCTCGAGCTTGACCTGCAGGGCGTGGTAGTCGGACGTCGCCGAATTGTCGGTCACCGAGACGACCTGGAATGACGGGTTCGGGTTGAGGAGATTGGTGGCGCGAAGGAGGTCGCGGCCGATCGCTCCGATGTAGGTCAGGGACAGGGCCTGGCTGCCCCACAGAGACTGCTCCCACGCGACATTCCACTGGTAGCTCCGTGGAAGCTCCAATTGAGGGTCCGCCACCAGCATGGTGTCGACCGGTGGACTTGTCGTCATGGCTGGGGGAGCCGCGTGCTCCGGGCTCAGCGGAAACGGTACAGGCGCCGGCTGGATGGTCTTGGTGGCACGGTAGGGAAAGACGCTGGAGACGCCTCCGAGTGAGCCTTGCCCGAGGTCGTAATAGACTCCGAAGCCGCCTCGGAGCACGGCACCCCAGCTCCCTGCCCCGCCGACCTTGTACGCGACTCCCAATCGAGGCGCGACGTTTCCATAGGTCGTCTTGTAGAGCCGCGTGCCACGAGGGGCGAGGGTCATGCTCGCCGGGTTGTCGAGGCCGACCACCGTGAAAGGATCGTTGGCCTCGTTCTTGCCCCGGAGCGCGGGGTTGATGTCCCATCTCAGGCCGTAGGTCACCGTCAACCGGGGCGTGACCCGCCAGGTGTCCTGGGCGTAGAGCGCAAGGTTGGTTGAGAGGAGCGCGCAGCCCTGAAACGCGAACGTAGCGGCGAGCTGAGCGCCTCCGGAAAGGGCCCCTCCCGGCGTCGCCGTCACTCCCGTGAACTGCGCAAACTGACGGTACGAGTACGGGCTCCTGAACGGGGCGAGCCAGCGATAGTCCACTCCCAGCTTCACGTGATGGTCGCCCTTCGCGAACGACAGGTTGTCGATGACGTTGACCTGGCGTTGCTCGTCGGTCGCCGACCGGCCCTGGTTGTATTGGCCGACACCCAGGATGTTCAAGGAAAAGAGGCTGTCGGTGGAGGAGTGCCCGGACGGAAACAGGAGGGTGTCCGCTGGCGGCACGGCGCCACCGAAATCATCAAGGAAGAACCGGGTCCCCAGCCGGTGGTTGCTGTAGTTCACTCGCAGTTCGTTGCTCAACTTCGGGTCGATCACGTGAGTGAGACCCAAAGTGAAGGTATGCACGGAGGACGAAAGGGACTGCGTCAGGCTGAGGACGGGCCCGGTGGCGGTGGTGCCGGGAGCTCGCTGGTCCAGGAGAGAGGGCGAGTAGTTGTACCGGCCGAACACGTGCAGCTTCGAGCTCAGCGCGTGGTCCAGCCGGACGCTGAAGGCGTCGAGGTTGGAAGTGTTCGTGAAACTGGCGTTGAACTGAGCGCCGCCGGCTCCGAGGGGGTCGCCGTTGGCGACCGGATACGCGTCGAGGTACGGACGCATGGCAGGCGGCGCCGCCGCACGCGATGCGGCGTCGGGCACGACGCTCTGCTGTGTCGATGGCTGACGCAAACTCAGCCGTTCGTAGGAGACGAAGAAGAAGGTCCTGTTCTGGACCAGCGGGCCGCCGAACACCACGCCAAAGTCGTGCTGCCGCGCCTCGGGCTTTGCGAGGCCATTCAAGTTCACGAACCAGTCACTCGCGTCCAGGGCGCTGTCCCGGAAATACTCGAACAGCGTCCCATGAAAGGCGTTGGTCCCGGAGCGCGTCACGATCGAGACCTGCCCACCGGGGGTGCGGCCGAACTCGGGAGCGAACGAAGAGGTCTGGATGCGGAACTCCTGCACGGCATCCACCGACACCAGACTGTTGGTCCCTCCGGATGCGCTGAGTGCGGGAAGGGAACCACCCGCCGTCTGCACGAGCGAGGAATAGCCGGCCACCCCGAAATTGGCGCTGACCCCGTCCACGGTGAAGTAGTTGCCGTTCGCGCGTTGCCCGTTCACGCTGAACTGTCCCTGTTCGTCGAAGGCCGCGGGGGTCATCACCACGCCCGGGGCCAGCATGATCAACGTCTGCAGGCTCCGGCCATTGAGAGGGAGGTTCTCGACGAAAGTGCGATCGACCACGGTGCTGACGGTGCCCGACCCTGAGTTCACGAGCGGCGCTCCCGACTCCACGGTCACGCTGTCGGCCATTTGGCCCAGCGGCATCTCGAAGTCGATGCTGAGCGCGTCCTGGACGTGCAGGACCACGTCCGCCTTGATCAGTTTCTTGAATCCGGGCTTCTCGACTTCGATTCGATAGGTGCCTGGGGCGAGGTTCTGCAGCGCGTATCGGCCCGAGCCGCTGGTCGCGACCTCGTGCCTGGCGTTGGTGCCGGCGCTGACGGCCGCGACTTTGGCGTCGGCGATCGCCGCCTGGAACGGATCGACGACGCGGCCGGTCATCGATCCATTCGTGGACTGCGCGTGAAGCAGACCCGCCTGCCAAACCACCAGGGGGAGCGCGAGAGTCCGGATCTGGCGCATGAGTTCTCTTGGGGAGTGCTCTATCCTGCACCCATCACGATACCGCTGGCAATGGTCGGCGAATGGTCAGAAGATTGGCGCCATGCAGACAGCCCACCGGGCGCGACAAGGCGCTGTAGAGCTGGGTGTTCTGGCCGCCCTGCTCCTGGCGTCGTGCCCGGGGGCGTTCGCGCTGGATCCGGCCCTCAACGCGGGCCAGTACGCGCACAAGGCGTGGAGGACGCGCGAGGGATTTATAAACGGCGCTATCAATTGCCTTGCCCAGACGCCCGACGGGTATCTCTGGCTGGGCACGGAATTCGGCCTGCTTCGCTTCGATGGCGTCCGCACCCTCCCGTGGCAACCGCCACCCGGTCATCCTCTCCCTTCCGACTACATCGCGGGCCTGCTCGTCGCGCGCGACGGGACCCTGTGGATCGGCACCCTGAAGGGGCTGGCCAGCTGGAAGGCCGGCACACTCACGCAGTATCCGGAGCTGGCTGGACGGCACGTCTTGCGGATTCTCGAAGATCGTGAAGGCTCCGTGTGGGCTGCCGCGGCCTATCCCGGGAGGCTTTGCACGATTCGGAATGGCAGCGTCGCGTGTCACGGAGACGACGGCAGTCTGGGCGCCGGAGTCCATGATTTGTTCGAGGACAAGCGGGGGGGACTCTGGGTGGGACTGAGGGACGCACTGTGCCGTTGGAAACCTGGTCCCAGACGATGCTATCCACTGACGGAGGAGCCGAACGGCATCCAGTTGGCTGAAGACGAGGACGGCGCGCTCCTGGTCGGCACGGGGGGCACTGTCCGGCGATTCGTCGATGGAAAGACCGAGGCCTATCCGCATGCGTCGGGCGTGCGGCCGTTTCACACGCGTGAGCTGCTCCGCGATCGCGATGGCGGTCTGTGGATCGGAACGCTCGAGCTGGGCCTTGTTCACATGCACCAGCGAAGGGCCGATGTGTTCGGGCCAGCGGACGGTCTCTCCGGCGCTTTGACGTCCAGCCTCTTCGAAGATCGTGAAGGCAGTGTCTGGGTCGCGTCCTACAACGGCCTGGACCGGTTCCGCAATCTAGCCGTCGCCACGTTCTCCGTAGCCGAGGGTCTGTCACACGATGCCGTACAGTCCGTCCTGGCGGACAGCGACGGAAGTGTCTGGCTTGGAACCTACGTCGCGCTGAACCGATGGAGAGACGGGCAGGTCACGGTTCTGAGCACCGGCAGCAATGGGCCGCAATCCCTCTTTCGGGATGATCGCGGGCGCATCTGGGTTTCGACGCGTAGCGGGATCGGCTACCTGGAGGACGAGCGGTTCGTCTCCGTCCGCGGCGTTCCCGGCGGAGAGGTGCTCGCCATCGCCCAGGGTACGAAGGACGATCTCTGGTTCGCCAACTTCGAGTCTGGGCTTTTTCGCTTGTCCGCGCGAGGTCAAGTCCAACCGATCCCGCAGGCCACACTGGGACATCAGGGCCGCGTCAGTGCCCTGGCCGCTGATGCGCAGGGTGGCCTATGGCTGGGATTCCGAGAAGGCGGCATCGCCTACTTCGCGGACGGTCAGGTGCGTGCATCGTACGGGTCCGCCGACGGGCTCGGCGACGGCCGTGTCGGTGCGCTTCGACTGGAGCCGGACGGCACTCTCTGGGCCTCGACCGCGGGCGGCCTCAGC
>DATIXG010000004.1:0-2965 GCA_035518815.1 Gemmatimonadales bacterium | reverse complement strand
GGTCGCCCTGGTCGGGCCGAGCGGCGTGGGGAAATCGACGCTGGCGGACCTGCTCCTCCGTCTCTACGATCCCACCGAGGGCCGGGTCACGATCGACGGTGTGGATCTTCGCGACCTCACGCAGGAGTCGTACCGTCGTCTCATCGGGGTCGTGTCGCAGGAGTCCCTGCTCTTCAACACCACGATCCGGGAAAACCTCACCTACGGACGCGACGGCATCACGGACGAGGCCATCATGCGTGCGGCGCGGCTGGCCAATGCCCACGACTTCATCGTCGAGCTGGCCGACGGCTACGCATCGGTCGTCGGCGACCGGGGGATCCGCCTGTCCGGCGGCCAGCGGCAGCGCGTCGCGATTGCCCGGGCCATCGTGAACGACCCGCCCATCCTGATCCTGGACGAGGCGACGAGCTTTCTCGATGCCGAGGCCGAGCGCCTCGTACAGGAGGCGATCGAGCGGATCACGAAGCGCACGACGACCATCGTCATCGCGCACCGCCTCTCGACGATCCTGCGGGCCGACAAGATCGTGGTGCTGAGCGACGGGCGCGTGGAGGCCATCGGCCGGCATGCGGAGCTTCTCGGCCGCCGAGGCACCTACGCGCGGCTCTTCGACCTCTCGGTGGCCGGACCGTGAGGGCGACGGAGCCGGGCCGCCTCGAGGAGCTGCTGCAGCGTTACTACACCCGCTACTACCGGGACACGCTGGGGCTGCCCAACTGGTCGCAGCAGGTGGCGGGGCGGGCGACCGAGGACGAGATCGAGGCGGCCCGGATCCCGTATCTGGAATCCGTCATCGGACAGTCCTTCACCGGCCTGCGGATCCTGAACGTCGGCTGCGGCACCGGCGGGTTCAATACCGCCGCCGAGCGGGCCGGAGCCCGCACGTGGGGCATCGACGCCAGCGACGATGCCGTCCGCATCTGCGGGCTGCGGCGCGCGCTCGGCGCGGGCGGGCGATACGCACGCGCCGTCGCCGAAGCGCTGCCGTTTCCCGACGGCGCCTTCGATCTCGTCTACTGTCTCTCGACGCTCGAGCACGTGGCGAGCGTCGAGGCCGCCGTCGCCGAGATGGTGCGGGTGCTCCGTCCCGGCGGCGCGGTGCTCCTCTATGCGCCGAACGCCTGGGCGCTCTACGAGAACCACTACAAGATCTTCTGGCCCCCGCGCTGTCCGCGGCCGCTCGCCCGCCTGTACCTGCGCCTCCGGGGGCGGCCGACGGGCTTCGTGGACTCGCTGAACTATCTCTCGGCCCGGCGCTGCATCCGGCTGTTCCGCGAGGCGGGCGCGACGGTGACGCGCTTCGGGCTCGTGAGGATGGACGGTCCGGTCTCCGGCTGGAGCGGACGGCTGGCCCGCCTCTACTACCGCACGTTCCGGGTGGAGCCGGCCATCCAGCTCATGGCCCGAAAGGGAGCGGCCGCTCCGTCATGAGGGTGTGCAGCCCGCACTGCGGCCTCGACGCCGAGACGACCTCCGGCGGCGAGACCTACGAGCGTGAGCTCCTGGTGCGGCTCGCGGGCATGGGCGTGGTCAACGACCTGATCCTGGCGCGCCACCAGCGCGTCCCCGAGGGCGTGGCGAACCTCGAGGTCCACCGGCTGCCCATCGGACGCGGGCTGCGCTGGCCCGTGGCTGCCGTGGCTTTTCCGGGCGCCATCGGACGCGTGTATCGGGCGACGCGATTCGATCTGCTGCGCGTGCACTCGCTCCGCTACACGGGACCCGCAGCGCTCCTGGCGCGGCGCTGGTACCGGCTGGACGTGCCGATCGTCTCGCATCACCATCATCTCGACCCGAGCCCGCTCAATCCGCTCATCGAGCGGCGCGTGCTCCAGGCGTCCGAGCGGATCGTCACCGTGAGCGAGTTCTCGAAGCGGCAGCTCGTCAGCGAGCTCGGCATCGCTTCCGAGCGCATCGAGGCCGTGCCGAACGGCGTCGACGAGAAGTTCGTCGCCGCCCCGGCCGCGGGCGCGCTGCGGGCCCGCTACGGGCTCGCCGCTGGTCCCGTCGCGCTCTACCTGGGCGGGCTCAAGGCGCGGAAGAACCTGCCCTTCCTGCTCGACGTCTGGAAGGATGTCGCCGGCGCTCGACCGGACGCGACACTCGTGATCGTCGGTGACGGCCCGCTCGCGCGCAGGCTCGAGCGCCAGGCGCAGCCCCTGGGCCGGCGCGTCGTCTTCGCCGGCCGCGTGCCGGAGGGGGACAAGGTCGCCCACTACAACCTGGCCGATCTCTTCCTGTTCCCGTCGACGCTCGAAGGCTTCGGCCTCGCGGTGGGGGAGGCGATGTCCTGCGGGCTCCCTGCGGTCGTCTCCGACCAAGGCGCTTTGCCCGAGCTGGTCGCCCACGGGCAGGGGGGCTTCGTATGTCGTGGCGGGAACCGGGACGCCTTCGTCAAGGCGACGCTCGAGCTCGTCGATCGGCCGGAGCTTCGGCAGCGCTTCGGAGTCTTCAATCGGCGGCGTGTCGACCAGCACTTCCGGTGGCCGCGTGCCGCGCGCCGCGTGCTCGACATCTACGAGGAGGTCGTGAGCGAGTGGAAGCGGGGAGTGCGCCGCGCATGACGCCCGTCGCCGAGCGCTTCTTCCGGGACAGCGACTACTGGCGTTCGTGGTCGCAGGTGCCCGACATGACCGCGGACATCCCGTATGCGCTGGCCGCGCTCGACTCGACCTGCCGGCGCGTCCTCGACGCGCCGTGCGGACGCGGCCGACTCCTCAAGGCGGTGCAGGCCGCCTGGCCCGAGGCTGAGCTCCACGCTCTCGACGTCAACGCCGGCATGATCGATCAGGCACAGCGCGTGTGCCCGGGCGTCCATGCTCACGTGGGATCCGTCTACGCGCTGCCGTTCCCCGATCGCCACTTCGACGCCGTCCTGTGCCACGAGTCGTTCATGCACTTCGACGAGCCGCGGCGCGCCCTCGCGGAGCTGGCGCGTGTCGCGGGGCGCCGTCTCTACCTG
>DATIXG010000003.1:0-2242 GCA_035518815.1 Gemmatimonadales bacterium | reverse complement strand
GGTCGCCCTGGTCGGGCCGAGCGGCGTGGGGAAATCGACGCTGGCGGACCTGCTCCTCCGTCTCTACGATCCCACCGAGGGCCGGGTCACGATCGACGGTGTGGATCTTCGCGACCTCACGCAGGAGTCGTACCGTCGTCTGATCGGGGTCGTGTCGCAGGAGTCCCTGCTCTTCAACACCACGATCCGGGAAAACCTCACCTACGGACGCGACGGCATCACGGACGAGGCCATCATGCGTGCGGCGCGGCTGGCCAATGCCCACGACTTCATCCTCGAGCTGGCCGACGGCTACGCATCGGTTGTCGGCGACCGGGGGATCCGCCTGTCCGGCGGCCAGCGGCAGCGCATCGCGATTGCCCGGGCCATCGTGAACGACCCGCCCATCCTGATCCTGGACGAGGCGACGAGCTTCCTCGACGCGGAGGCGGAACGGCTGGTGCAAGAGGCGATTGAGCAAATCACGAAACGCACGACCAGCATCGTAATAGCGCACCGCCTCTCCACTATCCTCCGAGCCGACAAGATTGTGGTGCTGAACGAGGGACGCGTTGAAGCGATCGGGCGCCACGAGGAACTGGTCGGCCTCAAGGGGACGTACGCGCGCCTCTTCGAACTCTCGGCCGCCCCACAATGAAATCGGGAAGCGGCGCCCGGCTCAACCCCTCAGATACCGACGCAGCGCGAGAAGGAGCGGGGGCACGGCCATGAGGGTCTGCAGCCCCCACTGCGGCCTCGATGCCGAGACGACCTCGGGCGGCGAGACCTACGAGCGCGAGCTGCTGGTGCGGCTCGCAGGCCTGGGCGTGGTCAACGATCTGATCCTCGCGCGCCACAAGCGCGTGCCGGAGGGCGTGGCGAACCTCCAGGTGCACCGGCTGCCGATGGGACGGGGGCTGCGCTGGCCCGTGGCCGCCACGGTCTTTCCGCCCGCGATCCAGCGCGTGTACCGGCAGACGCGATTCGATCTGCTGCGCGTGCACTCGCTCCGCTACACGGGGCTGGCGGCGCTCGTCGCGCGGCGGTGGTACCGGCTGGACGTGCCGATCGTGTCGCATCACCACCATCTCGATCCGAGTCCGCTCAATCCGTTCATCGAGCGGCGCGTGCTGCAGGCCTCGGAACGCATCGTCACCGTGAGCGAGTTTTCCAGGCGGCAGCTCGTGAGCGTGCTCGGCATCGCCGCCGAGCGTATCGAGGCCGTGTCCAATGGCGTCGACGAGAAGTTCGTGTCCGCCCCCGCGTCGACCGCGCTCCGGACCCGCTACGGCCTCGGCTCCGGCCCCGTCGCGCTGTTCCTGGGCGGGCTCAAGCCGAGGAAGAACCTGCCGTTCCTGCTCGACCTCTGGAAGGAGGTCGCCGCCGTCCGGACGGACGCGACGCTCCTGATCGTTGGCAGCGGCCCGCTCGCGGGCGCGCTCAGGCGCCAGGCGCAACCGCTCGGCCGCCGCGTCGTCTTCGCGGGGCGCGTGCCGGAGGCGGACAAGGTCGCCCACTACAACCTGGCCGATCTCTTCCTGTTTCCCTCGATGCTCGAAGGCTTCGGTCTCGCGGTGGGAGAGGCGATGTCCTGCGGGCTCCCCGTGGGCGCGTCGGACGAGGGCGCGCTGCCCGAGCTGGTCGTCCACGGCGAGGGCGGCTTCGTGTGCCGCGGCGGAGACCGCGACGCGTTCGTCAAGGCGACGCTCGAGCTCATCGATCGGCCAGAGCTTCGGCAGCGCTTTGGGGCCTTCAACCGGGCGCACGTTGACCGCCACTTCCGGTGGCCGCGGGCGGCGCGCCGCGTGCTCGACATCTACGAGGAGGTCGTGAGCGAGTGGAAGCGGGGAGTGCGCCGCGCATGACGCCCGTCGCCGAGCGCTTCTTCCGGGACAGCGACTACTGGCGGGCGTGGTCGCAGGTGCCCGACATGACCGCGGACATCCCGTATGCGCTGGCCGCGCTCGACTCGACCTGCCGGCGCGTCCTCGACGCGCCGTGCGGACGCGGCCGGCTCCTCAAGGCAGTGCGGGCGGCCTTGCCCGACGCCGAGCTCCACGGCCTCGACGTCAACGCCGGAATGATCCATCAGGTGCAAGACGAGTGCCCGAGTGTCCACACGCACGTGGGATCCGTCTACGCGCTGCCGTTCCCCGATCGCCACTTCGACGCCGTCCTGTGCCACGAGTCGTTCATGCACTTCGACGAGCCGCGGCGCGCCCTCGCGGAGCTGGCGCGTGTCGCGGGGCGCCGTCTCTACCTG
>DATIXG010000002.1:0-50785 GCA_035518815.1 Gemmatimonadales bacterium | reverse complement strand
GTCTCGAAGGCCTGGCGGTCTGGCACGGCGGCGCGGGCGAACGGGTTGAGGGGCAGCCGGTCTTGCAGCCGCAACGCCACGTAGGTGGCGAGCATCGAGACCGCGCTGAAGAGCAGCAGCCCCGCCGCATACCGGGTCCAGTGCTGGTCCTCGTCCGGGTCCACGCCGCAGATTCGGTAGATCGCCCGCTCGAGCGGCGCGAGCCAGCGCAGCGAGCCGTCGTACACGCGCAGGATGTACACGCCCGCCGGCTTGGTGATCGCAAGCACGGCGACCGAGTAGAACAGGATCTGGAGCCAGCCATTCGCGGTCATGTCTCGATCCTCAGAACTTCTCAGGGCGCAACAGCGTGTACGTCAGATACAGCAGGAGCAGGAGGGACACGAGGCCCCCGAATAGCGTCTCCGCGCTCACGACCGCTCCTCCTCGCCCGTCGGCTCCCGCCCCAGGCGCTCGCAGCCGCGGACATAGGCGAGCATCAGGCCGAAGAACGCCAGCGTCACGGCGATATAGACGATGTCGAGCATGACACACTCCGTCTCGAACAGCTCAGTTGAAGCCGCCAAATCGTGGCAGAACCTATGGGCCGGGCCGTTAAGATGGCGTATAAAACGCGAAAAGAGGCCAACCTCAATAAGGCTGGCCTCTTCGGATCATTGGACGTCGCGGGCGGCTAGGCACCGCAGCCGGGCGTCAGCGCGCCTGCGGGGCGGCGCACGATCCGTTCTGCGCCGTCTGCGCGCAGGCGTGTGTACGATACATCATGGGGTCGTTCCCCATACCGCCCTGGTTGCCCATGTCGCCAGGAGGACCACTGTTGTGACACGCCGCCGCGGCGAGAGCCGTGACGACGAGCAAGCCAAAAACACCGATCAAGCGAGACATAGAAACCTCCAGGCTGCGTGTGGGCGTACCACGCACATTGTAACCAGGGCCGCCGATATTCTCAACCACGCCCCGCCGGCCCGAGCGCGGTTTGCCCCGGCCGCCAGCGCCGCCAAACCCCACTTGCACGCAGCGAGACGTACCGCGCGCCGAGCTTCAGCGCCTCGCTCAGGCACAGCCACCGCAGGTGCCAGGTGGGTGCGGATCGCGCCGTCTTCACGAGCGTCCGCAGGATCACGAGCTGCGGCCCCCCCCACACGTGCGGGCGGGCGTTGCGCGTGAGCTGATCCGCATGGATCCGGTGCCGTACGCGCGCATCTCGGACGCAGGCGACGGGACTCCGCAACGCGAGGCGGACCCAGAGATCGTAGTCTTCGCCCCAGACGAACGTCTCGTCGAAGCCCCCGACCTCGCGCAGCAGCGCGGCATCAACCAGGACGCTCGAAGAACTGACGCCGTCGCGCCGCCGCAGCAACGGCTCAGCGATCCACCCCTCGGACGCGAGCCACGGACCCGGCCACCGGGCGTGGGGAGCGCCAGCCTCGTCGATACACCGTTGGCCGGTGTGCGACCAGCGGCACACCGGCCGGTCGGACAGGGCCGCCAGCTGATCGGCGAGCTTGGTCGCGTCCCACATGTCGTCGGAATCGAGGAACGCCAGATACCGGCCGCGCGCCCGCTTGATGCCGGCGTTGCGCGCCCGGGCCGGCGAGCCCGTGTGGGGGAGCGAGACCAGCTTCACGCGTGGATCGCCGACGCCTTCGACTGCCTGGAGGGTGCCATCCGTGGACCCGTCGTCGACGACGATCACCTCGTAGTCGGTGAACGTCTGCGCGAGCACGCTATTGAGGGCCTCGGCGAGGAAGGCCGCGCGATTATAGGTGGGAATGACGACGGAGACGAGCGTCACCGACCCGCGAGCGCGAGCAGGGCGGCCTGGGCGCTGCGGGCCTCTTCCCGCGCGGCGGCGCCCGCCGCCGCGCCCAGGCGGTGCGATTCGACCTCCCGGCGCAGCCAGCGATCGGCGTGCTGGTAGATCTCCCGGGGGTAGCGGCCCCCCACCTCGTAATCGCGATCCGTGGCCACGGCCCAGTCGCGCGTGGCGACCACCCGGTCATTCAGCGCGTTGAAGTACGGCGTGTTCTTGATCGGATACGACACGGTCGTAAGAAAGACGTCGGGATCGGCGCGGCGCACCAGGTCCACCGTAGCCGCGATGTCGTCCACCGTCTCGCCCTCGTATCCCCACATAAGGAACATCCCGACCTGGATCCCGTGGCGCTTCGCCGCCGCGGTGGCGAATAGCACCTGGTCGACCGTCACCCCGCGCTCCATGGCGTCGAGGATCCGTTGGCTGCCGCTTTCCGCGCCGATCCAGATGCGCCAGCACCCGAGCTCCGCCAGCGCTTCCAGCACCTCGTCCTTCATCATGCGGTCGGCGCGCGAGATCGTCTCGAACGGGATGCGCAGGTTGCGGCGCTTGAGCTCGGCGTTGTACTCGTACAGCCAGCGGTGATTGATGGTGAAGACGTCGTCGGCATACCACACGATATCCGGGCGATATCGCTCGACGAGAAACTCCAGCTCGTCGGCCGTGCCCGTCACGCTGCGGCGGCGGTGTGTGTACCCGAACACGGCGTGCGAGCACCAGCGGCAGCGGTACGGACAGCCGCGAGCCGTGATCAGGTTGACGCTCCCCGTGCCATGGTGCGTGCGCCACGCGTCCACGTAGCGCTCGATTTCGATCGCTTCGCGATCGGGCCACGGCAGCGCATCCAGGTCCTTGATCTGGGGACGATCCGGATTGGTGACGACGGCGCCCGTTTCGTCGCGGAACGCGGTCCCCGCGATTCCGTGCAGGCGGTGCGGGCCGCGCTCCGCAAGCGCGGGGAGGAGCTCGACCATCGTTTCCTCGCCCTCGCCGAACACCACCACGTCCGCTCCACGGGCCAGGTACTCGGCCGGGTAGTTCGCCCCCTCCGGCCCACCCAGCACGACGGTCCAGCCGTGCGCCTTGGCTCGTGCGACGATATCAAGCACCGCCGCCCGCGTGATGAGATTGGTGTATATCCCGAGTACCCCGGCGTCCGGGACGGCGAGCCGGTTCGCGAGCGCGTCGCGCGTGGCGAAAGTGGAATCGAAGACCTCCACCGTGATGCCCGCGCGCCGCAGGTAGGCGGAGACGTAGAGCAGGCCGAGCGGGGGATAGGGCTTCATCACCTCCCGCTCTTTGGCGTCGTCGCTCAAGAAGTAGCCGTGCGTCAGCAGAACGTCCGTCATTCGCGGAGGTTAGCGTGTCGCTGTCGCGTCCGCCAGTTCCCGGCTAGATTGCGCGATGGAATGATGCCCGCCGCTGTGTTCGATACCCTCGCGCCCGACTACGATGCGCACTTCACCGACAGCACGCTGGGGCGGATACTGCGCCGCACGGTCTGGCGGTGGCTCGACCGGGCGTTTGCGCCGGGGGATCGGGTCCTCGAGCTGAACTGCGGAACGGGCGAGGACGCCGTGCATCTCGCCGCTCGTGGCGTGCGGGTGCTCGCGACTGACGCGTCCCCCGCAATGCTCGCAGTCGCGCAGGCCAAGGCCGATCGGGCCGGACTCCACGAGACGGTCGAAGTCAGGCGACTCGAGATCGAACACCTGGACCAGGCGCTTGGCCATCCGCCCGCACCGTTGGACGGCGCGTTCTCGAATTTCGGCGGGCTGAACTGCGTGACGGACCTGCACCGCGCCGCCGCGGCGCTGGCCGCGCTCTTGAAGCCAGGGGCACGCGTTGTGTTGTGCGTCATGGGCCCGCTCGTGCCCTGGGAATGGGCCTGGTTCGCGGCCCACGGTCAGCCCGCCAAGGCCCTGCGCCGACTCGCGCCGAGCGGCGCCAACTGGCGCGGCGTCAAGGTGCGCTACCCCTCCCCGCGCGCGTTGCGTCGCGCGTTCGCCCCCCATTTCGCGCCCCACAGGACCGGCCCGCTGGGGGTGCTGCTGCCCCCGACCTACGCCGAGCCCTGGGCGCGCCGCCATCCGGGCCTGGTCGCCTGGCTCGACCGGTGCGAGCGGCACGTCGAGACGTGGTCGCCCCTCGCTTGGCTCGGTGACCACTACCTGGTGGAGCTCGAGCGCCGATGAAGCGGCGCGTCGTCCTGTACAATCCGTACGCCGAGTTCCATACGATGCCGCTCGCGCTGCTCGCGCTCGGCTCGCACCTCGATCGCGAGCGCTACGAGCCGGTGGTCGTAGACGCCCGGCTCGAAACCGACGCGACCGCCGCGGTGGTCCGCGCGGCGGAGGGCGCGGTGTGCCTGGGCGTCACCGTCCTCACGGGAGCTCCGATTCGCGACGCCGTGCGCGTGTCCCGCGCCGTCAAGGCGCGCTATCCCGACCTGCCCGTCGTGTGGGGTGGGTGGCATCCGTCGATGTTCGGAGTCGATTGCCTCGAGGAGCCGAGCGTCGACATCACCGTGCAGGGACAGGGGGAGTTGACCTTCCTCGAAGCCGTGGACCGGCTGGCGCGCGGCGAGACGATGGACGGCTGCCTCGGATCGACGTACCGCGCGAGCGACGGCTCGGTGGTGCAGAACGCGGCCCGTCCGCTCGCGGACGTGAACGCGCTGCACCCGCACGACTACTCCCTGATTGACGTGGCGCAGTACTACGGGCTCAAAGGCAAACCGCAGTTCGACTACATCACCTCGCAGGGGTGTCGCTTCCGCTGCGCGTTTTGCGCCGACCCGTTCGTCTATGAGCGCCGCTGGGTGGGGCTCGAGCCGGCCCGGGTCGGGACGGAGGTGGAAGAGTGGTGGCACCGGTATCACTTCGCCGACGTGAACTTCCAGGACGAGACCTTCTTCACCTCGACGCCCCGGGTCGTGGCCATCGCGGAAGAATTCATCCGGCGCCGGCTCCCGATCACCTGGGCCGCCACGATGCGCGCCGATCAATGCGTGCGCCTCTCCGACGAGGCCTTCGAGACCTGCAAGCGCTCCGGCCTCCGGCGGGTGCTGGTCGGCGTGGAGTCGGGTTCGCCGGAGATGCTCCGGCGGATCAAGAAGGACATCACGGTGGAACAGGTATTGGAAACCGCGTCGCGCTGCCGGAAGCTCGACATCAAGGTCCAGTTCCCGTTCATCGTCGGCTTCCCCGAGGAAAGCGACGAGAGCGTGTCCGATACGCTCGCGCTCGCGAAGCGGTTGCGCGCGATGAGCCCCGAGTTCGAGACGATGATCTTCTACTTCAAGCCGTATCCCGGCTCCTCGCTGACGCAGGAAGCGGTGCGCCAGGGCTTCCGGCTGCCGCGCACGCTCGACGAGTGGTCGACGTTCGACTACGTCGGCTCCCGAGGACCCTGGGTGTCGGAGAAGAAGTACCGCCGCGTGGAGCGCTTCAAGTTCTACCAGCGGCTGGCCTGGGACCGGGTGTCGGCATGGAAGAAGCCGCTCCAGCAGGTGGCGCGCTGGCGCTGCCACCGCGATGCGTATGGCCTGCCGATCGAGAAACTCGTGCTCGGCGGTGCGACCGGCATGCCCTGATCAGAACAGCGGATAGATCAGCGGCGCCAGGACTGACCCCTGGGCCACGACGAGCAGAGTCCCTACGATGAGCAGCACGACGACGAACGGGAGCAGCCACCACTTCTTGCGGGCCTTGAGGAAGAGCCAGAGCTGCCCCAGCACGCTCGCGTTGGACACGGTTTCCTTCCTAGAATTGATTGTCGAGGTTGCTCCGTCCCCCCGACGGCACTGACGTCCAATAACTATCGTCACGCAAGGCACGCCGCAACGGATCACGTCCCACGAGCCGCATCACGATGCCAAGCGGGGTCACGATCAGAAAATAGAGAATGCCGAGGATGATTGGCGTCGTAACCTTCGAAATCGCTTTCCCGATCCCCATCCAGATCGTGTAGACAGGCCCCAACCGGGCAGGTGCGAGCGCTCCGGCGACGACGAGCGTGCACCCGATCGCGAGCAGTACAACGGCGGCCGTGCCGCGACCGCGCCACCAGAACAGGACGGCGAGCACGATCAGGGCTCCGCCCACCGTGAGCCCGAACCGCCGGCCGGCGTTTGGCGTCAGTCGAGCGGTAGCTGCGTCCGCCACGCGACTCCTTCCTGCCACGCTGGCTGCGCGGCCTTGTCCAGCAGGTACGGCCCGATGACCAGCGCATCGAGACCGGTACGCATGAAGCAGGTGTATGCGTCAGCGGGAGTACACACGATGGGCTCACCGCGCACATTGAACGACGTATTCACGAGTACCGCGCACCCCGTGAGCTTCTCGAATTCAACAATGAGGTCGTAGTAGTCAGAGCTGACCTCGCGCCGCACCGTCTGCACGCGCGCGGAATAATCGACGTGGGTCACGGCGGGGATATCGGAGCGGGCGACATTGAGCAGGTCGATGCCCCAGAGACGTTGCTGCTCGGCGGTCATCGGGATGCACCGTTCACGTTTCACCGGCGCCACGAACAGCATGTAGGGCGATTCGGTATCGAGCTCGAAGTAGTCGCTCACGCGCTCCCGCAATACACTCGGCGCGAACGGCCGGAACCCCTCGCGAAATTTGATCTTCATGTTGAGATGCGCCTGCATGTTGGCGCTCCGGGGGTCGGCGAGAATACTGCGGGCGCCGAGGGCGCGCGGACCGAACTCCATGCGGCCGTTGAACCATCCGACGATCCGGCCATCCGCGAGGAGGCGAGCCGTACGAGCGAGCAACGCATCGCGCTCGAGCCGGACATAGGCCGCTCCCATCCGGTCGAGGTTGGCCGCGATTTCCCCCTCCCCGAAGGCGGGACCGAGATAGGCACCACGCATCGCATCGCCGTTGGTCACCACCCGGCGCGGGCGGCCCAGCCGGCGATGATGAATGAGCAGCGCAACGCCGAGCGCCCCCCCGGCGTCCCCCGCCGCCGGTTGCACCCAGACGCGCTGGAACGGACCCTCGCGCAACAGTCGCCCGTTCGCGACGCAGTTCAAGGCCACCCCGCCCGCCAGACAGAGGTTCTCGAGACCCGTCTCCCGGTGCGCGGTCCGGGCCATCCGCATGATGACCTCCTCGCACACCACCTGGATCGAGCGAGCGAGATCCAGATCCTTCTGCGTGAGATTGGTCTCCGGCCGGCGCGGGGGCCCGCCGAACAAACGATGGAACCGCTCGTTCGTCATCGTCAGCCCGCTCGTATAGCCGAAGTACTCGGAATTCAGTCGAAACGACCCGTCTGCGCGGAGATCGATCAGGGTGTCATAGATCCGCTGCGCGTAATTGGGCTCGCCGTACGGGGCGAGGCCCATGACCTTGTGCTCGCCCGAATTGACCTGAAATCCCGTGTAGTGGGTGAAGGCAGAGTACAGGAGACCGAGTGAATCGGGCCAGCGCATCTCCTTGAGAAGCTGGATGTCGGCCCCCCGTCCCGTGCCGAAGGACGCGGTCGCCCACTCCCCTACGCCATCGAGCGTCAGGATCGCGGCCTCCTCGAATGGTGAGGGGAAGAACGCACTCGCCGCATGTGACTCGTGGTGCTCGGCGTAGTGCAGATCGCCCTCATAGTCGCCGAGCGCACTACGCAGCTCCCGATCGAGCCAGAGCTTTTCCTTGATCCATAGCGGGCCCCCCATCGCAAACTGGGAGAATCCGCGGGGGGCGGTACCGACAAACGTCTCGAGGATGCGGTCGAATTTGAGAATGGGTTTCTCGTAGAAGCCGACAGCCGCGAGGTCCTTCATGGCGATGCCGGCCTCGCGCAGGCAGTAGTCCACCGCGTGCGCGGGAAAACTCGGGTCCCCCTTTTTCCGGGTGAAGCGCTCTTCAGATGCCGCGGCGACGATCTCTCCATCCGCGACGAGCGCGGCCGCGCTGTCGTGGTAGTAGGCTGAGATCCCGAGGACCCAGGTCAACGGAAGGGTGCCCGATCGCGGAAAAAGGCGATCAGCGCACGCGCGAGCAGTTGGGAGCCGCGCTCGTTGAAGTGAACGTCGTCGTACATGGTGGTGGAATCGTGCGGGATGAGAGCCGCGGCGTCCAGGCAGTCGAGATGCCGCTCATGGCAGACGGCGAGGGTCGTCTCATTGTAGCGCTGCATCGCCCGGCTCAGCGCATCCGGAGTGAAGTATGCGCGCGTAGTGCCCGTGGGCCCCTGCATCGGGCCAAACCAGAGCAGACGTTGGTCGGCCCGTGTCATCCCGGCCCGCCACGCGGTGGGCGGCGTGACGAACACCAGGTGCACACCCGCGGCACTGGCCGCGCTCGCCATCGCGTTCAGGTTCTGGCGATACTCGGCGAGCGGCGCTTCGAGCGGGGGCAGGCTGTCGATCCACGTCGTCGCGGCGGCGCGCTCGCGCCGAAACCGATCAAGCCGTTCTTCGCTCACGCGGCGGCTGTCGAGCCGCCAGTGCTCCCAGGTCTGTTTCACCCGCCGAGCCAATTGCCACAGGGCTGTTCGCCTGTACCACGCAACCGCTTCGTCGCCATAGCGACCCTGGTCCCGCCCGAGCCCGGGAAACACCGCGAAGGCGTGCGCCAGCTGCGCTCGCTCCGCGGCAGGCTCCGTAACGTCTGGCCGCGCGCGGTAGCTCCAACCCTGGTGCACCGCGGCAGTCATGTCGTTCACACCAATCAGTGAGACAATAACGTCGATCCGCGGGTATTGAGGCAGCAGATATTTCAGGTGCAGGACATGGTCGCGTGTCGTTGCTCCATCGCGACCCACGTTCCCGACCCACACATGACGGCCGTCGCTCGTCGTGTCCAGGCCGGTTTCTACAAGATGAGTCCACACCTCCGAGTCATCGAGGGCGCTGCAGAGGGTCGTGCTGCCGCCGACCGCCAGGATCCGAAACTCCTTCGCGTCATCACCGAACATCCGCCCGCGCACGCCGAAGTGGTTGATCCGTGTGTGCGACTCACCTTCGATACCGGGAAGCGCGTGCGCGGTGGGCGACAGAGTCCATTCGGCACCCGGGACGAGCGTGAAGTACCCCTGCGGAGGAGGGACCGTCCTGAGCCCGAGCTCCACGAGACCGAGCGCGAGCAGCACGGAAACTGCCACAAGCGAAAGGTTGGCCAGGGTCTTCGAAACCGGGACTCCGAGGTCGTCGGGCTTGCAAATCTACCCTGCCGCCAATGTCGCCGCAGCTACCTCCGCCGAGCAGTGCCTGTTCACACTCTAGTTCCGCGTGTGGAACGGCGAGCGCGAACGAAAATGATCTGCGAGCAGCCCTGCCAGTAGGCGGGCACCTTCTTCGTTGAAGTGCATATCGTCGTACATCGTCGTCGTGTCGCGGGCCAGGCGCGGGGCCGCGTCAACGCAGTCCAGGCCGCGCTCCCGGCACACCGCTAACAGCGCTTCGTTATACCGCCGCATGGCGCGCTCCAGCGAGCCCACCGTGTAAAATACTCGCATGGGCCTCTTGATCGGCCCAAGGTAGCCGAACACGAGCACCTGCTGTTCAGTGACCGACATGGCGGCACGCCACACGGTCGGTTGCGTCACCAGCACGAGCGTCGCGCCGGAGGCGGCGGCAATGTCCGCGATCGCGTTCAGATTCCGTCGGTACTCCCGGAGCGGCGCATCGAGGGGTGGCAGGCTGTCCACCCACTCTGCCGCCTCCTGGCGTTCGCGACGCGACTGGGCGATGTGACTCGGGAAGTCCTTGATCGGGTAGGTCCGATGGGTGAAGAGGACCTGTTTGGCGCGGTGTGCCAACTGCCACACGGCGGTCGCCTTGTACCAGGGCACCCCCGCGAAGCTGGAGAATTCCTCGTCCTGTACGCGATGAGGCGTCTCCACGAACGCGCGCTCCATCTGCACTCGCTCAGCCTCCGGGGTCGTCACAGCATCCGGGACGCGGTATTGCCACCCCTGCTGCAGCGCAGACAGCATGTCGTTCACCCCCACCAGGACGACGACAGCGTCGATCCGCGGATACTGCTTGAGCAGATACTTCACCTGCAGGACATGCTCGCGGCTCGTCGCAGCGTCCTTCCCGACGTTGCCGACCCATACGCTCCTGCCATCGGCGGTTCGCCCAAGCTGGTGCTCGAGAAGGTAGGTCCAGGCCTCCGTCTCATCGAGAAAGGTGCAGCGCGTGGTGCTGCCACCGACCGCGAGGATGCGGTACTCGGCGGCGTCGGCACCGAACGGCTGACCGCGGACGCCGAACGCGTTCACGTGAAAGTGCGCGGTGCCGTGGACACCAGCAAGAAGGCCGGGCGGTGGGGTCAGCGAATAGTCCGTCCCCGGCGCGTTCACGAAATAGCTGCGCGTGGGTGGCACCGTCGCCCGCAGCGCAAGCTCGACCGTAACAAGGGCGACAAGGATCGACGCCGTCGCAAGAATGAAGTTGGAGAGCGCGCGGCGCAGCGGCGACTCCGTCGGGAACAGGGTGTTGAAGGCCGGGCCTACCCGGCGGCGAGCGACAACGGCCCGCTCGAGCGATGCCCTGCTTCACGCCGCGCCAGATCGGCCCAGGCGGCGTCAAAGTCGCGGCGACCCACTGCGTCCGTGCGCGCGTTCACCTCGGCGTGGAGCAGATCGCGAATCTCGCGATAGAACTCGGTCGTGTAGGTGCCGCGAAACATCATCGCGAGATCGTCCGAGTCGGACCAGTTCGCCTTGCTGCGAAGATCCATGCGGACCCGCTCGTAGAACGGCGTGCCCGGCAGCGGGTAGGCGACCGAGACGCCTATGTCATCCGGCTGTTCTTCGCGGATCAGGTCGCGCGTCTTGACGATCGCGTCCCAATCCTCACCCGGATATCCGAGCTGCACGAACCAGCACGCCCGGATCCCGTGTTGCCGCAGGCGGCGCGTCGCCTCCCGGATCTCGGCGATCGTCGTGCCCTTGTCCATGGCGTCGAGCACGGCCTGCGCGCCGGACTCGACTCCCATCCACACTTCCTCGCAGCGCGCCTCTTCCAGCGCGGCGACCGCGCCGGGAGTCATGAGGTCGGCCCTCGACTGCATCATGAACGGGATCACCGCGCCTCGCGCGCGCACCTCGGTGGCAAACGACTCGATCCAACGCGGTGTGAGACCGAAGATGTCGTCCGCGAACCAGACGTGGTCCGGCCCCACGACGCGCTTCAGCTGCGCCAGCTCCTCGGCGACGTTCGCCGCGCTCCGCTGCGAATACCGCCTGCCGAACACCGGCTTCGCGCACCAGTTACAGCCGAACGGGCACCCGCGCGACGTCGCCGCGTTCCACGACAAGCGGCCGTGCGCCGCAGCCCACGCCACCCGGTACTGCTCGACGTCGATCAGGTCCCAGGCCGGGAACGGCAGGGTGTCGAGGTTGGTGATCGAGTCGCGCGCGGGCGTGCGCCGCAGGGCGGAGGGGGCGCCCGCGTGGCCGGCAATCGCGAGCCCGGGCACCTGCGACAGGTCGGCGTCGGGATCCTTGCCCCAGCGCTCCACCAGGTCGAGCAGGGTCTCCTCGGCCTCGCCCAGGATCACGGCGTCAGCACCGACGTGCAGGTACGCGGCGGTCTGATCAATGGCGTCCGAGCTGTTCACGACCACCCGCGCGCCCGCCGACTTGGCGGCGGCGATCATCTCGAATGCCGCCTCGCGCATGCGCGTCGTGCACATCTTGGTGAGGAAATTGAAGTTGTCCTCGAGGATCCCGACGACCCCGGGACGCGCCGCGCTCAGCAGGTCGCGAAACTCTTCCACTCCCGCTGAGAGCATTGAGTCGAAGAAACTGAAGGGAATGCGTTCACGTCTCAACAGGCCCGCGGCGATGAGCGTCGAGAGCGGCGGGTACGGCTTCATTTTTCGGGACTGCTTGGGATCGTGCCGCAGGTAGTAGCCGTGCGCGAGCAACACGGACCCGTGGCCGGGCGCGGAAGACCTCACGCGCGCTTCACCGCCAGGAGCGGTGCCACGAGACCCGTCAACAGGTCGATGGCGCCCGCCAGATCCGCCGCCCCCGAGAGCCGGTACGCGCGGCGTCGGGACCAATGCACGGCGATGTGCTCCGGCGTGCCGCTCCAGCTCTCCTGCGCGATCGCTCCCAGGCGGAACTCCTCGAGGAACGTCTCGGGAGTGAGAGGCTCGAGGCGCGCGGGCCCGTCGTTCCGCGGCCCGAGCAGCACCGTGGCCACGCGGCGGGCCCGGCGGGTCATGGGGCTGGACGACGAAAAGAGATCGACCCGCCGCTTCTCCTCTCCCCCCGATCGAGTCGCCGTGGTCATCGCCTCAAGGCCCAGCAGGCGGGCCGCTGCCGGCAGCAACGTCAGGTCGCGCACGGCGGACAGGAGGTCGTCGGGATCGCTCCGGGACACGAGCATGCTCTCGTCCCCCAGCACACGCAGGCCTGCCTGATGCGCCGCGGCCACCACGGTCGACTTGCCCGCCCCGGGAGCGCCACGGATCACCACGGCTCCAGCCGGGCCGGCCACGGCCCCCGCGTGCACGACGGCATACGAGCGACGCGCGAGAAGCGTGGCCGCGGGCGCCTCGAGCAGCAGCCGGGTGACGAGGTCCGGGTGATCCGAGACCAGCGCCGCAGATACGCGGGCCACGAAGCGGCCACGCCCGCACTCGATGCGCGCATGCAGGTGTTGGTCGCCAAGCGACAGCTCCGCGTCGTCCGTGTCGACACGCCAACGCTCATCGAGGTGCAGAGGCACGCCCGCCGCTGGGTCCGTCGCCGATACCTCGATGGCGAGCGACACGGGGGCCGGCACGAGCCGGAGGGTGGCCGCGCCCCGCGTAGCCCGGTCCCACAGCCGATCCGCGAGGAGTAGAATGCGCGGGTCATCCGTCAGGACCCGGATCACATCGCGCAGCAGGCTGTATGATGCCTCGTGTCGCAGGGTACGGGCTGGTGAGCTGGAGAGCGTACGCGACGTCCCTTCGTGTGGAGAGGCCGATGGTGACGGTGGGGCGTCTGGCACCCCCATTTCGACCCGACGGGAAGCAAGGATAACGGGCGCAGACCCGCTGCAACAACCCCCCTTCAGTACGCCGTGGACCGCGATTGTGTTGCGCGTTCGAACGCGACAGCCCTCCGGGCACCCCCGACTGCCCACAAATGGGACCCGCCGGCCGCGGTGCTCGGGAACGGCTAGCCGGGGCGGAACGGCGGCCGCGCGCGAAAGTGCTCGATCAGCGCATCAGCGAACAACTGTGCGCCGCGCTCATTGAAATGCACGTCGTCGTACAGCGCCGTGGTGTCACGCGGAATCAGCCCGGCGGCATCGAGACAGTCGAGGCCTCGGGTGCGGCATACGTCCAGCAGCGTGTCATTGTAGCGAGCCATCGCGACACCCATCGCGCGCGCCGTGAAGTACGCCGGGCCCGGCCCCTGCACCCTCCGGACTTCCCCGAATACCAGCAGGCGCTCGACGGATTCGGGCAAGCCCTCTCTCCACAGGCTCGGCTGGGTCACCAGGACAAGGCGCGCCCCCGCCGCGACGGCGAGGTCGGCCATGAGGTTCAAGTTGCGGCGGTACTCGATGAGCGGCTGCTCGAGAGGCGGCAGGCTGTCGAACCAGGTCGCGGCGGTTTGCCGGCGGCGGCGCGTCTCCTCGAACCGCCGTGGCGCATCCGGAAAGCGGAACGTCCGTTGGCGTTCCAGCACAACCTTCGCACGGCGGCCAAGCTGCCAGAGCGCCGTCGCTTTGTACCACGGCACCGGGCCGCGGCTGTAGGCCGCAAGATCCTGAAGTCTGCCCGGGAACCGATAAAAGGCCCGCGGCATCCGCGCCCGTTCCGCCGAGGGGTCGGTGATCGGTTGACGCTCCCGATACTGCCACCCTTGCTGCAGCACGGCTATCACGTCGTTCACACCGACGAGGGCGACGACGGCGTCGATGCAGGGATATTGCGGCAGCAGATACTTGAGCTGCAGCACGTGGTCTCGCGAGGTCGTGGCGTCGCGACCCAGGTTCCCGACCCATGGCTCCCTCCCATCGACGGTGTTGCCCAGCTGCGCCTCGAGCAGATGAGTCCAGGTCTTGGAATCGTCGAGCGCCGCGCACCGGGTGGTGCTGCCTCCGATGGCCAGAATGCGGTACTCCGCGTCGTCGTTTCCAAACAGCCGGCCTCGAATGCCGAATCGGTTGACCCGGAAGCGAGACGCGCCCGCAATGCCGGGGAATGCGCCCGGCGGCGGCTCGAGCGTCCAGTCCGCACCGGGTGGCAGAACGAAATACCCGCGCAAGGGCGGCAGGAGGGTCCGTAGTAACAGCTCCGCCGCGGCGGCCGTCACGACGAGCGAGAGAGCCGCGACTGCGAAGGTCGAGAGTATGCCCAAAGTGCGTATGCGCCCGAGAGGGAGTTTGGAGCCACGGGGGCGAGAGCGTGTGGTGGCCAAGAATTATAACGCGCTGATTGACACTCATACCGACATGTGCGAGGGTTGCCCACATGGTGCGCGCGAACGGTCCTGGACCCCGAGTTGCCTGGGTCGCGATGCACTTGGATCCCGCGGGGCGCACCCCCGACGAGCTGCTCCGGGACGGCTGGCGCGACTTCGGCCGCACCGCCGCCGCGGCGCGCCGGGCCGGCGCGCAGGTGACGATGATCCAGGCGGCCTGGCAGGATGGGGACGGGGAATTCGACGGCGTCCCATGCTTCTTTGTCGCCGAGCCCGGCCAGCCCCTGATCCGCCTGCCCGGGGGCCGCGCTATCCTGCGGCGACCGCGGCGCCTGCTCGAGCGGGTGCGGGCACTCGCGCCCGGCCTGATTCACTTCGACGGGATCGTATATCCCCGCGCGCTGCGGGCGCTCGCCGCCACGGTCCCGGACGTCCCCATTATCGTCCAGGATCACGGGACCAAGTGCCCGCGCGGCTGGCGCCGCTGGTGGTACCGCTGGGGATTCGCGCCGATCGCGGGGGTGACATTCACGGCGCGCCCGCAGATCGAGCCGTTCACACAGGCGGGCGTCCTGCGAACGGACCTGCCGGTCTTCGAAGTGATCGAAGGGTCGAGCCCGTTCACTCCCGGTGACCGGGAGGCCGCCCGCTCGGCCGCGGGCATGGAGGGAGATCCCTGCCTCCTGTGGGCGGGAAATCTCGACGCCAACAAGGACCCGCTCATGGTGCTCGACGCCGTCTCGCGCGCCGCGCGCGAGACCCCTGGCCTCAGGTTGTACATGTGCTTTCGCCACGCCTCGCTCCTCGACGCCGTTCATGCTCGCATCGCCTCCGATTCCGTTCTGGTCGAGCGGGTCCGCCTGCTCGGTGCGGTCCCCTATCCCAAAATGGAGACGCTGCTGCGGGCCGCCGACTTCCTGGTCCAGGCGAGTCATGTGGAGGGCAGCGGCTACGTCCTGATCGAAGCGCTCGCCTGCGGCACCACGCCGCTCGTAACGGACATTCCCTCATTTCGCCGTATCACGGGAAACGGGCGATTCGGCGCCCTCACACCGATTGGCGACGCCGCCGCGCTCGCGCACGCCATCCGCGACTGGAGCCGACGGGACCGGGCCGCGTTGCGGCGGGGGGCGCGGGAGCACTTCGAGCGGGAGTTGTCGTTCGACGCGATCGGCGCGCAGCTGTACGCGGCGTATACGCAGGTGCTCAGCCGCCAGTGACGACGGCGGTTCGCGCACGACCGCTCGCGCCGGACGACGTCCCCGCGGTCGCCGCGCTCTTGTCGGGAGGCGCCGCTCGCCGGGTGACCGCGGACTACTACCGCTGGAAGCTCCTGGCACGCCCCTCTCCCACCGAGAACGTGGCGATCGCGGTGGACGAGCGCGATCAGCCCGTGTTTCACATCGCCGGGATACCCTGCCGCTGCCAACTGGGAGGCGAGGAGCGGTGGGCGATGGTGGCGGTAGACGCCGTGACGGCGCCCGAATTCCGGCGACGGGGCATCCTCACCACACACACCAAGCGGCTGTTCGCCGGCTGGAAGGCCGCCGGGATCCCGCTCGTGCTTGGCCTTCCGAACGAGAACTGGGGTTCACGCGCACAGGCGCTGGGCTGGACCCCCATGGGCCGGCTCCAGTGGCTGGTGCTGCCGCTGCGGCCCGAACGAGTCCTAGCCCGAAAGCTCGGGGTGACACCCCTCGCGCACCTCGAGTGGGTCGGGGCGTGGTGGCGCGCGCTCGCGGTGTCTCGCGCGTCCGGCGGAGGCGTCGAGGTGCGCGAAGTGACCACGGCCGGGGAGGAATTCGATCGGTTGTGGCAGCGGGCGCGCGCGTCAGTACCGCGCTCGCTCGCGCGCGATCGGTCGTGGGTCGCGTGGCGGTATCTCGCAGCGCCGGGTGACAGCTACGGCGTCCTCCTCGCCACGCAGGCGGGGGAGGCGGTCGGCTACGCGGCCTGCGGGACCCGCGGGCCGGCGCGAGCAACCATTGCGGAGATCTTCACGGTGCCGGGTGACATCGCGGCCTTCACGGCGTTGGCGCGTGCCGCGATTGCGCGAGCGCTTGCGCGCGGGGCGGAATCCATCTGGGCGCTCGCCGCACCCGGAAGCTGGCCCCACCGTGCCTTACGGCACGCGGGATTCTTCCGCAGCCGGCACACGTTCAGAGTGGACTACGTTCTGCTCGATTCATCTCTGGACGCGAGCGTCGTGGGCCCGGCCAGCGACTGGTACATGGTCGGCGGCGATTTCGATGCGATCTAGCGTCCGCCGCGCCGTGGACTTTGGCTTCACCTCGCTCTGGGGAGGAGGGTTCTGGGTCGCGCGCCACCTGGCGGCGCACGCGCACCCGTGGGACAGCGCCGGGGGAGAGCGCGTCCTGGTCGTGGCGCCTCATCCGGACGACGAGATCGCGGGATGCGGAGGCGCGATCCTCCTTCATGCGGCGGCCGGCGACCGCGTGACGGTGCTGCACGTCACCGATGGACGGGCGTCGCGGGCCCTCGGACTCGACGCGGCCGCCATGGCGCGGCGCCGCCGCCAAGAGGCCGAGGCCAGCGTGCAGGCCCTCGACGCCGCCGACTGGCAATGGCTGGGGCTCCCGGAGCGCGAGTGGAAGGACGCGGATCTCGCTGAGCACCTCGAGCGCGTCATGACCGATCTTGGGCCCCACATCGTATACGCTCCCTCGCGCGTGGACTTCCACCCCGAGCACTATGCCGTGGCGCGCGTGCTCGCCGAGCGGCGCGCGCTCAGTGCGGTCCGGGCGATTCGCATCTACCAGGTCCAGGTGCCGCTCACCCGGGTCCTCGTGAACCTCACCGCGCCGATCGCGCGGGTGCGGGACGCCGCCCGGCGCGCCTCGGCGGTTTACCGGTCGCAGGAGACGTCGTTGCGAGGCCCGTGGCGACTGAAGACCTACGCGGCAGGGGAAGAGTTTTGGGAGGTCACCCCGTCCGCGTATACCAGGCTCCATGCCGAGTCTCCGCCGCGACCGCTCGTCCACACGTTTCGCGGGTTGCGGCGGCTGGCGGTGACCGACCCGCTCGCCTACGCGGTGGGGCGCGCGGAGCGGCGGCGGCTGCGGCATCTCGCGGACGCGCCGTGAACGTCGCGATGGTGGTGCTGGGCGGCGTACCTCCGGCTCCCGCGGTCGGCCGCATCCCGTGCATCCAATGGGTGATCGAACGGGTGGCCCGGCGGCACACGGTGCACGTGTTCTCCCTGTTCGGGCCCGAGCCTCCCGGGCGCTACCCTTTGCTCGGAGCCACCGTTCATCATGCAGGAAGGGGGCCGATCGCGCTTCGGACGCTCGCCGCTCTCGTGGCGGAGCACCGGCGGACGCCCTTCGATGTGATCCACGCGTTCTGGATCACGCCCGCGGGCGTGATCGCCGCGCTCGCGGGCATGGTGCTCAGGCGCCCCGTGCTCATGCATGCGGCAGGGGGCGAGCTGATCGCGCTGCGCGACATCCACTACGGCGGGTGGCAGACCCGGCGCGGCCGGCTCGCCGGCGGGCTCGCCCTGCGCGGGGCCTCGCGCATCACGGCCGCGAGCGCACCCATGGTCGACCGCATCCGCGCGCTCGGTTATGGCGCCGAGCGCGTGCCGCTGGGCGTTGATCTCCAGCGTTGGCCGCCCGCCGCACCGAGACCGCGCCAGCCCGGTGCAGCGGCGAGGCTCCTCCACTTGGCCAGCCTCAACCCGGTCAAGGACCAGACGACCCTGCTCGAGGCCGCGAAACGACTCCGCAACGAAGGGATGGAGTTCCGGCTCGACGTCGTGGGTCAGGACACGCTCGCCGGCGCGGTGCAAGCCCACGCACAGCGCCTCGGCCTCGCTGACTGGGTGCGCTTTCATGGCTATGTGTTGCACGAGGAGCTGCACGACCTGGTCGCGGCGGCCGACGTCCTGTGGATGACCTCCCGACATGAGGCGGGTCCGATCGCGGTCCTCGAAGCGGCGGTGGTGGGCGTCCCCACGATCGGAACCGCCGTGGGACACATCGCCGAGTGGGCTCCGGCGGCGGCGGTCGCGGTTCCCGTGGGGGACGCGAAGGCGCTCGCGCGTGAAACGCTGACGGTCCTGCGCGACGACGCACGGCGCCTCGCGCTGGCCCGCGAGGCCCAGCGACGCGCGATCGCGTTTGACGCCGATTGGACCGCGCGGCGCTTTGAGGAGCTATATCACGACGTCACCGCAGCCACGCCGACAGGTCCCGACCGATGAGCTCGGCGGTCCGTCGCACCTCATCCCGGTAGAAGTCGATCACCAGGCGGCGGTCCTCGGGATCCATGGTCATGCCCGTGCCCTGCCGCCGATACAGCCGCCGCATGGCTCGACGCGCCCGCTCCGGGATCCATTGCAGCGACGCTCCCCGCTCCCCCAGAACCCGCCTCCGCAGGCGGTGTAGCACGGGCCATCGTGGCGTCTGTGTTTCATTGTGGCGCCGGGACAGGTCGACCGGATGGTCGGGGTCGACGCCAAGGAAAGCGAACACATCTCGCAACACGGCGCGGGGGTCGGCCTGGTAGTCTTCGTAGAGATGGATGCGAATTCGATCGCGCGGGAAGAGGTCGAGGAAGCGCTCCAGATTGGTGGCGAACCGCCCCTCTTCAACCAGCACCGGCGGCGCCGTCGCACCCGGTTCGATGGCATCGAGAAATCGCTGCCGGAATGTGCGGGCGGGGTCGTGCCAGAGGGCCGCGAGGTGGTGGGAGAACAGACGCTCCGCCGGGTCCCGCAGGACGAAGATGAGACGTGCGTCGGGGACCTTGGCGTGAATCGCGCGCGCCGCGCCGGGCAGCGAGAAGTAGCCGACCGTCCCTTCGCCGACCGCCGGTTCGTCGCCCGCTGCGCGGAACAGGTCGAGGTAACCTTCCCAGTCCAGCACGAGCGGCGGTGGCCCCGAGGGCGCGTTGCCTTCAAGGTAGGGCCGGAGCGCCGCGCGATCGGGCGCCGCGTAGCGAAGCAGCTCGCCGCCGTGGCGCCGAAGGTCCGCCGCGCCGAAAAAGGCGGGCTCCTTGACCGGGCTCACATAGATCTGGGGATGCTGGCCAAGGTAGAAGTACAGCGACGTCGTGCCGGCTCTGGGAACGCCGGCGAGGAAAAAGTTCGGCAACCGCACCGCGGGCGGCATGGGATCGCGCAGTCTATCGCGCTTCGGGGGAGAGGGTCAATACCGGCTTGCACGGCGTCTCACGCGCTTCGAGATTGCCACCGCTCACCATGACGCATGCTCTCCTGAAGCGGCTCCTCCTCGTCGCCGGCCGGGTCCCGCGCTACCTCCCCGTCGGCTACCCGAGTCCCCAGCACGACGTCCGCGTCACGCTCGACGGGCTCGACACGCCGCACGACGTGACCCACACCCACGTCATGATCGCGTTACGACCGCTCACGGTGGCGCTCACGCCTCCCCCCGGTGTCCCATCCGACGCACTCGCGCGCCAGGCGCTGAGCCTGAGGCTCAGTCCGTGGACGGCACCGGAGACCACGCTCGGGGTGGTCGAGCTCCGTCACACGGAAGCCATCGAGACCACGGGCCCGACACTGCACCTGTTTCAGCAACGCGGATCATTGAACGCCTGCATGCCCGCCGCGGCGAACACCGTGTTCGCCGTCTACCACCGGTGGGGAGACTGGAAGCGCCGCCACCAGCGCAACACCCCGATGGAGCCACACGATCTCCGCGCGGTAGGGGTCCTCTATATCTGCCCGCGCCCCGTGGTGTTGGTCACCGTTCAGCACGGCGCCGCGAGCAACCTCTTCCCGATGGATCTGATCGGTCAGACAGACGGCCCGCACTTCCTGCTCGGGCTGCGCAATACGAGCCCGTCGATCCGGCTGATCGAGGAGTCGCGGCGTCTCGCGGTCTCGGACGCGCCACTGGAGTTCACGGCGAGGGCATTCAAGCTCGGCGAGCATCATGCGAAAGAGCGCATCGATTGGAGCGCCCTGCCCTTCGAGACGGGCCCCTCGGCCGGGCACGGCTTGCCAGTGCCCCGTGAGGCGCTGCGCGTCCGCGACGTCCAGGTGCGCCAGGTTCACGTCGTCGGCTCGCACACGCTCTTCGTCACCGACGTAGTGCACGACGAGCGCCGGCGCGACGGGCTCCAGATGTGCTTCATCGCCGGTCCCTACTACCGGCGCCTCGCGCTGCGCGGGCTCGAGCCACCTAGCGCCCCCTGAGGGCTACCGCAGCCAGGCCGAGAGATCGCGCCCGATCAACTCCTGCGTGCCCAGGATCTCGTCACGGTAGTAGTCGATCACGATCCGGCGGTCGGCCCGGTCCAGTCTTTCCGCGGGAGGCCGGCGGTACAGCCACTGGAGCCCGCGGCGCGCCCGCTCGGGCAGCCACGGGGCCACGGGCGCCGCCCCGAACAGCCGGTTGCGCACGGCGTACAGCAGGCGGAGCCTCGGTACCGTCGTTTCGCCGTGGCGGCGCGACATGTCCACGGGATAGGCGGGATCCACGCCGATGAACGCGAAGATCTCGCGCATCACCGCCCGCGCGTCCGCCCGATAGTCCTCGTAGAGCACCACGCGGATCTGGGGTCGCGGGAAGATGTTGAAGAACCGTCGGAGATGGGTGGCATAGCGGCCGATTGCGACGATGTTCCGGCCGAGGCCGTCCGGCTCCAGTGCTCCGAGGAAGCGCTCGCGGAACGACACGCGGGGTGTGCGCCACGCGCCCCCGAGCCAATGCGTGAACAGGCGCTCGGCCGGGTCCCGCAGGATGAACACGAGGCGCGCCCCCGGAAGGCGCGCGTGGATCGCCTCCGCGGCGCTCGGCTGCCACAGATAGCTCACGCTCGCCTCACCGATGGCAATCTCGTCACGTGCGTTCCTGAACAGCTCGACGTAGTCGTCCCACTCGAGCACGAGTGGACCTCCCGCGTTCAAGCTGCTCAGGTATTGGCGCAAGGGTCCGCGATCGCGCACCGCGCGCTGCAGCACGATGTCCCGCACCGGCGACGATTCGATGTCGGCGGCGCCGAAGAACGTCGGTTCCTTGACGGGGCTCATGTACACCTGCGGATGCTGCGCCAGGTAGAAGTAGAGCGAGGTGCTGCCCGCCTTGGGCGCGCCCGCCACGATGAAGGTGGGGAGCCGGACGGCGGGGGTCGTCATCCGAGCGGCGTGCGGAGTCCCACCTGCAGCGTACAGACGCAGCGCTGGCACGTCGGGTCCGCCGCCATGTTCAGCCCGCGCCGGAACTCGACCATGTCGGTGGCCAGAATCTCCCGCAGGCTCCGCTCGCGGATGTTGCCGACGGCCCGATGGAAAAAGCATGGGCGCACGGTGCCGTCCGCTTCCACAACGGCGCTCGCCCAGGGGGCGTTGCACAAGGTCGGCGGGAACGGGCCCAGCCCCTGCTGCGCCGCGTAGTACTTCGGCAATCGCCGCAGCTTGTCCGGCGACTCGGCAACGAAACGGGACGTGAAGTCAGAGGCGTGCGTCACGATCGCGCGCTCCACGACCTGCGCGAATTCCCCGATCTCGGCCGTGCTGAGCAGCAGGGTGCCGAGCTGCGGCAGCGACGCGGCGCCCCCCACGGCCGCCCGGCCGAAGGACTCACTTGTCACGTCCGCCGAGAGAAAGGAAATCCCGTCGAGCCCCATGGCGTGCGCCTTGTCGATCAGGGCGGGGAGGTCCCGGAAGTTGTGGCGGTGCAGCGTGCTCCGCGCCCGCACGGGGAGGCGGGGGGCGAGGCTCTTCAGGCGCCGGACACCCCGCTCGACCACCCCCAGGCCGTTCACGCCCCGAATCTCTTCGTACAACGAGGCCGTGTGACCGTCCAGCGAAATCGTGACGTCGGCGAAGTGCTCGACCACCGCCGCCGCGTCGCGCTCGAGAAACAACCCGCTCGTCAGGAGATGCAGCTTCACGCCTCGGGCGCGAAACATCTTGGCGATCTCGTACACGTCGCGCCGCAGGGTGGGCTCGCCCCCCGAGAACGTCACGAGACGCGTGTGCAGCGCGGGCAGCTCGTCCGTGAGACGGCGAATCTCCTCCAGCGTCAGATCGCCGACCCCGTCCGCCTTCCAGCAATCGCACGACACGCAACGCGAGTTGCACCGCGCCGTGGGATAGAACATCAGGATCGGCAGGACGAAGGTCCGGTCAGTGGCCTGATTGAGTCGCACGAGCAGGTTGCTCGTGACTTGAGGAAACGTCAGCATGGAGAACGCAGTCTATCGAGGCCGCGCGAACAGCGTCAATGGCACGACGGCGCGAACGCCCCTGCCCCCCGCTCGAGTCGCGAAGCCGATGCGGCCGACAACCACCAGGCAGTGAATCCCTCGCCCCGCACCGTGCTGTCGGCCGCGCCGTCGAGGACCTGTTCGTAGGCGCCCTGATAGGCCGGGCATTGGAATCGTCTCCCTCCCGGCTCGAGAACCACGACGCTCCCGGTGAAGGGCGAGCCGGCGAGCAACGCCCCGGGCGTGGGCGCGTCTGGAAGCCCCCCGACCGCTGCGCCCCGCGTCGCGAAATGCAGGAACGGAATGAAGTATCCGACGCTCAAGAACCGGAGGCGCGCGTCGGGTCCGGCGCGCGCGAGCGCGGCCCTCGCCCATCGCGCCACCGGACGATCCTGGAACTCCGCCGAGTTGTAGCCTCGCCACGGTATGTAGTGATCGACCGCCGCCAGGCTCGCAACCGTGACGAGCGGGATCATGACAAGCGCGATCCCATTGACCCGCCAAACCTGCGCATCCGCGATCCGGCTCTCCCAGACGCAGGCGACCAGCAACGCGGCGCTCGCCACGGCGGGAAGGAGCATGCGGGTGTTGAAATCGAAGTGCCACACCATGCGGAGGCCGAGCAGCACCGTGCTGTACAAACCGGCAAATACGACGAGGATGAGGGCCATCGGGCGACGCGCCGCTGGCGTGCTCGTGGCCTCTGCCAGACCGCCACCGCGCCGAATCGCCGTCGCCAGCATCGCGCCCGTGATCGCCCACGCGCCCACCGACACACCACCCGTGACCAGGGCATCGCGAGGACCAGGGACCGCGGCGCCGACCCACGGCACGACTCCTTTCGCGAACGCCAGGACAAACCCGGCGAAGAGCCGGAGCGCTGATTCGTCCGCCGGCGAGCGCTCCGCGCCCGTCAGGTCCCCCGCGAGCGAGAAGTTGCGCGCGAAGAGCGGAGCCACGAGGAGGCCGTAGAGCCCGACCGCGACCACGGCCCCGACGAGCATGCCCCGTCGCCGGGGCGTGCGGAGGGCGAGGAGCGCGCTGGCGACGATCCCAGCGGCCAGCACGAGCACGCCGGTATAGCGCACGTAAGTCGCCACGGCCGAAGCCATCGCGGCAAGCACCAGGGCAGCGCCCGGTCGGGCAGTCGGCGCGAACGCGCGAGCCAGCAACGCCAAAGCGACGAGTGCAAGCGCCGTGAAGAGTGCGTCCGACCACATCATCCGCACCGTGGACTGCGCGAAGGGGAGACACATCACGAGGGCCGCCGCGAACGCTGCGCGCGAACGATCCACCAGCTCGGCTCCCGCGACCGCGAACGCGCCGATCGATAGCACCAGCGTCAGGGCGGCGAGCAAGCGCGCGGCGGCAACCGCCGAGTCCCCCGTCAACGGCATGAGGACAGCGATGGCCGCTGGGTAGCCGGGCGGCCAGACGGTCAGTGGGTAGGTGACTGAGCCGTCCGGCCAGGCGACGCCAACCTCCGGGCCCAAGCGGCCGTCACCAACTGTACGGGCATAGTCCCGCGCGGAAACCCCGGTGGCCACCATGCCCATGCCGCGCATGGTGTGGGCCGCGCTCCAGTAGAAGAGCGAATCGGGGGACATTCCAATCTCCCCCCGGCTCACAACGAGCCACGCGGCAATGGCGGGGAGCGCCAGGACGGCGAGGTGGCGCAGGGATCGATGAGAGCCTACCATGGGGGCACGCCTCGCTTCGGTGCGCCATTGTACCTGCGTGCGGCATCGAGGGTCAAGTCGAATTCGAAGAGACAACGGAGCGCTTATGCGACAGGGGTTCCTCTACATCATCAGCGGCGCCGAGCGCTACTTCCGGGAGGCCGGCCAGTCGGTCACCTCCCTGCGGCGCCACAGCCCCGGCGCTCATGTGACCCTCGTCTCCGACGCCGTCCCCATCTCCCTGCCGCACGTGTCATCGTGGTTCGATTCCGTCGTGACGCAGCCGGATGAGCCGATCGCGGGCCGCACGCTCTCGCCGCACGTGCGCGGCGTGACTTACCGCGTCCGCAACATCTACCGGCACTCGCCCTACGAGCGCACGTGTCACGTCGATTCCGACACCTACTTCCTGGGCGATCTCCAGCCCCTGTTCGCCCTGCTCGACTTCTACGACATGGCGATGACCCTCGCGCCCTCGGACAACACTCCGGTCCGCGTGGACGGGCGGGAGCTGGTCGGCTACACGCCTTACAATTGCGGCCTGATCGTCTTCAGGAAGAGCGAACTGACGGAACGCTTCTTCGAGCGGTGGCACCACTGGCAGGTCGCCACTCTGGGCGACCCGCAAGTGAACGGGAACGACCAGGTGACCTTCATGCGAACGCTGCTCGAGGTCCCGTGCCGGGTGGCGGTGCTGCAGGACAACTGGAACGCGCGCACCAACGGCCACGAGCGGTTCCGGGGTCCCGTGCAGCTCATCCATGGCCGTCACGCCGACCCGGAGCGCGTCGGCCGGGCGCTGAATGCCGCGGCCGCTGAGCTCCGGGTGTGGATCCCGGGCGTGAACGTCTGTCTCTACGACCGGATGACGCTCGCGCAGCACGTCGCGTACTGCGTCAAAACAACCCGGGTGCTGGTGCGCGCGGTGCTGCGCCGGCTGGCGCAGCGGGTGAGCGGGAAAGCGTCCTAACGCTTCGCGTCGGCCTTGGGTGCCGCCTGGAACAGCGCGAGATACTTGCCGTACCCTTCCGCTTCCAGCTGCTCGACGGGGATGAACCGCAGCGACGCCGAGTTCATGCAGTAGCGCATGCCCGTCGGCTTGGGCCCGTCGTCGAACAGGTGACCGAGATGCGAGTCCGCGTGCGCGGACCGCACTTCGGTGCGAGCCATCCCGAGTGAGTTGTCCGACCGGGTGTGGACGTTCTCCGGCGCGAGCGGCCGCGTGAAGCTCGGCCACCCCGTGCCGGAATCGAACTTGTCGAGCGAGCTGAAGAGCGGCTCGCCCGAGACGACGTCCACGTAGATGCCGGCCCGGTGATTGTCCCAATACTCGTTCTGGAACGCCGGCTCGGTGCCTTCGTGCTGCGTCACCTTATACTGCAGGGGCGTCAGGGTGTGCTTCAGGTCCTTGTCGCTCGGCTTCTGGAATGTCATCGGATTCCATCCTTTCGCGTGGCTTTGCGCCGCGCCCGCCACCGCCGTGATCGCGGCGAGCCCGAGGGCCAAGAGGAGGACGCGCGTGTTCATCGGCCCCCTGCGCTCGCGGCGCCCGGCTTACCCCAGCGCTCCTCCAGCCGGCTGTCCTGCCCGCATCCACGACGGTAGCCCTCGTAGTGCTCCGGATTCTTGCGGTAGAAATGCTGGTGGTACTCCTCCGCGGCGTAGAACGGCGCCGCGGGAATGATGATGGTGGCGATCGGCTGCCCGAAGCGCTCCGCCAACCGCCGCTTCGACTCTTCCGCGATCCGCTGTTGCGTCGAGTCGGCGTAGAAGATCGCCGTGTGATACTCCGAGCCGTGGTCGCAGAACTGCCCGTCCGCTTGCAGCGGATCGATGTTGTGCCAGTAGGTGTCGAGCAGGGTTTCGTAGCTCACCCGCGCAGGATCGTATACCACCTGCACCGACTCGAGGTGGCCCGTTGTGCCTGTCGACACCTGTTGGTAGGTCGGGTTCTTCTTTTGCCCGCCGCTGTAACCGACCGTCGCCGTCACGACGCCGGGGACGTTGTCGAAGATGCGCTGCATGGACCAGAAACATCCGCCTGCGAACGTCGCGGTGCCCGTCGGCGCATGACGCGGCGCGGGGGCGAGGGCCAACGCGGCGGCGCCCAGCAGGAGCAGGGTGAGGACTCGAATGCGCTCTTTCATCTTGTTGACTCCGTTGCGGCGGGGTTCTGCAGTCAGAACGCAATTTCGCCGGAAACGTTCCGGAAGTGAAGCAGTGGGTGCCGCGCGCGCCAGGCGCGCGCGGCCCTAACTCGCGGTGGGACAATAGCCTTCAGTGGTCGTCCCGGCCGTGATCCTTGTCTCCCACATGATGACCGTCATGGTCATGTCGCTGCACTAAGGCATGAACCGCGCCGGGCCGCCGCGTGGCGGGCCCGCAACGTAACTGTCGATCACACGCACGGTTGCGCAGTTACGTTCCAGGGACGCACACCCGGAAAACCGGGTAGCGAGAGGCCTGGCCCCGGGGCATACTTGAGGCCGTGCTCGATGATCCTGCAGGTCGCCGCGCGTTCCTCGCCGCCTCGGGGGCCGCGTTCGCGTCCTCTTGGCTCGCCGCCGACCCGACGTCGCTGCGCGCGTCGCTGCTCCACGCAGCGCGGGCTGCTTGCGCCACGTCATCCGCCCCTCCCTGGCAGGCGCTCACGCCCGAAGACGCTGCCGACATCGACGCTATCGCCGCGCAGATCATCCCGACCGATGACCTGCCCGGCGCGCGCGAAGCCGGGGCGGTCTATTTCGTCGACCATGCGCTCGCGACCTGGGCGGCGGATCAACGCGCCTCCCTCTCGACCGGGCTCCGTGACCTGAATCGCGAGGCGCGCCGCCGGTGGCCCGATGCGGGCCGGTTCGCGACGCTTCCCGCCGAGCGCCAAGTGGCCCTGCTCCAAGCCGTGGAGGGAACGCCGTTCTTCCAGGCGATGCGGTTCGCCACGGTCGCTGCCACGTTCACCGATCCAGAATGGGGCGGCAATCGCGACAAGGTGGGCTGGCGCATCCTGGGGTTCGACGATCGGTTCGTCTGGCAGGCACCGTTCGGCGACTACGACGCGGGTCCGTAGCGCGCCATGCCCGGGGCCAGTGTGCGGTATCGACCGGACGACGTGGTCGACTTCGTCGTCGTGGGATCGGGAGCCGCCGGCGGCATCGTCGCCAAGGAGCTGGCCACCCGCGGCCTGAAGGTCGTGGTGCTCGAGCAGGGCCCTCGCATCGAGCCGCAGCAGTTCGAGCACGACGAGTTCAAGTACTTCTTCCGCTCCGGAATCACGAACGACCCCGCTCTCCAGCCGCAGACCTTCGCGCCAACCCCCAACCAGGACGCGAAGCGCGGCGCGGGGATGCTGCTCTACGCGCGGCTGGTCGGGGGCGGGAGCGTTCACTTCACGGCCAACTACTGGCGGTTTCGCGAAATCGATTTCGTGGAGGCGAGCCGGTACGGGCCGATCAGCGGCACGGGCTTCGCCGATTGGCCGATCACCTATGCCGACCTCGAGCCCTACTACACGAAGGCCGAATGGGAGCTGGGGGTCTCGGGAACGCCCGGCCCGTTCGACCCTCCGCGCTCGCGCCCCTATCCCTTGCCGCCGCTGCCGGTGAAGGCCTCGGGAGTCCTGTTCGAGCGCGCCGCGCAGCAGCTGGGGTGGCATCCACAGCCCACACCCCTCGCGATCCTGTCGCAGCCGTATCAGGGGCGGAACGCCTGCCAGCACTGCGGGTTTTGCCTCGGCTTCGGGTGCGAGCACCGCGCCAAGTCATCGACGCTGTACACGGTGATCCCGGTCGCCGAGGCCACGGGACGGTGCGAGATCCGGCCCAACAGCTACGTGCGCGCGGTCGACGTGGACCAGCGCACGGGGCGCGCGACCGGGGTGATCTACTTCGACGCACGCAAGGTCGAGCAGCGGCAACTCGCTCGCGCGGTCGTACTCTGCGCGAACGGCGCGGAAACGCCGCGCCTGCTCTTGATGTCCGCGTCGAGCCGCTTCCCGCATGGGCTCGCCAACTCGAGCGGCCTGGTCGGGAAGTATCTGATGTTCAACGGATACTCCACGGCGAGCGGGACCTTCGAGCGCCTGCTCAACGAATGGAAGAGCGTGGCGGCCACGCGCATGATCCACGACTTCTATGACGCCGACCCGGCGCGGGGGTTCTATGGCGGCGGCGGCATCGATGCGCGTTTCCCCGGCTATCCCTTCGGCTTCGCCCTCGGCGGCATCTTCGGCAGCCTCGGGCCCAACGCCCCGACCTGGGGGCCGGCATACAAGCAGCTGCTACGCGAGTCGTTCTCCCGCACGATGTCCCTCGCGGGCCATACGACTTCCCTGCCCCTCGAGTCCAATGCCGTCTCGCTCGACCCCACGCTGAAGGACGCCTGGGGCCAGCCGGCCCTGCGCTTCACCTACCAGAACCACCCCGACGACCTCGCGGTGCAGCGGTTCCTCCAAGCCAAGTCACTCCAGATGCTCGAGGCGGCCGGCGCACGCCGCTCGTGGGCGGAACCCGTGCAATCGTCGACTTTCTCGGTCCACCTGCTGGGCACATGCCGCATGGGCAACGACCCGCGCTCGTCCGTGATCGATGCAAATCACCGCGCCCACGACGTACCGAATCTGTTTCTGTGCGATGGATCGAGCTTCGTGACATCGGGACGGGGACAACCGACCTGCACCATCCAGGCGTTGGCCTACCGTGCGGGAGAGCGGATCGCGGACCTGGCTCGGCGCGGAGAGATCTGACGGACGGCCAGGCCCGACTCCACGGCTTGCGTCCGGTTCCCCAGCACGCCGCGGGTACACCGGAACCTGGCTCGAATTCATCCCTGCAGCCTTACCTGCCTGCATGCCGCACGACACGACGCCACAACGCCTGCACGATGATAACAAATATTAGCATAAATAGCAAAAATCGCAAAGCAGTATTGTATTACTATATGCTTAGCTACTGCAAACTGATAGTCTGTTTCTGCGGTATCTGCACATTGTGGTAGTCACTAGCGATCTCCAGCCGCGCGGCTGAACCAGGACGGCGTTCCCATCACCGCCGTCGCGCCGACGGCGATCAGCGCTCCCTCACGCGACAGCGCCTCCACACCCAGCACGGTGGCGGTCGGCGGGCTGGTCCCGAAGTAGGCGGCCCCGGCAGCCCGCACGATCGGCAGCTGGTCCGGCTTGTACCCGACAACATAGATCGTGAGTGCCACGACGTCCTGCGGCCGTGCGCCCGCGCCCCGCAATACCGCCGCCAGATTCGCGAACGCCCGATCGGCCTGGGCGCGCAGATCCCCCAGGAGCAGCGCCCCGGCGCTGTCCAGTGGAAGTTGGCTCGTGACGTATAGCGTCCGGCCCACGCGTACCGCCTGAGCGCCCAGATCGGCAGGGGCCACGCCGGCTGCGTTGGGTAAGACGGTTCGCGGATCCGCCGGCGCCTCGCCCATCCGGCCTTCGCCACCCCCGCCGCCGAAACCCCCGCGCTCACCCATCGACGGCCGCTGCCAGCGCAGCGCCTCCTCCCGGTTCTTTTCCTCGTATCTGCGGTCCTGATCTGCCTTCCAGCGGCGGTACGCCTTCATCTGGTCGCCGGTCAGGAAGTGGCGCAGGGTGCCCTCGAACTTCTCCTGCTGGTCCTTGAGAAAGTCACCGAATTCGCGCAGCCGATCGGCGTAGAACATCGCCGCCGCACGGTCACCGCTGGCCAGGCGATCGTGCATCTTTTCGGTAACGACCGTGGCACTGTCGCGTTGCGGACGGGTGGCGGTCATGAAGGAGTCGTACGCCTGGGCGTACCGGTCGGCCTGTTCGTCGTTGAGGGTAAGCACCGCCTGAGCGGCCGCCGAGTCGGGCGGACCTTCGAGCTCCGCACCGGGCAACTTGGGCGTGGGGAACGCGGCAGCGCCCATCTCGCCGCCGCCCCGTCCGCCGCGCCCGCCGCCGCCGCGCCCCCCGAACCCGCCAAACTGTCCCCACGCCGCCCGAGGTCCAGCTGCCACCACCAGCGTCACTACCACCACGCCGACGCGTCGCATGCCACCCCCCCTGTCGCCTGAATTGGTCGCTCACGAGCCCCTGGAAGGATGAGATGCGTAAGGGAGCGACCCGGGCGCATTCGTTCGCGGCCGCAACGCGCCCTACCGCCCTGAACGGGTGGGTTGCGGCCAGCACCGGAGTTGTAGGTTTGTCTCCCCTCACCCCCGGATGCTGGACAGGTGGCGAACCAGAGGCCCAAACGCTCCTCCCGATCGAACCAGGCGGGCGACCGTCGCTCGAGCGGGCACAAGCGCGCCGAGCAGATTCAGCTCGCGACCTACCGAATTTCCGAGGCGGCGCAGACTGCCGCGACTCTCCAGGACCTCTACCGAGAGATCCATCAGGTCGTCGGGGAGCTCATGCCGGCGCGGAATTTCTACATCGCGCTGCACGACGCGGGCGCGGAGATGCTGAGCTTTCCCTATTTCGTCGACGAGTACGATCCGCCCCAGCCCACGAAACCGGTCGGGCGGGGCCTGACCGAGTACGTGCTCCGGACCGGCCGGCCCCTGCTTGCCGACGAAAAGGTGCATCGGGACCTGCAGGAACGCGGCGAAGCCGACCTGATCGGTGCCCCCTCCATCCAATGGCTCGGCGTGCCGCTCAAGATCGAGGACACGACCATCGGCGTGCTCGTCGTCCAGACGTACACGGAAGGCGTGCGATATGGCGACGCCGAGAAGCGCATCCTCGAGTTCGTCTCGCGGCAGGTGGCGATGGCCATCGAACGCAAGCGAGCGGAGGTGGCGCTCCGCGAAAGCGAGGCCCGCCTCGCGCGCGCGCAGGAGACCGCCCACCTCGGCTCCTGGGAGTTGAACCTGACCAACCTCGAGGACGTGAATCAGAATCCTCTGTGGTGGTCGGACGAGGCGTACCGGATCTTCGGCTACCTCCCCGGCGAGGTTGCCGTCTCCAACGAACTGTTTTTCAACTCGGTGCCGCCCGCGGACGCGCCCCGCATCCGGGAGGCGATGCAGCGCTCCCTGCGCGAGGGCGCGGCCTACTTCATCCGGCACTGCGTGATCCGGCCCGACGGCACGGAGCGCATGGTCGAGGAGCGCTCGACCGTGCTGCGCGACGGCGCGGGGCGCCCGGTCCGTATGGTGGGCACGGTCCTGGACATCACCGAGCGCCAGCGGCTCGAGGAACAGCTCATGCAGGCGCAAAAGATGGACGCCGTGGGACGGCTGGCCGGGGGCGTGGCGCACGACTTCAACAACCTGCTGACGGCGATCATCGGGTCCGCCGACCTGCTGCGGGAGCGCCTGTCCCCCAATCACCCCGAGCGCGTGGAAGTGGACGAGATCCGGGCTGCCGCCCTGCGTGCCGCCGACCTGACCCGGCAGCTGCTGGCGTTCAGCCGCCGGCAGATTCTCGCGCCCCAGGTGCTGCATCTCAACAAGGTCGTCGCCGGGATGAACAAGATGCTGCGCCGCCTGATCGGCGAGGACATCGAGTTTCGCTGCGTCCTCACCCCGAACCTGGGCATGGTGCGCGCCGACCCCGGCCAGATCGAGCAGGTGATCATGAACCTCGTGGTCAACGCGCGGGACGCGATGCCCCGAGGGGGGACGTTGACGATCGAGACCGCCAACGTGGAGCTGGACGAGGCGTTCGCCACGGAGCACGTCCCGGTGGCGCGCGGACACCACGTGTTGCTCTCGGTGAGGGACACGGGGATCGGCATGGACGGGCGGACGCAGGCCCGCCTGTTCGAGCCGTTCTTCACAACCAAGGCCCAGGGCCAGGGAACGGGCCTCGGCCTCTCGACCGTCTACGGGATCGTGAAGCAGAGCGGCGGCTACATCTGGGTGTTCAGCGAGCCGGGGCGGGGATCGACGTTCAAGGTCTATTTGCCGCAGGTGGACAGCGGCACCGAGCCGGTGGCGGCCGCCACGGCCCTGCCAGACGCTCCGGACATACCCGGCGGCTCGGAAACGCTCCTGGTCGTCGAGGATCAGGCCGAGGTGCGCCGCCTCACCGAAAAGGTTCTCAGGTCACGCGGGTATGCGGTGCTCGTGGCCGCGGACGGTCCGGAAGCCCTGCGCCTTGCCGAGCAGCACACGGGTTCGATCGACCTGCTCGTGGCCGACGTCGTGATGCCGCAAATGAGCGGCCGCGAGGTCGGGCGGCTCCTCACCGCCGCACGGCCCCAGCTCAAGGTCCTGTACCTCTCCGGCTACGCCGACGAGTCCATCGTGCACCACGGTGTGCTCGTCCCAGGCCTCGCCTTCCTCCAGAAGCCGTTCACCCCCGACGGCCTGGCGCGCAAGGTGCGCGAGCTGCTGGACGCCGCACCCGAGCCCCCACAGCCCTAGACCGCGGCGGCGCGGTATTATCCACCATGCGTCCGCCCGCGCCACTC
Source organism: Gemmatimonadales bacterium (assembly GCA_035518815.1). Classification (GTDB taxonomy): domain Bacteria; phylum Gemmatimonadota; class Gemmatimonadetes; order Gemmatimonadales; family GWC2-71-9; genus AG25. Next base: position 18,311 of record DATIXG010000002.1, on the reverse strand, counting down.
CTCATCTTGCTCCTTGCTCCGCTCGCCGCGGGCGCGCAGGAGCCGCGCGCCTTTACCCGCGCCGATACGCTGCGCGGGTCGAACACCCCGGAGCGCGCCTGGTGGGACGTGGTGTTCTACGACCTCCACGTGCGCGTGACCCCGCGCGACTCGGGGGTCCAGGGCAGCAACGGGATCACGTACGCGGTGATGGCGACCCCGCCGACGCGCGAAATGCAGATCGATCTCCAGGCCCCCCTCGCGCTGGACAGCGTGATGCAGGATGGCAGGCATCTCGCGATCCGGCGGGAGGGCAACGCGTGGTTCGCGACGCTGAACCGGCGCCAACGCGCGGGCGACCGCGGCACTGTCGTCGCGTTCTACCACGGACGGTTCACGGCGACCGATCCTGGCCGGCGCGGGCCCTTCATTTGGGCGACGGACAGTCTCGGCGATCCCTGGATCGCGACCTCCGACGAGGAGATCGGCGCGAGCAGTCTCTGGCCGCTCAAGGACTACCCCGCCGACGAGCCCGACAGCCAGCGCATCGCCGTCACCGTACCCGACCCGATGATCGACGTGTCGAATGGGCGATTGCGCCGCACCACGCACAACGCCGACAGCACCACCACCTTCGAGTGGTTCGTGACGGAGCCCATCAACGGATACGACGTCACCATCAACGCGAGCCCGCGCTACGTGCATTTCGACGGCCGCTACCAGGGCGAGGGCGGCGAGCTGACGCTCGACTTCTGGCCCCTCTCCTACCACCTCGATACTGCGAGGGCCCAGTTCCAGCAGGCGCAGCCGATGCTGGCCTGTTTCGAGCACTGGTTCGGCGCGTATCCCTGGTACGCAGACGGCTACAAGCTGATCGAGACGCCCTACCTCGGCATGGAGCACCAAAGCGGGATCGCGTACGGCAACAAGTATCTCGCCGGCTATCTCGGGCGCGATCTCTCGGGCACGGGCATCGGCATGCGGTGGGACTTCATCATCGTGCACGAGAGCGCGCACGAATGGTGGGGCAACAGCCTCAGCGCGCAGGACCACACCGAGATGTGGCTGCACGAGAGCTTCGCGATGTACGCCGAGGGGCTGTACACCGCATGCCAGCAGGGACAGCCGGCCGGCGAGCGCTACCTGGTCGGTCTGCGGGGCCGTGTGAAGAACGACGTGCCCATCGTGGGCCAGTACGGCGTGTTCGACGTGCCCAAGTCGCAGGACCGCTACTACAAGGGCTCGAACATGTTGTTCACGATTCAGCAAATCGTGGACAATGATTCGACCTGGCGCGGCATCCTGCGCGGCCTTCAGGAGAAATTCCGTCACCGCACCGTCCGCGGCGTCGAGATCGAGGCCTACATCAGCCAGCAGGCCCGCGTGGATCTCGGGCCGGTGTTCACGCAGTATCTCCGTACGACCATGATTCCGGTCTTCGAGTACCGCATCGTCGGCGCGACGTTGTCGTACCGCTGGGCGAACGTGGTGCCGGGTTTTGCGATGCCCGTGCGCGTCACGCTCACCGACCCACAGCAGTACGCCCGCCTGTATCCCACCACGGACTGGCAGACGGTGCCGCTGCGCTTGCCGCGCGCGGCGGATTTTCGGGTGGACGACCGCTTTTACGTCACGGCGCGGGACGTGGCAGCGCCTGCAGCACCCTCCCAGTAGCCATCAGGAAGACAGGCTGAACGGCGGATATTGATCCGTCGTCAGCAGGAACGCGTATGCCGACACCCGCAGCGCCCAGCGGAACACCCCAACCACGAAGTCGAACAACCCGCGTGGATAGCGGCCCGTGAACAGGATCGCGAACCAGGCGAGCACGACGCATGCGCACACCGCCACCGCGAGACAGGCGAGCACGACGTAGTGAGGGATCGCGAGGAACCACTTGTAGAGCGGCTTCCAGCGATCGAGGTCGCGCGCCGCGTCCGGATAACGAATCGCGATGTGCACCGCCTGCTCGTCGTCCGTGGAGGGGTACTCGTCGCGCAGCAGGGCCGTGTAGGCCGAGACTCGCATGCTGAACCGGATCAACGCCAGGTTCCAGTCGAACCACCAACGGGGATACTTCTGACGAAACGCCAGCATCAGCGAGGCCGCCCCGCACAGGACTCCACCCGATCCCGATCCGCTGACGAGCCCCAGAATCACGCCGATGGGGATGACGGTGAACATGCGGAAGGCGGTCGTGAGCCGATTCAGCTCTCGATCCGGGTAGTCGATCTCGAGCGTGGCGGGAAAGGCGTCCATCGGCGCTCCTTGGAACGTGTGCTCTCCAAGGTGCGCGCGCGGCACTGCCTCCGATAGCCCGCCCACCCGTCCCGGCAGCTATATTGCAACGCATGCGACTCCCGATGGCGATTCTGCTCGCCGGCATTCTCCTCGCCGCGCCCCTGCCTGGTCGGGCGCAGCAGGCGCCCGAGCCGCTCGCCGTGGGATCCGTCGCACCCGACTTCGCCATGCCCGGCGCCACCCGCTACGGCGTACTCGCGCGGCCCATTCACCTCAGCGATTTCAAAGGGAAGACGGTCGTCGTCACCTTCTTCTTCAAGGCACGCACCAAAGGCTGAACCATCCAAATGCACGCGTACCGTGATCAGTACGCGACGCTCTTCAGAAACGGACAAAACGTAGTCCTGATCGCGATCAGCACGGACCCGGTGGACACCCTCGCCGCCTGGGCGCGGGACGACCAGTTCCAGTTCCTGTTCGGGAGCGATAGCGGTGCCGTCGCGGGACGGTTGTACGGCGCCTTCGCGTCGAAGTACGGGATGGACAACCGCAACCTGTTCGTCGTGGGACCGGACGGGCGCATCGCGTACCGGCAGGTGCCATTCCGCGAAATCGATCCAACCGCCTACACCGAGCTCGCCGCGGCGCTCGACAAGATCCTCGCGCGCTAGTTCACCGCGACCGCGCGCGCCAGGGCCGCTTCGAGATTCTGATCTTCCCCCACCCCGGTGTACACGACCTTGCCATGCGGGTCGAGCGCCACCACATACGAGGTCGTCGGCGCCTGGAACGCGCGGACGGCGTTGCCATTCGTGTCCCAGAGAAAGGGGTACGGCTTGGGATGCTGCGCGAGGTGCCGGCGCACCGCTGCGGGCGTCTCATTCACGGCCACGGCCACGGCGATGAACTGCACCCGCGCCCCGTAGCGCGCGTGCGCCGAGTCGAGTTTCGGCTGGAGCGCGCGGCAGATGGGACACCAGGTGGCCCAGAACTCGATCAGCGCGGGCCGCTGCCCGATGAATCGCGCCAGCTCGACCGTCCTGCCGTCGAGATCTTCAATCGTCACCGGTGGCGGCGTGTGCCCGAGCCCGATACCGGCATCGTCATCCTGGGCGGAGAGGCGTACCGCCGCACAGGCTGACAACACGATCACCCCGAGCATCATCCGTCCGCCAATCACAGCACCTTCCCAATCTGAATGAAGTAGTACTCAGCCACCCCCAGCAGTACCACGCCGGCCGCTCGCTTGATCCACGTCATCCACGCCCCTGCCCGCGGCAGCGCGGCCAGCGTTCCCGAGAACAACCCCACCGTGACGAGCACCGCCGTCATTCCGAGCGAGAAGATGAACAGGTAGACAAAGCCGAGCAGCGCGCTGCGCGTGGCGGCCACCCACGTCAGCACCGCGGCGAACGCGGGGGCGCCGCACGGCGCCGCGACGATTCCCGAGCTCGCGCCGAGCAGGAACACCGCCGGAATGGAGCCGCCCGACAGATGGCCCGCCCATGCCGCGAGGCGCTGGGGCAGCGTCACCGGCACCACGTCGAGCATCGCGAGGGCAAACACGAGAAGCAGGTTGCCCATGATGAAGAGCGCCGCGGGATGCGACGAGACCGTCCCGAACAGCGAACCGCTGAGGCCGGCTATCAGGCCGAGGATCGCGTAGAACAACGCGAGGCCGAGGGCGTACACCAGTGTGAGCTGTGCGACGCGGCGCCGCGACGGCGCCGGCCCGCTGCCCCCCGCGATCACGCCCACCGTGATCGGGATCATCGGATAGATGCACGGCGTCAGGCTCGTCAGGAGCCCCGCACCGAACAGCGTGACCGCCGCCGCGATGGGGTGGTGGGAGAGCGCGTCCGCCATTCCGGGCATCGTCCCACAAGTCTAGCGCGTCGTGACCGATTAGCGCATGATTCGCGCTTCTCGCTCGAGGAGATCCATCAGTGCGCACGCGATTCGTCATGCTCGCGGGAACCGTCGCCCTCGTCGCCGGCGCTTCGGCGCCGGCCCCGCGCGCCGGCGCCGACCTCACGCCCCCGACCGGGTACCGCACGTGGTTTCACGTGAATTCATCGCTCGTCGATTCCGCCAGCGGGCTGTTCAAGATCCTGGGCGGCCTGCACAACATCTATGTGAACCCCGTGGGACAGGCGGCGCTCCAAACGGGCGCGCCCTACCCCGCCGGCACCATCTTCGTGGATGACATCCACACCGTGACGGTGTCGGACCACGTCTACAACGAAGGCGCGCGCGCCGCGGTGGCCGTCATGGTCAAGGACCCGAAGGAGTACGCGGCCACCGGCGGCTGGGGATTTCAGGCCTGGGCAGGCGGCGACTCGACAAAGCCGGTCGTGAAGAACGCCGTCACCCAGTGCTTCAACTGCCACGCGCCGCAAAAGGATCACCAGTTCGTGTTCTCGACCTACCTTCCGTAAGACTGCGAGGCACTCGTGGCTCTGACACGTCGCTCCACTCGCCTGCCGGCCGGTCTGGCGCTCGCCGCCATGCTGCTCGTCCCGACCCCGTGGACCGGGGCGGTCAAGACCCGTGATGTGACGTACAGCGCTGGCGGGCAGGCGCTGCGCGGCATGATCGCCTGGGACGACGCGGCAACGGGCAAGCGGCCCGGCGTCCTCATCGTTCACGAGTGGTGGGGTCTGAATGACAACATCCGCGCGCAGGCGCGGCGCCTGGCCGAAGCGGGCTACGTCGGATTCGCGCTCGACATGTTCGGGGACGGCAAGGTCGCGACCCACCCGCAGGATGCCCAGGCGTTCGTGGCCGAGGCGACCAAGGATCCGGCGGCGATGGCGGCCCGGTTCAACGCCGCGCTCGAGCAGCTCAAGCGGGACCCGCACGTCGATACGACGCGCCTCGCCGCCATCGGCTACTGTTTCGGAGGCGGCGTCGTGCTGGGCATGGCGCGCGCGGGTGCCGACCTCGCTGCCGTCGCGGCGTTCCACGGTATGCTGGCGACCAAGACCCCGGCGCAGGCCGGGGCGGTGAAGGCGCGCATCCTCGTGCTCGCGGGAGGCGCGGACCCATTCGTCCCACCCGAGCAGGTAGAGGCGTTCAAGCGGGAGATGCAGGCGGCGGGCGCGCGGTTCGAGGTGGTGAGCTATCCCGGCGCCAAGCACGGCTTCACGAACCCGGCCGCGGGCACCTACGGGATGCCGCAGCTCGCCTACGACTCGACGGCGGACCGTGAGTCCTGGGCGGCGATGCTCAAGTTGCTGCGGGAGGTCTTTCCGTAGACAGCGTCACTCGACGCCGTCGATCACCCAGATGTCGCCGCCCTGCGGGCGAAACCGGTCGAACAGCACCCACTTGCCGTCGGGCGACCAGACCGGGTAGTCGACCCGGTAGCGGTCCGCCAGGGCTCGCGCGACGCGGCCGAGCATCTGATCCGTGGCTCCCGACATCGCGGTAACATACTGTAGCTGAGATGCCGACGGCGCTGCGGGCTCTGACGCGCGATGGGTGGCTGCTCGTGCTGACGCGATGCATTCGCCTGTTCGCCTATGGATCGCTGTCGGTGGTCCTGGTCCTCTACCTGACGGACCTCGGGTTCACCACGTCGCAGACCGGGGGCCTCCTGGCCCTCACGCTCGCCGGCGACACGGCCGTGTCGCTCTTCCTCACCACGCGCGCCGATCGTTTCGGCCGCCGCCGCATGCTCATCGTGGGCGCGGCCCTTATGGCGGCGGCGGGATTCGTCTTCGCGTCCACGCGCGATGTGTTCTGGCTGGTGGCCGCGGCGACGATCGGCGTGATCAGTCCCAGCGGCGGTGAAGTCGGCCCCTTCCTGTCGATCGAGCAAGCCTCCCTCGCGCACGTCGTTCCCGGGTCCGCGCGTACTGTGATCCTGGCCTGGTACACGATGGCGGGTGCGCTTGCCACCGCCGGCGGGGCGCTGTTCGGCGGCACGCTCGCACAGCTGTCGGGGAGCTACCGCGGCGTCGTGCTGCTCTACGCGATCCTCGGTATCGTCGCGGCGGTCGTATTCACGCGGTTGTCCCCGGCCGTCGAAGTCGGGCCCGTGGGGGCAAGGGCGGCCCATGGCTTGAGCCCGAGCTCGCGGAAGGTCGTGCTGAAGCTCTCGAGCCTGTTCGCACTGGACGCGTTCGCCGGTGGGTTCGTCGTGCAGAGTTTTGCCGCCTACTGGTTCCACGTCCGCTTCGGCGCGGACCCGGCGGCCCTGGGCGGGATTTTTTTCGGGGCGAACCTGTTGGCGGGCGTCTCGGCGCTGCTCGCGTCGCGGCTCGCGACGCAGTGGGGCCTGGTCCGGACGATGGTGTTCACACACCTCCCGTCCAACCTCCTGCTCATCCTCGTGCCGCTGATGCCGACGTATTCGCTCGCGATCGTCGTGCTGCTGCTCCGCTTCAGCATCAGCCAGATGGACGTCCCGACCAGACAGTCCTACACGATCGCTGTGGTGAACCCCGAGGAGCGCTCGGCAGCCGCGGGGATTACGGGGGTGGCGCGCACCACGGGCGCCGCGGTGGCCCCGCTATTCGCGGGATTCCTGTATGCGAGCGGTCCCCTCGCGAGCGTGCCGTTCTACCTCGCCGGCACGCTCAAGATCGTCTACGACCTGCTGTTGTATCGGGGATTCGTGAGTCTGCGACCGCCTGAGGAGCGAGCCTCACAGCGGGACTAGGCCGTGAGGCTCGCGGTCACTCCTGGACGTTGTCCGAGGCTATGGCGACCCAGATCGTACCCGCGAAGGCTACCACGCCCAGGGTGGCCAGGAGCACGGTCTTCGTCATATCGGGTACCGGTGCCAGCATCTCCGTCACGTCGGTCATCGGGATGTAGCGATACGCGCCGCCATCGACGCCCTTCAGGGTATCCCGAATGATGTTTGGCCGCCCGAGCACCACCATCGATCCGTCCTTCAGCCGCACGTGAACCGATTCCGGCGTCTTGGATCCGACGTATCGCTCCGGATTTGGCCCGACCGGCTCCCACCTCGTGCAGGCCGACAGGGTGATGATCAACACGCCGGCGACGAAGGTTCTCAGCATAGGTGTGCGCGTCATGGTGGAGTGCAAGGATATGACCTCTGGCTACACGTGTCTAGTTGGCGCCGATGGGTTCGGGATGGAACACGAGGTCCGCGCCCATGAAGAAGTAGTGCCACAGGTTGGTCTTGGCGCCCAGCCCGAGGTGCTTGAGTCTCGGCGTCCAGTCGACCGAGAGGTCATGGGCATCGATGCTCCACTTGACCAGCACCCGCGTCCCGCCGCTTGCGTCGGGAAAGGCTCGAACCGACGCGACCACCGGCTTCAGCATACCCCGGATGTGGAGCGAGCCCATGGCGGTGCCCGTGATCTCGTTGCCCTTCCTCGTCATGCCCACGAGACTGTCCAGCACGAACGTGATTTCCGGGAACGACTTCGTCTCCAGGCAGGCGTGCATGAGGATGTCGCGCATTCCCTCGCCCGTGACGAGCGCCTCGGCCAGTACTTTGACTTGCCCCGTCGCGCCGCGCCACGTCAGGGTGTCCGGGAGGACGAGCAATCCCTGGACCGCCTCCGTGCACAGGGGGTGGGGCCGGTCTCGCGGCCAGAGTGGAACGTGGATGGTGTCGTCGTCGTTGTTGAAGCCCCCTGAGGGCAGTTTCAAGTCCGGCCTGATGGACCAACCGGGGCTGCGATTGTCCCCAGGGCGCCAGGAGGGCTCGTTGGGACAGGTCGTCGCCCAGAGATGATTCAGGTGCGGGCTGACCTGCCACCACACCAGGCTGACCTTCTTGTCGACTGTCCAGCGCGACTGCGCTTCTGCGGCGCCGGCAAAGATGGCAACCAGGCCGACCAGCGCGGCCGCGGAGATGCGAAGCACGGTGTGGCTCTCCCGGTGCAAGACGTGGGTTGGACAGTGTAACGCAGGCCGTAATCTGCCGCCTTGGGTCCCGACGCGCGACCCCGCGGTGTCGAATCCTAGCATGATGCGGCGCTTACAGGGAATCGCCACATCCGCTGCCGCCCCCCCCCGCCGGCGCCACAATCCAGCCAGTAACATCGCGTGACGGCGCTCACAAAGGGCTGGCCCACCTCTTGCGACGACCAGGGGCGCGCCCAGTCGAGCCACGCCGCGAGGCGTGGATCGTGACTTTCACAGGCGAGGAGGATGCATGGCGCGGAAGTTAGGCGTGTTCGGCCCCAGGGCCGAGGTGCTGGAGGCCATGAACGGGAACGGGCACGAGGAGAGCAAGGCCCAGGTGAACCTGGCCGAGCAGACGCTGTCGACTGGCTCGACCGACTGGTCGCCGGAGCAGACCGAGCAGTATATCGACTGGCGGCTGCAGAACTTGGACGCTGAGATCGCGTCCCTGCGTGGCCAGCTTGACGAGTTGATTGCACTGCGCAAGCGGTGGCTCGCCGTCACCGGCGGGCGGTCGAAGATGAACGGCAACGGCGGGTCGAACGGGTCCACCGCCGCCTCCTAGCGCCAAGGAACGCCGGGCAACACCGGGTGTGGCACCAGTGTAACAGTCGAGTTGCACAATCGCCACGGCACGCACAAATCCGGTGAGCCTTGTTGAGAGGGGGGAGGAGCAGCAGCCGCACGTCAGCTAGCGATGTGCGGCTGCTGTGTTTCTAGGTCGCAGAATGCGCTCCCTGGCCGCCGGAGCGCCTTCGGTATTACTTCCGTCAGATCGCTTGAAACCGCGAACCAGGGGAGGCGTAGTGCACGGGCAGACCGGGGACGGGGGCATCGGGGGACAGGGTTGAGACCTGAATCGCGGTGGATGGCGGCGGGCGTCGCCCTGAGCGTCACCCTGACGCTGCCGCCAACGGCGGCCGACGTGCGCTTCATGTCCGGCATGATCGTCCACCACCAGCAGGCGGTATTGATCGCCGGCTGGGCCCGGTCCCATGGCGCAAGCTCTACCGTCCAGCTCCTGTGCGAGCGGATCGACGTGTCGCAACGTGACGAGATCGCGCTGCTCGAGCGCTGGCTCCGGGAGCACCATGAAACCGTCCCGGACACAGGGGCCGCGCCGATGCAACCAATGCCCGGAATGACGGGTCCCATGCTCATGCCGGGGATGCTGACGGCGTCCCAGCTAGCGGCCCTGGACAGCGCGAGGGGGCCGACGTTCGACCGGCTGTTTCTAACCTTCATGATCCAGCATCATCAGGGAGCCCTGACGATGGTGCAGCAGCTGCTGGCCACGCCGGGCGCCGCCCAAGACATCTTCGTCTTCCAGTTCGCGACCGGCGTGAGCGCCGATCAGTCCGCCGAGATCGACCGAATGCGCCGCATGCTGGCGGCGCTGCCCGGCAGCGACCCGCGCTGATGACCCCGACCAATCACAGGGAGGCTCCCGTGCCGCTCGTCCGGCTCCTCGCAGGGACGATCCTCGTGCTGTATGCCGCCGCGTGTGCCAAGCCGAAGGCCAGCGCCTCGATTCCGATGCCCACGCCGCCCAGGATCCCGCAGGATGCCCCCGACCCGCGCGTTGGTCTGCGAGCGGGATGGATGAACGCGGGTCAAGCGGTCTGGAACCTCCGCCTCGTCTCCACGACACCGCCATCGCCGCAGTTCATGGATCCGACCACGCCCGACGAGAAGTTCATCAACTCCGACCTCGCGTTCGTGGGCTCCTATGTGATCCAGGGCAACTTCCACGGCTTTCAGATCTGGGACATCTCGCAGGCGGCGCACCCCACGCTGGTCACGGCATACGAGTGCCCCGGGTCGCAGAACGACGTGTCGGTCTATCGCCGCCTGTTGTTCGTCTCGGTGGAATCGCTGAACGGGCGCCTGGACTGCGGCGGGCAGGGGGTGCCCGACTCGACGAGCCCGGACCGGATGCGCGGGGTCCGGATCTTCGACATCAGCGACGCGGCCCATCCCAAACGCGTGGCCAGCGTGCAGACCTGCCGCGGCTCGCACACGCACACGCTCGTGACCGATCCGCGGGACACGACCGTCGTCTACCTCTACGTTTCGGGCGGGGCCCCCGTCCGCTCGCCCACTGAGCTCAAGGGCTGCTCGGGGCGCGCGCCGGAGCAGGACCCGAACAGCGACCAGTTCCGCATCGAGGTGATTCGGGTGCCTCTCGCCCACCCCGAGCAGGCCCGCGTCATCAACAAGCCGCCGATCCTCACCGGCCTCGTTCAAGCGCCGGAGCATGGCGAGGCAGCCGAGGACATCGCCGCAGCGGCGCGCGTCGCGGCCGAAGCGCGCGCCCGGGGCGCCTATACGGCGACGATCGAGGGCCTCGAATACGTCCTGCCGCCCAGGTTCGTCGACATGCTGCTCGACAGCCTGGTGCGCGTGCGTGGCGGCGGAGGCCCGCCGACGAAAGCGGACAGCGCCACCCTGCGGAAGAACATCCAGGCGATCGTGGACAGCATCGTGGCTACCCCGCCTGGTCCGAATGGCGTCCGCCCCGGGCCGGTGCAGTGCCACGACATCACGGTCTATCCGGCGATCGGCCTCGCGGCCGGCGCGTGCGCGGGGTACGGCCTGCTCCTCGACATTCGCAACCCCGCCAACCCCCGGCGCATCGCCGCCGTGTCCGACTCGAACTTCTCATACTGGCATTCCGCCACGTTCAGCGACGACGGGACCAAGCTGCTGTTCAGCGACGAATGGGGTGGAGGTCTGCAGCCACGCTGCCGCAAGACCGACAAGCCCGAGTGGGGGGCGGACGCCATCTTCACGCGGAAGGACAGCACCCTGACCTTCGTGAGCTACTACAAGCTGCCGGCGCCGCAGTCCTCGTTCGAGAACTGCGTCGCTCACAACGGATCGCCGATCCCCATCCCCGGACGCGACGTCATGGTGCAGGGCTGGTACCAGGGAGGGATCTCGGTGTTCGACTGGACCGACCCCGCCCACCCCAAGGAAATTGCCTACTTCGACCGCGGCCCGATGGATTCAACCGAGCTGCAAGGCGCGGGATCGTGGTCCGCCTACTGGTACAACGGATACATCGTCAGCTCGGAGATCGCGCGCGGGCTCGACGTGCTGGAGCTGACCCCCGGCGCGCAGCTCTCGCAGAACGAGATCGATGCGGCAAAGCTCGCCCGGGTGGACTTGCTCAACGTGCAGGACCAGCAGCGGTTCGTGTGGGCGCCGAGCTTCGTGCTGGCACGCGCCTATCTGGACCAGCTCGCCCGGACGCAGGGCCTGGCGGCGGAGGAGGTGGCCGCGGCGCGGGACGAGCTGGCCCGCGCGGAGGGGATCACGGGCGCGGCGCGACAGCAGGCGCTGACGGCGGTCGCCACCCGCCTGCGCACCGATGCCGAGACCGCGGCCGACGGCGCCAAGGTGCGCACCGTCGCGGCCACAGTCACGGCGCTTGCGGGGGCAAAGTAGCGAGCCGGTCCAGCTCTTCCACGAAGTTGAGGCCGAAGTAGTAGCGGAGCTCATCCCGGAGACCCTCGTACAGCGTGGGTCCCGCGCCAGCGCACACGAGGCTCCCGTCCTCGACCTCGTCCGCGGCGTGCAGGACGCCGCCGCCGAACGTGATCGGAAAGAGCGCGCTCACGATGGGCTTCAAGTCGTGATAGTCGAGGCCCGCGCGCAAGGCGTAGCTGTGCAGCTGGCAACCCCGGTCGCCCCCCCTGCGGCTGAGAAACACGCAGGCGCCGTCCCGCACCTGCGTGCGCGTGTAGGCGCCTCCCGGAAACTCGGCGTCGCGCTCGACCTGCCCCGTGAACCATTCCCGCGCCGGGCGCCCCACGTGGCGCTCGAGCGCGGGAGCATGCGCCAGGATGCGTTCCGCGTTGGCGACGTCGACATCCACGCCGTGGAAGCAGCACGCATCGGCGCAAAACCCGCACTGCATGCAGTGGGTGAAGTATCGGAGGCGGAAGATCGCGCGATCCACGCGCGAGATGACCGGGGCGCCGAACCGGCTGGGATAGTCGCGGCTGAGGCTCGTGAGCACGTGGTCAGCGCCTGGTCAGGGAGTTCCAGAACGCGATCGTGAGCGGGTCGATGGGTCGCCCATCACGCAGCCGCTCCTCCATGTCCCGCGCGACCACTTCCCGTAGCACGTCATCCCGCTCGCGTGGCACGCGTTCGGCGAGCTTCCCGCGCTCCTTCTGCCGCCCCCGGCGTCCCGGCTCCAGGTAGTCCGCGAGATAAAGCATCTTGCCGACATCGTCCCAGTCCGCGTACCCCACGCTGTGGTAGCGGACGGCGTCGAGCACCCCGCGGTCCGCTTCGCCGTCCTGCGCGGCACGCTCGGCGGCGGCGGCGCCGTGGCTCGCCCCCGCGGGCAGGCGGGCATCGCGCAGCGCGTCGTGCAGCCAGACCGCCGTGAGCCAGCGACGGCGCTCGCGCTGCGATACCTGCATGGCTTCCGCCCACTCCTCGACCAGCGCCGCGACGCGGCGGATGTGCGCGTGCCGCTTGCGGCGCACCTGCGCCCACGCAGGTAACCGCAGCGCCGGTTTGCGACGCCGCCGTCCGAGGCCGACGAGACGGGCCAGCCACGTTCCTGCGCGCTGCCACAACTCGCGAATCAAAGTCTCCTCGCATCCCGGGACACCACAAAATAGCGGAGTCGCGTTGCACGGTGCCCCGCTTCCAGCTAATCTCGGGCGCCCCCGACAAGGACGCCGGCGCCGGATGTGGACACGCCTCAAGCGGATCTCGCTCACGCAGTGGATCATGATCGCGATGGTGATCGGGGCCCTGATCGGTTGGCTCGCGCCACAGGTGGGCGCCGACCTGAAGCCGCTGTCGACCGTGTTCCTGCGGATGATCAAGTCGATCGTGGTGCCGATCATCGTGGGCAGCCTGATCGTCGGCATCGCCGGCCACGGCGACGACATGAAGCGCGTCGGCCGCCTGGCGCTCAAGGCGATCATCTACTTCGAGATCCTGACCACCGTGGCGCTGTTCATAGGCCTGGGCGCCGTGCAGCTGACGAAGCCGGGCGTGGGGGTCGTCCTGCCGCCCGCCGCCGGCGGAGCGCCGCCCGCCGGCGTGCCGGGCCAGAGCGGACTCACGTTCGCCCAGGTGCTCGAGCATATCGTGCCGCAGAGCTTCTTCGAGGCCGCAACGCACAACGAAGTGCTTCAGGTCGTCTTCTTCTCCATCATCTTCGCCGTCGCCCTCTCCCAGGTACGGGGTCGTCCCAAGGACGCCATGCTGGAGGTCTGCGAAGGTCTCACACAGACGATGTTCAAGTTCACGGCGATCGTCATGAACTTCGCACCGATCGGCATCGGCGCCGCGATCGCGGTGACGGTGAGCCACTCGGGCCTCGGCGTGCTCGTGAACCTGGGAAAGCTGGTGCTGACCCTGTACGCCGCCCTCATCGTGTTCGCACTGGTCGCGCTCCTGCCGGTGGCCCTGATCGCCCGGGTGCCCCTCAAGGCGTTTCTCCGCCTCGTGAGGGAACCGGCGTTGATCGCGTTCGCCACCACGTCATCCGAGGCGGCGCTGCCGAAGGCGATGGAGAACATGGAGAAGCTCGGTGTGCCACGCCGCATCGTGGCCTTCGTGCTGCCGACGGGCTACTCGTTCAACCTCGACGGCTCGACGCTCTATTTGGCGCTCGCGGCCATGTTCGTGGCGCAGGCGGCCGGCGTCGACCTGACTCTGGGCCAGCAGCTGCTGATGATGCTGACGCTCATGCTGACCAGCAAAGGCGTGGCCGCGGTGCCGCGCGCGTCGCTCGTCATCCTGACGGGCACGCTCGCGACGTTCGGACTCCCCCTCGAAGGGGTGGCCGTGATCCTGGGCGTGGACGAGCTGATGGACATGGCGCGGACGATGGTGAACCTGGTGGGAAACTGTCTCGCGACGGTGGTGATGGCGCGGTGGGAGGGCGAGTTCACGCTGCGCGCCGAGGAGGCGCGGGCGGCCTGACTCTTAGTCGACGACCACGGCCCAGCCGCGCCGCGTGAGATCCCGGTAGATCACCCCGCCGGCCGAGAGACCCAGGCCCAGGAGCAGGAGGCCCAGCACGGTCTCCTGGAGCAGCAGTTTCCCGACGCCGAACAGCACCCCGTAGATGAGCACGCAGCCCGCGATCCAGTCGACCAGGTCGTGCAGCCCGCCGCCTGCCGGCTTTACCTCCGGCGCCTGCGCCGCGACCGGCCGCCACCCCGCCAGCGACGGGCGGGTGCGGCGATAGAACGCCACGAGCGTCTCCGGAGACTCAGGGCGCGTGAGGAACGTGACCGCCAGCCACACGAGGGTCGTGATTGCCACGGTGATGATCATGATCCAGGCGAAGTCCACGGGCTGGTCGGAGTTCAGGCCGCCCGCCGTCTGCAACAGCACGGAGACGACAAAGGCCGAGATCATCGCCGCGAGCTCGCTCCACGCGTTGATGCGCCACCAATACCAGCGCAGCAGCAGGACAGCTCCCGTTCCGGCGCCCGTGACGATCAACAGCTTCCACGCGCCGGCGATCGAGTCCATCCGGAAGGTCACGGCCACGGAGATCAGGGTCAGCAGTACGGTCGCCCACCGCGACGCGACCACGTAGTGCCGCTCGTCGGCGCCGCGCCGGATGAACCGGCGGTAGAAATCGTTGACAACGTAGCTCGCGCCCCAGTTGAGCTGCGTGGCGATCGTGGACATGTACGCGGCGGCGAAGGCCGCGACCATCAGCCCCCGGAGCGACGGTGGCAGATGGTCGATCATGACGCGGATGTAGCCCGTCTCGGGATCCGCGAGTCCCGGATAGAGGATGAGCGACGCCAGCGCCACGAGAATCCAGGGCCAGGGACGGATGGCATAGTGCGCGATGTTGAACCAGAGCGTCGCCAGGAGCGAGTTCTTCTCGTCCTTCGCGGACAACATGCGCTGCGCCACGTACCCGCCGCCTCCCGGCTCGGCCCCGGGATACCACGTCGCCCACCAGTTGAGGGAGATGTAGACGAGGAAGGTGATGAGCGGCATCCAGGCGGAATGCAGGTCCGGAAGGAAGTTCAGCACCGACCCCCGTCCGCTCGCGGTGAGCTGCGTCCTCATCGCGGACATGCCGCCCACCGCGCGCACGGCCACCACGGCCAGCACGATGACCATCCCCATCTTGATGACGAACTGGACGAGGTCGGTCCAGAGCACACCCCACAGGCCTGAGAGCGTCGAGATGAGCGAGGTGACGACGATGAGGGCGACGACGAGGACCAGTGCCTCGGGCTTGGTGACGCCGAAGATCAACTCCAGGATCTTCACCATCGCGAGATTCACCCAGCCGAGGATGATGCAGTTGATGGGAATGCCGAGATAGAGCGCGCGGAAGCCGCGCAGGAACGCGGCGGGCCGCCCGCCGTAGCGGATCTCGGAGAATTCGATGTCGGTGGTGACGCCGGCGCGGCGCCACAGGCGGGCGTAGAAGAACACCGTCAGCATCCCGCTCGCCACGAACGTCCACCACAGCCAGTTGCCCGCAATGCCGTTCCGGGCCACCATGCCGGTCACGGCGAGGGGCGTATCCGCCGCGAACGTGGTCGCGACCATCGAGGTGCCGGCGAGCCACCAGGGGACGTTCCGGCCGGACAGGAAGTACTCGCCCACGCTCTTTCCCGCCCGTGCGCGGTAATAGAGCCCGATGCCGAGGTTGAGCAGGAAATACAGGGCGACGATCGCCCAGTCGATAGCCGTGAGTTTCACGGGACCTACTATACCGAGCGCGGGACGGATCGGACAGATCGCGGTTATCTTGCGCGGTAATGGCGGCTGACATGGCCCAGACGCCGGCATGGGCGCGCCCGGACGACGCGACGCGCCAGGCCCGGCTCGACGCGATGAAACGGCGGGCCACGGGCCTGCTGGGGGTCGCGGCCGCGATTTTCGTCGCGGCATACGCGTTCGAGGGACGCTACCCCTGGCTCGGCTACATCCGCGCCACGGCCGAGGCGTCCCTCGTCGGGGGGCTCGCCGACTGGTTCGCCGTGACCGCGCTGTTCCGCCATCCCCTCGGCCTGCCCATTCCTCACACCGCCATCGTCGCGACCCGCAAGGAACGCATCGGGCGCATCCTCGGCACGTTCGTCCAGAGTCACTTCCTGTCGCGCGACGTGGTCGCCGCCAATCTGCGCGCGGTGCACCCCGCCGAGCACGCCGCGCGCTGGCTCTCCGAGCCTGAGCACGCCCACCGGGTCGCACAGCAGGTGGCGGGCGGCGTCGCCAAGACGCTCGAAACGCTCCCCGACGGCGACGTGCAGGAGCTCGTGCGCCAGGTGGTGAGCGCGCGGCTGCGCGCCACACGGGTGGCCCCGGCGCTCGGGAAGACCCTCGCGCTCGTCCTCGCCGACAATCGCCATCACGCTCTGCTCGACGAAGCCGTGCGCCTCGCGGCGGGCGCGGTGCGCGACAACCGGGACGTGATCCGTGAGAAGGTGCGGGCCGAAAGCCCCTGGTGGGTGCCCGGCGTGGTGGACGACAAGATCTTTGAGCGCATCATCGGGACCGTGGAGGGCCTACTGCGGGACATCGCCGCCAATCCGGCGCACCCGCTGCGCACCACCTTCGACGCCGCGCTCCGCGACTTCGTGGATCGCCTTCAGCACGCGCCCGACGTGATCGCCAGGGCCGAGGCGATCAAGGAGGACTGGCTGTCGGACCCGTCTGTCGCCGAGCTGTCCGCGCGCCTGTGGGAAGCGACGCGCCGCGCCATCATCGGGTATGCGACGCGCGCGGATGGCGGCGCGCCGGGGCCGCTCGAGCGCGGCCTCTCCGCGTTCGGCGTTGCCTTGCTGGAGAATGCGGCGCTGCTCAGCGAGATCGACTCGCTGGTGATCGACACCACGGCCGCCGTCGTCGAGCGGTACCGGCACGAGATCGGCGACCTCGTGGCGCAAACCGTGGCCGGCTGGGATCCGGCCGCGACCTCGCAGCGCTTCGAGCTGGCCGTCGGACGTGATCTGCAGTTCGTGCGTATCAACGGAACGCTGGTGGGCGGCCTGGTGGGGCTAGCGATCTACACGGTCACGCGGCTCCTGGGCTGATGGGAGGTTGAGCGATGGCGTATAGCGAACGCTTCCGGGTCACGCCTGGCCGCGAGGTCAGGCTCGCAGACATCGACCCGGATCACAAGGACAAGGAAGTGACCAAGGAGGAAGCCGAGCGAAAGCTCGTGGCATTGAGCACGGCGCTGCGGGACCTCCAGTACCTGCTCTACGCCGAGGACCGTCGCTCGGTGCTGATCTGCCTGCAGGGGCTCGATGCTTCCGGGAAGGACGGCACCATCACGCACGTGCTCGGCGCCATGAATCCGCAGGGGACGCGGGTGCACGCGTTCAAGGTCCCCACCCCCGAAGAAGCGGCGCACGACTTCCTGTGGCGCGCGCACCGGCAGGTGCCGGCGCGCGGCGAGGTCGTCGTGTTCAACCGGTCGTACTACGAGGACGTGCTGGTCGTGCGCGTGCACGAGATCGTTCCGAAGGCAGTGTGGTCGCAGCGCTACGACCTGATCAACGCGTTCGAGCGCGCGCTCGCCGAGGGAGGAACCACGATCCTCAAGTTCTACCTCCACATCAGTCCCGAGGAGCAGCTGGAGCGGTTCAAGGATCGGCTGGACGATCCCGCGCGCCGCTGGAAGATCAGCGAGACCGACTACACGGACCGCGCCCTGTGGCCCGCGTACCGCCACGCGTACGAGGAGGTATTCGCGCGGACGAGCACGCCGCATGCCCCGTGGTACATCATTCCCGCGGACCGCAAGTGGTATCGCAATCTGGCGATCTCGCATATCGTGATTGAGACGCTCGAGTCGCTCGGCATGAAGACCCCCCAGCCCACCGTGGACCTGAAGGACATCCGCCGGAAGTATCACGAGGCGGCCGCGGCGCACGGCAGTGTGTGACAGCTGAAAGAGGCGTACAGCGCCAGCCAGGTCCCCGTCTACCCTTGTACTATGCTGCAAGGGTCGCGACGCAACACCGGAGGGTTCGCAAGTGAGTCTAGCGCCTGGCTGGGGTTCGCGAGGACAAAGGTGACCGGTACAATTGGTAGTTAGGCGGCCACATACTCGCACGCATTGAGAGAAACACTGTCCCGCCTCGCACCGTGGCTACGATAGTCGCCATTCTGGTCGCTGTCCTCGTCCTAGGCCTGGCGGTCGGTGCTTGCGATCCCCTCTTCACAACACAGCA
>DATIXG010000001.1:0-9757 GCA_035518815.1 Gemmatimonadales bacterium | reverse complement strand
AGCCGGTTGTTCACTTTGGCGATGGCGCCGAAGTGGGCGCCATACCCGGTGTTCGACGCCTCGAGATCGGCGTCGGCGAAGTCCGTTCCCAGCGGAATCCCGAACGCACCGAACGTCGTGCCCTGCGGCAGGCCGGCGAGCGGAACGGGCGTGGTCGCGAGGTCCAGGCGCTGGTGCAGGTTGACGCTGCCGTGCACGATGTCCAGGCCGCCGCCGATCTTGAGCCAGGGGGCCACCTGGTACGCGACGGTCGGCTGGATGTAGTAGGTCTTGATGGTGTTGTCGTAGCCCACGAAGCGCCCGTCGAAGCTCGTCGGCCAGCGGGTCTGCAACCCGTAGGGCGCGAAGAACCCGAGGCCGACCCCGAGCTTGGGCGTCACCCCGTAGGACACGAAGACCTGCGGCACGGGGATGAGTGGGTCGTCCAGGTTGGTGATCCCCTGGAACTGATCGTCGGTGAAGCTGCCGTTGATGTGGATGAGGGTCGCGCCACCACTGATGCGCACGCCCTTCAAGCCTGCCAGACCGGCGGGGTTGAAGAAGATGGCCGAGGCGTTAGGGCAGGGGGCAGCGACGGCAGTGCCGGCGCGCCCCATCGTGCACGCGTCTTGTTCATAGATGCCGAACCCCTGCGCCCCAAGGAGTGCTGGAAGTCCTGCAACCATCAACAGGGCGCGCCGCACGGCATGCTGCATACAGCGTTCTCCGGAAGGCAGATGGACGGCTAGGTGGTAACGAGGCCGGTACACGGTAGCAATTGACCCCAAGGTTGTCAAACGCTTGCGCCCTCAGGCGCTTGCGCCGTTTCAGGAAAGCGCCCTAAGGGGTGCCTCCCGAGCCGACCAGGGTCGCGAGGAAGCGCTCGATCGGGCCCCAGCCGGCGATGGCGTCGGTGTAGCCGAGCTCGATCAGGGCGGCGGTGTAGCGGGGGTCGAACAGGAGGTAGCTCAGGAAATCGGCCGCGGTCGCCCACTCACCGCCCATGAGGCGCACCACCGCCCGCACCGCCGTCGGCAGGCTGCGCTCGAGCCCGCGCGCCAGGTCGCCCAGGTTGCGCGAGGGGCGCAGCAGCAGGAGCTGGATGGGCCGCAGTCCGTCCGTATTCGGCGCCGCCTGTGCGTTCAGCGCGATGAGGCGGTTGATGCGCTCCAGCCGCTCGACGTCCGCCTCGAGCGCATCCAAGAAGATGGTGTGAAAGAGGAGGGCGGTGACCTCGGCGAGCGTGGGGTAGTCATGCGGCGCCGGTGGGGTGGCGGTCGGACCTGTGTGTTGAGTGATCGCGAGCAGCGCGCGCGCGCCCAAATGGATCGCGGGGGCGAGCGGTGCCCCGTGACGCACGCTGCCGTCGCCGTAGAAGGCGTCGCCGATGCGCACCGCGGGAAAGAGGATTGGCAGCGCGCAGGACGCCATGAGATGCTCGAGCGACAGCCGGGCCTGGACGCCATACCGCTGGGTGCGGCGCCACATCGGGATGTCGGGCCGGCCCTCGACGAAAGTGACCGTGTCGCCCGTGGCGTAGGAGGTGGCGGAGAGCGCCACGGCGCGCAGGTGCCCGGTCGCGATCCGCGGGGCGACGCTCGCGAAGTCGAGCCGCGCGCCGAGAAACTCGCGCAGCGGCTCCAGGTCCACCACGCCGCGCACCAAGCCGGGCGCCCGGCGGCGGCCCACGAGCGTCTGCGCGAGCGCTCGCACCACCGCGCGAGTCACTTTGCCGGGCCGCACCCTGTAGACCCGATCAGCGACCAGCTCGCTCCACTGCGCGCGCAGGGCGGCGACGGCGGCAGGGAAGGGCCCGGGGTGCGTGGCGAGGTAGGTGGCGTTGATCGCGCCGGCGGACACGCCCGTGAGAATGGGGACTTGGAGGGTGGGGACGCGCTCGGCGATCGCGGACAGCACGCCCACTTCGTAGGCGGCGCGCGCGCCGCCGCCGCCGAGGACGAGAGCGAGGGCCGGCGGGGACTCACTCGGTGGCGTGGGGGCGGTCATCGAGAGGGAAACTACCCTGATCTTACGTTCGCGTAGGCGCGTGTAGCTTTGGAGGTGGTTGCCGGGGTGGCGAAACTGGTAGACGCAAGGGACTTAAAATCCCTTGGGAGGCAACTCCCGTGCAGGTTCGAGTCCTGCCCTCGGCATCAATGCGTCGTCGAATTCCGCTGCCCGCGCTGCTGCTCGCCGCCACGCTAGCGGGGACTGCGCCGGCCTGCCAGTTGGCCCTCAGCCCGCAAGAGCAGGGTACGGGAGCGACGCTCGACGGTGTGGTCGAGTTCGTCGACACAGGGGGCGGCTGCTGGACCATCCGGGTGAACCCCAACGTCCGCTACTTGCCGATCAACCTGCCGACCCAGTTCCGGCATGACAGTCTCGCGGTGCGGATCGAAATCGCGCCGCGCGACGACATCAAGACCGCCTGCAAGGTCGATCACGTGGTCGAGCTGCGGTCCATCCACACCCGCTAGCTCCGTCCCACCACCGCCAGCAACGCCTGCACGCAGCGCCCATCGAACTGCGTTCCCGCGCAGCGCACCAGCTCGTCCTCGGCAAGATGCGCGGGGCAGGCCGCGCGGTACGGCCGCTCGCTCGTCATCGCATCGAACGCGTCGGCGACGGACACGATGCGGGCCGCGAGCGGGACCTGGGCCGCGCGGAGTCCGTCCGGGTAACCGCTCCCGTCCGCCCACTCGTGGTGCCAACGCACGACTGCGAGCACGAGCGGATAGCGGCCAAGCAGCGGCTCGAGGATGCGCGCGCCGATCACCGCGTGCTCGAGAACGCGGGTCCGCTCCTCCGCACTCAACGGCCCCGCCTTGTGCAGTAGCTCGTCCGGGATCCCGATCTTCCCGATGTCGTGCAGCTCGGCGGCGAGCCCGATCTCTCGAGCGAACGCGTGCCCCTGGCCCAGCTCCCCCGCCATCGCGACGGCCAGCCGGCGCACGCGCGCCGAATGCGACGTGGTATAAGGATCCTTCGCCTGCAGCGCGCGTTGCAGCGCCACCACCGCCGCCCATAGGTCCGAACTCACGCCTGCGACCTGGTTCGATCTGATCCACCGGCCCACTCGGCTCGCCGCGCCTCGCACGGAGCGGATGCCGCCGGTGCTATGGCTTGCCAACGCTAGACTTACGACCATCAGACCCTCGCTTCCCTCGCGCGTGACAGCAGTGTTGCACTCTCGCCTGCGAAATCGTTGAGGCGCACGCTCGGGACCAGTCGCCCCACGAACGCCAAGTAATTGTCCGATAGAAGGTTGAGCGACGATACCTCGTGCAACGTTCTGGTACGGAATGTGCCAGATGGATCACGCGCACCGACCCGTGAACCCGAGGGCGATATGTCCGTCTTGGTCGTGGTTCGTCTGTCCGATTCGTTCGCCGACGTGTGGCCCCAGCTGGCCGAGGGGCTGGATGTCGAGCTGGCGGTCGTCGTCCCGAATGGCGTCGATGGCGTGCCGCCGAGCGCAGCTGCGGTGCTTCTCGCGGCGGGCGGCGCGGAGCGCGAAGCGCGGGACTGGCTGGACCGGCATGCGATCCCGCTTGGCGTGCCGGTCTTTGTTGTCGGCTCGGACCCCGGCCGTCGCGCGGCGGCGCAGGCCGTCGCGCAAGGCGCGGCGGACTACTTCGCCCTCCCCGAAGACGTCGAGATCCTGAGCAACGCGCTCACCGTGGCCGTCGAGCGCCGCCGTCGGGCAGCGGCGCGCACCGCGGCCGACGATGCGGCGGACGATCTGGCGCCGTTCCAGGACATCGCGGGGGAGAGCCCGGCCCTGCGGGAGGTGCTCAAGCGCGCCACACGGCTGTTGCGACACGCCCACGGCACCGCGCTGATCATCGGAGAAACGGGCACCGGCAAGGAGCTGCTCGCTCGCGCGATCCACGATGGCGGTCCCCGCCGCGGAGCGCCGTTCGTCCCGGTGAACTGCTCGGCGCTGCCCCGCGGCCTCATCGAGTCCGAGCTGTTCGGTCACGAGAAGGGCGCCTTCACCGACGCCCACGCGGCGAAGCCCGGCCTGTTCGAAATCGCCGACGGGGGCACGCTGTTCCTCGACGAGCTCGATACCCTGCCCGTGGACCTCCAGGCCAAGCTGCTGCGCGTACTCGAAGACCACGAGATCCGCCGCGTGGGCGGCACCAAGTCGCGCAAGGTGAACGTGCGCGTCCTGGCCGCGAGCAACGCGAATCTCGAGGCTGCCGTGCAACACGGCACGCTCCGCCCGGACCTGTACTTCCGCCTGGGCGTCGTGACCCTCGAGCTGCCGCCGCTGAGAGAACGGGGTGGAGACGTGGCGATCATCGCGACGAGGCTGCTCGTCTCCCTCGCCGCGCATCATCGGCTGCCCGTTCCCCCCTTGAGCGCGGAGGCGCGGCGCGCGCTCGCCACGCACCCGTGGCCGGGGAATGTGCGGGAGCTGAAGAACGCGCTCGAGCGCGCGCTCCTGCTCTCGCCCGCGGGCGAGCTCGACCTGGCCGAGCTCGTTCCACGGGTTCACACGAGCGCCGGCTCGGCCGGATCCCTGCCGTTCCCGGCGCCGCTCGACGCGATCACCACCGCGGCCGCGCGCGCGATGCTGGACCTGTGTTCGGGAAGCGTGAGCGAAGCGGCGCGGCGCCTGAGCGTGTCGCGCCGCCGGTTGCGTCGGCTCGCTCAGACCAGCCGCGCGACGGCGGGTGCGGCGCTGGCCGACTAGTGGGGCTGGTACGAAGTGACGCCGCGTGGATCAGACCGTACCAGGGCGGGCAGACGGGCGAGTCGTGTAACCCGCGTCACAGTCTGACGTTGCACCAGGCGCTCGCGAGGCACGCCTCCTGCTTTGGGGAGGCGGTGGCGGCGGGCTGAAATCAGCAGGGCCACAGCTGCGGCCAGTCGAGGCAAACAACTCCGGCCCTGTTTCACTCGACGGAGGTAGGGCATGCGACGGACCAACCTGTTCCTTCTTCTCGGTGCGAGCCTGCTGCTCGGCGCGTGCGCGGACCCAACCGGGCCTGCGGCGATGGGGACGGCCCCGCCACCGTCCGCGACCACCAAGGCGGCCCCGCCCAGCACCGCCTCGCTCGCCCTTGCCAGCAATGGTGGTTCTGCCGGCGGTGGTGACCGCGCGGCTACCGGGCGCGACACCCGCCACGATCCCAACCAGGACAGTGACCATCCTCGAGCACACCTGTTCGTGTCGCTCGATCTCGACTACGCCTTTTCGTGGTGATGATGCTCGCGTCCCTCGAGATGTTGAAGACCATCCAGAAGCTCGCCGACACGGGGCACCACGCGGCTGTCGCCCGGCAATTGGGCGCGCGTCCCGTCCAGGAGCTCGAGCAGTCGCCCACGCTGGCGCTGTTGTTCGGCATCGCGCAGGCGCGGCTGGGTCAGCACAACGCGGGCAAGCGGTGGGTGGGGATCGGGTTGGAGGCGGCCCGCGCGCGTCGCGACCACGCCGTCGAAGCCCGCGCGCTCAACGTGTCCGGAGCCATCGCGCTCGCGGAAGGCCGGATCGACGACGCCATCGGGTACCTCACCCGGGGACTCGCCGAGGCCGAGACCCTGGGCGACCGAGCGACCGTGGGACGGTGCTCCAATAACCTCGGGACCATTGCGAGCCTGCGCGGGCAGTACGGGAGGGCCATCGGCT
Source organism: Gemmatimonadales bacterium (assembly GCA_035518815.1). GTDB lineage: Bacteria > Gemmatimonadota > Gemmatimonadetes > Gemmatimonadales > GWC2-71-9 > AG25. The sequence continues at coordinate 4,140 of DATIXG010000001.1, read as the reverse complement.
CCTACACCATGGCGCTGGCGGCATTTCAGCAGGTGAATCACCGGGGCGGCGTGGCCGAAGCGCTCCACAACCTCGCGATCACCTATCGCGATCAGGGCGACCTGGCCCAGGCGTTGGAGCATGAGGAGCGCGCCGCGAAGGAGTCCGCCGCGGCCGGCGACGTCGCGCTCGAAGCGAAGGTCCGGAGCGGGCGGGCGCAGATCCGCCTCTTCGGCGGGGATGCTGAAGTCGCGCAGCGCGAGGTGCTGAACGCGCTGACGCTCCAGCGCGAGATCGGCGACGTGGTCGGGGAAGCCGAGAGCCTCCGGGTGCTGGCGAACGCGCTGGCGGCGGTGGGCAAGGTCCCGCAGGCGGAAGCGATGCTGTATGAAGTGATCGGGCGCGCCACGACGGTCAACCGTCCGTTGCTGGTGGCGCAGGCCGAGCGTGATCTGGCGGCCTTGCTGCATCAGGAGGGGCGGTCCGAGCACGCCGCGACGCTCGCGGGCCGGGCCCGCACGCGGTTCGAGTACCTCGGGGCGATGGTCGAAGTGGGGCGGCTCGACGAGCTGCTCTCTCACCTCGTCGCGGCGGTCTAGAAGACGATCTCCGCGCCGATGCGGATCCGGCGCCCGGGTCCGGAGAAGTTGTACGGCGCGTTCAGGAAGTCGTACCACGCGCCGAAGGCGTTCTGGTACTCCGCTTGAGTATAGACGCCGTCACCGTTTCCGAACCGCCGTTCCGCTCCTTCCAACAGCACGCAATCCACAGGGCCGCTCGAGAAATTGCCGTTGTTCCGCCCCTGCCATCCGGCGCACCCGCCCGGCAACGCGGTGAAGTCGATCGTCGTGCCGGTGAGGATTCCGGCACTCGACGCTTCGCCCTGGAGCAGCGCGGTCTGCTCGTCGATGAACTTCCGTCGGTAGGTCGGGTTCGTATCGGCGTTCGTTTCGGTGAAACGGTTCAGCATGTTCGTGACATTCACGAGGTTCGTCGTCTCGAGGAACAGGCGGGCGTTCACGCGCGCCACCCGGAAGGCACGAGTGAGGCGGAGGTCGAGCGTGCTGGTCCACGGCATGCGGGACGCGCCGAGGTCCTCCGTCCGTTGAACGGGAAAGTCTTCGAGCGTGTAGCCAGCTCCCTGCTGCGCCACCTGCGTATATCGCTCGCCATTGGTGAATCGGAACGTCAGGAACGCGCTGCTGTTGGCGAGCAGCGCGCCCAGCAATGAGCCGGGGTGCCAGGCAGCGGGGGTCGCCAGGTGGACCGCGCCCGCGAACGCCTGGCGTGCATCCACCTCGAGGCTGCTGGGCGACTGATAGGTGTAGCCCAGCATCGCGGTGAATACGTCCGACACCCGGTGGTCGAGCCGCGCGTCGACGCCGTTCACGTGTCCCAGATCCGCCAGGGTCACCGCTGCCACGCTGCGCGTGTTGTACTCATTCCGTGGCCCGGCGGGTTGAGCCGGGTCGGGCACCTGCGCGAGCCGGATCACGGGTTGGGCAAGCAGCCCTTTGTAATAGCCGGCCACGTCGAGTAGCGTGCCGCGTCCGAACAGATGACGAAATCCGAGTTCCGTGAGCATGGTGATCGTGAAACCGATGTCCTGGCCGAATACCATGCCGGCGGTTCCTGCGGTTCCTATGGAGAGGTCCGTGTTCTTGTGCGCGAAGAGGAGATCGTAGGGCGGGACCTGAGCCTGTCGCCCGTACGAGAAACGGAAATCCGAACGTGGATTGAGCGAGTAGAGGAACTGGATCCGCGGGCTCCACGTGCTGTGGCTCGGTGCCCGGACAAAGGAGGCCGTCGGATCGAGCGGGTCGAACGGCTCCGTCGCGCCCGGGAGAATACCGCACTCGGGCACGCCCGTCGGCCGAGTCTCGCCGGCGGGATAGCACACGGAGTCGGAGGGCAGTGCGGGCCGCGTCGAAATCCGGCCCGGTGTGAAGGGGTAGCTCGCCCGCGAGTCGTAGTAGTCGTAGCGCACCCCGCCCACGATCACCACGTCGCCCAGGTCGAGACGGTCCTCGAGGAATGCCCCTGCGGCGACCGGCTGCTCACGATAGGCGTCCAGCCCGAGCGAGCTGTTCATGCCCTGGGCATCGTAGCGAGCCGCCTCGAATCGCTGCACCTCACCACCGGCCCGGAAGCGTCCAGCGCCCCGAGAGAGCCAGTCGACGCTCACCCGGGTGCGCAGTCGAGTCTCCTGTGAGAGATCTACGGGGTTATCCATCCCTCCAGTCCAGAGCGACAGGCGGTTGCTTTGCTCCGCGGCATAGGGATTCAGGCGATAGGGCTGGACGGAGTTGAGGCTGTTGTCGTTCAAGAAGGGCACGTTGTCTTGACAGGCACCTTCGCCTGCTAGCAGGCACTGAATCTGGCGATCGTCGAGGTAGTGCACATCCGAGTAGTGCTCCGTCAGAATCTGCACCGTGTGCGTCGTGCTGAAATCCGTGACGTAGTGGAGCGGCGCCACGAGGAACCCGCCAAACGGATCTCGGCTGTCGAGCTCGGACGCGTTCTCGAGCGGCCCGCTGGAACGCCGATCGGACTGGTAGGACGCGTTGACCTCGAGCGCCAGCCCTTGGCTCAGGGCTTGCCGCCAGTTGGCGATCGCGGCGTAACTCGAAAGCGACGCCCCCGTGTAGTTCAACGGGTTGTAGATGTCCTGGCCCGGGAAATTGCGCTGCTGCGCCCGGCTCGCGATTCCGGTGATCGAGAATAGAGACCCGACACCGTAGGTCTGTTGCAGCTTGCCCTGCCAGCTGAACGAGCCGTTCGCCGTGTAGGGGACCCGCAAGCCCTGACAATCCACGCCGTAGTTCTGAGAAGCGTCGCAGTTGCCGGTGTATTCGATGAACTGAGGGACCTGGAACGCGGTCGTATCGGTGGGGGACATGCCCCACGTACGCGGTTGCTGGACCACGGTGTCCACGCCGCCCATGACGTATACGGGCGCCTGGGTGTCGCGTCCCTTCTGCGTCTCGAGCGATTGCTGGCCGGTAAGCGTGGCGGCGGTGAAGAACGTGAGACGGCCGGTGATCGGACCGCGGAGCCTGGCCTCGAGGAGATTCAGTCCGACGTTCTGCCACGCGTCGAACCCCGGATAGTCGCTCCGGTACCGGACGGAGCCGCGCCAACCACCAGCCCCGCTCGGCGTCAAATAGGAAATCGCGCCGCCCTCGGCGTTGCCTATTCCCGCATCAAGGACGCCAGTCGTCACAGCGGCTTCCGCGATGCCATTGGTGCCGAGCACCAGATCGACTTCGCCGCGCTGCCCGTTCCGGACCGGCGCCCCGTCGACAAACGTCCCCGTGCCCGCCGGGTCGCTGCCGCGCAGCGACACACCCTGAGGACTTCCGACATCCGTCACGCCCGTCTCGAGCGCAATCGCTCCCCGTGGCGTTGTGATCGGGAGGTCGTGAAGCGCCGCTTCATCTATGAAGGTCCGCGACGTTGGCTGGTCGAGCGCGCGCTCGCGACCGCGTCCCGGCGCGCCAGGCGAGCCGACCACGAGATCCACCGTTCGCGTCTCGCCCGCATGAACAGCGACGTCCACGGCTTCAGCGCTGAGAGAATCAATCGCGGCGCGGATCGTGTAGCGGCCGGGTGGGACACCCGTGATGCGGTAGGTCCCGTCGGCGCGGGTGATCGCACCGAGCGGAGTGCCGACGACACTGACATGGACGCTTGCGAGGAGACCCCGGCTCGCACCGTTCACGCGACCCTGGACTGTGCTGGTGAGTGCCTGGGCGGACAGCGATGCGCCCCACAAAGTGAGGACGGCGGCGCCAGCGAGCGCCAGACCCGCATCGTGGACACGCGTGCCAGTCCTCATGGCGCCCCCGGGGGTGACGCCGAGAAATGTGCCCCGGAATCGAGCGCGCGCCATGTGGCGCTGCGGCAAGGGGCTAGCTACGGAATGGTCCTACAGGTGCAACGGCGTCCCCGGTGCGCCCCCCTAGGCGGCGAGACGTTTGGGGTCGTCAGTACCGGGGCGTAACTTCATGGGCCGCCACCTGTTACACCGCGGGCACCCCACGAGGGTCCGTCCCAGCCAATCCGTTTCGTACTCCTTGCGATGACGGCAGCGCGTGCGCGCCCCGCGGATCGGCGGCTTGGCCCACTTCATTCGTCTAGGTGCTGTCACAGGTACCTACC